>JAZKCW010000065.1:0-17630 GCA_040387895.1 Gemmatimonadota bacterium
CTTCGCGCCGGGGCTGCTCTGGCTCTGCCGAGTGCACGCCAGTAGCTTGAGCCGTCGTTACACCCCGGCAGTGCACTGTCCCTCCCCGCGCGCCGGCGGACCCCTCCATATAACCTGTCCGGAACCTCTGTGGCCGCTTCGCGGGATGCGACCGGGTCGTCATCCGAGTTCGTCAAGGCGCTGACATTGACCGACGCGACGATGCTCGTCGCGGGCTCGATGATCGGCTCCGGGATCTTCATCGTCTCCGCCGATATCGGCCGAACGGTGGGATCCCCCGCGATGTTGCTGGCTGCGTGGGTGCTCACGGGCATCATGACCATGCTGGGCGCGCTGGCCTACGGCGAGCTCGCCGCGATGTACCCGCGAGCCGGCGGCCAGTACGTCTTCCTGCGGGAAGCCATGGGGCCGCTCACGGGCTTCCTGTACGGCTGGACGCTGTTCGTCGTGATCCAGACCGGTACCATCGCTGCCGTCGCCGTCGCGTTCGGACGCTTCCTTGGCGTGCTCTGGCCCACCATAACGCCCGACCGGTTCGCGTGGTTTCCGCAGGCCGACGTGTGCCTCGCGGCCATGGGCTGTACCGACCCGGCACAGGCCATCCAGCTCGGTCTCACCCCGCAACGTCTCATCGCGCTGATCTCGGTGTGGGTGCTGACTCTGATCAACCTGCGCGGCGTCCGCGAAGGCAAGACCGTGCAGACGAGCCTCACCGTGATCAAGACGGGCGCCCTCGCGCTGCTGATCATCCTGGGGCTCACGATCGGTCGCAATGCGACAGCACTCGCCGCCAACTTCGATGCATCGCGCTTCGTCGGTACGATCGACTGGACGGGTGCCTTCACCATCGCCTTCGGCAGCGCCCTCGTCGGCTCACTCTTCTCGAGCGACGCGTGGAACAACGTCACGTTCGCGGCCGCCGAAGTGCAGAACCCGAAAAGGAATCTGCCGCTTGCACTGGTGCTCGGCACCGGCCTCGTCACGATGCTCTACGTGCTGGCGAACGTCGCGTACCTGAACGTCCTGCCGTTCGCCGGTATTGCGGACGGGGCGACGGTGCTGGAGCGCGGCACCACGCACGCGACACAGGATCGGGTGGGTACGGCAGCGGCCGAAGTGATCTTCGGCGCGAGCGGCGGTACGCTCATGGCCATTGCCATTCTGATCTCGACCTTCGGCTGCAACAACGGTCTCATTCTCGCCGGGTCGCGCGTGTACTGGGCGATGGCGCGCGATGGACTGTTCTTCAAGGGCGCCGGCAATCTCAACACGCGGGGCGTGCCCGCAGGCGCGCTGTACGCACAGGCGGTGTGGACGTCGCTCCTCTGTCTCACCGGCACGTATGGGCAGCTGCTCGACTACGTCATCTTTGCCGCCCTCGTGTTCTACGCGCTCACGACGATCGGCCTGTTCGTGCTCCGCAACAAGTATCCGGATGCCGAGCGCCCGTATCGCGCGATCGGATACCCCGTGCTCCCCGCGCTCTACATCGTGCTGGCGTCGGCGGTCGCGATCATCCTGCTGATCGCCGACAAGACGCGCGTGCAGGCGATCTCCGGCCTCGTCGTCGTGCTGTTCGGCGTCCCTGTGTACTTCCTGTGGCGGAGGACCGCCACCGCGTAGCACCCCGCAGTTGTTCAGGCAGTTGTTCACGCAGTCCCGCTCTCTCGCAGTTCTCGATGTTGCCTTCCCGCGTCTCGCCATGACCGACCACTCGCACTCATCATGATACCCACGCAGTCCCTCCTGTTGTCCATCGTCTTGGGCGGCTGTGCGTTCGCCCTCGTGTTCGCGGTGTTCCTCGCACGCTGGGTGCTCGCCCGCGACCGTGGAACACCTGCCATGCAGAAGATCTCGAACGCCATTCAGGTCGGCGCCGAGGCGTACCTGCGCCGGCAGAACAAGACCATCGCCATGCTGGCCGTCCTCGTCGCCGTCGTGCTCGGCGTCGGCTACGGGCTGCTGCGCGAGGCCAACGCCACCGATCCGGTCGACGACCCGAAGATCTTCGCACTCTTCGTCGTGTTCTCGTTCCTGCTCGGTGCGCTGTCGTCCGGCATCGCCGGCTACATGGGCATGTGGGTGTCCATCCGCACCAACATCCGCGTCGCAGCAGCCGCCATGACATCGCTCAATGCGGCGTTGCAGACGGCGCTTCGCGGTGGCGCGGTGTCGGGACTGTTCACGGTGTCGATGTCATTGCTGGGCGTCGGTGGTTTGTTCGCCGTGATGACGCTGCTCGCGCCGGTCGGCATCGACGCGGACACGTGGGCCACGCGCATTCCGTTCCTCATCGTCGGCTATGGATTCGGCGCCAGCTTCGTCGCGCTCTTCGCGCAGCTCGGCGGCGGTATCTACACGAAGGCCGCCGACGTCGGCGCGGACCTCGTGGGCAAAGTCGAAGCCGGTATCCCGGAAGACGATCCCCGTAACCCCGCCGTGATCGCGGACCTCGTCGGTGACAACGTCGGCGACTGCGCCGGCCGTGGCGCCGACCTGTTCGAGTCGACGGCGGCCGAGAACATCGGCGCGATGATCCTCGGCGTCATCCTGTACCAGTCGTTCGGCCTCGCGGGCATTCTGTTCCCGCTCGTCGTCGGCACGCTCGGGCTACTCTGCTCGATCATCGGCGTCATGTCGGTGAGCACCACGGAGGACGCCGACCCGATGAAGGCGCTCAACCGCGGCTACTACATCACCGCTGCCCTCGTCAGCGTGTCGTTCTTCTTCGCCTGCCGCTGGCTGCTGGTGACGCCGGGGGCGCCGGATGCGTGGATGTACTACTTCGCGTGCGCCATGGTCGGCATCGTTACGTCGATCGCGTTCGTTTTCATCACGCAGTACTACACCGAGTACCGCTACCGCCCGGTGCTCTCCATCGCGGACGCATCGCAGACGGGCCCGGCGACCAACATCATCATGGGTCTCGCGGTCGGCATGGAGTCGACGGTGTTGCCGGTGTTCACGATCGGCATCGCGCTGGTCTCGAGCTTCATGCTCGGACGCGCCAGCGGCATCACCATCGACGGCCTCCCGGCAGGTGGCCTGTTCGGCACCGCCGTCGCGACGATGGGCATGCTCGGCACCGCGGGCTACATCCTCGCGATGGACGTCTTCGGCCCGATCACGGACAACGCCGGTGGCATCGTCGAGATGTCGCAGCAGCCGGAAGCCATCCGCAACAAAACGGACAAGCTCGATGCAGTCGGCAACACCACGAAGGCGCTCACGAAGGGCTACGCCATCGGATCGGCGGCACTCGCAGCCTTCCTGCTGTTCTCGGCCTATCTCGACGAAGTGCGCAACTACACGGGCCAGACGCTCAACGTCGACCTGAGCAAGCCACAGGTATTCGTGAGCGCGCTGATCGGCGGCATGCTGGTGTTCTGGTTCTCATCGCTCGCGATGACGGCCGTGTCCAAGGCGGCACAGAGCGTCATCACCGAAGTGCGCCGCCAGTTCAAGGAGAAGCCGGGCATCATGCTCGGGACCGACGAGCCGGATTACGCGGCGTGCGTCGACATCGTGACGGTGGGCGCGCTCAAGGCGATGATCCTGCCGGGTGCACTGGTGCTCGCATTCCCGGTCGGCGTGGGCGTGATCTTCAAGTACCTCAGCGGCCCGAACGAATTCCTGGGCGCCGAGGCAGTCGCGGGCTTCCTGATGATCGCGACGGTGGTGGGTATCCTGATGGCCATCTTCCTGAACAACGGTGGTGGCGCGTGGGACAACGCCAAGAAGTACATCGAGACGGGTGCGTACGGCGGCAAGAAGTCCGATGCGCACAAGGCGGCCGTGGTAGGTGACACCGTCGGCGACCCGTTCAAGGACACTGCCGGTCCGTCGCTGCACGTGTTGATCAAGCTGCTCGCGACGATCACGCTCGTGCTGGCCCCGATGTTCATCTAGGCGACGCCTCCACACCGACCGGTCTCACATGGGATTGTTCATTCGGAAGCCGATCCTCGCGGAAACCGAGGGCGGGATGAAGCGCACCCTCGGCGCCGGCGACCTCGTCATGCTGGCGATCGGCGCGGTGATCGGTGCCGGGATCTTCTCGTCGCTCGGCACGGCGGCGGCGGGCGAGACGCTCGCCGACGGCACCGTGGTTCGCTACGGTGCCGGCCCCGCGCTCGTGCTGTCGTTCATCCTGCTCGGCGCAGTGTGTGGACTCGCGGCGCTCTGCTATGCCGAGCTCGCGTCGATGATTCCGCAGGCAGGCAGTGCGTACGCCTACTCGTACGCCACGCTCGGTGAGATCGTGGCGTGGATCGTCGGGTGGGCGTTGATTCTCGAGTATGCGGTCGGCAATGTCGCCGTCGCTATCGCGTGGTCCGGGTATTTCGTGTCGCTGCTCTCGGGCTTCGGTATCGATCTCCCTGGATGGATGACGCACGGGTACTGGGTCGTGACGGCGTCGAGCGATCCCGCCGTGCGTGGCTTGCTCGACACGGCGCCGCGGGTTGCCGGAATCCCGATCCTCGTCAACCTGCCGGCGTTCGGCATCGTCGCCGCAATCACCATCCTGTTGCTGCAGGGCGTGAAGGAAAGCACGCGCGCCAACAACATCATGGTGGTGATCAAGCTGCTGGTGCTCACGCTGTTCGTCGTGGTGGGCGCGATGAACATCAACCCGGAGAACTACAAGCCGTTCGCGCCCAACGGATTCAAGGGCATTCATCAGGGTGCCGCGATCGTGTTCTTCGCCTACATCGGCTTCGACGCGATCAGCACGGCGGCCGAGGAGACGAAGAACCCGCAGCGCAACCTGCCCATCGGCATCTTGGGCGGTCTGGCGATCTGCACCGTCATCTACGTGATCGTCGGGTTCGTGGCGACTGGTCTCGTACCCTATGGCGAACTCGCGTCGAGCGATCCGTTGGCCCGTGCACTAACGCTGGCCGGGCTGTCGACAGCGAGCTGGATCGTGTCGGCCGGTGCAGTCGTCTCCATGGCGGCGGTGCTGCTGGTCTTTCAGTACGGCCAGCCGCGCATTTTCTACGCGATGGCCCGCGACGGCCTGCTGCCACGCTTCGCGGCCAAGCTGCATCCGAAGACGCGCACGCCGCACATAACGACCATCATCACCGGTGTGGCGGTCGCGGCCGGTGCGCTGGTGGCGAACGACGCCGCCACGTATGACCTCACCAACATCGGAACGCTCGCGGCCTTTGCCGTGGTATGCATCGGTGTGCTGGTGCTGCGAATCCGCGAGCCCAACCGTCCGCGTCCGTTCCGCGTACCACTCGTGTGGTTCGTGACTCTGGTGGGCGCCGGCGCGTGCGTGTTCGTGATGCGCGGGCTGCCCCGCAGCGCCTGGGTGGCGTTCGGGGTCTGGATGCTGATCGGACTCTCCATTTACCTCATGTACGGGTATCGCAATTCCGTGCTTCGCGACCCGGCGAACGCGCGCGATAACCTGCCTCCGCTCGACCACTGAGCGATCACTGAACGTCCACGCAACGACCTGAACATGGCGCAACTGTCCCACGCCACGCCCGCGGAAACGTCGGGCAAGGGCTTCCTCGGTCTCGGCTTCACCACCTGGGTGGTAATCTCGATGGTCGTCGGCATTCTCATCGGCTGGCTCGCGCCGACGGTAGCCGTCCAGTTGAAGCCGTTCGCGAACATCTTCCTCAGCATGATCAAGTCGCTGATCGTGCCGCTGCTGTTCTCCACGCTGGTAGTGGGCATCGCGGGGCACGGCGACGACATGAAGAAGGTCGGGCGCCTCGCGGTGCGGTCGATCATCTACTTCGAAGTGGTGACGACGCTGGCGCTCGCCATCGGCCTCATTGCCGTGAACGTGGTCAAGCCCGGCGTTGGCGTGCAACTCACCGGTACGGCAGCGACCGACGAATTCGCGGAACTGGCCACGCGCGCACCGACCTGGGGCTCGGTGCTCGAGCACACGGTGCCGTCGAGCTTCTTCCGTGCCGCCGCCGACAACGAAGTCCTGCAGATCGTGTTCTTCGCGATCCTGTTCGCCGTGGCGCTATCGAAGGTCGAGGGGCCGTCCAAGCCGCTGTTCCTCGGATGGCTGCAGGCGCTCAGTGACATCATGTTCAAGTTCGTCGGCCTCGTCATGGCCTTCGCGCCGATCGGCATCGGTGCGGCCATCGCCGTAACCGTGGGCAAGTCGGGCCTGGGCGTCATGATCAACCTCGCAAAGCTGGTCGGCACATTGTACGGTGCGCTGATCATCTTCGTGCTGATCGTGCTCGTGCCGACCGCTTTGCTGTTCCGCATCCCGATCGGGCGGTTCTGGAACTCGATCAAGTCGCCATGGCTGATCGCCTTCTCCACCGCGTCCAGCGAGGCGGCGTTCCCGCAGGCCATTCAGGCAATGGAGAAGTTCGGCGTACCGCGCCGCATCGTCGCCTTCGTGCTGCCGACGGGTTACTCGTTCAACCTCGACGGCTCGACGCTCTATCTCGCAATCGCATCTGTCTTCGTCGCGCAGGCGGCGGGCATCGACATGCCGATCGGCACGCAGCTGCTGATGATGCTGACGCTCATGCTCACCTCGAAGGGCGTGGCTGCCGTGCCCCGCGCATCGCTCGTGATTCTGTCGGGCGCGCTGACGCAGTTCGGCCTTCCGTTGGAAGGCATCGCGGTCATCCTCGGCGTCGACGCGGTGATGGACATGGCGCGCACGTCCATCAACCTGATGGGCAACTGCCTGGCGACGGCCGTGATGGCGCGCTGGGAGGGAGAGCTGGACCTGTCAGGCAACCCGGAGCCGGTCGCGGCCTGAGTCGCGTGACGCGGCATCAAGCGGCATGACGCGAGTGCGTCATGCCGCCTGTGCTATCCGATCAGACTTCCACGCCCAGGAGGCGCCGTGCACGACGCACGGCGCCTCTTGCTGCATCCACGTCCTCGCTCCGGATCGACGCGCCCGGCACGGCGCTCTTGAGCCGCTGCTCCAGGCGCTTCCGCACCAGCGAGCCCTTGGTCATCTGGCCACCGGCGAGCGCCACCGAAATGGCCGCACGTTCGTCGACGAAGCAGCGGCGCGCGAGCGTGCGCACGTGAATCACGAGCTCCTCCACGCAGAGGCTGACGAGCGCGTTTGCGCGCAGGTCCCCCGTGGACGCAGTCTGCGCCACGACGGGCGCAAGCAGTGCGAGCGACGCGCGTGAAGCTTCGGCGGCCCACGGAATGAGTTCGTCGAGCGACTCCAGTTCGAGCGCCGTCAGGATCGCGCCGGTGAGCGCCGTCTCCGGCTCACGGCCGTCCTGCGCCGCAGAGATCACACTGAGCGCGCGCGCACCCATCCACGCTGCGCTGCCCTCGTCGCCGATGTGCGGGCCCCAACCTCCGCAGCGCTCGAGCCGTCCGTCCGGCGCGCGCGCAAAGGCCACGGAGCCGGTGCCGGAAATCAACAGGATGCCGGACGAGTCACCGAAGGCATCGTCGAGCGCGATCGTCGCATCCGCCTGCACGGACACATCGTCGGCAATGCGCCGCGACGCGAGTGCCGACCAGAGCGCCTGCGCCGCCCGCTCCTGACCCGCGCCAGCCACGCCCACCACGCACACCGCGGGTCGTGTCTCCGTTCGTCCGGCGGTCGCGAGCACTTCCGCGATCAGCGCGCGAATCACGTCGGCCGCGGCGGACTCCTGCCCGGGAACGAGCGCACTGCCAGCGCCTTCGGTGCGCGCGAGGACGGTACCGTTGGCATCGGCCAGGACGACACGGGTGCGGCTGCCACCGCCATCGACGCCGACGACGAGTGGCATGGGATCAAGAGGCCCAGCGCTCATGAGCAAGTCTGCAGGAGTGTGAGGAGGCGCGGCACCGCATCGCATGACGGGCCGCGCCGGCGTGACATGGTGCCAGACACGTGACCAAACATGCCACGCTGTCCTACGCGATCACATAGGCTTCCATCGCGAAATACTCGGCGAGCCCCAACCCGTCGAGCTGTGCGGCCGTCGCCTTGTTGCGCTGCTCGACACGCTGCCAGAACTCCCGCTCGTCCTGGCCGGGGAAGGGCGCGGAATCCTTTTGCGACTGGTGCTTGAAGATCGCCTGGATCTTGCGCGTGAGCTCTTCCTGCGAGAGCGGTACGAGCACCGTCGCTTCCGTCACGGGCCATTCCTGCCACGCACCGCGATACAGCCACACCTCGGGGCGGTTGGCGGAGCCGGCACCGTACACCTCGTCGAGCGCGGCATCGATCGCCTCCTTGCACATGCGGTGCGTGCCATGCGGATCGGAAAGATCACCGGCGACGTACACGATGTCCGGCCGCAGCTCGCGCAGCAGCGCTGCCACGATCGCGACGTCGGCCGGCCCGATGGGATCCTTGCGCACCTTGCCGGTCTGGTAGAACGGCATGTTGAGGAACCGCGCGTGCTTCCGGTTGAGCCCCATGACTTCGATGCCGCTCACGGCCTCGGACTCGCGGATGATCCGCTTGATGTCCTGGACCTCGGCGATGTCGACATCGCCCGGGCGCTTCCGCTCGAGGAACGCGTGCACCACGTTCGCCAGCTCGTGCACGGCGGCACCGTCACCGATCCGTTCCTGGTACAGGCGCTCGAGGAAATCCACGTAGCGCCGCACGTCGTGATCGAACACGGCGATATTGCCACTCGTCATGTACGCCACGATGATCTCGTTCTCGTTCTCCACCAGCTTGCGCAGGATGCCGCCCATCGAGATCACGTCGTCGTCCGGATGCGGCGAGAAGCAGATCGTGCGCTTGCCGCGTGGCAGCTTACTCTTGCCGCGGATCTTCGCACCAAGAGCGTTGAACACCATGCCGTTCACGGCGCCAGGCGACCCGTGGCGGGCGACGAGCGATGACAGCTGCCCTTCGGCATAGTCCTGCTGCGTGAGCTTGAGGATGGCCTTGCGTGCGCGTCCCGCGAGCCACGTCACGGCACGGAGTTCGAGCTCGGTCGTCCACGTCACCTCGTCGACGAGCCACGGGGTCGCAATGCGCGTGAGGTCCGCGGCGGCGGCCTGATCGAGATAGAGCGTCGTGGCCGGGTGGCGCTGGAGAAACGTCGCCGCGACCTCGCGGTCGATCTCGCCCTCGACCGCGCGGCGCACGATCGCGGACTTGTGCTCGCCCGTCGCGAGAATCGCGATCTCGCGCGCATCGAGGATGCTGGCGATGCCCATCGTGATCGCTTCGCGCGGCACGTTCTCCTCGCCGAAGAAATCCGCGGCGGCGTCGAGGCGCGTCACGTTGTCGAGATGCACGAGCCGGGTGCGGCTCGCCTCACCGGAGCCGGGTTCGTTGAAGCCGATATGACCAGTCTTGCCGATGCCGAGCAGCTGAAAATCGATACCACCGGCGGCCACGATGGCGCGTTCGTACTCGCGGCAGGCATCGTCGATCGATCCGCGCTCGAGCGTGCCGTCCGGCATGTGCACGTTCGCCGGATCGATGTCCACATGCGAGAAGAGATTCTCCCGCATGAAGCGGCGGTACGAATGGATGCTGTCCGCGCGCATCGGGTAGTACTCGTCCAGGTTGAACGAGATCACGCCGCGAAAGCTGAGCCCCTCCTCGCGGTGCATGCGGATCAGCTCACGATACACACCGATCGGCGTCGAACCCGTGGCCAGACCGAGCACGGCCGGCCGGCCTTCGGCGGCGCGAGCGCGCACGAGACTGGCGATCCGCTCAGCGACCACTCGTGCGAGCTGGCCATGATCCTCGACGATCACGGTCGGGATTCGCTCACGCGCGGCGCCGGAACTGCCGGCATGCGCGAATGGTGATCCTCCACCTGCTGCACCTGCAGATGCGCCACCAACGGACGCAGGCCCGCGACTCGATGCGAGTTCGCGGGCCTGCGGGTGGACGGTTTGCACGAACGAACCGTCGAGTGTTGTCATTGCGTCGTGAAGTCAGGCGACCCGGGCGCGCGGCGCACCGGATCGCAGTACGAGACGATTACGCGGAGAACGAGCTTCCGCAGCCGCAACCGCCAGTGGAATTCGGATTCTTGAATGTGAACCCTGAACCCTGCATTGACGAGACGTAATCGATGATCGTGCCGCTCAGGTACTGCGCGGAGAACGGATCGACGAAGACGCGGAAGCCGTTCTGCTCGAGCACCATGTCGTCCTCGGCGCCCTTGTCCTCGATCACGAGCCCGTACTTGAAGCCGCTGCAGCCGCCCGGCATGACCGACACGCGCAGTCCGCCCAGCTCGGGCGTCACGCCTTCGGCCTCCATGAACTTCAGAACTTCCGTCGCCGCGACCGGCGTGATGTTCACCATGACTTCCGGCTCCTGCATCGTGCTCATCGCATCTCCTCCGAGGCGGCCGGTCGACGATCCGGCCTGATAGAGCGCGCCCATTCCCGCGGTGGCACTCGCCATGGCGGGGGGTCGGCGTCGCATCGAGCTTCAATAAGAATAACGAGTAGATCGCTCCCCTTCAAGAAACCGGCGCTCGGAACCGCGCGCCGGGTTCTTCAGGAACTTACCGGCCACCGGAGCCGGGAGTTCCCGCGGCATCCAGCACTCCCAGTAGTGCATCCGCGAGTGCGACGCGCACACCACCGATCTTTCGGTTCTCACGGGTCGGATTCACCCGGTTCGTGAGCAGCACGACGAATACCCCGCGGGCCGGGTCCATCCAGATCGAGGTCCCGGTGAAGCCCGTGTGCCCGAAGGCCTGCGGCGACATCTTCGTACCCGAGGAGTTGGAACCTGTTGGCGTTTCCCAGCCCAGCGCACGCCGGGACACCGCAGCATTGCTGATGCCGACGAACGAGTTGATGGTCTCGGCGCTCAGCACACGCTTGCCATCCAGCAGCCCACCCCTGAGGAACATCCGGGCGAATCGCGCCAGATCTTCGCCCGTCGAGAACAGGCCCGCGTGACCGGACACGCCGCCGAACGCTGCCGCGTTCTCGTCGTGCACCTCGCCGCGCAGCTTGCGCTGTCGCCACGGATCGTCCTCGGTCGGCGCCGTGCGCGGGCGCCAGGATGCTGGCGGCAGGTACCGGGTGTTCCTCATGCCCGCGTTCGCGAACACGTTCACGCTGTCGAAGCGCGCGAGCGGCACCCCGGACACGCGCTCCACGAGCTTGCCGAGCAGGATGAAGCCGATGTCGCTGTACACATAGCGGACGCCCGGAACCGTGTCTGGTGACACCGCAAAGAGCTGCCGCTCCGCTTCGGCAGGCGACGTGGCCTCCTTGTAGAACGGTCGCCAGGAAGGCAGCCCCGCGGAGTGACTGAGGAGATGACGCACCGTGATCGTGGCGGCGCCCGGCGCGGTCCACTGTGGCAGGTACGTGCGCACGGGCTCGTCGAGGCGCACCTTGCCCGCCTCGACCAGCTTCATGATGGCGCTGGTCGTTCCGACCACCTTGGTGAGCGAGGCGATGTCCCAGACCGTTCGCGAGTCCGGCCGGGTGGCATCGGCTGCATCCAGTCGACCTGCACCGAACTCTGCGACCACGCCGTCGACCGTCCCGATCGCCGCATACGCTCCCGGAAACGCCCCATCGGCGACCGCCCGCTCGAGCACGGTGCGGATGCTATCCACAAGGACGCGGCGGGTAGCGTCGTCGACGCGGAGTGCAGGAGCGGGGAAGACGGCGGCCGCCGGCCGGGCGGGCGCAGGGGAAGGGGCAGGGCGCGGTACCGGCCGCGCCATGACGGGTGTGCGCCCGGCCGGCACCGCGAGCCCCTGGCCGCGCGTAAAGAAGCCGGGCAGGGTCACCGGAGTCTTGCCACCGATGCCGATGACGCCGAACATGCCGCGCGCCGCCGCACGCTCGAGTGCTTCACCGCGCCCGTATGTCACCGCGTACGTCGGCACCGCAGGCATCTGCCGCAGCTGGTACGGATTGCCGCCCGCCACCACGACGAGCCTGCCGGTGCCAGCCAACGTGTTCACGAACCCCGCGATCGATGCCGGGATCGCCAGGCGTCCCTCGCCCTCCAGTGTGCGCGTGTACGAGTACACGACGATGTAGTCGGCGCGGGCGGCCTCGCGCGCAAGCGAATCGAGCTCCGTGATGCTCGAGCGTGGCGACAGCCTGACTGCCCGTGTGCGCGGCGCGAGCGCGCGTGCTTCGGCGGTGAAGAACGACCCCGCGGTGAGCTCGGCATCCGGCGCATATGTGAATGCCATGATGTTGGCGGTGCGGCTCATCGGCACCAGCGTCGCGCTGTCGCGCAACAGCGTGATGGCCCGCGCCGCGATGTCGTGTGCCGTCGTCCAGTGCGACGGGGTACCGACGGAATCACGCAGTGCATCGAGCGACACGATCGGCCGCTGCACGGCTCCCGTGCGCAACTTGAGCTCGAGGATGCGCCGCACGCTGCGATCGATGCGCTCGCGCGAGACACGGCCGCCCTCGACTGCGCTCACCACCGCATCGATCGCCCGCCGCGCATCGGGTGGCATCAGCAGGATGTCATCGCCCGCGTCGACGGCGCGCAGGACGCCGGCATCACCCGGGTATCCGCGCGCGAGTCCCTGCATGGTCATCGCGTCCGTCACGGTCACGCCGCGAAAGGCGAGCGTGTCGCGCAGCAGTCCCTGCATCACGGCCTGCGAGAGCGTGGCCGGCGTACTGTCGCCGTACGCATTGGGCAGCGCGATGTGCGCCGTCATCATGCCCGCGGCACCGGCACCGACCGAGGCGCGGAACGGCACGAGCTCCACCGAGTCGAGCCGTGCGCGCGGCACGTTGATCACCGGCAGGCCAAGGTGCGAGTCGACGTCGGTGTCGCCGTGTCCCGGGAAATGCTTCGGCGTGGCGGCCACGCCGGCGCTCTGCACGCCGCGAATGAACGCGGCGGACAGTCGCGCGACCTGCGCGGCATTCTCGCCGAACGACCGCACGTTGATGACGGGATTCGACGGATTGTTGTTCACGTCGACCACGGGCGCGAAGGCCATGTGAATGCCGAT
Organism: Gemmatimonadota bacterium; assembly: GCA_040387895.1. Taxonomy (GTDB): domain Bacteria; phylum Gemmatimonadota; class Gemmatimonadetes; order Gemmatimonadales; family Gemmatimonadaceae; genus Gemmatimonas. The sequence continues at coordinate 12,906 of JAZKCW010000065.1, forward strand.
GGCGCGGGACTCGACACCCACGATGCGTCCCGCCGCCTCGGCATCGGCATCGTTGTCACCGGCGCCCATCGCCATGTTGCTGGGCAGCACCGTCGCCGTTCCGCCACTGGTGAGCGACGGCGCGAACACACCACCCTCGAGCCGGCCGAGGTTGGGCTCCACGTCGCTCGACACGAGCAGGGGCACACGCGCGCGACTCTGGAGGTAGTTCACCTTGGCAGCCACTTCGATCGGCGAACCGAGGGACATCACGAGGCCGCCGATCTGGTCCCGCTCGACTTGCTCGACAATCTTGAGAAAGCCCGGTTCGCGTGCGTTCGTGTAGTCGCCGAGCACCCACACCATCACCATCTGCCCGACGCGTTCCCGCAGCGACAAGGACGCCAGCGTGCGCTCGATCCACTGCCGATGTTCGGCCGGAAGTGGAATGGCCGGATCGAGTGCGAGCGGGCCCGGGAGGCGCGCGTTGCCAGGTGCTGGCGCGCCTCTCGCACTGGAGGAGACGGCGCCGCCGGGACGGGCAGCGGGCGTGCAGCCGAGTAGCGAACTGCCCGCGAGGGCGAGAACGAGCACTACGGACCGCGGACTCGAATAGGGAAAGCGTGTCATCGTGTGTTGGCTGCAGGGCAGGACGAGCGCGCCGGTCCGGCGTGCCGACATCTTCTGGAGGAGCACGTGAAGCATCTCGACGAGGAGCAGGGACGGGCGGTGAACCGGTCCAGGGGCTGGCGTAGCATGCCGACGCGCGGTGTCATCTCGCGGCTCGCGATCGGTGTGGCCATCGCCGGCGCCCTCGGGGTGTCTGCGTGCGCGGGTGCCAGCCAGGGCGGCTCCGATCTCGAGGAAGGGCCGGACGGAATGCCGGTGCGGGTCTCACGACGGGTTCGCCCCGGCATCTCGGTGCTGCTGGACGATAGCATCCGGCTCGTGAGCGGCAAGCGCGTCGCCCTCATTACCAACCAGACCGGCGTGGACGAGCGCGGGCGGCGCACGGTCGACCTGCTCGCCTCCGACCCGCGCGCGGTGAAGGCAGGCGTGAAGCTGGTCAGGCTGTTCGCGCCGGAGCATGGCGCACGCGGCACCGCGGACAAGGCAAACCTCGCCGACGACAAGGACGAGAAGACGGGGCTGACCGTCTACTCGCTGTACCAGCGGTCCACCATCGCCCCGCCGGACAGCCTGCTGAAGGACGTCGACGTCCTCGTCGTCGACCTGCAGGACATCGGCACGCGAACCTGGACCTACGTCGGCGTGATGCTGTACGCCATGCGAGCGGGCGCCCGGCGTGACATCCCGGTGCTCGTGCTCGACCGGCCCAATCCGATATCGGGGGCGCGCACCGAAGGCAGCATTCTCGACTCCGCCCTCGCCAACCCGGAGGAGCCGACGGCCACGCGCCCGGCCAACGGGTTCTCGCTCTACCCGATGCCCCTGCGGCACGGGCTCACGATGGGAGAGATGGCGCGCATGTTCCAGGCGGAGCTCAAGCTCGGAACCCGCCTCACGGTCGTACCGATGCAGTCGTGGCGGCGCAGCATGTGGTTCGACCAGACGGCGCTGCCGTTCATCCGGCCGTCGCCGAACATGCCCAACCTCACCAGTGCACTGCTGTACCCGGCCGTGGTGCCGTTCGAGTCGACCAATCTCTCCGTCGGTCGCGGCACCAACGAGCCGTTCCAGCGGCTCGGCGCCAGCTGGCTGCGGGCGGACACGCTCGCCCGCCTGCTCGAGGACCTCGGCCTGACCGGCGTACGCTTCAAGTCGGAGCGGTTCACGCCACGCGCACCCGGGGACAACAAGTTCGCGGGCCGGACGATTCCCGGGTTGCGGATCGAGGTGACGGACCGTGAGCGCGTGCAGCCGGCCCGGGTGGGCGCCGCGCTGCTCTGGGGCATCGCGCGGCTCAACCGGGATTCGCTGCGCATCAGCGAGAAGGGCTGGGACGAGCGCATGGGCTCCTCCCGCGTGCGGGAGGCCATCCTGGGCGGCGCCGACCCCGACGCGGTGATCGACCGCCAGCTTCCGGCGATCGTGGCCTTCGAGCGCGATGTGAGGAAATACCATCTCTACCGTTAATCGGCGGCGGTTCCTACCTTTGTAGGGCTATGCGGTAGCGCGCGATCAGCCTCGGCAGCAATTGTCGGGGCCGGGCGGACGCCCGCCGTCGATCGGGACGAGGCCATCCTCGTCCCGACGTGTTTATGTACTTCACTTCAGCTTCCACCTGATGCAGGCACTCTGGAGTGCGATCCAAAAAGGCTATCTACGGGTCATCGAGCCCGTGGCCGACTGGCTCGTACGTCACCGAGTGAATCCGAATACCATCACGACCGTCGGCACCATCTGCACGCTGGTCGCGGGCGCCATCTTCGCGAGTGGCCACATTCGCACGGCCGGCTGGTTCCTGGGCCTCACCGCGCTCTTCGATGTCCTCGACGGGACCGTCGCGCGCCGCACGGGTCGCAGTTCGACGTTCGGCGCGTTCTATGATTCGACGCTCGACCGGGTGGCGGACGGCGCGCTGATGGGAGGGCTGGTGGTGTTCTATGCCACCAGTCAGCGGTACGGCAGCAACGTGCTGCTGGTGATCACGCTCATGGGACTGATCGGCGCGTTTCTCACGTCCTATACGCGTGCCCGCGCCGAAAGCCTCGGTATCGACGCCAAGGTAGGCATGCTGCAGCGGCCGGAGCGCATCACGCTGCTCTCGGCGCCGCAGGCGTTTTTCGGACTCGCACTCGACGGATGGGTGCTGGCCTTCATTGTGACGCTGCTGTCGGTGACTGCATGGATCACTGCGGTGCAGCGCATTCAGTTCGTCTATCGTACGACAACCCGAGAGGAATAGACCCAGTGCCCGATACGAACCGCGGCGATGCCGCATCCGTTGCACCTGCAACGGGCAAGCTTGCGATCTTCACGCCCGGACTGGGTGCCGTTGCGACGACTTTCATCGCCGGCGTCGAGCGCGTGCGTCGCGGCCTGTCCGTGCCGATCGGTTCCTTGACGCAGATGGGCACGATCCGGCTCGGCAAGCGCACGGAAGCACGCAGCCCGCTCATTCGGGATTTTGCGTCGCTCGCGAAGCTCGAGGACATCGTCTTCGCTGCCTGGGACCCGTTCCACGATGACGCGTTCACCGCCGCGACGAACGCCGGCGTGCTGGAAAAGGCCGACATCGACCCGATCGCGGACTTCCTCAAGAGCATCAAGCCGATGCCTGCCGTGTTCGAGAATCACTATGTCACGCGCATCCACGGCACGAACGTCAAGACGGGCAAGAACAAGCGCGACCTCGCCGAGCAGCTGCGTGCCGACATCCGCGACTTCATGAAGTCGAGCGGTGCCTCGCGCGGTGCGATGGTGTGGTGCGGCTCGACGGAGATTTACATCGAGGCCGGCCCGCAGCATCAGACGATCGAGGCGTTCGAGAAGGCGATGGAAGAGAACGATCCCGCCATTGCGCCGAGCATGCTGTACGCGTACGCCGCGATCATGGAAGGCCTGCCGTACTGCAACGGTGCGCCCAACCTCTCGGCGGACTTCCCGGCGTTGCTCGATCTCGCCGTGGCCAAGGGCGTCCCGGTGTCGGGCAAGGACTTCAAGACCGGCCAGACGTGGATGAAGACGATCATCGCGCCCGGCCTCAAGGCACGCATGCTCGGTCTCGAGGGCTGGTACAGCACGAACATCCTCGGCAACCGCGACGGCGAAGTGCTCGACGATCCCGCGTCGTTCAAGACGAAGGAGTCGTCCAAGCTTTCCGTGTTGCACACGATCCTGCAGCCCGAGCTGTATCCGGAGCTGTACAAGGATTTCTCGCACGTCGTGCGCATCAACTACTACCCGCCGCGCGGCGACAACAAGGAAGGCTGGGACAACATCGACATCAAGGGGTGGCTCGGCTACCCGATGCAGATCAAGGTCAACTTCCTCTGCCGCGATTCCATCCTCGCGGCACCGATGGTGCTCGACCTCGCGCTGTTCAGCGACTTCGCGATGCGCGCCGGCATGAAGGGCATTCAGGAATGGTTAAGCTTCTATTACAAGTCGCCGCAGACCGCTCCCGGATTGCAGCCCGAGCATGATCTTTTCATCCAGCAGACGAAGCTGAAGAACACGCTCCGTCACCTCATGGGTGAGGAGCAGATCACGCACCTCGGACTCGAGTACTACCAATGACCAAGGCCAGCGCACGTATCGGTGTCTTCGCGGTCGCTCTCGCGGCGGGCAGCATGCTCGTCGGCTGCGACAACGCCCCGAAGCCAAGGAGCGAACTCCGGTTGGCGACGGAGGACTTCACCATCCGGGTATCCCCGGATTCCACACCGACACGTGCGCTGGAACCGACCTACTGGCGCGTCGTCGTGCACGATCGCAAGACGGGCGCGCCGATCCAGGGCGGGCAGGGGCGCATCTTCGCGACCAACAAGGACCGGAAGACCGTCGCGAACGGGCTCGAGGAGACCGGTGAACTCGGGACCTACCGCGCAAACCTGATGTTCGTGACCCAGGGAATGTGGGCGATGAGCCTCCAGTTCCGGCGCGACAGCACGGTGCCCCTGCAGCGCACCACGGACTGGACGCAGGACATTCAGAAGGCCAACGAGCCCGGCGACTTCAGCACACCGCAGTCGCAACGCTTCGACAGCATCCCGCCGCTGTTGCCGCAGGGCAAGCGCGACTCGTCACCCCCGGTACGGAAACCCTGATCGTGCGGCATTT
>JAZKCW010000066.1:0-13097 GCA_040387895.1 Gemmatimonadota bacterium
GTGAACTCCGTGTACGGGAGCGACACCTCGAACGTGAGCACGCCGGTGGCGTCGAAGCCGGGTTGCACATCACGCAACCGGTCGAAGCTGCGCAGCATGACACCGGCCGCCGAGAGCAGCATCAGCGCGAGTGCGATCTGTCCGATCACGAGCGAGTTGCGCACCGCACGCTGCCCGCGCGATGGGGAAAGTCCACGCCCGGCCTCGCGGAGCACGCCGAGATCGGTGGTGCGGCGGAGCAGCGGGGCGAGGCCGAGCAACAGGCTCAGTGCCAGCGCGACCGTGAGCGCCACCGTCACCGCGCGACCGTCGATCGCCGAGGTGGCGAGGCGGGGAATGTCGGTGGGCGCGACCGCCATGAGGAGTTGCAAGCCGGCCGCGGCAATCCCGACTCCCACGATGGCGGCGCCGATGCAGAGCAGCAGCGTCTCGGCCAGGTAGTGCGTGCTCATGTGCACCCGGTCGGCACCGAGTGCCACACGGATCGCCGCCTCGCGCCGGCGCGCTTCCATGCGGACCAGGAACAGGTTCGACACGTTGGCCGCAGCGATGACGAGCACCAGGGACACCGCGGCGAACAACATCCAGAGCACGCGAGGAACCTTCGGGCCGAGCACGGCGTCGCGCAGCGGGCTGGCCTCGATGCGGAAGTTGTAGTTCTCGACGAACTTCGCGGAATAGACATCGGGCAGCACTTCCGGGAAGCGTGCGAACAACCGCTCGAGATCGCGCTGTGCCGCTGCGGGGGCCACGCCAGGCTTCAAGCGCCCGATGCCGACGTATGGATGATTGTTGTAGAAGGGACCAGCGGGGTTCAGCTGCATCGGGATCCACACGTCGACGCCGAAGCCCGACAGGTTGGCGGTCGAGGCGAACGGGCCCGGCATCGGCAACACGAGCCCCGGCTCCGCGACCCCGACGATCTCGAATGTGCCGGCACTCGTTTCGAGATTGCGCCCCACCATCGCCAGATCACCACCGAAGCGGCGCTGGAGGAATTCATGACTCAGCACGACGACCTTGGGCGCGCCCGGTTTGTCATCGGCTTCCGTGAGCAGACGACCCGCGGCGGGTCGTGCCTGCAGCACCGGAAAGATCGAGGCCGTGACCTGCGCGACCTGTGTCATCTCCGCTTCCCCGCCATTCGTCACCGGGAAACCGGTGTTGCGATACATCGCGAGATCCGCGAGCGACGCGTTGTTCGCTCGCAGGAAGAAGTATCCTCCCGGCGAGAGCCCCCACCGCCGCTCTCCGCTGCCGGGAACCACCGCCGGATGCAGCACCGACACCAGCGCATCGGCGTTGCGGTACGCGAGCGGACGCAGGACGACGGCGTCGAGCACCGAAAAGATCGCGACCGTCGCACCCAGCCCGATGGCGAGCGTGAGCGACGCGATGAGCGTGAATCCCGGCGTGCGCCGCAACGTTCGCGCAGCGAGTGTGACCTCGCGACGGATGTCACGCAGGCGCTCGGAGCGGTGTCGGCGGTGCATGGTGTCCTCGTCGATCTGTCGGGTGAGTGTGCGATGCGTCTCGTAGTCACCGAACCGGCGTTCGACCTCGCGCTCTGCCTCCTCGCGCGACATGCCCTCGGCCACGAACTGCTCGATCCGCTCCTCGATGTGAAACCGGAATTCCTCGTGCAGGTCGGCGTCGATGCGCGACCGTGACAGGGGGAGCCGGAACACGCGCTTGCGGGCGTTCATGCGGTGCCCTCCGCATTGAGGATCATCCCCATCGCCTCCGAGTAGCGCGACCACCGGGACACCTCCGTCGCGAGCTGCGCACGACCGAGTTCACTCAACCGGTAGTACTTGGCCTTCCGGTTCTTCTCGGAGTACCCCCACTCGGCTTCGAGCCATCGCTTCTGCTCCAGTCGGTGCAACGCCGGGTAGAGTGCACCCTCCTCGATCTGGAGGCGGCTGCCGGTGACCGTCTCGATCCAACGGACGACGCCCAGGCCATGCATCGGCCCCCAGCTCAGCGTCTTCAACAGGATGAGGTCGAACGTCCCGCGAATGAGGTCCAGCTCGGCGATGGTCATGCGCTGCTCTCGTCTCCCCTAAGGTTGCAAGGTTTGACGTCGGCAGTTCCCCTAAGGTTGCAAGGGGATTTCGTGAGCCCTTCTCCATGGGACGAGCCCCGTCGTCCCTCCCATTGACATTCTAGGTGAACGATCGCAGCCTCCCCTAGACAGTCGCGTGGAAGAAATCCCCTGACGCAGCCGTTCGCGGACGCGACCGCCCCCAATACCGCCGGAATCAACCGTGGCTCGTAACGAGATCGAGATGCTGCAGGGGACGCTCGACGTCCTCGTGCTCAAGACCCTCTGCTGGGGCCCGATGCACGGGTACGCGGTCGCCCGGTGGCTGCAGCAGGTCACCGACGACGTGCTCCAGATCGAGGAAGGCTCGCTCTACCCCTCGCTGCACCGCATGGAGCGGAAAGGCTGGGTGGAGAGCGAGTGGGGTCTCTCCGAAAACAACCGAAAGGCGAAGTACTACACGCTCACGAAGACCGGGCGAAACCAGCTTGCCGCGGAGACGTCGACGTGGTCGGCGTTCGCGGGGGCGGTGACCAAGGTGCTCGCCGCGACGACGGCGCCCGCGGGAGTGCAGCACGCGTGACTCCGACTCGGCGGCGCTACCTGCGCTTCTGGAAGAACGTACCTGCCGAAGTCGACGACGAGCTGCGCTTTCATCTCGAGTCGAGCATCCAGGACAACATCGCCGCGGGCATGTCGCCGGACGCGGCGCGCGCCACCGCGCTCGCGCGGTTCGGCAATGTCGAACGCGTGCGCGAATTGTGTGAATCCATCGACCAGCAACTCGAACGCGAACGGAGGCGGGCCAGCATGTGGGGATCGATGATGGGAGACCTGCGCTATGCGCTCCGCGCACTGCGTCGTAACCCCGGCTTCACTGCGGTCGCGGTGCTCACGCTCGCGCTCGGGATCGGCGCGAACACGGCCATCTTCAGTGTCGTCAACGGCGTGCTGTTGCGGCCCCTGCCCTATCGCGAGCCCGAGCAGCTCGTGCGGCTGTTCACGGCATTCCGCGTCTCCGGCGAGTCACGCTACTCGATGTCGCAGCCCGAGTTCATGGACTACAAGGGTCTGACGCACGTCTTCGAGAATGCGGCGGCATACAACGAGACCGGGCTCACGCTCACCGGCAACGGCGAACCGGAACGGGTACGTGGCATCATGGCGACGCGCGACCTGCTCCCGGTGCTCGGGATCAACCCTGCACGCGGCCGCAATTTCCAGGGCGACGAAGGACGGCAGGGCACGGAGCCCGTCGTCATCCTGAGCCATGAATACTGGCGCAACCGGTTCGGCGGCGACAGCGCGATGCTCGGCAAGTCGCTGTCGCTCAACGGCATCAACCGGCGCCTGATCGGCATCCTGCCGGCGGGTGAGACGTTCGCTCGCGCCGATGCATTCATACCGCGGTACATCAATCCTGACAGCCTGAGTGGCCGCTCTTCGAACTCCCTGAGTGGTGTGGCGCGGCTGCGGCCCGGGGTTTCGGTGGACCAGGCGCAGCGCGAACTCGATGCATTGACCAAGCGCTCGGAGCAGCAGTACCCCGGTGCGTATCCCGCAACGATGGGCTATGGCGCCACCGTCGTGGCGATGCACGAGGAGATCGTCGGCGACATCAAGCCGGCGCTGCTGATCCTGCTCGGCGCCGTCGGGCTGGTGCTGCTCATTGCGTGTGCGAACGTGGCCAACCTGCTCCTCGCGCGCGGCGAGGCGCGACAGCGGGAGGTGGCGGTGCGGCTGGCGTTGGGCGCAGGACGCGGCCGCATCATCCGGCAGCTGCTCACCGAGAGCACGGTGCTGGCCATGCTCGGCGCGACCGTCGGGACGCTGCTCGCGTGGTGGGCCACCAAGTCGCTCATCGCCATCAGCCCGGACACCATTCCCCGCGTGGGTGAGGTGCGCATCGACCTCACTGTCGGTCTCGTGACGCTCGCCGTCGCGGTGATCACCGGCATGCTGTTCGGACTCGCACCGGCATTGCAGCTCACGCGCACCGACCTGCAGTCGTCGCTCAAGGAAGGTACGCGCGGCGGCACGGAGAGTGGCCGCCATTCCATCGGCCGCCTGCTCGTGATCGGCGAACTCGCGCTGGCCGTGGTCGTCGTGATCGGTGCCGCGCTGCTGGTGCGCAGCTTCAATACGCTGCGGGGCGTGGACCCGGGTTTCAATCCCGACGGTCTGCTCGTGATCGACATGGCGATACCGGTCGCACGCTACGATGTCGCCGCGACCACGGCCTTCTACCAGACGCTCGTCTCCCGGCTGCGCGCTCTTCCGGGTGCGCGCAGCGTCGCCGCCGCCTCCGACGTGCCACCGGTGGCCGGCGGAAGCAACTGGGACATTGCGATCGACGGGCGCACGCGTGGTCCGGACGAGACCGCGCCGTCACCGAACGTGCGATTCGTGACGCATGACTATTTCAGCACGATGGCGATCCCGCTCGCACGCGGTCGCCTCTTCACCGAGCAGGATCGGGGCACCTCGCCACCGGTCGCGATCATCAACGAAGCGACGGCCAAGGCCGTCTGGCCTGGTGCCGATCCCGTAGGCCAGCGGGTGCGATTTTCGGACGAGCAGCCATGGGTCACGATCATCGGCGTGTCCCGCGACACGCGCAGCAACGGTCTTGGCGACCCGGTGCCGTCGGAGCTCTTCATCCTGCATGAGCAGCTCCCCGCGGTGGCCGGCGGCTCCGCGCGGACGATGTTCGTCGTCGTGCGCACATCGTCCGCGCCCACGGCGCTCGCGTCCGCGGCCCGTGCCACCATTCGGGAGCTCGATCCCGGACTCGCCATCTCCGCCATCCGGAGCATGGACGAGATCATGGCCACGTCAGTGGCCCGGCAGCGCTTCTCGGCCACGCTGCTCGGGGGCTTCGGTGTGGTGGCCCTCACGCTCGCGGCGATCGGCATCTACGGCATCATGGCGTACGGGGTGAAGCGCCGCACCCGCGAGATCGGCATCCGCATGGCGCTCGGCGCCACGCCATCCAATGTGCTTCGGCTCGTGGTCTCCCAAGGCATGCGGCTCGCGGGGGTTGGCCTCGTGACCGGCGTGGCATCCGCGCTCTTTCTCACTCAGCTGATGGACGGCCTGCTGTTCGGCATTCGCGCGACCGACCCGCTGACCTACGTGGTGGTAGCCGTAACCCTGGCGACCGTCGCATTCGCGGCGACCTGGATTCCGGCGCGCCGAGCCGTGCGGACCGATCCGAGCACTGCCCTGCGCATGGACTGACGGACAACGCCTCGCGAGTGCGCGACGCGGGCACGGATTGCGGAAGCGGGACGGTCAGCGCCGGAAACCGGCAGAGGCCGCCCCGCGTTTCGTTAATGTTCTGATGCTCTGGCGAGGTCGTCAGGCAGGTGGCGCGCCTCCAGGCGGCAAGCGGAGACAGCCGTAGATCAACTCTCCGCAATGTATTCGCACGATGAGACTGCCATGAGCGATGCAGGTGCCGTCGGCGGCACTGACGCACACACAGCCTTTCGCTCGCCCCGTGCCCCGATCAGCGCGGCCCCCCCATCGATCGACCCGGCCCACGACGCGGAGCGTGAGTTCATCGCCACCGCCGACTCCGCGCCGGTGTTCATCTGGAAAGCGGACCGATCGGGTGCGTGCACCTGGTTCAACGCGCCATGGCTCGCGTTCACCGGGCGCTCCATGCTGCAGGAGCTTGGCGACGGCTGGATCGCCGGCGTGCACCCGGACGACGTGGCGCACTGCGTCGGCAGCTACCGCAACGCGGTGGCCGCCCACGAGGCATACCAGATGGAATACCGGCTCCGACGGCACGACGGCGAGTATCGCTGGCTGCTCGATCACGGTGTCCCACAGCGCGACGACCGTGGCGCAGTCGTCGGCTTCATCGGTTCCTGTGTCGATGTCACCGAGCAGCGCGTGTCGCGCGAGCGGACGGAGATGCTGCAGCAGCTGAGCGCGGATCTCACGCGTGGACTGACGCGCACGGAGGTGACGGAAACTGTCGTGCGCCACATGGTCGCGGCGCTGGGTGCGTACGCCGGCGGCGTCGTCGAGTTGTCCGACGATGGTACTGAGTTCGTGCTGCTGGCGACCGCCGGCCAGGCTGACGCAGGTCGCGCCCTGCATTTGCGCTACCCGGTGGATACGCCGCTTCCGGTGCGCGACGTGGTGCGAACGCGAGACGCCGTGTACGTGGAGTCGAAGGCCGCGTGGCAGGCCGCCTACGGCAGCACGCCCGTACTCCCGCCGAACGGCGCCGGTGACGGTGTCTGGATCGCGGTGCCGCTCAACGTAGACGACCGCCTGCTCGGTGCACTGACCCTGAGTCTCGCGGGCTCACGCACGATCCCATCGGACGAGCGCCGGTTCATTCGAACCTTCGCCGATCTGTGCGCGCAGTCGCTCGAGCGTGCACGGTTGTTCGAAGGCGAGCAGGCAGCACGCATGGCGTCCGAAGGGGCCGCCGATCGAATCGCGGCCTTGCAGGCAGTCACGTCGGCCCTGGCCGGCGTGCACGCGGCGGAGGCCGTCGGCAACGTGGTGCTGCAGCTCGGGCTGGAAGCCATGGGCGCGGCACTTGGCGGGTTCGCCATTCTCGACGACGATGGCGCGCAGCTCAAAGTCATCTCGAGTGCCGGCTACCCTGACCACCTGCGCGAGCAGTATCAGGTCATCCGGCTCGATGCCGGTGTGCCATACAGCGACTGCGTGCGCGACGGTGTGCCTGTGCTCCTGCAATCGCGCATCGACCGCCGCCTGCGGTATCCCGCACTCGAACATCTGCGATTCGCCGACGACGATGGCGCGCTGGCCGTCGTCCCCGTGATCAGCGGCGGTCGTGTGCTGGGTGCGCTGGGTGCGACATGGACCAACCCCCGCGTCTTCGACGAGGCCGAGCGCTCGTTTCTCGACGCGCTCGCGAGCCAGGCCGCGCAGGCGCTGGAGCGTGCGCGCCTGTTCGAGGCGGAACGGTCTACGCGCCGGTCGGCGTCGGCTGCACAGGCTCGGGCCGAGTTCATCGCCGATGCAACGCGCATGCTCGCATCGACGCTCGACTACGACGTGACGCTCCGCGCGCTCTCCCGCGCGGTCGTGCCGCGCATGGCCGACTGGTGTGCGATCGACATGCTGGTGGATCCGACCGAGACCGGGTGGCCACCCGCCCTCGAGCGCGTCGTGGTAACGCATGCAGACCCAAACAAGGTCGCGTGGGCGGCCGGTGTTCGCGAACGCTTCACACCGGACTGGGCGAGCAGCACTGGGCTTCCGGAAGCATTGCGGTCGGGGCGGACGCAATTTGTCCGCGAGTTCACCGACGAGCTGCTGCAGCGCTGGGCGCCCGACGAGGAGCGACTCGCGCTCGCGCGCAGCCTGGGCATCTCGTCCTACATGTGCGTCCCCCTGCGCGCGCGCGGGCGCACGTTCGGCGCGATCACATTGTGCATGGCGGAGTCGAAGCGCCTGTACGACACCGCGGACCAGGCGCTCGCGGAGGAGCTGGCCGAGCGTGCCGCGACGGCGGTCGAGCATGCGCTGGTGCTGCGCGACGCGGAACAGGCGCGCAGGGACGCGGAACAGGCACGACGCGAGGCGGAATCCGCACGCGCGGCCGCCGAGGAGGCGCGCGAGGCAGCGGAGGCGGCCAACCAGGTGAAAGCCGAGTTCCTGACGGTCATGAGTCACGAACTCCGCACGCCCCTGAATGCGATCGGGGGCTATGCGGAGCTGATCGAGCTCGGCATCCGTGGCCCGGTGACCCCCGAGCAGCGCACCGACCTCGGTCGGATCCAACGGAGCCAGCGCCACCTGTTGGGCATGATCAACGAGGTGCTCAACTACGCACGGGTCGAGTCCGGGATGGTGCGCTACGACATACGCAGCGTGCCGGTGTCGGAGACGTTCGACTCCGTGGAACCGCTCGTGATTCCACAGGCGCGGACCAAGGGGCTGATGCTGCAGTTCGACGCGTGCCAGGGGGATCTGAACGTGCGCGCCGATGTCGACAAGCTCCAGCAGATCCTCGTCAATCTGCTCTCGAATGCGATCAAGTTCACGGAGACCGGAGGTACGGTATCGGTGTCGTGCGCGACGCTGCCGGACGACAGCGGAACGGTGGAGATCACGGTGAGCGACACGGGAATCGGCATCGCGCCAGATCAGCTGCTCCGAGTCTTCGAGCCCTTCGTCCAACTGGGGCGCGCCCGGTACGCACCGGGGGAGGGCGCAGGGCTGGGACTCGCGATCAGCCGTGACCTGGCCCGGGCGATGGGCGGGGAGCTTCGCGGCGAGAGCACCCCGGGCCGCGGCAGCCGGTTCACGCTCACGTTGCCCGCGTCATAGCGCTAGCTTCCCCGCAGAGCTTGCCTCTCAACCAGCGTGGTGCGCGAATGCGGCTGTCGGATTTCATCGAAGCGAACATCGAAGCCATCCTGACCGAATGGGTCGCGTTCGCGCGGACGCAGACGAGTGCGGAGGCGATGGATCTGATTGCGTTGCGTGACCATGCGTCGGACATGCTGACCTTCATCGTCAGGGACCTGCGCACCCCGCAGACCACCCAGGAGCAGTTCGACAAGTCACAGGGGTCCGACGAGCCGCGCCTGTCGCGACGGGACTCTGCGGCGGAGACGCACGGCGCGGGGCGCGCAACCAGCGGCTACACGGTCAGCGAGATGGTCGCCGAGTTCCGGGCGCTGCGCGCAAGTGTCCTGCGACTCTGGACGGATGTCAGACCGGTGCTGTCCGGCGACGACCTGCAGGACCTCATGCGCTTCAACGAGTCCATCGATCAGGCACTGGCGGAGTCGATGGCGAGGTTCTCGCGCAACCTGGACCAGTCGCAGGACATGTTCCTCGCGATCCTCACGCACGACATGCGCACGCCGCTGCAGACCGTCACGATGGTGACGTCGCACCTGCTCGACACCGGTGCGCTGGCGGGCACGGACGTGGAGCTGCTCAAACGCGCGGCGCGCAGCACCCGGCGCATGCATGGCATGATCGATGACCTGCTCGACTTCACGCGAAGTCGCATGGGGGCACCCGTGGTGATCAGTCGCGACCAGGCCGATCTTGGCAAGGTGGCGCGGCAGGCGGTGGACGAGATGGAGGTGTCGCATCCTGGACGCGCGTTCGCGCTGCAGGCGTCCGGTGAGCTGCAGGGACAGTGGGACGGCGGACGCATCGGACAAGTGCTCTCCAATCTGCTCGGGAATGCCGTGCATCATGGTGATCCGGCGGCACCGATCACGGTGCGCGCGACCGGCGACACCACGTATGTCACACTGTGCGTGCACAACCACGGTGCGCCGATCGAGCCCGCGAACATCCCTTCCCTCTTCGGACCGTTCAAGCGTCTCAAGGACGGCAAGGTGACCGGGGCAGCCCATCACCTTGGTCTCGGCCTGTACATCGCCGACCGGATCGTGGTCGCACACGGAGGGCGGATCGCCGTCGAGTCGAGCGCGCAGCAGGGTACATCCTTCACCGCGACCCTGCCCCGATAGGCTTTGAAAAGACCGGTGAACGCGTGACGACCGAATCCGACACCACCGAGCCCGCGCCGCTTCCGACGTCGATGCCCCACGAATCCGAACTTTCACGGCTGTACGAGGCGGAACGGACTGCCCGCGGGCGCGCAGAGACGCTGCAGCGTGTGACGGCGACGCTCGCGCGCGCGCAGACGATGGCCGACGTGGGACGCATCTTCTCCAGGGAGCTCGCCACGTTCCTGGGTGCCGACACGGCCTGGGTGGGCATCGTGACACCGGACGGCACCGCGATCGAGGCGCTCGGCGCGTGCGGCTACACACCCGCGGCGGAGGCGCAGTGGCGCAGTCTGCCCCTCACGTCCGACATCGCGGTCGTCGACGTGGTTCGCTCGGGTCGTTCGCAGTGGTGGGGTTCCAGGCAGGAGCTCATCGCGGCCTATCCGCAACGCGCCGCCGCGATCGAAGCCGCGGACCAGGAGAGTGTAACGCTGCTGGCACTGGTCGGTGAGACAGCCACGCTGACGCCCGTTCCGCTCGTGGGGCCCGGCGAGGCGGAGTTCGGTGTCGGCGACCACGCGCGCAGCGCGGCGATCATCGGCGCCATCGTCGTGGGATTCCGCAGGACCCAACTGTTCGACGCCGACACGCGCGCGTTCTACATCGCACTCGCCCAGCAGTGTGCGCAGGCCATCGCGCGCGCACGTGCCTACGAGGCCGAGCGTTCTGCCCGTGAGCGCGCCGACATCGTGCGTGAGCGAACGGAACGCCTGCTGACGACGTCGATCGCGCTCTCGCACTCGATGGCATCGTACGACATCGCGCGGATCATCAATCGCAACGGTCTCGACATGTTCCATGCCGACGGCAGCGCGCTGTACCTGCTGAACGATGACGGGACCGCACTCGTGCTGATCGGCGCCCTCGGCTTCTCCGTCGAGGACCTTCAGCAGTTCGAGCGAATCCCCGTCGATCACGCCACGCCCGTCACCGAGGTCGTGCGCACCGGTATCGCCCTGTTTGCGCAGGATCGGCGCACGCTCGAGGATCGGTTTCCGAATCTGATCGATGCGATCGCACGCACCGGACGACATGCCCAGACGGCCGTGCCGCTGCGGGTGGAAGGACGGGTGCTCGGCGTGCTCACGTTCGTGTTCGACGAACCGCGCCGGTTCAGCGGCGACGACCGGATCTTCATCGAGGTGCTGGCCCAGCAGTGTGCACAGGTGCTCGAGCGCACGCGTCTGTTCGAGGCGGAGCGCGACGCGCGTGCGCGCGCCGAAGTCCTGCAATCCGTGACCGCGGCGCTGACAGCCGCCGACAGCATCCCCGAGGTCGCGGCGGCGGCGCTTCGTGCCGCGTCGCATAGCAGCCATGCACCATCCGGCGCGATCGCGCTCCTGAGCAGCGATGGTGCATGGCTCACCAACATCGCCCAGGTCGGGCTCTCGCCGGGCGCGCTGGTGCAGTGGGAGCGCTTCGAGAGCCGCGGCCCCTATCCGGCCGCCGACGTGGTGGCCAGCGGACGCCCGCAATTCCTGTCGAATCGTGGGGAATATGCGTCCCGCTATCCGGCCGTGCTGGCGACCGCGGAGGTGTTGGGCATCGAGAGCTCGGCAATCCTGCCGCTCAGCCGCTCGCACGATGGTCAACCCGTGGGCTACCTCAGCCTGCACTACGCCGAACCCCGTTCGTTTCCACCGAGCGAAGTCGCGTTTCTCGAAGCGCTCGCGCAGGTCACCGCGCAAGCACTCGAACGCGCGCGCCTGTACGAGGCCGAGCAGTTCGCGCGGGCGGATGCCGAGGCGGCGCGCACCGCTGCAGAGCTGGCGAACCAGACCAAGAGCCAGTTTCTGGCGAACATGAGTCATGAGTTGCGCACGCCACTCAATGCCATCGGTGGTTATGCGGAGCTGATGGAGCTCGGCATCCATGGTCCGATCACCGAGCCGCAGCGCACCGCCCTGCTCCGCATCAAGCGCAGCCAGACGCACCTGCTGTCGCTGATCAACGAAGTGTTGAACTACGCGCGGCTGGAGGCGGGTGTCGTGCAGTACAACAGCACGAATGTCGGCGTGGCCGGCGCGCTGGCCAGCGTCGAGGCGTTCATCCAGCCGCAAGTTGATGCGAAGGGCATTGCATTCGAGATCACCGAATGCGAACCCTCGCTGCAGGTACTGGCTGACGAGGAGAAGCTGAGCCAGGTGCTGCTGAACCTGCTCTCGAATGCGCTCAAGTTCACCGACCCCGGTGGGCGCATCGCGGTCAGCTGTGTACACGTGCGCACGGCGATTCCCGAGCACGTGTCCATCACCGTGACCGATACGGGCATCGGCATTCCGGACGATCAACTCGATCGTGTGTTCGAGCCGTTCGTGCAGGTCGGCCGTACGCTGAGCAGTCAGCACGAAGGCACCGGGCTCGGATTGGCGATCAGCCGCGACCTCGCGCGCGGCATGGGCGGCGACCTGCGCGCGGAGAGCACGCTTGGCGAAGGGAGTACCTTTACGCTTCTCCTTCGGGTGCCCGCCACATGAACGCTCCGATCCGCCTCGTCTGTGCCGTGTGCGCGCTGTGCTGCGCGCTGGCGCTGGGCACGAGCTCACATTTCGCCTCCGCCCAGCAGCAGCCGCAGTCAGCCGATGTAATTCTCACTGGCGGCAGGATTTTCACGGCGGATGCCAGTGCTCCATGGGCAGAAGCGATCGCGATCCGCGGCGCGCGCATCGTGGCCATCGGCACGAATGCCGACATCGCGCGACTGGCAACGCCGCGCACGCGTCGGATCGAGCTCGCGGGTCGCACCGTGGTACCCGGGTTCGAGGATGCGCACGATCACGTGGGGCTCGCCGGAATCGGCGGCACGCGCGTCGTGATGGATCCATCTCCCACGCCGGACCCTTCGCTCGCCGCGGTGATCGACTCGATCGTCGCCGCGACACGCCGTGCGCAACCAGCCACGTGGATTTCGGCGACGGTGGGCGCGCAGGTCTTCGACGATCCTCGCGCGACGCGCGCGCTGCTCGATTCGATCGCGCCGCGGCATGCCGTATGGCTCTCGGGATGGTCGGGGCACGGCGCGGTCCTCAACACGCCCGCGCTGCGCGGCGCCGGCCTGTTCGGCGCCCCCGATCCGCCGGGCGGATGGCAGACGCGCAACGCCGCAGGCGTGACCACCGGGCGCATCGACGAGTACGCGCTGTACGGCGCGTCACGCCGCCTCGCGCTGCTTCGTCAGCAGGACAATGGCAGCGCCCTCGCCGCGGCCTTCCGACGCGCCGACGATGCCGGACTGCGGCTGGGGATCACGACGGTGCAGGACATGGCCACCGGTTACGACCTCGCGGCGTTGCGTCGCACCGTCAAACGCGGTGGAGGCACTCGCGCCCGGCACCGCGTGATTCCCTTCCCGCTTACGGACACCAAGGGGAGGCGGGCGTCGGAGTGGCGCACGACGGCGGCCGACAGCGCGATCACGAGCCGGATGGAAGTCTCCGGAATCAAGTGGATTCTCGATGGCACGCCGATCGAGCGCCTCGCGCTGATGCGGCAGCCGTACACGGACCGCCCGGGGTGGC
>JAZKCW010000067.1:0-31299 GCA_040387895.1 Gemmatimonadota bacterium
GCTCGATGCGCATGACGGCTTCCGGCGTGTACTCGTGCAGCGACCCGTCGAGGTGGCTGCGGAATTCGACGCCCTTCTCGGTCACGGCGCGCAGCTTGGCGAGGGAGAACACCTGAAAACCGCCCGAGTCCGTGAGCATCGGGCCCGACCATCGTGTGAACGCGTGCAGGCCGCCGAGCGCGCGCACGGCCATGTCGCCGGGGCGCAGGTAGAGATGGTAGGCGTTCGACAGCATCATGCGTCCGCCGGCCTGCTCCACTTCGTCGACCGACAGGCCCTTGATGGTGCCCTGCGTCGCGACCGGCATGAACGCTGGCGTCTGCACGTCCCCGTGGGGCGTGGAGAAGCATCCGCGGCGCGCGGCACCATCGGCGTGCGATGTCGAGAACGAAAACGGGCGGCCTGGTCCTTCGGCGGCGAGTGAATGAGGCATGCAGAAAGATGACCCCGCTCGACGGTGGAGCGTACCCGCGGCATCATTCGGGGATGGTGATTTCGTCTCAGGCATCGTTGCGGACCGCCCCCCCATGAATCCAGTGCCGGTGCCCGTCCGCGTCTCGTTTGCGATTGCGGACGTCGCCGACGCGGTCGCGATTGCAACGGTGCGATCCGCCGCTGCGCAGGACCTGACGGAGCGTTTCGGGCGAGGCTACTGGTCGTCGCAGACGACCGACCGTGGGGTGGTATCGGGCATGCGCACCGGTCTCGTGCTGCTCGCGCGGCGAGGCTCGGCGATCGTGGCGACCGCGCGCCTCTCTCCGCGGAAGCCCTGGGCGATCGACGCCACGTACTTCACGGCCGCGAGCCTGCCGCTGTACCTGACCGACATGGCGGTGCGGCCGGACTATCAGCGCCAGGGCATCGGACGCGCGCTGCTCGGGGAGGCGACGCGCGTGGCGCGGGCGTGGCCGGCGGACGCACTCCGGCTGGACGCGTTCAATGCCGATGCGGGCGCGAGCGGATTCTATGCGCGCTGCGGATTCCGGCAGGTCGCCGTGGTGGACTATCGCGACGTGCCGCTCGTCTACTTCGAGCAGCCGTTGATCGCCGCAGCGTAAGCGCCGCAGCGTAAGCGCCGAGTAGCGGCGGGGCTACCTCGTAGCGTCCACCGGCAGCAGCGGGAAGGCCACGTGAAACGACGTCCCTTCGCCAAGGGTGCTCGCGACCGAAATGCTGCCGCCATGGGCGCGCACGACGCCATGGACCACGGCGAGTCCCATCCCGGTGCCCTCACCGACCGGCTTCGTCGTGAAGAACGGCTCGAACAGCCGGTCGCGCACGCGCGTCGTCATGCCGCTGCCGGAATCCCGCACGGTGAGTACCGCGGAATCCGCGCCCTCGTGTATCGCGCGCTCGAGCGTCACCGTGAGCGAGCCCCCACCCGTGGCGCGCATCGCATACTCGGCGTTCGTGCAGAGATTCACGATGATCTGCTGCAGGGCGCTCGCGTCGCCGAGGATCATGAGCGGCTGATCGGGAAGCTGTGATTCGATCCTGACGCTCGCCGGCAGCGTCACGCGCATCATGCGCAGGCTCTCCGCCGTCAGCGCGACGAGGTCGGCCGGCACGCGCTCGGGGCCCGTGCGCCGGCTGAATGTCAGGATCTGCCGCACCAGGTCGCGCGCGCGCAGGCTCGCCGTGCGGATCTCCTCGATGCTCATGCGCACGCTCGCCGGGTCGCCCTGGTCGATATCCATCAGCACCAGTTCGGCGTGTCCGAGCACCACGCCGAGCATGTTGTTGAAGTCGTGCGCGATGCCGCCCGCGAGGGTGCCGAGCGACTCCATCTTCTCCCGCTGCCGGACGCGCTGCGCCATCGCGCGCTGCTCGGTGATGTCGTCGACACTGCCCACCAGGCCACTGCACCCGCCACCCTCGTGGTGACCATCCCAGACCGGCGCCACCTTCACGTGCAGGTGACGCACGGAGCCTTCGGGGGTGACGACCCGAAGGTCGGCCTCCTGCACCACGCATCCGGACAGGGCATGGTCGAGCATCCGCTGGGCGTCCGACTTGTCGGCGGGGTGCACCGCGCCCCACAACCCGCTGCCGTTCATCGCATCGGGGTCGAGCCCGCAGATGGCGGCGAGGCGGGGATTCGAGTACATGCAGCTCCCGTCGGTGTCCGTCAGAAAGATGCCCATCGGCGACGCGGCAGCGAGCGTGCGGAAACGTGCCTCACTCGCCAGCAGCCCACGCTCGGCCAGCGTGCGCGCCGAGACGTCAAATGACACGGCCGAGACGCCGAGGACGGTGCCGCTGCCGTCGTACATCGGCGACAGGGCGGCCTCGAGGTACAGATCCGGCCCCCCCTCGCGGCGGTACTCGAGGTTCACGCTGAACGTCTCGCCGCACATGGCCCGATCGTACCAACCCTTCCACTGATCCAGCGTATCCGCGGAGAAGCCGGCGGGGTCCAGCACGCTGTCCCCGATCTCGATGCTGCGCCCGGAGAACTCGCGCTGCGCCGTGTGGAAGCTGGCGTTCGCGCTGAGCAGCCGATATCCGGTGTCGATTGCCCAGAACAACGCGTTCGCGTTATCGAGCATCGTGACCATGCGGGAGCGCTCGCGAATCAGCTCGCTGATCAGCGGGCCGAATCCGTCGGCCACCCCGACTTCAGCCTGGCGGGCCTCAGGCGAGAACGTGCGCGGGCTGAGGTCGACCACGTAGCCGCGCCACTCACCGTCGGTGCCGGGAAGGAAGGTGCAGACGAGGAGCACGGGTACGCGCGTTCCGTCCTGCCGGACGAATTCCTTCTGGTAGGGCACCGTGTATCCGCCGGACTGCGCGGCCTGCCGGATGCCGGCTTCGTCGAGATGCAGGAACTCGGGCGGCGTCATCTCGCGCCAGTTCATCCGCCCCGCGTCGAAGTCGAGGCGGCTGTAGCCCACGATCGACAGGAAGGCATCATCGGCTTCGGTGATGTCGGCCTCTTGGCCCCGCATGATGCCAACCCGCAGCGGCCCGTCCGGATGATCCGTCGGGCCGTGGGTCGGGAGCGCCTTGCCCGCGCGATGCGGCATCGTCAGTCCAGTGTGATCGCCTTTGTCGTCACCTTACCGCGATCTGCGTCGACCGTCAACAAAGTATCGGCTTCAAAGGTTCAGCTCGCCACTAACTGCCGAAAGGTTTTGCGGAACCCCGCCCTCGGGCGAGGCTCCGCGGTGGCCTGTCTACAGCTCCACGTGTCCGAACTGGTCGCCGTCGGTCTTTGGCCGTTCGCCGGTGGCGTACGCCTTCGCCGCCTGCAGCAGATACTTGACCTTGTTCTTCCCCTTGCTGTCCCAGAACTCGCCTTCTTCCGCCGAGACGTGGATTGCGCGGATGCCCGGCGTCTCGGGGCCCTCCGGGAACCACACCTTGTAGTCTTCCGTGAACAGCTCCTTGATCACTGCCTTGTCCTGCAACACCCGTGCAGTGCCGGTGAGGGAGACGAACCGGCTCTCCGCATCCTGCGCGACGACGTGCACCTGCGGATCCTTCCGGATCTCGAAGACCTTGGCGGAATCGGCATCGGTGAGGAACCAGAGATCGCAGTTGTCGTCGAGGCGCGCGACTTCCATCGGGCGGGAGGCCACTTCCGCATCATGCCGGCTGCCCTTCGGTCCCTCGTCGGCGCCGGTGCGCGTGATGAGCACCACTGCGCGAAAGGATTCGAGCAGCTCGTGAAAGCGCTCGCGCTGATCTTCGGTCTTGTTCTCGTTCGACATCATGGTCACCCTTGGTAGTCCGGCGGCATTGCACTGCGGGAGCGCACGCCCGGTCGCGTCACACACGACGCGCGAGCGCTCGGGAGCACCGTCCAGTGTGTCAAGATTCACGCCCGTGCACCCAGTCCTGCCGGTAACGAATCCGTGACGGTCGTGCCCGCCTGCGTCAGTTCGCTGCTGCAAATTTCCCGTATCTTTGATTGATGACGACAGGAACAGAATCGCCGGCATCAGCGCCGGTGGAATCGCAGGTGGTGGTGATCACGGGTGCGAGCGGTGGCATCGGCGCGGCGCTGGCGGAGCTGCTCTCGCGGCAGGGGCATTTCCTGGTCCTGGTGGCGCGCCGCGAAGATGCGCTCCTCGAGGTGGCGGAGCGCTGCGGCCCGCACGCGCACGCGATCGTCGCGGACGTCACACGGCGCATCGAGGTGAAGCGCGTCGTAGCCGAGTCGATCGCCCGCTTCGGCGCGGTGCACGTGCTCGTGAACAACGTGGGGCAGGGCATCAGCCGGATGCCGTCGGTGCTCACGGGCGAGGACATCGACGACACGATGCGCGTGAACGTCAAGTCGGCGCTCTACGGCATGCAGGAGATCCTGCCGCATTTCAAGGCGCGTGGGTCGGGCCAGATCGTCAACGTCTCCTCGATGCTCGGCCGCGTGCCGATGGCGACGATCCGCTCGGCCTACGTCGGCGCGAAGCATTTTCTCAACGCGCTCACGGCGACGTTCCGCGCGGAGATCCAGGAGACGCACCCGAACATCCAGGTGAGCCTGGTATCGCCGGGCGTGGTGCGCACCGATTTCGGACTGAACGCATTGCACGGCGGGCCGGACTCGCGCGCGCTGCCGGATTCACAGAGCGCCGAAGAAGTGGCGGCGGTGATTGCCGACGTCATCGCGACACGAGCGCCGGACATGTACACGGCGCGCGGAGCGAAGGCCCGCGTGGCGGGCTACTACGCGGGGATCGGCGCGGACCCGGCGTAGCGCGGGCGTTGGTGCGGACGACTCGAACTGGTTTCCGTGTGTTCGTGCCGGCGACTTGAACTGCGAACTGCTTTCCGCAGATACGAACTGATTTAACGGAAACGCGCGGATTTATCCGACTAGCGCGACGGGAGCACGGTGCGCGTAGCGGGATCGTGCTTTTGGGGAAACAGCACGCGGGAGCTGGGGCAGGTGCGGAGCCCCACAAAAGAAAAGGACGATGCCAGCCCTGCGCGTCGTCCTTTGCAACTCCACCGTGAAGATCTGCGTCGTTTCTGTTCTTTATCAGTTCGTATCTGCGGAAAGCAGTTCGCAGTTCAAGTCGCACACACCGCAACTTGGCGCGGCGCCTCAGTTCATTCCTGAGCCCACACCCGACCCCGTGCCCGCGACATTCGCCGGGTGCGTGAGCGACGACAGCACGCCCACGAGGAACGTGATCGAGGTGCCGATCAGCACGTACCACGGCCATGCGATCCCCATGAACGGCTGAAGGGTCGGCGCGAGCGCCGGGAAGAATCCGCTGAGCTGCTTCGCGAACACCACGAGGCCCATGCAGAAGATGCCGACGGACATGCCCGTGATCGCGTCGCGCTGGATCGCACGACGCCAGAAGAGGGCGAGCGAGAAACCGCCCAGCAGGCCGCCATACGTGAACGACGCGATCGCGAGCGCCACGACCACCACCGGGCGCTTCGGATCGTCCGGATAGAGCAGCGCGCCGAAGGTGAGCACCACGCCCCAGACCAGCGCGAACAGCTTGCCCATGCGCAGCGTCTCCGGATCGTCCGCCTTGCGCTTCGTGAGCGGCAGGTAGATGTCGTGCGTCGTCGACGCCGCCAGTGCGTTGATCGTGCCGGAGTGCGTGCTCATCGTCGCCGCGACGATCGCTGCGAGAATGAGGCCGAGAAGCCCCGGTGGCATGCGCTCGATGATGAAGAACGGGAAGATCTGGTCGGCGGCCGGGAACTCGCGGCCACCGTAGAGCACCCACAGGCCGACGCCGACGAACAGGAACAGCGTGAACTGCGCGAACACCACGAAGCCGCTGCCGATGATCGCCTTCTGTGCATCCCGCAGGTTGCGTGACGTCATGAGGCGCTGGACGATGAGCTGGTCCGCGCCATGGGATGCCATGGCGAGGAATGCACCGCCGATGATGCCCGCGAACATCGTGTGTGGCTGGTCGAAGCCCGTGTACCAGTTGATCGCCTGCAGTTTGCCGGAGGCGGATGCGGTGCTGATGATCGCCGACCAGCCGCCGGTGACCGCGCGCCCGAGCAGCACGATGGCCGAGATGCCGCCGAGGATGTACACGCCGGCCTGCACCAGCTCCGTCCACACCACCGCGCGCATGCCGCCCTTGTAGGTATAGACCACCGTGAGCAGGCCCAGGATGATGATCGCCGCCGGCATAACGTACTCGCGCGGGATGACCGGCCCGATGATCAGCGCGATGGGAATCGCCGTCGCGAACACGCGGACCGAGTCGGCGATGGCCCGCGTGAACATGAACACGATGCTGGTGAAGCGACGTGTCCCAAGCCCGAACCGCCGCTCGAGCAGGGCGTACGCGGTTACCAGCTCGCCCTCGTAGTAGCGGGGCAGGAGCGTGAACGCCACGACGATGCGTCCCACGATGTAGCCGGCCACCACCTGCAGGAAACCCAGGTTGCCCAGATAGGCGAGACCGGGGATGCTGATGAAGGTCAGGGCGCTGGTTTCCGAGGCCACGATCGAGAAGAGGACCGCCCACCATGGCATGGCGTTGTCCGCCACGAAATAGTCACGGGCGTTCTTCTGCTTCCGGCCGACATAGATCCCGAGGGCGGTCGTGCCGGCGAGGTACGCCACCAGCACGAGAAGGTCGAGAAACGTGAGGGTCTGCATGCGCGTACATTACCGTCCAGTCCACCCTGCCGCAGCCTCCGAGTCGCAGCCTCCGAGCCCTGAGTTTCTCAGCCTCTCAGCTTCTCCGCCTCTCAGCCTCTCCCAATGCGCCTAGCCCCCATCGACCTCGGCATCATTGCCGCCTCGATCATCCTGTCCTTCCTGCCCGCCCTTTTCTTCTACAAGCGGGCAGGAAAGAACACGACCGAGTTCTTCACGTCAGGCCGGGCAGCCCCGTGGTGGCTGGTGGGCGTCTCCATGGTGGCGACGACGTTCAGCACGGACACGCCGAACTTCGTGACGGACATCGTGCGACAGAAGGGCGTCGCGCAGAACTGGATGTGGTGGTCGTTCCTGCTGACCGGCATGCTCACGGTGTTCTTCTTCGCGCGGCTCTGGCGGCGTTCGGAAGTCGTGACCGATCTGGAGTTCTACGAGCGCCGCTACTCCGGCAACGCCGCGACGTTCGTGCGCGGCTTCCGGGCGATCTACCTCGGGCTGCTCTTCAACTGCGTGATCATGGGCACGGTGAATCTCGCGGCCGTCAAGATCGCGAACGTGGTACTGGGCTGGCCTGCCTGGCAGACGCTGCTGGTCTGCTCCATCATGACGATCTTCTTCGCGTCGATCTCGGGGCTCTGGGGCGTGCTGGTCACCGACTCGCTGCAGTTCGTGATCACCATGAGCGGCACGTTCGTGCTCGCGTTCTACGCGCTGCAGCATCCCGCGGTCGGCGGGCTCGATGGCCTCATCACCCGCGTCGACCCGAAGCTGCTGAACGTGATGCCCGACTTCAGCGACTGGTCGACGGCGCTCGCGATCTTCATCATCCCGATCACCGTGCAGTGGTGGAGCGTGTGGTATCCCGGCGCTGAACCCGGCGGCGGCAGCTACATCGCGCAGCGCATGCTGGCCTCCAAGACCGAAAACGACGCCTTGGGCGGCACGCTGCTGTTCAACGTGATGCACTACGCGCTGCGCCCGTGGCCGTGGATCATCGTGGCGCTCTGCTCCACGCTCGTGTACCCGACGCTCGAATCGATCAAGAGCGCCTTCCCGTACGCCGACCCGAAGCTCATCGGCAACGACATCGCGTACCCCGCGATGCTCAACCTGCTGCCCGCGGGCGCACTGGGCTTCCTGCTGGCCGGCATGCTGGCGTCGTACCGCAGCACCATCGAGACGCACCTCAACTGGGGCACGTCGTATCTCGTGCACGACTTCTACCGCCGCTTCGTGAAGCGTGACGCGAGCGAGGGGCATTACGTGCTCGCCGGCCGCATCACGACGGCGCTGCTGATGGTGGTGGCCGCGCTCCTCACGTTCGTGCTGGACACGGCGGCCGAAAGCTTCAACCTGATCCTCAAGATCGGCGCGGGCACGGGCCTCATCTACATCCTGCGCTGGTTCTGGTGGCGCATCAACGCCTGGAGCGAAGTGGCGGCCATGGCGAGCTCGTTCATCGTCTCCCTCGGCTTCTTCTTCGCCGGCAAGAATGGCTTCACGCTGCCGGACCATCAGTCGCTGATCTACACCGTGCTCATTTCCACCATCTGCTGGGTGGCCGTGACGTACATGACCGCGCCGACCGATCGCGCGACGCTGGTCGACTTTTACAAGCGCGTGCGTCCCGCGGGCCCGGGATGGACGAAGGTGCGTGCCGAAGCGGGCGTCGGCCCGTCGCCGGACAGCATGACGGTCGCGCTGGGCGGCTGGGTGCTCGGCTGCGTGTTCGTGTACTCCGCGCTCTTCGGCACCGGCAGCTTCCTGTACGGCAAGACGTCGATCGCACTCGTGTGGTTCGGCGTGTTCGTGGTGAGCGGCATTGGCCTCATCAGCATCTTCCGCGCGGGCATGACGAAGCCGACGGCCGCGTGATGCGCGCCGCGCGGCTCCTGACGGCGGCGATGCTGCTGGTCCCGGCAGCGTCGCACGCGCAGGGCGCTCCGTCGAACACGGCGTCCGGTGACCCGGTCGCCGGGCTTGTCTGGCTGTCCGGCTGCTGGGCGCAGACCACCGGCGCGCGCGTGGTGGAGGAGTTCTGGCAGGCGCCGCGTGGCGGCATGATGATGGGCATGGGGCGTACGACCAACGGGCCGCGTCTCGTGGAGTTCGAGTACATGCGGATCGAGGGGCGTGGCGACACGCTGGTGTTCGTGGCGCTTCCGTCGGGACAGGCCGGTGCGCAGTTCAGGGCGCGCCCGCCCTACGACCGGGAAGTCGTGTTCGAGAACCCGGCGCACGACTTCCCGCAGCGGGTGCGCTACCGGCGGGTGGGGCGTGACTCGGTGCATGCGCGTGTCGAGGGCATGCAGAACGGGGCCTCCCGTGGGTTCGACTTCCGGTATGCGCGCGTGAGCTGCCCGACGGGGGAGACCTCGGGACCGCGTTGAGGATTCGGTTCGGATTCGCCCTTGCGATGGCCGTCGTCATGGCCGTCGTCACCGCGGCGTGCAGCCGAGTCCCGGCCCCGTTTTCGCGCGCCGAATCCACGAGCATCGCGCGCGCCGGGCTGGGCGCCCTGTTCGTCGATCGCGAGCAAGCGAGGTCCGTATTGCTTTGGACCGGGCCCTTGGCCGATGCGCCCACCTTCGGGCAGAAGCGGCTCCGTATCGCAGCGACGGGTGGGCTGCTGCGGGCGGAAGCACTGACGCTCGCCCATCTGGATACCGCGGCCCTGCACCTGCCGGTGCCCCTGATACCGGTGGACCTGGCACTGCTGGACGCGCATTTCCGCGCGAACCCGGCCGGATGGGACACGTGGTTCCGGCGGTTCCCGGGGGCCAGCGGCATCGTCGAAGTGGGAAAGCCGCTCGCGAGGCGGGATGGCGCTGCAACGATGTTCGTTGGCCGGGCGTGTGGGGAGCACTGCCACTCGGCCTGGCGACTGGTGCTCTCGCGTACTGCCACCGAAACGTGGCGGGTCGATTCCGTGATTCCCCTCAGGCTGCCGCGCTCGTAGGTCGGATCCGCAGTAGTTTGCGAGGCCCGCTGCCGCCCTTCCGTCGCCCTTCCGACACCACCCGCCCTCGTGACCGATCCCCGCGCCACGTCTGGATCACCCTCCGGATCACCCTCCGGATCACCCTCCGGATCACCCTCCGGTTCCGCCGACTCCTCGCTGATCCGCGTGGTCGGGACCTGGGGGCTCGCCGCCGCCATCGCCAACATCACCATCGGCGGCGGCATCTTCCGGCTGCCGGCTGCCGTCGCGAGCGCGCTCGGGCCCGCGGCGCCGATGGCGTACGTGGTGTGCGCGATCGCGATGGGGCTCATCGTCCTGTGCATCGCCGAAGCGGGCAGTCGCGTGTCGCTGACCGGTGGCCCGTATGCGTATGTGGAACTGGCCTTTGGCCCGTACGCCGGTTTCCTCACGGGCGTGATGCTCTGGCTGCTGGGCACCTACGCCGTGGCAGCGGTGAGCACCGTGTTCTCCGACAACCTGGGCACGCTGATACCGGCATTGTCGGGGCCCGTGCCACGTGCGCTTGTGCTGGTGGGAGCCTTTGCGGTGACGGGCGGCATCAACCTGATCGGCGTCAAACAGGGCAACCAGCTGAACAAGATCACGACCGTCGCCAAGCTCGCACCGCTGCTGCTGCTGGTGTTCGTCGGCGTGTTCTTCATCGATGGCGACAACCTGACGGTCACCACGACGCCAGAGCCGGCGACGCTCACGCGGGCCGCGATCGTGCTCATCTTCGCCTTCAGCGGCATCGAGACGGCACTGGTGCCGGGCGGTGAAGTGCGGGATCCGGCGCGTACCGTACCGCGGGCCATCTTCACGGCGATGATCGGCATCACGGTGCTGTACATCGCGCTGCAGCTCGTCGCGCAGGGGGTGCTGGGCAGTGCCCTCGCCACGAGCACGACACCGCTCGCCGACGCCGCCGGCATCGTGCTCGGGCCGTGGGGACGCACGCTGCTGCTGGTCGGTGTCGTGATCTCGACGTTCGGCTACCTGAGCGGCATGGCGCTCGCCGTGCCGCGCGCGCTGTACGCGTTCGCCCGCGACGGGTTCCTGCCACGCCAGCTCGCGTCGGTGCATCCCACGTGGAAGACGCCGCACGTGGCCATCGTGCTGCAGCTCTCGCTCACCTGCGCGCTCGCCATCACCAGCGGCTTCGGGGCGCTGGCGATCATCTCCAACGTTGCCGCGCTGCTCGTGTACTTCGCCTGCGCCGTGGCCGCGTTCGAGCTGCGCCGTCGCAACATCCAGTCGGGTGGCATTCCCTTTCGCGTGCCGGGCGCCGCGGTCGTGCCGGTGCTCGCCTGTCTCGTGATCATCGGGTTGCTCACCAGCATCACGCTGTCGGAGTGGAAGAGCATCGTGATCGCGGTGGTCATCGCGACCGTGCTGTTCTTCCTGTCGCGCGCACGACGCGCACAACGCCGCTCGGAGGTCACCGCCTGATGGCTGCCAGGACACCGAAGACGCCCAAGCGCGCGGGTGCGCTGTCGCCGCGCGCACTCGTGCCGTTGGCGCACGTCGCCGATGTGCCGCGTGCGGTGGCGTTCTACGAGACGCTCGGCTTCACCGTGGGCGGCTCGATGCGGGGCGAGGGAGGTGCGATCGAGTGGGCCATCCTCGAGCACGAGGGCGCGCAGGTCATGGTGGCGCGCGCCAGTGCCCCGGTGGTCGCGGAGGAACAGGCGGTGCTCTTCTACGTGTATTACGCGGATGTCTCCGCCGCGCACGCGGCGCTGGTGGCCGCCGGCCTCGATGTCGGACCGATCCTCTTCCCGCCCCATTCGCCGCGCGGCGAATTCCGCGTGGTCGACCCGGACGGGTATGCAATCCAGGTCACACACATCTGACGTCGGCTGACGTCAGGCGTCGCAATTCATCAATGAGCGGTGTCCATCCGCCCTTCCGTCTCCCGATTCCCGCAGCTGATGCCCGCTCCACGTAAACGTCGTCGTTCTTCCGGTCGCGCTCCACAGGCACAGACGTCCGTTCCCACCAGTCGTCTTGCATATACCGAAACCCGGCAGTGGCTGCTCGCGCGCCACGGCGCGGTGTGCGCCTACTGCGAAAAGCGTGTGACCGACCGCACCGTCACGCTCGATCATGTCACACCGCGCCGCGGGCAGAGCGCCTTCGACCGGCGCGACAACCTCGTGCTCTGCTGCAAGGAGTGCAACGCGCTCAAGAAGGACCTGAGCTTTCTCGCCTTCCTGCTGCAGCGTCCGGCCCGCGCGGTCAGCCTGCTCAAGTACGGCAATCACCTGAGCGGCATGCTGGTGGACCTCATCCACCAGATCGCGGGGCCCGAAGCGGTCGCGCGTGCCCAGCGACTCGCCGACCCGGATTACCCCTACGCCGACTGAGCCCAACGAATCCGGGGGATGGACCCACGGGTCCCTTCCGCCCGTTAGTTTGTGGGAGCGCACGACCCTGCGCTGCCCGACATTTGCATCCTATTTTCGACATTCCGGAGCGCCGCTTGGCACGTAAACCGAATTACGACTACGAGAAACGCAAGAAGGAAGCGGACCGCAAGGCGAAGAAGGATGCCAAGCGTGAGGAACGCCAGCGTCGCCGCGCCCTGGGCCTGCCGGACGAAGACATCGAGGGCGAGGGATCCGGTGAAGAAGGTGCGGACGAAGGCACCGACGACGGCGAAGGCGAGACGAAGAACGACGCGTAGTTTCGGCCGGGAGCTCCTGTGTGGAGCGACCGGTGACGTTCCTGGGTGAGAGGCATGCCGATTGCACGAGCGCAGCCGTTCGCATCGTGCCCGACCTCTCCCACCAGGAACTGGCGATGGCCAATCGCAAGCAGAGCAAATCCAAATCGAACGCCGGCTCCGTGGGCGCAACCGTGTCCGGCCCGTCGACTGCCGCCATCGATGAAGGCACGGCGCGCGCGCTCCGCAATGAATCGCTCGAGCGACTCGCCACGCAGAAGCACGGCGCACAGCAAGCTGCCGCCGCGGTGCCCTACAATCCGCTGAAGGCGGGCGAGCATGGGCTCGAGCAGGGACACGCGCCGGAAGCGGGCGCGCCCGTCGAACCGCATGATCCGATCGACACGGCCAGCACGGTCACGGAGCACGCTGCGTCGCCGAAGACCGGCGACGGGCAGCCCGTGCTCGGACACAACGCCGGGAATGAGTCGCTCGATCGGGCGCGCGTCGACAGCACGGGGCAGATGCACACCACGAACATGGGCATCCCCGTTGCGGACAACCAGAATTCGCTCAAGGCGGGGCTACGCGGCCCGACGCTGCTCGAGGATTTCATCCTCCGCGAGAAGCTCACGCACTTCGACCACGAGCGCATTCCCGAGCGCATCGTGCACGCGCGCGGCTCGGCGGCCCACGGGTACTTCGAAGCGTACGATTCGCTCGCGCCGATCACGCGCGCGGCACCGTTTGCGGCAGCGGGCAAGCGCACCCCGGTGTTCGTGCGCTTCTCCACCGTGGCCGGTGAGCGCGGCTCGTTCGACCTGGCACGCGACGTCCGGGGCTTCGCCGTCAAGTTCTACACGGACGAGGGCAACTGGGACATCGTCGGCAACAACATCCCGGTCTTCTTCATCCAGGACGCGATGAAGTTTCCGGACCTCGTGCACGCCGTGAAGCCGGAGCCGCACCATGGCATGCCCCAGGCGGCGAGCGCCCACGACACCTTCTGGGACTTCGTCTCGCTGATGCCGGAATCGACGCACATGCTGATGTGGGTCATGTCCGATCGCGCGATCCCGCGCAGCTATCGCATGATGCAGGGTTTCGGCGTGCACACGTTCCGCCTGGTGAATGCCGCCGGTGAATCGCGCTTCTGCAAGTTTCACTGGACGCCCGTCGCGGGCACGCATTCCGTCGTGTGGGACGAGGCCGTGAAGATCAACGGTGCAGATCCCGACTTTCACCGCCGAGACCTGTGGGAATCGATCGAGGCCGGGGCCTACCCCGAGTACGAACTCGGTCTCCAAGTGTTCACGGAGGAGCAGGCGGATTCGTTCACGTTCGACGTGCTCGACCCGACGAAGATCGTGCCCGAGGAGCTCGTGCCCGTGCAGCCGGTGGGTCGCATGGTGCTCAATCGCAATCCCGACAACTTCTTCGCGGAGACCGAGCAGGTGGCCTTCGGGACCGCGAACATGATTCCCGGCATCGACACGAGCAACGACCCGCTGCTGCAGGGCCGGCATCATTCCTATCTCGACACGCAGCTCAGTCGGCTCGGCGGGCCCAACTTCCACGAGATCCCGATCAACTCGCCCGTGGCGGCCGTGCACAACAACCAGCGTGACGGCATTCATCGGCAGGCGATCCCGCGTGGGCGTGTCGCGTACGAGCCGAATTCACTCGGCGGCGGCTGCCCGTTCCAGGCGGGCATGCGAGGCTTCGTACCGTTTCCGGCGCCGGTGTTCGAGGACAAGGTGCGTGGCAAGCCGCTCAAGTTCGCCGATCACTTCTCGCAGGCGCGCCTGTTCTTCCGCAGCCAGAGCGCCGTGGAGCAGCAGCACATCATCGGCGCGTTCCGCTTCGAGCTCACGAAGGTGGGGGTGCAGGCGATCCGCGAACGGGTGATCTCCATGCTCGCCAATGTCGACGATGCGCTGGCGTCGGGCGTCGCGGACGGCATCGGCATCCCGGTGCCACCGCCGCAGCGCCGCGTGCTGGACGATCCGCCGCAGCCCGAGGTCGAGGTATCCCCGGCGCTGTCGCTGTTCGCGCGCCCGGGCGCGAGCGGTATCAAGACGCGTCACGTCGCGCTGCTCGTGGCCGATGGCGTGCGCGCGGATGCGCTGCGCACGGCCTACGATACGCTGGTGGAGCATGGAGCCGTCCCGCGTTTCGTCGGCGCACGGCTCGGGCAGGTCACGCCGAAGAGCGGGCGGAAGATCGACGTGGAAGTGACCATGGAGACCGCGCCGTCCGTGGTGTGGGACGCCATGATCATCCCGGAGAATGACGATGCGCTCGCGGCGTCAGGGCAAGCGGTCGACTTCCTCAAGGACCAGTACCGCCACTGCAAGACGATCCTCGTGCTCGGGAACACGAGCGCGCTGGTGACCGCGGCGCGCATTCCGGACGCGTTGCCGGACGGGAGCGCGGATCCCGGAATGGTGCGCGGGTCGGTCGATGCGTTCGTGTCGGCGCTCGCCCTGCACCGTCATTTCGCCCGGGAGACGGATCCGCCGTTGGTGTGAGTCGCACCGCGGTGACTCGCACCGCGGTGACTCGCACCGCGGTGACTCGACCTCGCGATGAGTGTGGTGCTGCCTATTTGCGGACGGGCAGCACCACGCCATCGAGGGGTTCCGTCGGCTTGACACCCACCAGCGCCGCCAGGGTCGGCGCCAGGTCCACGGTGCGGACGAAGTCGTTGAACAGACCCCCGCGTATGCCGCTGCCGGCGATGATGAGCGGCACGTGGGAGTCGTAGGAATGCGGTGATCCATGCGAGCCGACATTGCCGCCCCACGTGCTTCCGGGTGCGAGCGTCACGACCAGCTCCACGCGCACGGCCGCCGGAAACTGATGGCTCCATCGCCGAGCGATCGGATCCTTCGCCGAATCCGCGACCATCTGCCGGAATGCATCCACGCGCAGCACGCCGGGCACGCCAC
Source organism: Gemmatimonadota bacterium (assembly GCA_040387895.1). GTDB lineage: Bacteria > Gemmatimonadota > Gemmatimonadetes > Gemmatimonadales > Gemmatimonadaceae > Gemmatimonas. The sequence goes on from JAZKCW010000067.1 coordinate 15,174, forward strand.
GTACGCCCGCGGCAAACGCGTCGATCACGGGCGCGGGATCGACTTTCGCCTTGCTGAAGGCGTCCCGGTCGACGAAGACGATCTGCTCGTCGATGTCGATCGCGAAGGTGTCCACGCCCGCCGCGCGCAATTTGGCGCGCACGGCCGGGAGAAGGCTGTACAGCTCGACCCGATGTGCGAGCGCTGCGCCATCGGCCTTGGTCGACGACGTGAACTCGGGAATGGACGCCACGCCGTGGTCCGACGTGAACGCGACGAGCACACGTGACGAGTCACGGAGCGCGTACAGCGAATCGAGAAAGCGTCCGAGGGAGCGATCGACTCGCAGCACCTCGTCGTGCATCTCGCGCGAGTCGGGGCCGTACCGGTGTCCGATCACGTCCATCGCGGAGAGCGACACCGACAGCACGTCGGTGCGCGGACGCGCGCCACGATCGGTGCCGAGGTCGCGCGACACGAGCCCCTGCAACGCGAACTCCAGCGTGACGTCGTCGATGAACGGCGTGAGGCGCACCAGGCTCGCGGCCTGGGCGGAGTCTGCCGGCAGGTGGTGCGGAAAGACGTAATCCTGCCCGACGCCCTCGATCGAGAAGTCGTCGCGCTCCCGGTAGGCGCTGTCGGGCAGCAGCAGCGTCCACGACTTTCCGGCGTAGCCCTGCGGCAGGCGGCGCGCATTGAAGGCCGTGACCCACCCCGGCAATGACGAGGCGTAGTAGCGGCTCGTGACGAAGCGTCCGTCTGGCGAGTACCAGTACACGTCCCCCTGCGCACGCCCGACCGGAAGGATCGCGCCGCGGTCCTTCATCGACACGGAGAGGACGCGCGTGCCGCGGTCGCGTGCCCGCAGCCAGTCGACCAGCGTCGAGCCGGCGAACCGTGCCGGCGACGCGCCCGAGCCCTGCCCGCCGGCGATCAGTGGCATCGAGTCGTCCTCGACCCCCACGCGGTTGAGCATGATGCGCGTCGACCGCGGGAACCGTCCGGAGAGCAGACTCGCATGCCCCGGGGCCGTCTCCGTGATCGCGTGGTCGTGGTGCGCGTCCGTGAACTGCGCGCCGTCGCGCATGAGGCGGGCCAGGCCGCCCGTGAGCTGCGAGCCGAAACGCTGCAGGTAGTCGGCCCGGAACTGATCGACCACCAGCAGCACGACGAGCGCGGGCCGCTCCGGCGGCGCGGGCGGAGTGGTCGTTGCCCCGGCCGTGGCTGGCCTCGCCTGCGCGCACGCCAGCGCCGGCGAGAGGACCCCAACCATCGCCAGGAGGGCGGCGGTGCGGGGAAAGCGCGCTAGTGTCCGGCGAATGGCCACGGATCGAGGGGAAGTGAGGGAAGTCGGACCGGCAGGCGGAACAACGTTCACAGTTGGCCATGGCGCAGGAACCCTGTGCATACGATACTCTCGCGATGCGCAACTCGCCCGGTTCCGAGCCCGCCACCCGTGTCATACTCCGCTGCACCGTCTATTACGCGGCGCTCTTCGGCGTAGGCGCCGTGATCTGGCGGTGGCTCCCCCACGGCGGTGCGTTCGCTCCGGCCTCGCTCGAGGCCATCTTTGGGCAGGGTGGCCTCGATGCGGCGACGGCGCTGGACGCGGCTGCCGTGAACCAGCTCGACGACGTGTCGATGGCCATCACCGTCGCGGTGGCCATGTTCTCGGCCGTGCTGCTGGCGATCCCGGTGGCGTGGGTCTACCTGCTCACCCGTGCCAAGCGCGGATATCAGCAGTCGGTCGTGCAGCTGCTCATCATGCTGCCCACGGTGGTCGCGGGCATCGTCATCCTCGTCAAGAACAGCCTCGCCCTCGCGTTCAGTCTCGCGGGCATCGTGGCGGCCGTGCGCTTCCGCAACTCGCTCGACGACAGCAAGGATGCCGTGTACGTGTTCCTCGCGACGGCGATCGGCCTCGCCGCGGCGGTGAATCTTCCGGTGGCGGCGGTGCTCTCGATCGGGTTCAACATGACGGTGCTGTTCCTCTGGTACACCGACTTCGGCAATGCGCCGGTGGAGCTCGACGGGCGCATCGCGGAGAAGCGGCTCAAGCGCGCGCAATCGCTGGCGCGCACGGGGACGTTCGTCGCGCACATGGACGAGGAAGTCTTCCGCAACATGACCAAGGAGCAGCTGCAGGGAGTCGCGGACCGTGCGTGGAAGCGCGCCGCCGCGGTGACGGGAGAGGACGCGCTGCCGTCGCTGATGCAGGATGCGCGACTGCTGCTGCATACGCGGAACCCGATGATGACGCGGCGCATGATCGAACCGCGGCTGCAGGAGTTCACGCGGCAGTGGCGCTTCAAGTCCGTCACCGCGACTGCCGACCCGGAGGGAGGCGTCGGATTCGACGTGCTCGAATACTCCGTGCAGCTGAAGAAGAAAATCACGGCGGACCAGCTCATGGCAATGTTGCGAACTGCAGGCTCACCGGAGGTGTTCGATGTCGAGGTTCTCTAGGGCGCTCATCGCCGCGCGCACCGCCGCGCGTACCGTGCTTGCGGGCGCGCTGTACGTGGTCGCTGCGTCGCTGGTCGCGTCGCTCGTCGCGTCGCCGCTCCTGGCGCAGAAGAAGGACGCGGATCCGAAGCCGCCGAAGCCGGCCAAGGATCTCGCGGCCGCGCCCAAGAAGCCCAAAGTCTCCAAGCTGTTCAAGTCGGAAACACCGCTCGAGATCACGCTCACGGCGAACTTCAAGCAGCTGCGCAAGGAGAAGTCGAACACCGCCCCTTGGCACGCGGCGACGATCGCCTACACCGACTCCACGGGCAAGTCAGTGAAGGTGCCGCTGCGGGCGCGCACGCGCGGCATCTGGCGCCTCAAGCACTGCGAGTTCCCGCCGCTACGGCTCAACTTCGCCAGCAAGACGTCCAAGGAATCGGTGTTCGACGACCTCGACGAGCCCAAGCTGGTGAGCTACTGCAAGGCGAGCTCGAATGCGGAGTCGTACGTGCTGCACGAGTTGCAGCTCTATCGCATCTACGCTGCACTGACGCCGTACAGCCACCAGACGCGCCTGCTCAAGGTGACGTACGTGGACAGCGCGTCCGGATCGACGGAGTTCACGCGCTACGCCTTTCTCGTGGAGGATCCGGCCCGCATGGCGGAGCGGCTCGGGGGCAACATGATCGACATCAAGGGCGCGACGCTCGAGGACATGGAGCCCAAGGACGCCGCGATCGCCGCGATGTTCCAGTACATGATCGGCAACACCGACTTCTCATTCAGCGGCCTGCACAACGGCGAGATGCTCGCCCTGCCAACCGGTCGCATGGTGCCCGTGGCCTACGACTTCGACTTTGCGGGAGTCATCAACCCGCCCTACGCGTCACCGTCGATGGGGACCCGCATCAAGTCCGTGCGTGACCGGCAGTTCCTCGGCCACTGTGGCAACGACGCGGGCTATGCCCAGGCGGTGCTGCACTTCCAGGCGCGCAAGGACTCGATCTACAAGCTCTACGCCGACCCCGTGGGGAGCCTGCTCAAACCCAATGTCGTGCGGGAGGCGCTCGAGTACTACGACGACTTCTACAAGGACATCAGCACGCCGACGTTGCTCAAGCGGAACCTGCTCGCCGACTGCACGAACTCGCGCTGAACGCGACAGGGCGCCCGCCGGGAGATCCGGCGGGCGCCCTCGTTCGTTCAGCCAGTCGTCGACCGGCCAGTTCGCACTACGCCGTCATCGACGCAATGTCGATCACGAAGCGGTACTTCACGTCGCTCTTGAGCATGCGCTCGTACGCCGTGTTGATGTAATCGGCCTTGATCAGCTCGATGTCCGAGCCGATCCGGTGTTCGGCGCAGAAATCGAGCATCTCCTGCGTCTCCGGAATGCCGCCGATCAATGAGCCGGCCATGCGGCGACGGCCCATGATGAGGGGCCAGAACGACGGGCTCGGATGCGGCGTCGGCGAGGCGCCGAGCATGACCAGCGTGCCATCGCGGCGCAGGAGCGCAGTCTCGACGTCGAGATCATGCGGCACGCTGACGGTGTCGAGAATGAGGTCGAGCGAATTGCCGGCCTTCTTCATCGCGCCCTTGTCGTCCGACAGCACCACCTCGTGCGCTCCCAGGCGCTTCGCGTCGGCGACCTTGCTCTCGGAGCGTGTGAACATCGTGACGTGCGCGCCCATCGCGCTCGCGAGCTTGACCGCCATGTGGCCAAGGCCGCCTAGGCCGAACACGCCGACGCGCTTGTCTGGGCCCGCATTCCACTGCCGGAGCGGTGAGAACGTCGTGATGCCGGCGCAGAGGAGTGGCGCCGCTGCGGCCGGGTCGAGGCCGTCCGGCACACGCAGCACGAAGCGCTGGTCGACCACGATCTTCGTGCTGTAGCCGCCCTGTGTCGGCTTTCCGGTCTCCTTCTCGATGCCGGCGTACGTGCCCGTCATGCCCTTCTCGCAGTATTGCTCGAGCCCCTCGCCGCAGCTGCGGCACGTGCGGCAGCTGTCGACCATGCAACCGACGCCGACCATGTCTCCGACCTTGTGCCCCGTCACCTCGTTGCCGACGGAGACCACGCGGCCGATGATCTCATGGCCGGGCACCTGTGGGTAGTTCACCGGGCCCCACTCGCCACGCACGGTGTGCAGGTCCGAGTGGCAGATACCGCTGAAGAGAATGTCGATCTGCACGTCGGACGCGCCCGGGTCGCGGCGTTCGAAATTCCAGGGCTTGAGAGGCGACGTGGCGTCGTACGCGGCGTAGCCGGAAGTGGCAATCATTGTGAGCTCTGGGCTGGGAGTGGTCACCGCGAGGTCGGCGCGGCAAATTGAGCAGCATGGTGATGACTGCCGAACGATACAGCCCCGCCTCCGGTGCCGGGCAGGATCGGGCTGGCGGTCTCACCGGTGCAGTGCCCCGCACTCCCCTCCCGCAGCTTGTGGCTCCGCCACCCTCCCGCCGTCCTATGTCCCGAAACGCACTAACGATTCTTGGCCTCGCCGCCTCCGCGGCGTTCGCCGGGCCGCTCCTCGCCCAACCACTCGACTCGGCCGCCGTGGCCGGCATGCGATGGCGCAGCGTCGGGCCCGCCAACTTCATGGGCCGCCTGTCGGACGTCGCCGGCATCCCGAGCCCCTCGAAGACCGTCTTCATCGCGGCTGCCGCCGGCGGCATCTGGAAGTCGCAGAACAACGGCATCACGTGGCGCCCCGTCTTCGACGACAAGCGCGTGATCAGCATGGGCATGCTCGCCATCGCGCCGACCGACACGCAGCAGGTCTGGGCCGGCACCGGTGAGCCCAACTCGCGCAACAGCATCGATCCGGGCGGTGGCATCTACAAGAGCACCGACGGCGGCATCACGTGGACCCTCAAGGGCCTCGAGAAGACGGAAGCGATCGGCCGCATTGTCGTGCATCCCACGAACCCGAACACCGTGTTCGTCGCGGCACTCGGCGCCACGTGGCGCAGCAATCCGGAGCGCGGCCTGTACAAGACCACGGACGGCGGCAACACGTGGACGATGTCCAAGTTCGTCAGCGACAAGGCGGGCTTCATCGACGTGGTGATCAACCCGCGCGATCCGAACATCATGTTCGCCGCGAGCTGGGAGCGGTACCGCACGCCGTACTCGCTCAAGAGCGGCGGCCCGGGCTCGGCGCTGTGGAAGACCACCGACGGTGGCACCACATGGACGGAAGTGAAGGGGGGCGGCTGGCCGGAAGGGGTGAAGGGCCGCATGGGCCTCGCGATCGCGGCGAGCAACCCGAACGTCATGTACGTGGAGATGGAGGGCACGGGCGTCGACGCGAAGGGCGCGTGGCAGCCGTCGCGCACGCCGCGTGACAATGGCCTCTGGCGCAGCACCGATGGTGGCGCCACGTGGACCAAGATGAACAGCTACAACGTGCGGCCGTTCTACTACTCGCAGGTGCGCGTCGACCCGAAGAACCCGGATCGCGTGTACTTCAGCAGCACGGACATCCAGGTGTCGGACGACGGTGGCAAGACGCACCGCAACGCTGCACTCGGCGTGCACATCGACACGCACGGCCTGTGGATCGACCCGAACGACCCGGAGCGCATGGTCATCGCCAACGACGGCGGTGTCGCGTTCACGTTCGACAAGGGTGGCAACTACATTCAGCACCAGAACCTGGCCATCGGCCAGTTCTACGAAGTGGCGTTCGACTACGCCGTGCCGTACAACATCTGCGGCGGTGCGCAGGACAACGGCACGTGGTGTGGCCCGAGCCGCCGTCGTGGCGGGCAGACCACGCTCGGCTACTGGTACACGATCGCCGGTGGTGACGGCTTCTACGCCGCGATGGACCCGACCGACCCGAGCATCGTGTACGGCGAGTCGCAGGGTGGCAACGCGTCCCGCGTGAACCTCAAGACGGGTGAGCGCGCCGCGTTCCAGAAGCCCACGTATCAGGCGAAGTACCGCCAGTGGGAGGACAGCATCGCGACGATCCGGGGCAACCCGATGCAGCCGGCGAGCCGTGCGGTGCAGGCGCAGATCACCGCGATGCGCGCGCAGCAGAAGGCCGACTCGGCGACGATGACGCTTCGCTACAACTGGAACTCGCCGTTCTTCATCTCGCCGCACAACCCGGCGGTGATCTACTTCGCCGGCAACAAGGTGCTCAAGAGCACGAAGCGTGGCGAGAACATGCAGATCATCTCGCCCGACCTGAGCCGGAACCTCACGGCGAAGCTCGACACCGCGCTGCGGCTCACGGGCGGCATCACGCTCGACGCGACGGGTGCGGAAACGTACGGCACGGTCGTGGCGCTCGAGGAGAGCCCGGCACGCGCCGGCCTGCTGTACGCGGGCACGGATGACGGCAATGTCTGGAAGAGCACGAACGATGGTGCGACGTGGGAGAATCTTGCCCCGCGCATCACCGGCCTGCCGAACAACGGCGAAGTGTACGTGACGCGCATCGAGGCGTCGGCGTACGACACGAACACCGTGTACGTCGCGTTCGACAACCATCGCTGGGGCGACTTCAAGCCGTACCTCTACACCAGCACGGATGGTGGCAAGACGTTCCGCAACATCACGAACAACCTGCCGGTGGGTGGCCCGGGCGACTTCCTGCACGTCGTGCGCGAGGACCCGCGCAACCGCGACCTGCTGTTCGTCGGCACGAGCATCGGCGTGTACGCGAGCATCGATCGTGGTGCGACGTGGTCGCGCTTCATGGCGAACATGCCGAGCGTGCCGGTCTACGACCTGCAGATCCATCCACGCGACCGCGAGCTGATCGCGGCGACGCACGGCCGCAGCTTCATGATCGTGGACATCGCGCCACTGGAGCAGATGAACACGCGCACGATGGCGTCGGCGGCACACCTGTTCGAGCCCAGGACTGCATTCGGCTGGGGCGAGATGCCGACGTTGGGCGCGAGCGGCAACGGCAACGCGCAGGGCTTCTTCGCCACCGTGAACCCGGCGTACGGTGCGAGCATCTCGTATCGCGTCGGGCCGACGAACGGTGCGGCACCGGCGGGCGGTCGTGGTGGTGGCGCGCGCATCTCGATCGTCGATGCCGGTGGCGACACCGTCTCGACGCTGAACGGACCGAGCACGCCGGGGCTGCACACAGTGACGTGGTCGTTCAACGTGACGCGTCCCGCGCCGCGGGTGGCGCTGTCGCCGAGCGAGCAGCGCGACTCGCTGCTGCGGGCAATTCGCGGGCCGCTGGTGCTCGACTCGCTGACGAAGGCGGGCTACGACACGGCGGCGCTCTCGCGGGCGCGCACGCTGCTCAACCCGACGCAGACTGCGGGACTCGCGGCCGGCTTCGCGGGTCGCGGTGGTGGAGGCGGTGGCGGTGGCGGCGGCGGCGGTGGCAACCAGGCGGGTTGCGAGCGTCCGCTGACGCAGTGGGAGCCGTTCTGCTCGCGGCCGGCTGAAGCGCCGCCGACCGCAGGTGGTGCAGGCGGTCGTGGTGCGGGCGGTGGCGGTGGTGGTGCAGGTGCCGGCGCTGGTGCCAACTCCGAGGGCGTGCAGCGGATCTTCTCGCTCATCGGCATCCCGATTCCGGGTGCAGGCGGCGGTGGTGGCGGCCGTGGTGGTTTCGGGGGCGGCGGCGCGAGTGCGACGACCGGCGACTACGGGGTCGTGCTCCAGGTGAATGGCGTGACGATGAAGCAGAAGCTCCGCTTCGAGAACACGGCGTCACCGACCGCAGCGGCGTTCTTCGGTGGCGAGGAGGAAGGACGCGAGGGTCGCGACAACCGCGAGCGGGAACGCGAGCGCAACCAGAAGCAGAAGCAGCGCTGACTTGGCCATGACGTAGCATCGTTGGTGCACGAACAGAAGCGCGGGGCAGCCATAGTGGCCGCCCCGCGTTTTTTGTTTGCTCACATCGGTGCAGCAACCGGAGAGCCCGCGCTCACCGGTGTGCTGCAGGTGCAACCGTTGTGGCTTCTCCTCTGGCTTCTGCTGCTGTTACGCGTTGCGACGACGGCGGGCGAGCAGACCCAGACCGGCGAGGCCGGCAGCCATGAGCGCGTACGTCGACGGCTCTGGAACCACGGACGACGGGCCCGTCGTGAACGTCGCGGAGAACGAGACACCGTTCAGGCCGGGCGTGCCGACGCCGCCGCTGAGGGCAGCGAGCACCTGCTGGTAGCTGAGCGAGTTCGGGCCGATGAACTGCGCGGTGAAGAGGCCGTTGTAGTTGGCCGTGGCGTTCGTCGCCGTCTGCGTCACGACACCGGAGAGCTGGAACGAGGCCGTCGAGCTGGTGGAGGTCTGGTTCACCAGATTGAAGGGTGAGATCGTCGAGCCCGGCAACTGCGGCGGGGTGCAGGTCTGACCCGCCATAGCTGGCGCGGCACACTGTGCCACCGTGAACGTGCCCGGCAGGATGTTGGTGATGTTGAACGTGTAGCCGCCGAACGTTGCCAACGGCGTGCCGCCCACGGCACCAGTGCCTGCCGTGAAGTCGGAGATCGTGCCCTGCTGGCCGAAGGTGATGCCGGCGAACGAGCCCGTGTTGAAGGCGGCGCTCAGGATCGTCTGCGGGTTGAAGTCGAGCACGATGCCCGCGGACCCTGCGTCCGACAGGTCGACCGAGCCGCCGAAGTTGAGCGTGCTGCCGTTGATGATCTGGGCCTGTGCTACCGTCGCGCTGAGCGCGATCGCTGCCAGGGCCTTGCCTACTGCTGCTGCTTTCATGATGCGCACCTGAGGGGAAGGTGGTGATTCGGCGTCACGTTGCAGTGCACATGATGTGAACTGGTCATGAGGCCGGCACGGCTTCGTCACATCTGCGGATGGATGTTTATCCGACGGAACACACGAGCACGCGGGTGCCGATGTGATTCCAACATCCAGATGACGCAGGTCTGTCGATGTCGGCGTCCGTTCCGACAGATCCGGTGAATTGCAGTGATCACGCCATCATGCAAAGCAATCTTCATGAGGCGTGTGCAATGCTCGTGATCGCCGAGTTTGTGACACGGCGCAAATAGTCACGACACCGAATGGGAGCGAACCGAGTCTCACGGTGAAACGCGAGCGCGATGGAGCAGCGCTGAGTGCGCCGCGGGAGCACCGCGCGCGTGCAGAAAACAGGGTGCACGGCGCAGCATTGGTGACGCACCTTACAATGGAATGCGCTGCTTACTGATCGACAGGCCCAGCCGATCAGAGGCAATTATGTGTTTCCAATTTCCAGTACTGCAATAGTTACAATCGTCAGTGCCGATTTCTGCAGCAGGGTGAAACGACAGGCTCGTGCGAATACATCGGACGAGTCCGCCGCATCGTGCCGCCCCTTCCATACGAGGCCACACCGTTTTCAGATCATCAGCGCTGACCATTGCGCGGTGTCCGTGTACTGCTGGAACGAGACGATGTGCTCGCCCTCGAAGCGGTAGGCATGACAGAACGGTGCGTCGAGCGTTGCGCCACTGCTCTTCATCGTGCCGCCGTAACGGCCGAGGACGATGACATCGTCCCCACCGTCTACGAAGCGATCGGGCGCCGCGGTGAAGCCATCGATCACGGCGAGCAGCCGGCCGAATACTCCTTCACCAATGGCCTGTGCGCCGATGTACGGATTGCCGTCGGCCAGCGGGTTGCCCTGCGCCTCGTTCCATTGAACATCCGGCGCCATCGCGCCGAACAGCACCGAGGGATCGTTCTTCGCGAAGGCCGCGTACGCTGCCTGAATGGTCTGGATGCCCGACATTGGATGCTCCGTTTGGAATGCGAAGGAAACAGGATTGCAACGAGCGCCGGGCGATGGCCCACGACCGCCATCGCCCGGCTCATGGGGCTACGGGTTGCGGGTGCCGGTGATCGTGCCGTTGACCACTTCCTGCCCGGTCGGCGTCTTGTACGTCGCGACCATCTTTCCCGTCATCGCGCCGTTGTTCATCACGGCGGCCGTACGCACGGTCACCATGACGCCCTTCCGCAGGACGCTTTCGTATTCCGCAGTCTGAGTTACCAGGCTGTCTCCCGACATGGACGCCTGCACGGCGACATTCGGGCGCCCTTCGAGCGAGATCGTCCACGTGCTGCCATCGGCGGAGCCGGTCAGCGTGGACGGCACCGGCTTCTCGACGCCTTCGAGGGTCGACGACAGTTGCCAGGTGCCGGCGAAGTCGGCCACTGTCGGCGCAGCGGCGACCGGCGCGGCCGCCAATGATGCGCCGGCACCGGCCGTGGAATCGGTCGTCACTTCCTTGGCGCCTCCGCACGCGGCGAGCAGGGAGAGCACGAGCAGGGATTGGGCGATACGTATCGTCTGCATGACAACCTCGGGTGGGTGGTGGATCCGAGATAGTGGCGCCGATTCCACTTGATGGCAAATCGCCGCTATCGAATCCACTCCGGGTCGTAGCCGCCCCATCGATCGTGCCGTCGGCGGGGGAGGGTTCCATGCCGAGGTGAGCGTGTGCCCCGAACTGCGTCGCGGACGTGTGTCGCTCTGCAATCGGACCGGCATCCGCAACGAGCGCATTCTCGACCGGGTGGACCGGTGCCTGATCGCTGCACCGCCAGCGGGGAGCAGCGCACGTACGCCCTGATGCGCCCTACAGGACCCGGTGCCACATTTGCTGGAATGAATGATCCCAAGGCGCGTCTCACGACCGCACTCGCCGACCGCTATCGCATCGACCGCGAGCTCGGCGCCGGTGGCATGGCCACGGTCTATCTCGCCCGGGACCTCAAGCACGATCGACTCGTCGCCGTGAAGGTGTTGCGGCCCGAGCTCGCGGTCGCCATCGGGGCCGAGCGCTTCCTGGCGGAGATCAAGACGACGGCGAATCTGCAGCATCCGCATATCCTTGCCCTGCACGACTCGGGCGAGGTGAACGGGACCGTCTTCTATGTGATGCCGTTCGTCGAAGGCGAGTCGCTGCGCGACCGGCTGGACCGCGAGAAGCAGCTCCCGATCGACGACGCGTTGCGGATCGCGGGCGAAGTGGCGGATGCGCTGGAGTACGCGCACGAGCGCGGGGTCATCCATCGCGACATCAAGCCCGAGAACATCCTGCTGCAGCGCGGGCATGCGGTCGTGGCGGACTTCGGGATCGCGCTGGCGGCGGCAAAGACCGGCGGCGCGCGCATGACCGAGACCGGCATGTCGCTCGGGACCCCGACATACATGAGTCCCGAGCAGGCCATGGGTGCGCGTGAGGTCGACGCGCGAACCGACATCTACTCGCTTGGATGCGTGCTGTACGAGATGCTGGCGGGGGAGGCGCCGTTCGTGGGGCCGACGGCGCAGTCGATCGTGGCCAAGGTGATCACCGAAGCGCCGAAGAGCCTGACCGGGCAGCGCCGCACCGTACCGGTCCATGTCGACGAGGCGGTGCAGAAGTCATTGGAGAAACTCGCGGCAGATCGCTTCGCGACGGCCGCTGCGTTTGCAGCGTCCTTGCGGGATGCTGGGGTGACCCCACGAGACGGTCGTCATCGGTCCGGAGCGACTGTCGCACGTTCCCGCTCGTTCGGCGGCAACCTCGCGCGATGGGGAGGAGCCGCGACGCTCGTCGCGGCGGCCGTCGTCGCTGCCTATATCATGGGTGGGCGTGCGGCGTCGGGTGATGCGGCCGCCGGAATGTCGATGGCCCAGAAGACGTTCGGAGCGCAGACGATATTCTCCGCGCGTTACAGCAAGGGCGGGGCAGCGATCGTGTACAGCGCGGCCGATGCCGGGACGTCGCCGCGGATCTTCACGCTGACCACTGATTATCCGCAGCCGCGAGCAGTCAGCGATTCCGGCACGCACCTGCTTGCCGTCTCGGCGAATGACGAGATGGCCGTGCTCGTGGGGGCTGTGTTCAATCATCATCGCGTCTTCACGGGCACGCTTGCCCGCATGCCGGTCGGTGGCGGCACGCCACGCGAACTGCTCACCGATGTGCACGATGCCGACTGGTCGGCCGATGGAGCGCAGCTGGCGGTAATTCACGAGGTGAATGGCAAGGACCGCCTGGAGTACCCGATCGGGACGGTGCTGTACGAGACGCCCGGGTACCTGAGCGATCTCCGCCTCGCACCAGACGGGAAGCACATCGCATTCCTCGCGCATCGGGAGAAAGGCGATAACCGGGGCCGCGTCGCGATGGTGGATCTGGAGGGCACGTTCACGACGTTGACGCCAGAGTTTCTCGCGATCGAAGGCCTGGGATGGACCCTCGAAGGCGACGCGATCGTGTACAGCGCGTCGATGAACGGCGGAATCTTCAACGTCGAGGAGGTCTCCATCGGTGGCAAGATCGTTCACGGCTCGCCGGGCGTAGGCCACGCCATCATCCAGGACATCGCGGGCGACGGGCGTCGGCTCATCATCCGTACCGACGGGTTCAAGCGCATCTGGGTGAAGCTGGCCTCCGACTCGGCGCCCAGGGACCTGTCCTGGCTCGATGTCAGCTTCTTCCCGGTCATGTCCGGCGACGGCGCGGTACTCTCGTACAGCGATGGGTCTGAGGTGTCGGGCGACAATTATGCCGTGATGCTGCAACGCACCAACGGAGACGCTGCCCTGCGACTCGGCGAAGGCGCGGTGCTCAGCATGTCGCGCGACAACCGATGGGTGATCAGTGTCCTGCCCACGGAGCCTGTGCGTGTGATGCTCTACCCGACGGGAGCCGGCAACGCGCGGCGCCTCGACACGGATGAATTCTCCGGGGTGTCCTCGGCGGCGTTCATCGGAGACGGAAGTGCGCTGGTCGTGTGTGGGAACCAGCCGAAGCGTCTGGCCCGCTGCTACACGAAGCCACTCGATTCCGGGACTTTCCGGCCGTTCACACCGGAGGGTGTGCGCGGCGCAGTCGTGTCCGCAGACGGGAAATCGATCATCGCGGTGATCGGGGGCGAGTACCGACGCTTTGCGATCGCGGATGGTGCCTCGCAGGCCGTACGCGGGCTGATGCCGAACGACCGGCTGCTCCGATTCAGTCCGGATGGGAAGTCGCTCTGGGTGCAGCCGTCGAGCGCACAGCCCGTGCGCGTCGAGCAGGTCGACCTCGCATCCGGCGCTCGCACTGCACTGCTGCCGAGCTTCAGTCCACGTCGAGGGGGCGTGCTCAATGTCACCGAGCTATCCCTCGCAGACGACCCGCGGAACTACGCATACATCGAACGTGAGTCGGGTAGCTATCTCTTCGAGCGCCGCAGTCTTCGATGAACGCCCGCCATCTCAGCCGAATCCCACGCACGATGCGCATCCCACACGCTGTGCTCCTGCTGCTGGTCCCAGCGACAATCGCCGCCTGCGATAGCGCGACACCGGTCGCGAAACCTGTCGATGCGGCGGCAACCGCACGCACCGTCGCGCAGGAGTTCGTGGACGGCTACTACCACCAGTTCCCCGAGGAGGCGTACGAGATCGGCTATCCCGATACGCCGATGGACCAGCTCGGCGACCGCAGCGTAGCGGCGATGACGAGGTGGCGATCGCGGGAGGATGCGTGGCTGGCTGCGCTCCAGAAGATCGACTCGGCGACGCTGGACGGAACCGACGCGGCGATCCCCTACGCATTCACGCGCGACCGGCTCGAAGCGTCGGTCGCGCGGCGCATCTGTCGCACCGAGCTCTGGAACATCAGCCCGACCTGGACGGGCTGGCAGAGCATGCTCGCGTCCACGTTCGGACAGCAGCCGGTGGCAACTCCCGAAGAACGCACGGCAGCGCTGCAACGCCTTCGCGAAATGCCCTCGTATCTGGATACGGAGATCGCCAACGCGCGGGCCGGGATGACGGCTGGCTACCTGGCGCCGACCTCGAGCGTTCGCGCGGTGATCGCACAGCTCGATGCGATGCTGGCCGGTACGCCCGCGTCTTCGCCATTCTACGCGCCTGCCTCGCGCACGAAGGACGATGCGTTCGTCCAGGGAGTCCGTGCGCTCGTCGCCGATTCGATCAACCCGGCGATCCGCCGCTATCGCGATTTCCTCGCGACGGAGTACCGTAGCCGGGATGCCGTCGGTGTGGGTGCGAATCCTGACGGCGCGGCGTGCTATGCCGCATCGCTCCGGTTCCACACATCGCTGGTGCTCGATCCAAAGGCGGTGCACGAGACGGGATTGCGTCAGATGGCGCTCATCGAAGCGGAGATGGCGCAGATCGCGCGCACCAGTTTTCAGACCACCGACGTGAAGGCGTTGCTCAACCGGCTGCGCACCGATCGCCAGTACACCTTCAAGTCGGAAGAGGACGTGCTGGCATTCGCCCGCGCGGCGGTCGACCGTGCTGCCGCGCGCGTTCCGGAGTGGTTCGGGTTCGTTCCGGACGCGAAGCTCGTGGTGAAGCCGTTCCCCGCCTACCAGAAGGCATCGGGTGGCGGCTTCTACGCGTCTGGTTCCCCTGACGGCACCCGGCCCGGCACCTACGAGCTTGGCACGTACCAGCCGGAGACGATCACGCGCGTCGGCATGGAGGCAACGGCCTTCCACGAGTCATATCCCGGGCATCACCTCCAGATGTCGGTCGCCCTCTTCGGAAAGGGCGTACATCCGGTGCTTCGGTACATCTACGTGGCATCGATGGCGGAAGGGTGGGGCCTGTACTCCGAACGCCTCGCGGACGAGATGGGGCTGTACTCGTCGGACGTCGATCGCCTCGGCATGCTGTCGGGCCAGGCGTTCCGCGCCGCGCGCCTCGTGGTGGACCCGGGGCTGCACGTGCTGGGATGGACACGCGAGCAGGCAATTGCGTACATGCTCGAGCACTCGGTCGAGTCACGCGCGTACATCGAGTCGGAGATCGATCGCTACCTCGCCGTGCCCGGGCAGGCCACCGCGTACATGACCGGCAGCCTCGAAATTCAGCGCCTGCGCCAGGACGCCGAGCGTCGGCTTGGGTCGCGTTTCGACATCAAGAAGTTCCATGACGCAGTGCTTGCGGACGGCGCAGTCACGCTGCCGATGCTGACGAAGGCCGTCGCGCGCCAAACCACCCAGTGAGCGCATCACCGCACGTCACCGTTCGGCTGGTGGTCCGCAATCCAGGTCCTCTCTCTCACCATCGATGTCCAACTTCCCGCGTCATACGTTTCTGGTCGCTGCGCTGGTAACTGCCGCAACGTCGTGCGCGAGCCCTCGAACGCCCGCACGGGAGGCGGTGCGGGAGCCCGCGGCTGGGCTTGGTCTTGGACCGGAGTGCAAGGCTGCCCGTACGCGCGCGGCAAGGGGCGGTGCCGTCAAGGGTCGGGTGCCGCCAGCAATCTTCGAGATGTTCGTCCCACCGACGCCGGTCCCCGCGGGAGCCCGAGGGAGGGTTGCGCGCATCTCGCTGCGCGTGGACAGCGCGGGCACACCGGTGCCCACCTCAGTGCGGGTCGAAGGCGTCCCGGACCGGGGGTACGCCGACAAGCTCAAGGCGTTGGTCGTGAAGTCCCGGTACCGACCGGCAGCGCTGGACGGCTGCGGAGTCCAGAGCCAGGTTCGCTTCACCTTGAACATTCCGAAGTAGAGCGCGAGCTCGGCTCGCGATTCGACATCACGCAGTTTCACGACGCGGTTCTGGCCGACGGAGCGGTGACGCTGCCGCTGCGGAAGAAGGCAGTGGCGCGCCAAACCACGCCGCAAGCGCGTCGACGAGTCCCGACTGGGGCCCACCGCCTACCCAGGCTACGTACCCGTCGGGGCGGACGAGCACCGCGCTCGGCGCAGACACTGCGCTTCTAAGCCGTCGAGGGCCAGACCCTGGGCGGC
>JAZKCW010000067.1:31309-50229 GCA_040387895.1 Gemmatimonadota bacterium
CGCAGACACTGCGCCGAGCGCGGGCAACTCCCACGCACCGTGGTACTCCGCATCAACGAGCCGCACTCGATCGCTCCACGGTGAGATATCGAAGGCACCGGGCTCGCTGACGTTCAGCAGTACCGCACGCGCGTCATGCAGCAGCGCGTACACCCGCAGCGGACCCTCGGCCGCGTGCACGTCGACATCCGGCATGCGCCGTCCGAGCAACGGATGCCCCGGTCCGAGGTCGTAGTGAATGCCGAGGCCCGACAGCTCCGCAGCAATCCGCTTCCGCGGCTCGTCCATGCGCAGCAGCTCTGACAGGACGTCGCGCAGCGCATCGACGCGGTCGTCGACGCGCATCAGCGCGGTCTGCGCCATCGTGGTGCGCAGCACGCGCGCCCCCACAGGATGACGCTCGGCATGGTACGTGTCGAGCAGCGCGTCGGGTGACGTTCCCCTGACCACCTGTGCCAGCTTCCATCCGAGGTTCACCGCATCCTGCACCCCGGTGTTGAGCCCTTGGCCGCCGACCGGGGAGTGCACGTGCGCGGCGTCGCCGGCGAGCAGCACGCGTCCGTTGCGATAGGAGGCTGCCTGTCGGGCCATGTCCGTGAATCGCGAGATCCACGTCGGGCCATGGATGCCGTAGTCGGTGCCGCAGACCGCGATGAGTCGCTCGCTGAGATCACGCAGCGTTGGTTCCGTGGATGCTCCCACCGCTGCCTCGGTCACCATGATGCCGTACGGCCCACCATCGCTGTAAATCACTTCGCCATCACGGATTTCGTACTCGGCCTTGCCGAACGAATACATGCCGAGCGGCGTGCGATGGATGCCCAACGGCGGCCGTTCGCTCATCTCGGCCTGCGCGAGCAGACTGCTCATGGTGGCGTCCCACCCGGGGAAGTCGATGCCGGCTGCTTTCCGCACGAGACTGCGTCCGCCGTCGCACCCGACGAGATACTGCGCCCGCAGCGGCTGCCCTTCGGACATCGCAACGTCGACGCCCGTATCGTCCTGTGCGAAGCCCGTCACCTCACGACCGCGGTAGAACGTCACCGCAAGTTCGGCGACCCAGCCGGCGAGAATGCGCTCGATGTGATTCTGCCAGAGCGCGAGCCCATAGTTGTGTCGAGTGGGGAAATCGCTGATGTCGAGTCGCGTCCCTGCAAAGCCCGCAACCTGAAACCGCTGGCCCTCAGCAAGAAAGCGGTCGGCGATGCCGCGTTGGTCGAGGATCTCGATGGTGCGCGCGGACAGGCCGCCCGCGCGCGTGCCAGCGAGCTGCTGGGTCGGGCGGCGTTCGATGATCGCGACGTCGACGCCTGCCAGTGCTAGTTCGCCCGCCAGCATTAGGCCGGTCGGCCCGCCTCCGGCGATCACGACTTCGTGCTCGGTCATCGCAGCTCCGCGTTGAAAATGAGCGCGCAGTTTGCACCCGACGGGGGGCCTTGCCGCAAGCCGCGGGGGGCATGATAATCTTTGTAGGCGCGCAGGATGCGCGTGCCGTTCAATTGGCGAACAATGCGAACTCGCGCTGCAGTCGTCCGACCATTTCCACCGGGAAACTGCATGTCGCGATCACTGCCGGCCCTCGTGCTCGTTGCGGCGCTTCTTGGCTGCAGCAGTCGGAACAGCGGCGCCCCCATCGGCGCACGCAGCGCAGTCAGCCGCAACGAGATCGAGACGGCGCAGCCAACTGTTGCCGATTCGGCACAGCTTCGCGCGGCGTCGCAATCCGTCGTCGATGCATTCGCAGCGGAAGTAGCCAAGGCTCGCGGCGGTGCACTCGCTCCGACACCGGGTGTCGACGTACGCAACACGCCGCAGCTGATCTCGTTTCAGAGCACGCCGAATCGCATCGTGGTGCCGCTGTGGAGCACCTCACCACCGGAGATGCGCGAGGTCTTCCGCACATTTGCCGGAGGCAGCGCTGCGGATGCCGAGCGGTTCTTTCAGGTGCTGTTCAACCGGTTCCTGATTGCACACGAGGCGGGGCATTGGTTTCAGGCACGCGGCAACCGGCGCGAAACTACGCTGTATGCGAATGAGGATGCGGCCAACCGGCTCGCGGTGGCGTTCTGGCGCACACAGCCCGGTGGTGAGCAGTTCCTGGCGGAGGTGGAGAGGCTGGTGACGCGTGCGGCCGCGGCCCTGCCAGATCCCACACCTGCAGGGCAAGATCCAGTGGCGTACTTCGGTGCGAACTACCAGGCGTTGGGCGCCGACCCGCTGAAGTACGGGTACTACCAGTTCCGGTTCATGCGCGATGCGGTGCGTGCGCGTGGGACGCTGGATTTTGCGAAGATGGTGACGGCGGGAAGCCGGTAGCGTTGCCTGCTATCTCACGATACGAAGAGTTAGACCATGCCCGTCGCCACGCCCATCCGCACCGCGCGACTGACGCTGATTCCCGCCACTTCCGCGCATGTCGAGGCGGAGTTGGCAGGTTCCGCTGCGTTTGCGGCGCTCATGGGTGCGGTGGTGCCTGCGAGCTGGCCGCCCGGTGAGTATGACGAAGGCGCCCAGCGCTATTTCCTCGAGTGCCTGACTGCGGCGGGGGCAGCGGGCGACGGCTGGTACGGCTGGTATGCCGTGCGAACAGCGGACGCAGAGAATCCCGCGACGATCGTGGCAGGTGGCGGCTACTTCGGACCTCCATCAGCGGCAGGCCTGGTCGAGATCGGATACTCCGTCTGCCCGGAGTGGCAGCGCCACGGTTATGCAGCCGAACTCGCATCGGCGCTCGCGGCGCATGCCATGCGACAGCCCGGCGTGGCGCGAGTGCAGGCGCAAACCACAGCGGAAAATGTTAAGTCGGTGCGCGTGCTCGAACGCAGCGGCTTCGTGTCGATCGGGATCGGCACGGAGCCTGGAACCGTGCGATTCGACTTTGTGGCACCGGCGCACTCTCCGAACCTTCACCCTGCAGCTCGCGCATGGCTGGACCCGGCCGCACCTTGAAACCGGAGTACAGCCAATCCCGTCGGTTGGAGTACGGCCCGTGAGCTCGCCCAATCAGTAGGGACCAATGAGTGACGCGACACCACGCATGTCGAGAGAGTCGTTCGAATTGCTGATCGAGCGCGCGGTCGCCCTCGACGCCGCGAAATCGGACGCGGTGCCAGTGGCACAGGCCGAGGCGATCGCGATGGAGCTGGGCATCAGCGAATCTGCGTGGACGGTAGCGCTGGCAGAGCGCGCGGCGTCGGTGACGCCCGCACGGGGTCGTCCTGCGAGCCGCGTTGCCCGGTTCTTCATGGCCGGCGGGTTGGGCCTCGCAGCCGGCGCACTGGCAGGTGCCGCCAGTGCCGCGTTGAACAGCGCCGACGTCGGCGTCGCTGCCGCACTCGTGGCGGCCGCCGTCGGCTGGATCATTCAGCGCACGGTGGCCCGCACCGAGTCAGCAACGCAACGCGAGCTCGCGGGCTGGTGGATCGGTGTCCCGGTCGGAATCATGCTCGGCATGCACCAGTGGCTCGGTGACCCCGTGTGGTTCGCGGCATTCTCGTGGGCCGGCTGCGCAGCGTTCGCGACATTGCTCCGCACTGCGATGCGTAGACGCGATGCAACGAACACGAAACACCCTCAGCCCTCGATCGGCGGTTCCATTTACTGAGTGTCGAAGATGACCCAGGACGTGGCGTGATCCGAGCCTTCACCGAGGAAGACGCGGACGCACTGTATGAGGCGGTCCGCGAATCATACGCGGAGATCTCGCCGTGGATGGTCTGGTGCACGCCGGACTACGCCCGTGAACACGCCCTCTCGTGGATTCGCGCCAGTATCGCAGGCCATGCGGCACGGACGTCCTTCGAATTCGCCGTCCTTGACGAGCAGGGAACGATCGCCGGTGTCTGCGGCGTCAACCATCTCAACCTGGTCGATCGCTTCGCCAACCTTGGCTACTGGATCCGTACATCACGGACACGCCGAGGGCTCGCGCCTGCGGCGGTTCGTGCCGTCGCGGAGTGGACGTTCGCACACACCGAGTTGAATCGACTGGAGATCGTTGCGGCGGTCGAGAATGTGAAGAGCCAGCGGGTGGCCGAGAAAGCAGGAGCGACGCGGGAAGCGACGCTGCGCCAGCGCATGATGGTGAGTGGGTTGCCGAGCGACGCGGTCATGTATTCGCTCGTTCGGCTACCTTCGCTGTAGAATCACCCGATGAAACCCAAAGAACTCACCCTCCGCGGTCTCGTTCTCGGCGCGCTGATCACCACGGTGTTCACGGCCGCCAACGTCTATCTCGGGCTCAAGGTCGGGCTCACGTTCGCCTCGTCGATTCCGGCCGCTGTCATCTCGATGGCGATCCTCAGCGCCGTTCGGGACTCGTCGATCCTCGAGAACAACATCGTGCAGACCGTCGCGTCGGCGGCAGGCACGCTCTCGGCGATCATCTTCGTGCTGCCGGGGCTCGTCGTCGTCGGCTGGTGGACCGGATTTCCCTTCTGGCAGTCGTTCCTCATCTGTGTGAGCGGCGGCGTCCTGGGGGTGCTCTTCACCATCCCGCTCCGGCGTGCGCTCGTCACGAACTCCGACCTCCCGTATCCGGAGGGCGTTGCCGCCGCCGAAGTGCTCAAGGTCGGCTCGAGTGCGCGTGGCGAGGGTGTGAATGACGCCAGCGAGGCACGCGAAGGGCTCACTGCCGTTGCGCTCGGGACGGCGGCGTCGGCTGGGCTGGCGATCGTCGGGGCCACACGTCTCATCGCGACCGAGATCAGCGGCGTCTTCCGGGTCGGTGCGACGGCGGCGAGCGGCTACAGCATCGCCTGGTCGCTCGCGCTGTTCGGGGCAGGCCATCTGGTCGGCCTGTCCGTGGGCCTCGCCATGCTCGTCGGCCTGCTCATCGCGTGGGCGGTCGCCGTGCCGGTGCTCACCTCGCTCGCTCCCGCCGTCGATGCGGCGTCGCTCACGTCGAACACCATGACGATCTGGCGCACGCAGGTGCGCTTCATCGGAGCCGGCGCGATCGGTGTGTCGGCCATCTTCACGCTCGCCATGCTGGCGCGGCCGGTGTTCGAGGGTCTGGTCGGCACCCTGCGCTCTTCGCAGCGCGCGGCGGTTGCCGATGACGATCGCGACCGGGACATCGCGCCGGCGTGGATCATCGGACTCACCGTGGCCTGCCTGCTCGTGACGGCGTGGTTGTCGTGGGGCTTCGCGCGCGGGTCGGCGCTGGCACCGAACGCGCTCGCACTCACCGCGCTGGCCGTACCGTTCGTGCTCGTCGTCGGATTCCTCATCGCCGGCGTGGCGGGATACATGGCGGGACTGATCGGGGCCTCGAACAGTCCCATCTCGGGCATCGGCATTCTCGCGATCGTGATCTGCGCATCGCTCGTCGCGATGGTCGTGTCGCCGACGCCCGAGACGCGCTCGGTGCTCGTGGCGTTCGCCCTCTTCGTCACGTCGATCGTGTTCGCCTGCGCGACGATCTCCAATGACAACCTGCAGGACCTCAAGACGGGTCAGCTGGTGGGGGCGTCCCCGATGAAGCAGCAGATCGCGCTCATCGTCGGCGTCGTCGCGGGCGCGGCCGTCATTCCGCCGGTCCTCAACCTGCTCGCCAAGGCGTATGGTTTCGCCGGCGCGCCGAACATCGGCGTGGTGTCGGAGAACGCGCTTCCTGCCCCGCAGGCGACGCTGATCTCCGCCCTCGCGCAGGGGGTGATCGGCGGCAATCTCGACTGGGGCATGATCGGCATCGGCGCCGTCGTCGGCACCGTGCTCATTGCCCTCAACGCGATCCTCAAGGCGACGGGACGCTACAGCCTGCCGCCGCTCGCCGTGGGCATCGGCATCTACCTGCCGATGTCGGCGACGTTTGCCGTGGTGGTGGGCGCAGCCGTGGGCCACTGGTACAACAACCGCGCACTGCGATCGTCGGAACCGGCGCGGGCCGAGCGACTGGGGACACTCGTTGCGTCAGGGCTCATCGTGGGTGAGAGCCTGTTCGGCGTGCTCACCGCCGGCCTGATCGTCGCCACCGCCTCCGACGCACCGCTGGCGCTCGTGGGCGACGACTTCGCGCCGGCCAAGATCCTGGGGTTCGTCAGCTTCGTCCTGCTGGTCGTCGGGCTGCTTCGGTGGATGCTGGGACGGGTGAGGCACGCGTAAGGAATCCGGCCTCGGCGGAGTCGGGCCTTCAAGCCGGCCGTACCGCCCGGATGCAACTGCACCGCGGCGTGGCGCGTTTTGACGGCTTATTGCGCATTAGGAAGGAGAGGCACGGTACACCACCGTCCTAACCGCCAGTCGTACCACAGTCACATCACTCCCACGGAGCAGACCAATGACCGCGACCACGCCGCCGACGATGCCGGCTACCACACCCACCACCAACCCCAACCAGGCCCTCTGGGAGAAAGGCGACTTCACGAAGCTCGCCGAGTCGATGCGCGAGAGCGGTGAGGCATTCGTCGCCGGACTGAATGTCGAGCGCGGAGCCCGCGTCCTCGACGTCGGCTGCGGCGACGGCACGACCGCGATTCCGCTCGCCCAGCGCGGTGCCAGCGTGCTTGGCGTCGACATCGCACGCAACCTCGTGGAGGCCGGCAACCGGCGTGCGGGGGAGAAGGGGCTCGACAACGTGAAGTTCCAGCACGGTGATGCGTCGGCACTCGTCGACATCGCCGACGCGAGCGTCGACCTCGTGGTGAGTGTGTTCGGCGCCATGTTCGCGCCGCGCCCGCATGACGTGGCGCGTGAGCTCGTGCGCGTGACGCGCCCGGGTGGCCGGATCGTGATGGGTAACTGGATTCCGGGCGATCCCACGCTCGTGGCGGAGATCCTTCGCATCAGCAGCGCCTATTCGCCGGCACCGCCGGCCGGTTTCATCAGCCCCATGAAGTGGGGCGTCGAAGCGGAGGTGATCGAACGTTTCGGCGCCGCTGGCATTCCCGAGTCGCAGATCACGTTCGAGCGACAGACATTCACGTTCCGCCTCCCGACGCCGTCGGTGACGATGCTCGAGCGCTTCCGGAACTTCTACGGCCCGACGATGAATGCCTTCGAGGCGGCAGAGCGCGACGGTCGCACCGAATCGCTCTGGACCGAGCTGTCCGCGTTGTTCGAGGCGCACAACCGTGGCGGAAGCAACGCAACGGAAATTCCCGCGACGTTCCTGAAAGTCACGGTGCAGAAGCCGTAAGAGAGCGCTCGCAGACGAATCACGAGGTGGCTGCTCTCCGTTGACGGGTGCTCGGCGTGCCCCGACATTGGGAGCACTCCAACCCACCGCCTCGTGATCGTCTCGCTCGCTCGCGCCCTCCCGCTCGTCTCGTCGTTGTGCGCGCTCGCCGCGCCGACGCTCGCCCTCCACGCACAGGCACCGGCTACGCCCGCGCGAGCGACGGCCTCACGCACCGTGCCTGCTGCCGAACGCTACCGGCAGGCCGAGCTGGCATGGGACGCGGGCAACTTCGTCGCGGCGCTGACGGAGCTGTCGGCGATCCTTCGTGGCCCCGACGCGGCCGCGTATCGTGAACGCATCGCGCTGCTCACCGGTGAGAACTGGCACACGACGCTCGTCGCAGAGGGTGCGCGCGCGCCACGCTGGTCGGCGGATGGCAAGCGCGCAGCCTTCGAGACGGGAACGGGAGCCAACCGCACGACGCGGATCGTCGACGTGCGTGACGGCTTTCCGACCGTCGCGGAAGTGCAGGGGACCGGCGTGGTCTTCTCCAATGACGGCGCGCGTGTCGCGTACATCACGGGGCAGGGCGCCGCCTCGCGCGTCATGGTGCGCGACCTCGCCGCCGCGCGTGAGGGGGCGCTCGCGCTTCCCGGGCTCATTCCGGCACAGGTGGTATTCGGTGCGGACGGCAGCATGCTCGTCGTCGCCGCGGCCACGGACAGCGTTCGCACCCGCGTATATCGCGTAAGAGAAGGCACGCCACCGACCCGTGTGAGCCGCACCGATTCCGTCGTGTCGGACATCAAGCTCGCGCGATCCGGTTCCCAGCTCCTCTACGGCATCGGCGGCCGCAGCCCCGTGCAACAGGGCACCGGAAGCGCGTTCGCTGCCGGGCCTGCGCGCGCGCAGTTCGGGGTGCTCGACCTCGCAACGGGTCAGGAGCGTGTCGTCACCGGCGAGAGCCCCGTGCTCTCCGCAAGCGGCAACGCCGTCGCGTACATCACCCGGCGAGGCGGCACCAATCGCGTCCATCTGACGGGCCTTGGTGCGGCCGGCGCGGACAAGGAGGTGCACAGCACGACGGGGCAGCTCACCGCGCTTGCCATCACCCCCGATGGATCACGCGTGACCTTCCAGGCCATGCCGCGCGAGGACTGGGAGTTGTACACGGTGTCGGCAGTGGGTGGTGAGCCCGAGCGTGTCACGCGCGAGATTCAGCACGACCTGCTGCCGCAGTGGCTCGACGACAACCGGTTGCTCGCGGTCGTCGGCGAGGCGCGTCATCGTCGCTCGTACCTGTACACGGGTGGCCGTCGCATCCGGCTGTTCCACAACAACACGGTGCGCACGATCGCGCCGGAGTACGAGTGGGCGCCGGGCCCGGATGGCAACCGCCTGATGATCGTCGCCGAGCGCGATGGTGACACGGTCACGCCACATCGGTTCCTGTGGTGCATGGATCTCACGCGCGAGGTCACGACCGCGGAGCTGATCGCCCGTGTGGACGCGAGTCTCGCAGCCGAGCGCAAGTTGCGTGTGGCAGGCGAACGCGCGTTCGCGCCGATCATGGCGGATGTGCGCCGCGCGACGGCCGACGTGAGCACGGACCGCGTGTACAAGTATGCATTCGACCTGTTCCAGTTCGATTCGAAGCATGTGTCGCAGCCCGGCAATGCGAAGGCGCGTACCTACCTGACGGAGACGTACCGTGGGTTCGGCTACCGCGACGTGCAGGCCCAGGCGTTCGAGGCGCGCGCCGCCGTGAACGCGGCGGGTATTCCCACCGCGAACATCCTGGCGGTGCTGCCGGGCACGACGCATCCGGAGCTCGTGTACGTGATCTCGAGCCACTTCGACTCTCGCGCGCAGGGCCCCGGTGCCGACGACAACACGTCCGGCACGTCGGTGCTGCTCGAGACGGCGCGTGTGCTCGCATCGCGCCCGCAGGCGGCCACGATTATCTTCGCCTCGCTCACCGGCGAGGAGTCCGGATTGCTCGGCTCGCGCGAGTTCGTGCGCGTCGCCAAGGATACGAAGATGCAGCTGGTCGGTGTGCTCAACAACGACATGGTCGGCTGGGCGAACGACCAGCGGCTCGACAACACGATCCGCTACTCGAATCCTGGCATCCGCGACCTGCAGCATGCAGCGGCGATCCAGTTCAGCAACTTGATCACGTACGACGCGTTCTACTACAAGAGCACGGACGCGCAGGCGTTCTACGACGGGTACGGCGACGTCGTCGGCGGCATCGGTTCGTACCCCGTGCTCGGCAACCCGCACTACCACCAGCCGCACGACGTGCTGGAGACGATCAATCACCAGCTCGTCGCGGAAGTCGCGAAGACGACCATTGCGTCGATCATGTATCTCGCGTCGTCCCCGTCACGGCTTGCCGGTGTGGCAGCCAGGCCCGCAACGCCGACGGCGGCCACGGTGGAGTGGCGCGCGAGCCCGGAAAAGGATATTGCGCGCTACGAAGTGCGCTGGGGCCCCGCGAGCGAGCCGGAGAAGTATCGCCAGACCGTCACCGCGCCACGCGCACGGCTCGAGAACGCACCGGCGGGCACCGTGGTGCTGGTGAAGGCTGTCAACCGGCGCGGGCTCGAGGGCTGGGACTGGGCGCGCGGTACCGTCAGCGCGAGCGCCGGCGCGCCGTGATCAGCACGGCGATTTCATCGGGCCGCGGATTGATGAAATCGAGACGCACGCGCCCGTCGGGCAGTGTGCTGACCGTCGCGGGGATGGCGCTGTTGGTGAGCGTCCACCCGGCCGGGAGCACCACTGTGTTGGCGGGGCGCCCGAAGCTGCGATCCCACACCAGCTCGTCGCCCACCACGCGGTAACGCACACTGTCGGTGTACGTCTCGGACATGCGAAGGCGAGTGGTCGCGCCCGCGGCTACCGGCGGAAAACGAAACACCACGATTTCCGTCGCCGCCGTCACCGGTTCGCCGATGTTCACCTTGGCTGCCGTGATCGCCTCGCCCTTGAGCGTCTCGTGGCGCAGCGGTTCACCGGTGTCGAGGTTGCGCGCCGACGGTTTCGAGACTCTGCTGCCGGCCCGCACCACGTTCACGTAGTGATCGGTACCCGGGCGCGACTCGGTGTAGTCGTGGTAGAGGTCGAACGAGTGCGTTTCCGGCTGCTGCAGGTAGTAGACGATCTCGCGATTCTGCACGGCGCGTTCGGAGAGACGCGCACGCACGCTCGACGGCGACCCCGCGAGGCCCTGCACAGGCTTCGCGCGCAGCACGAGCGGCGCTTCGGCCGGCGTATTGTTCCAGAAGCTTATCCCGACCCGCCCGTCGGGCTCCTGCAGAACCTGCGCGGGATAGTTGCTCGACTCGAGCTCGTAGCCGGCCGGCAGCACCACCGCGTTGCGCTTGATGCCGAGTGGCCGGTTGAACACGAGCGTGGTGCCGTCGGTGAAGTAGCTCTTTGCATCCTCGTAGGTCTTGTCGATGAGCACACGCGCTTCGCCGCCATCGGGCGGAACTGGCCGCGCGAGCGTGACGCGGATGTACTGCTGCGTGCTGTCGGAGACGCGCATTCCGCCGGCTCGTGCGACGGCCGCGCCGACGACATCGAACGTCAGCGGCTTGCCGGTGGCGCGATCGAGCACCCGTTCATCGGTGGCGATGCTGCCGGCGCGAATGGGATTGAAGTAGTGCGTGGCGCCGGCAGTCGTGGCGGTCACGTCGTAGAGAATGCGGAATTTCCCTGAGCCGGGGGCGAGGAGCTCGTAGCGCGTGTAGGCGTCGGCTTCGGTCTGGCGCGGTGGCGCCGCCTGCGCGCCTGCAGAGGCCGTCATCGCGCCATGCAGCAGGGCGAGGGCAGGTACGAGGCCAGCGATGCGCATGACGCGGGTGCGCATGATGCGGGTGCGCATGACGCGTGTCCGCTGCCTGGAGATAAGATTCTGCATGTCACGAGCTCCTTCACGTGGTCGTTTGATCCACCGGCATGTTGCGGCGCCGAACATAACGTAGACCGTTCTCCACCTCCATGCCCTCCTGGCAGGCTCGCATCGTCGCGCAGTACATCCGCACCGTCGTCCGTCGTCGCGACTGGGGCGAGGGGTCGGTGCTCGCGCGACGGGCACGCCGGCATTTCGGGACACCGCGGGTGTTTCAGGGGCTCGCGCTGCGGGGAGTTCGGCAGCAGGCGGTCGCGACGGCATCTGGCGTGCGCGGCGAGTGGCTGACGCCAGAACCGATGGGGTCAGAATCCGCATCAGCGCCCACGGGAGGTGTCCTGCTCTACGTGCACGGCGGCGGGTTCGTCTCCTGCTCCGCGCGGACGCATCGCCCGGTCACGGCCGCACTCGCACGTGCGATTGGATGCCGCGTGTTCAGCGCCGACTACCGCCTGGCACCCGGAGCGCGCTTTCCCGCCGCCTTCGACGATGTCATCGCCTCGTACCGGTGGTTGCAGCAGGAGGGTGCGCCCGGAGCGCCGATTGCGATTGCCGGCGAGTCGGCCGGCGGTAGCCTGGTGCTCGGGTTGGCGCAGCACATCCGCGATGCCGGGTGGCAGCCACCCGTCTGTGTCGTGGCGCTCTCGCCATGGACGGATCTCGCCGGCACGGGTGAATCGGTGTATGCGAACGACGGTCGCTGCGCGATGTTTCGCCCAGAGAACATGGGCGCCTTCGCACGTACGTATCTGGGTGACGTACCGGCGGACACCCCCCGCGCATCGCCGTTGTACGGAGCGTGGAACGCTCTCCCACCGGTGCTGCTGCACGTCGGCTCGACGGAGTTGCTCCTCGATGACGCGCGCCGGGTACACGATCGCATCACTGCGGCGGGCGGGTCGAGCACCTTGCGCGTGTACGACAGCATGATGCATGGATGGCATCTGCTGACGCCATTCGTGCCGGAAGCACGCGCCGCGGTCGGAGACGTTGCTGCCTTCGTGTGCGCGCACCTGTCACTCGGCCGCGAGTGACTATTGGCCGCGGGACGCTCATTTCGACGAAGATCTTCGACGCACTCCTTTCACCTCGGCAATCATGACATACTCCACCGGTCCCCATCTTCCAGATGGCGCTCTCGTGATCCCTCCGGGCGCCGGGCGACACTACCCGTGCGGCCCGATGCAGAGCGAGTTCCTCGCGGACGGTGAGGAAACGGACAATCGCTACTCGGTTTCGATCTGGTGGGTCGACCCGCACCAGCCGGGTCCGGGCGCACACAAGCACGAACTGAACGACGAACTGTTCTACGTCATCGAGGGCACGATGACGTTCCTGGTGGGCGAGCAACATGTGGATGCCGCGGCCGGCACGTTCCTGCGAATTCCGGCCGGCGTGATGCACGATTTCGAGAATCGCACGGCGGCACGCGCAGGAGCACTGAACGTGTTCATCCCGGGTGGGTTCGAGGCGAACATGCCAGAGATCGTGGCATGGTTTCGCGACAGTGCTGCGGGGGCGTGACCGCGAGCTCCAACGGCGCGAGCTAACTGCAACAGCAGCCGCGTCTCACGGGGGATTCGTGGCGGACTACGCAGTGGCGCAGCGAACCGTCGGTTTCTACAGCCTCACGCGGAGGCGCGGAGGACCAAGGAGCCGCGGAGAACAGCAACGGCGAACCACGAACCGGGGCACGCCGGCAGGATCGCGGCATGCCCCGCTTCTCTTCATGGGGTCCGTCGCATTCCACGGAGTCACCAAGAAAAAGTCACGGCACGAGCGCCGTCGCATGCACCCCTCCGCGGCTCCGCGCGCTGTTCTCCGCGCCTCTGCGTGAGGCGGTAGAAACCGGCGGTTCGCCTCGTCCGTCCGTGGTCCGCCGCAATCTCCGCGTGAGACGCGGTGGCGGTTGCTGTCGCCGGTCCCGCCACGAAACCACCCCGTCCGGCACCCGTACGTGAGGCATGCTCTCTCTCGGACAGCTGCATCTCGCCACCGCCGTCGTGTCGCTCGTGAGTGGCGCCTGGGTGCTCTCCCGGCCCAAGGGCGATCGGACACACCGCCGTGTCGGATGGATCTACGTCGTGGCGATGGTGACTCTCAACGTCACCGCGCTCCTGATCTACCGGCTGACCGGGACGTTCGGCCCGTTTCACGTTGCCGCGATCTTCAATCTCGGGACCCTGCTCGCTGGCCTGCTGGCTGCGTGGCAACGGAAGCCCGCCGAGCGCTGGCTGGGGCGACATTACTTCTTCATGGCCTACTCGTACCTCGGCCTCGTGTGCGCCGCTGTAGCGGAGACCGCGACCCGTGTGCCCGCGCTGCGGGCGTTCGCCGGTGGGCCGACCGCCGTGTTCTGGGTGACCGTCGTGGTCACGTCCGTCGCGGTGTTCGTCGTTGGCAATCGCATGATCCGGCGCAATGCCGGGCCGGTGCTGACACGCATGCAGGGCACCGGTCGGGCCCACTAGCCCTTCACGCTCGGTCTGCCTTCCCGTGGCCGCGCATTCGCGGTCTATTTGCCGTCAATTGAGCGTCCTCCTCCACGCTGCATGACTCTTCGCAGCCACACGAGAGCTTCCAATGCGTCGCATACTGCCCGCCGTCGCCTGCGTCATCGTACTGGCCTGCCGCGGAGACCGCGCGCCGTCGGCCGACTCCGCAGCGGCGCAGGCCGCCGCCCCCGGGGAGTATCTCTTCGTCTGGGCCGCCGACTCGGCCGGCGCGTCCAGTGACTTTCTCGCCGTGATCGACGCGCGACCAACATCGGCAACCTACGGGGCCGTCGTCACGTCGATCCCCACGGGAGAAGCGGGTACGCATCCGCATCACACGGAAGCCG
The DNA here is from genome assembly GCA_040387895.1 of Gemmatimonadota bacterium. Taxonomy (GTDB): domain Bacteria; phylum Gemmatimonadota; class Gemmatimonadetes; order Gemmatimonadales; family Gemmatimonadaceae; genus Gemmatimonas. The sequence continues at coordinate 45,194 of JAZKCW010000067.1, forward strand.
AGATGCCCGCGAGCGGACACCTGCTCGCCAACGGGTTCGGGGCGGGCAAGACCTGGCTGTTCGATCTGTCCTCACCGCGCGCGCCGAAGATCATGACGTCGTTCGGGGCACTCGCGGGCTATCGGCATCCGCACTCCTTCGTGCGGCTCGCGAATGGCAACGTGCTCACGACGTTCCAGTATGGCGGCAGCGACACGCCCGGCGAGGCAAACACACATGCCATGCATGGCACCCCCGCCGACGCCGCTGCTCCCGATGCAGCGGCGAAGGCAGCGGCCTTCGTGCCGCCTGTGTCGGGTGGCCTGGTCGAGATGGACGAGCGCGGAACCGTGATCCGGAGTGGAAGTGCACAGGACACCACGATTCGCGACCGGCTGATCTACCCGTACAATGTCGTGCCGATTCCGGGACTCGATCGCGCCGTCTCGACGACAACCGACATGAACCCGGCCAACGTGAAAGCCACCGCGGAGTGGGTGCAGTTCTGGCGCCTGTCCGACCTTTCGTTGCAACGCTCCATCGCGCTGCCTCCCGGCCCGCGCGGCAACGAGCATCGCTTCACCGGGGATCCGCACCTGCTGGCCGATGGGAAGAGCGTCTACATCCACACGTTCAACTGCGGCCTCTACCTCGTGCGAGGTGTCGACGGGAACCAGCCGACGGCGAAACTCGTGAAGACGTTCACCGGCACGGACTGCGGAGTTCCCGTGCGGAGCGGCAAGTTCTGGCTGCAGCCGGTGCCGGCCGCACACGCGCTGGTGGTCCTCGACATCACGGATCCCGAGCGCCCGCGCGAGGTCTCGTCGCTCGCGCTCGGCGACGACGAGTATCCGCATTGGGCTGCGATCGATCCGACCGGACGTCGCGTCGTGCTCAACTCGGGCGGCAATCCGAAGAGCAACCGGCTTTACGTGATCGACTTCGATCCGGCGACGGGGGCCGTAGCGTTCGACGAGAAGTTTCGCGACGCCGGGGCCACGCGCGCCGGTGTCAGCTTTAACGGGAAATCGTGGCCACATGGATTCGCGGGAACGGCCATGCCACACGGGACGGTGTTCTCGCGATGACGGAGCGGGCTACTCTGGCGCGCTGCTCCGCGCGGATCCGCGCGCTGGTGTGAATCCCGACTTCAGAAACGCTGCGTCGCGCCCTGCAGGCGTGGACGCGTATCTCTCGGCCATCGTTCAGGACCTCGGTGCGCCGCGTGGTCCGGTGGTGAGTCTCATCCTGTTCGGGAGTGCAGCGACCGGCGGCCATGACACCAACGCGTCGGACGTCGACCTGCTGGTCGTGCTCGACGACGGGGCAGTCTCCGAACGCGAACGTGTATCCCGGGCCGTCGGCACGCTCGAGACGCAGCACGGATTCGCGAAGCAGCGCGCCGCGCGCGCGTCCGACGTCACGCCATCACGGACGCACCCCCTGCAACGTGTCACCGAGCGCATTACGGGGACCACGCGCGCATACTTCCTTCCCACGCGCGCCGACCTGCTGTCCGGTGATCCTGCGCGCGTGCTCGGCATTGCCAGGGCGCAGGCGCTGTTCGTCGACCGCATCGTCATGGCGAACATCGTGTCTTCAGGCGTCACCGTCTGGGGCGAGGCGCTGCTGTGCCAGGTGCCACTGCGGCCGATCCGGCGGTTCGATGTCGGCAAGGCAGGCTTCAATCTCGCGAATCAAGCCGTCCTCGCGGCGCTGGTATATCCGGTGTTCCCCGGCGCGACGCGCGTTGCGATGGATGCACTCAAGAGCGCCGTCCACAGCTGCTATTTCTGCCACCACGGTCAGGTCGCGGCGCTGCAGGATGAAGTCGCGTTCTTCGATCAACGGTACGGCACGGACCCGGTACGCGCGCAACTGCTCGCGTTGCGCGCGCGCTACCGGCCATCGTTCGGATTCGTGATCCGGAGCGTCGTGGCGATCGTGGCTCTGGCGGCCCGCACGGCGCTGGCGCTCGCCTTTCCCCGACCGACGACTGCCATGCATCACTCCACGGTGCCGTCCCGATGACGCAAGCGCCCGCCCTCGGTCTCGAGAGCGGTGTCGTACGCGTCGTGCCCTACGACACGCGATGGCCAGTGCTGTTCATCGAGGAGCGGCAACGCCTCGTCGAATGCTTCGACCGCGCCCGGTTGACCGTCGCACTCGAGCACATCGGGAGCACCTCGATCCCCGGGCTCGCGGCCAAGCCGATCCTCGACATCCTGGCCGGCTACCCGGCAGACGCCGCGGTCGCCGACTACATCCACGTGTTGGTGAACGCCGGCTATACGCATCGCGGTGAACAGGGCATTCCTGGCCGAGAGTTCTTCCGCATAGGCGTTCTACGGTCGCATCACCTGCACATGGCAGTGGAGGGCGGCGCGATCTGGCGCGACCAACTCCTGTTTCGCGACCGACTGCGCGCGAACGACCGGCTGCGCGACGAGTACGCAGCGCTCAAGGCGGAGCTGGCCAGGCGGCATCCGCGCGACCGAGAGGCCTACATCGAGGGGAAGGGCGAGTTCGTCCGGGGCGTGATCGCCGGCTAGCGGGTTGGCGTACGTCACGCGTCCGATGTGCTACGTCGCCTGACGTATGTCTGGCGAGTCGGGGAGTCGGCATCCTGTGGTGCGTGCCGAGGCGGAACCCATCGGGGTCGAGTCTGACGGTGTGCTTTGCCGAGAGACTCTCAAATGCCCCGCCTCCTGCATGTGATTGCGCGCCGCATCCTCGCCGCCGCCGCTGTGGTCGCCCTGATCTCCGGATGCAGCTTCAGTGGGATTCTCGGTGGCGACTGGGACTTCTGCCCGAACGGGAACGAGCCGGTCGGCAGCATCAGGCTCAAGCAGCCGGCGCTGTCGCTTCGCGTCGGCGATCGCAGCTTCATGCAATACGATGTGCTGAAGCCCGACGGCAGCCTCAATGCGCTCTGCTTCGATGACGTCACGTGGACGGTCGAGGACGCGACCGTCGCCACGATGAGCGCGGCATGGGTGCAGGGAGTCCGCGTCGGACAGACAACCATCCGGGCGACCACCGGCGGCAAGTCTGCGACCGCCACCATCACCGTCACGTCGGACGCGCTGGCGCAGCTCGACGCTGCCGCGTCACACCCCTCGCTGCTGATCGGACAGGTGACACGTGTCATGGCGAGCGCCCGCGATTCGTCCGGCAACGTCGTGCCGCTGCAGTCGACGCCATGGATCTCGGGCAATGAGTCCGTTGCGACTGTGAGTGCGAGCGGGACCGTCGTTGCCCGCGCGGCCGGCACCACGACCATCAGCCTGACGCGTGGAGGCAAGACGGCGACCGCGTCCGTCAGCATCGTCAGCGGGCCACCGTCGATACCCATGACGGCAGTCACTGCTGGTGAGAGTAGCGGCTGTGCACTGGCTGCTGCCGGCATCGTCCCCGCGGGAACCGCATTCTGCTGGGGCAGGGCCGTCACGAACCAGTTCGGCAATATCGGGAGCGTACCGGAGCGCGTGCCGGGTGCCCTCACGTTCCGCAGCATCGCGACGGGTGCCGGCTCGACCTGCGGCATCTCCACCGCGGGTACTTCCTACTGCTGGGGGCAGAACGCGGTCGGGGAGCTCGGCGATGGAACCCGCAACGCGAGCCCACTGCCAAGAGCGGTGAGCGGCGCCCCACAGTTTCAGTCCGTCGTGGTTGCAGTGCAGCTGGCGTGCGGGCTGCTCGCGAACGGAAGTGCGCGCTGTTGGGGTGCATCGAACCAAAGCGAGGCCGTCCTGGTGCCGACGCCGGTCGCCGGAGCGCTCACGTTTGTCGAGCTGACCGGCGGTGCTGGCGGCACTGGCGCGGTCTGCGGCCGAACGGCCGGTGGCGCGGTGCACTGCTGGAGCCGACTGTCGCGCTGGAACGCGGTGCAGCCCCCGATCGAGTCCGGCGGAATCACATTCACATCGGTCAGCGTCGGCGGGTTGTACAACTGCGGACTCACCGCAAGCGGTAGCGCGCTCTGCTGGGGGCGCATTCAGGACGCGCTCGGGTCTTCGCTCACGGCGGGCGAGTACAGCACTCCGGTAGCGGTCCCCGGAGGACTCACGTTTCAGAGTATCGCCGCCACCACTCGCTTCTTCTGTGGCATCACGGCTTCAGGCCCCCGGTGCCACGGACTGACCGGACTGTTCGGCTGGAACGTCGCGGGTGGTGCACCGCATGAGATTCCGATGCTCGATCCTGCCGCGCAGTTCGTGGGGATCGCTGGTGGGTACGCGCATGCCTGCGCGCTCGACACTCGCGGCGCGGTCTGGTGCTGGGGGCAGGGTCAGACTCTCGGCCTGCTCGACATCAACTTGCCACGAGAGCCCCTGCAGCTCCGGTTCGAGTGAACGGGTGCCGAGGGGCTCTCGAAAGGGCTCGCGCTGCAGGGTCGCTGGCGATCCTGCAGCGCGCCTGGTCCTACAGGCGCTATGCTGCCGCGGCCACCATGCCGCTGTTCGGCTCCGTCGTCGGCCCGTTCTCACTGCGCTTCGGACGGAACAGCAGTGCGAAGATCACGAACACCGCCAGCGCACCGACCGCCGGCACCATCCAGATCGCGTGCCAGTCATGCGTGACACGCACGCACTGGCCCGCTGCCGCTGCCGCATCCGTGCATGCCGCATTCACCGTCTCGTAGCGCTGCACTACCGCGCCCGACACCGAGGCACCGACCAGGTAGCCCACGCCATTGGTGACGAGATTGATGAAGCCCTGCGCCGCCGCGCGCGTGCGCTCTCCGGCACGCTGATCGGTGTAGATCTGGCCCGCGACGAAGAAGAAGTCGTAGCAGATGCCATGCAGCAGGATGCCGGCGTAGATCATCCACATGCCCGTGGCCGGCAACCCGTTGCCGAACGCGAGGTACCGCAGGCCCCACGCCGCCATGCCGACGAGCATGATGCCCTTGATGCCCAGCCGCTTGAGGAAGAACGGCAGCAACAGCAGGAACAGCACTTCCGACACCTGCCCGAACGTCTGGATGAACGCGGGCTCCGGCGCGCCCACTTCGTTCAGCCACAGGTTGGTGAACGTGTAGTAGAACTGCAGCG
>JAZKCW010000068.1:0-7697 GCA_040387895.1 Gemmatimonadota bacterium
GTGGCGCAGCGAACCGCCGGTTTCTACAGCCTCACGCGGAGGCGCGGAGAACTGCACACGGAGGCGCGGAGAACAGCGCGCGGAGGCGCGGAGCGGGGCACGCCGAGGAGATTGCGGCAGGCCCCGCTTTTCTTTTCTTTGTGGGGTCCGTGGCATTCCGCGGAGCCACCAAGAAAAGTGCCTCACACTGGCCTCGCCGCCTGCACCCCTCCGCGCCTCCGTTGTCCTCCGCGCCTCCGCGTGAGGCGGTAGAAACCGGCGGTTCGCTGCGCCACTCCGTGGTCCGCCACGATCTCCCCGTGAGACGCGGTTGCCGTCGCTGTTCCCAGTGAACCGGTGTCGGCTCCCGCTGCAGTCAGTTCAGCCCTTCGCCTTCTCGGCCTCGCGCAGTTTCAGCGCATCGAGCCCGTGCGACCACATCACCACGCGGTTGCGGCCGCTGCGCTTCGCCGCGTAGAGCGCCTCGTCCGCGCGGGCGCGCAGGTCCTCGGCGATGCCCTCGTTCGGTACCGCGTCCGCGACGATGCCCACGCTCACCGTGACGCGCGCGCGGGGCTCGGCGAACTCCTTGCGACGAAATGACTCAACGATTCGGAGTGCCAGGTGCTGGGCGCCGTCCATCGACGTGGACGGGGCGAGGATCATGAATTCCTCGCCGCCCGTGCGGGCGACGATGTCGCCGACCCGCGCGTTGGCCCGCAGGAGTTCGCCCGTCTCCGCGATCACCTGGTCGCCCACGAGATGGCCGTACGTGTCGTTGACCGCCTTGAAGTGGTCCAGGTCGATCGCGACCAGCGCGACATCCGTATGCGCGCGGGCCGCCCGCGCGAGCTCGCGGCGATACTGCTGCTCGAACCCGCGGCGGTTGAGGCATCCCGAGAGCGGGTCCGTGATCACGATCGCGGCCAACTGCGTGCGCATACGGTTGTATGCACGCCCGACCACCGTGATCGCGTCCGGCCGGCGGTCTCCGGCGACGTTGTAGTCGTTGCTGAAATCCCCGTCCTCGGCGCGCTCGAAGATCCGGACCAGCGTGGCGAGGCGCTCGTGCAGGTTGCTCTGCACGAGAATAACGAGCAGCGCGCCGACCGCGAACAGCCAGAGAGTCAGGAAGACGCTGCTCCACGCGATCGACGCGCCCTGCCGCACCGCCACGTCGTTCACGAGCAGGTAGCTCGCCGCGATCGCGACGACCATCAGGAGCGCCGGGCCGCGGCCGAAGTACACGTGCGTGAGCTGCAGCGAGAACAGTGAGATCAGCAGTGCGCGGTCGTAGTGCTCCGGGCTCGCCAGCAGGAACACCAGCCAGAACACCACGACGAGATCCGCCACGACCATGAGCGTCGACAGCGTGCGGCTGGCATGTCGCGTCGCACGCACCCGGCGGCTGATGGCGAGCACGAGCACGACGTAGGTGATGCTGACGAGCCCGAGCGCCCAGTCGGCGACGACACCTCCGATGGACTTGTCGGCGACGGGCGAAAGCGACAGGATGCCGGCCGTGCGGAGACCGACGGCGATCGCGGCGGCGAGCAGCGCGAGCGCGACACGGTAGCCGGTCTGCCAGAGCAGGATGTCGGCGTTGGTCGATTCGGGCCGGGCGGGGTCGCGGGACATGCCGCTATCGGAGCGCGATGGGAGGATGCGTCGTGGTGGTCAGTGTCGAGTGAAATACCGACTACTGAATACTGTCTACCAGTACTTGGGTCTGTGTACTGACGTCTTTGGGTGTACTGTCCTCTGGTTCCCGGCACAACAGCAGAGGACAGTACAACCGAAGTAGTCGGAAGCGAGACTACAGTACCAGTAATCAGTAGTCAGTAGTCAGACGACTGGCGCCTCGCGTCAAACTCGCGTCTTACGCCTCGCGTCTGGCGTCCCCTACATCGGAGCGCCGAGATAGAAATCCGTCCGCCACCCCTTCCCCGGAAAGATTCCCTTCGCCACATCCACGCGGAACAATCCGTCGAGGAACCCGAGTCCGAGCCCAACGCCGCGCATCGGTCGCGTCGCGCCGATCGTCGTACGATCGCCCGCCCAGCCGACATCGAAGAAGGCGACCGGCCGCACGAAGGCGAACTTCGTCCCCACTTCGGCGCGACCGAGCCAGAATGCATTGCCGGCCTGTGTGCCCGGGACCTGCCCGCGCACTGTGCGCAGTCCGCCGAGGTTCCAGAGGCGCTGGCGTGGCAGCGTACCGGCGCTCGAGCCCGCGGAGCCGGCGAGCGACACCACGAAGCGGCTGATCGGGCGCGACAGCGTCGTCTCGAGACTCAGGCGCCCGAACTCGAACGTGCCGGTGCCAAGCTCGGCACGCGTCGACGTGAGCAGGCGCAGCCCGAGTGGATTCGAGCCGAACGCCCGCAGGTACGTCCCCTCGATGCCCGTGATGCTCGCCGGCTGTGCGTCGATGTTGCGCTGGAAGTTGCGGTTCTTGTCGAACACGCCGAGCAGGTTGAACGTGTTCACGACGTCGGAGTCACCGGCCGTCCACTGGCGCTCGACGAAGATCCGGTAGTCGAGCGATGCACCGCGCAGCTCGCGGACCTCGCGCAGTTCGGCGCCGAGCGTGCGGTAGTAGAACCCTTCGTCACGCGCGTAGAGCAGCGCGGGCAGTGATGGTCCGAATGTGAGTGCGCCGGCCCACTCCGGATTGACCGCGTTGAGCCGGTGGTACACCGTGCCGGTGACCGTGCGCCGGCTGTTCGAGCGCGCCAGCGACAGTTCGCCGTTCGCGTGCAGGTCTGCATGGCCGAAGCGGCCGAGCGCCGAGACCGTGTAGCCAGCGCCCAGCTCCTGCGTGGCCAGCAGGCCCAGCGAGAGTCCCTCGACGCGATTGTAGCGCGCGAGGTCGGCGCCGGTGCGCAGCTTGATGGGCAGCGGGGACCAGGCGGGTTGCAGCGACATGTCGAGCGCCTCGAGCAGCTCGTCGCGGCTCTTCACGTCGAACAGCTCCTCCTCGCTCGAATAGGCCGGGGGAAGCGTCGGCGACGCGGCGAGCTTCTTCGAGTCGCACGGCATGTCGTACGCGACGCGGAGCGCTCCCTCGTAGCGCGTCTCGTAACGCACGTACATGGAGTCGCGCGCGCACTGCGCCTCGCGAGAGTTCGGATTGGCGCGCGCGATCGAGTCACGGCGTAAGCGTATGGCAGCCGTATCGCGGCGGGCCGTGCCGCCAACTGTGACCGTCACGTCGCCACCGTCAGTTCCCGCCGTGCGGCGCCGCTCCAACTCCGCCTTCGCGATGGAATCGGCATTGAGGCCAGCCAGCGAGTCCGCCGTGCGTGAGCGACGCACCGGTGCTGGGGGTACGGCCGCCAGCGAGAAGTCGCCGTTCACGACGTCATACGAGAACTTCTCGTCGATCGTGACGGGCACGCGCACGAACCCCATCTGCATGGACGCTGTCGCGCTGTTCGCGCGCGGCAGCCAGAACTTGCCCTCATAGAGCCCATACTCGACGGTGATCGCGTCGAGCTTGGCATTGGCGGGGCGCATCATGGCCTTCACCAGTGCGGGCACGTCGTCGTCGTCGCCATTTCCACCCCGCTGCGCTTCCGGCCGCGGCACGCGCTGGATGCTGTCCTTCACGTACACATCGCGCGGCAGCCGCTCGCGGGCGAGGGAGTCACGCAGGCGCGCGGCCTCCGCGTTCTCCACCCGCTCGAGCTTTACCTCTTCGGAAACGACATCCCAGATCTCGATGTTCGCGGCGAGCCGGTACGCGGCGCGCACGAGCTGCCCGCCGTCGCGGTCGAACCAGAAGGAGCCCACGAACGTGCGCCACTCCGGCTTGCGTGCCGTGATGCGCAGCTCTCGCAATCGTACGACCCGATTGTCCGGCAGGCGCAGGTCGACGGAATCGCCCGTCTCGTAGCGATAGTACGTCTCGGCGCCATTCGCGAGCGGGTGGATCGCCTCGCGCTCGTTGATGTCCGACTTCACGACGCCCGTCGACGACGGGAACCAGAGCGATTCGCGACCGGGGAAATACGGGATCGACACCGCTTCCACGGCATTGCCCTGCACCGTGCTCGCCATCGGCACCGTCATCCGCGAGCCCTGCGGAATCACGCGCACGCCGACCCCACGCTTCCACGCCACCTGCGCCACGTTGTCCATGCGGAAGAGCAGCTTCTCCAGTCCCACGCGCCGCACACCCATGCCCACCGAGATGCGCTGCGTCGTAGTGGCGCGATAGGCCGTCAGCGCACTGTCCTGTGAGACACGGGCGACACGCGCACGCTCGAGGATGGCCTTGGCTTCCGGGCTGCCGAACGCGGTCGGGGCGGCGGCCTCGGCGCGCTTGCGGCGCGACACGCTGTCGCTGGCCGTGTTGACGCGGGCCTGCGCACGCGCGTCACGGGCGATCTCACGCAGCGCATCGCGCTCGGCACGCGTCAGTGTATCCGCGGGCGGCTTGACGGGCGGAGGCTGCTGCGCCTCGATCCCGGTTGGAAGGACGAGCGGCAATACGAGCAGGGCGAGCGGAATGAGTCGCATGAAAGACCGGAGGGGCGATACGGGAGGAGACTCTGCGGCTGCGGCAGCCGGAGCACGCTGTGGGACGACCCGCTGACAGAAGGACCGTACGACCGCATTCGAAGGGCGGTTTCCCGGTGGCGTGCCCTCGTCCGTGATTGTCCACTGCTGCGTCATGATGTGTCGCTCCCGGTCTCAATGAAAGGACAGAAGCGGGTGATTGTCGCAGGCCCTGTCCCTGCCTATGCACCGGGGAGGCCAGCCGCCCTACCATAATATGGAATGCCCTTCGGTTATCCTGTGCGTAACCTCCGTGAGCCGACTGGTCCCCGCCCTCTCCCTCCGCTGCCGCGTGATGCCCATGCGTACTGCCTCAAAGCTGCCGTCCACGCTTTCCGCCTCTGCCCTCCTGCTCGCCCTGCTCTCTGCGAGCTCCACGACTGCACTGGGCGCGCAGGGCGGTCCACCCGCCACCCCGCCCCCTGCATCGCCTCCGGCTGCGTCGGCGCCCGCCAAGCCGGTTGACCCCCGCCTTGCCAAGCTCAAGGCCGAGGCGCTCGTGATGGTCGAGGCACGGGCGAAGCAGGTGCAGGAGATCGTCGACATGCTCTTCTCGTTTCAGGAGCTCGGCTTTCAGGAGTTCGAGACGCAGAAGTACCTGACGACGCTGCTGCAGAAGGAAGGGTTCACGATCGAGAAGGGTGTCGCCGGCATCCCGTCGTCGTGGACGGCCAAGTGGCGCAATGGCTCCGGCAAGCCCGAGATCGCGCTCGGGTCCGATGTCGACGGCATCCCGCAGGCGAGCAACAAGCCCGGCGTGGGGTATCGCGACCCGATGCTCGAGGGCGGCCCGGGACATGGCGAAGGCCACAACAGCGGGCAGGCGGTCAACATCGTCGCGGCGATCGTGGTGAAGCAGCTGATGATGCGCGACAAGATCGACGGCACGCTGCTGCTCTGGCCGGGCATCGCGGAAGAACAGATGGCGGGCAAGGCGTTTCTCGTCCGCGCGGGCGTCTTCAAGAACACGGACGTCACCCTGTTCACGCATGTCGGCAACGACCTCGGCGTCGCCTGGGGTGCGAGCGGATCGAGCGCACTTCTGTCGGCTGAGTTCCGCTTTCGCGGGTCCAGTGCGCACGCGGCCGGCTCACCGTGGAGCGGCAAGAGCGCCCTCGATGCCGTGATGCTGATGGCGCAGGGCTGGGAGTACAAGCGCGAGCACCTGCGCCTGCAGCAGCGCTCGCACTATGTGATCAAGGATGGTGGCGACCAGCCGAACGTGGTGCCGAGCACGGCGAGCATCTGGTTCTACTTCCGCGAGCAGGATTATCCGCGCACGATGGCGTTGTTCGAAGTCGGGAAAAAGATCGCTGAAGGCGCGGCGATGATGACCGACACGAAGCTCGACACGATCCTGGTGCTGGGCTCGGGATGGTCGGCGCATTTCAGCAAGCCGATCGCCGAAGCGATGCACGAGAACATCCAGCAGGTGGGGATGCCGAAGTGGGATGAGAAGGACCAGACGCTGGCGAAGGGCATTCAGCGCGAACTCGGGTCGCCGGACTTTGGATTGTCGGAGCAGACCAATCGGCAGCTGCGTGGCGCGGAGACTCCCCAGAACTGGACTGGCGGTGGTTCCGACGACATCGGTGACATCGCGTGGAACGTCCCGACCATCACCCTGCGCTTTCCGTCGAACATCCCCGGACTTCCGGGACACAACTGGGCGAATGCCATCTCGATGGCGACGCCGATCGCGCACAAGGGAGCCCTCGCGGGCGCCAAGGTGCAGGCACTCACGATGCTCGACATCCTGACCACGCCCAAAGTCGTGGCGGATGCGTGGACGTACTTCCGGGACGTGCAGACGAAGACCGTGAAGTATCAGCCGTTCATTCGCCCGCAGGACATGCCGCCGACGTATCTCAACGCCGACATCATGGCGCGCTACCGGGAGCAGCAGCGCAAGCTTTACTACGATCCCACCAAGTACAAGACGTACCTCGAGCAGCTCGGCATCGCGTATCCGACCGTGCGTTCGGCGCCGGACAAGCCACGCGGCAACGAGCCGCGCCAGTAGCCCGCGAGCAGTGATTCAAGAGCAGTAGCGCGAGAGCAGTAGCTCAACCACTCCGGAACGATGGGTCGCACAGCACGGACAGGAGCTTGATCTGCTCCTCCTGCTGTGCGACGAGCTGACGCCACTGCCCCTCGCGCAGCTCATCGAGCTTGTCGTGCAGCTGGCGGATCTCGACCTCCGCCCTGAGGTTGACCTGGTAGTCGTTCTCGGCGGCGAGGCGGTCGCGCTGCGCCTGCCGCTTCTGTGACATCATGATCACGGGAGCCTGCAGCGCCGCGACCATCGAGAGCAGCAGGTTCAGGAAGATGAACGGGTACGGATCCGGCGCCGTCTCGCGCGTGAGCACCACCGCGTTGACCGTCGCCCACGTGGCGAGGAAGGCGAGAAAGAGCAGGATGAACGTCCACGAGCCGCCGAAATCGGCGATACGGTCCGCGACACGCTCGCCCCACGTGCGCGACTCCTCGAGCTCCGCATTCGCGTTGCGACTGATGCTCTCGCGGCGCGCGATGCGCTCGAAGATGGCCTTGAGCAATCGCTGATCGCGACGCGAGAGGTGGTCCCATTCCTCGGGCGTCAGCACGTTCTCCGGAACCTTCGACGCGGCCAGCACGGCATCGACGACCGCAACGACGGCGGCGTCGGCGGCCGGCCCGGTGGCCAACGGGGATATCAGGACATCGGAGGCTTCTGCCGGTGCACTGCCGTCCGACATCGGGTCTTCGGTCTTGCTCACCGCTACGTTCTCCATGTTGATCGGGTAGACTCCAGCACACCCGCATGAACGATACCGCACGTTCCGCCATGCCACCGTACTCGAGTACATGACACTACCACAGACGCCATCGACCGGCGACATCAGCACCGAGGATTTCCGCACCGCGGCACATGCAGCGGTCGACTGGATCGCGGACTATCTCGAGCACCCGGAGCGGGTGGCCGTGCGGAGTCGGGTGGCGCCCGGCGACATCACGCGTGCGCTCCCCGATCGCGCGCCGGCCGAAGGTGAGTCACTCGACGCGATCATGCGCGATTTCCACAGCACGCTGATGCCGGGCATCACGCACTGGAATCACCCGTCGTTCTTCGCGTACTTCGCCATCAGCGGCTCGATGCCCGGCATCCTGGGCGA
>JAZKCW010000069.1:0-74187 GCA_040387895.1 Gemmatimonadota bacterium
CCGGCATCTTCTACGCGGGCACCGACGACGGCAACGTCAGCATGACGAAGGACGATGGCAAGACGTGGACGAACATCACGAGCCGCTTGCCGGGCTTCCCGGCCGGGCATGCGTTCGTGTCCGAAGTCGTGCCGTCGCGCTTCGATGCCAACGTCGCGTACGTCGCCGTCGCGAACTATCGCCTGAACGACTACAACCCGTACCTGTGGATGACCACGGACAACGGCGCCTCGTTCAAGTCGATTGCCGGTGGCCTGCGTGGTGAAGTCGTCCGTACGATCACCGAAGACACGCGCAACGCCGACGTGCTGTACGTCGGCACGGAGACCGGCATCTTCCTGTCGACGGATCGTGGCGCGTCGTGGCGCCGGCTCAAGGCGAATTTCCCGACGGTGCGCGTCGACGAGCTCACGATCCATCCGCGCGACAACGCGCTGATCGTCGCGACGCACGGCCGCGCGCTCTGGATTCTCGATCATCTCGAGCCGATCCAGGAGTATGCCGCTGCGCAGAAGGCGGACGCCGCGCTGTTCACGCCGGGCATGGCGCTGCAGTGGAAGAGCAAGGACGACCGCAACGACGAGTTCTGGGGCCACCAGTTCTTCACGGGCGAAAACCCGCCGACGGACGCGGTGCTGCAGGTCCACTTCAAGAAGCCGGTGACGAAGCCGGTGCTGCGCATCAGTGATGCCGCCGGCAAGCTCGTGCGCGAACTGCCGGTGCCCGACGCGCGCAACGTTGCGGGCATCCAGACGGTGTGCTGGGATCAGCGCGTCGAGCCGATTCGCGCGATCGCCGGCGCTGGTGCCGGTCTCGCTGGTGGGCCCGGTGCCGGACGTGGCGGCGGCGGTGGTGGCGGAGGCGGAGGCGCAGGTGGGCCCGGCGGTGCTGCCGGTGGCGCGCGCCCCGTTCCCGGTCTGCCCGTTCCGCTCCCGCCGGTCGGCTACCAGGCCGAGAATGCGTGTGGAGGCGGCGGCGGCGGTGGTGGTGGTGGTGGTGGCGGCGGCGGATTCGGTGGGGGCGCCGGCGGTGCCGCGCCCGGCCCGCAGGTGTTGCCCGGCAAGTACACCGTCGCACTGCTCGTCGAGGACAAGGTCGTCGACAGCAAGCCGCTCACCATCGTGATGGATCCGGAAGTCACGCTGCTGGGCGCGGAGCGTACGCGCTACAACGCGATGATCATGGACCTGCATGATGCACAGCGTCGCGGCACCGAAGTGGCGAGCCGTCTCACCGCACTCAATGCGGAAATGACGCGTGCGTCTGCAGCGCTCGACTCGAGTGCAGCGCCGGCCGCGGTGAAGGCGAGCTTCGCCGCATTCAAGAAGGACTTCGATGCCGTACGCGTGAAGTTCGGTGTCGGCGGTGGTGCGGGTGGTGCTGGCGCTCCCGGAGCCGGCGGTCGTGGTGCGGGCGGTGGCGGTGGTGGTGGAGCAGGTGGCGCCGGTGCTGCAGCTGCCGCGCAGGCCGCCGCGCAGGCCAATGCACTCGGTCGTGTCGCAACCGTGAAGGGCGCCATTCAGGGTCTCTGGGAGACCCCGAGCGACGCGCTGGCGAAGCAGGCTGCAGACGCGAAAGCCGCACTGACGCCTGCCATCACGGAAGCGAACGCGGTACTGGCGCGTGTTCGCGCACTGTCCGCGGCGCTGGCACCGCACAACGTCAAGTTGACGGTGCCACCGAGCTGATTGCCGGCGGGTTGAACATCGAGAGACTCATTCGTGATCGCGAAGGGTCCATGGCCGATGCCATGGACCCTTCGTGCTTCCTGCCGGGCACTACCCCCGCTCGCGCCACTCCAGTCGTCCCGGAGTGACGCCAGCCGTCCCACATGCGGGCAGCACGAGCCACCCGGCACATATCATGGTCGGCACCCCCATCGTACATTGGCGGCAGCGCTGCCGAAGCCTTCTCGGTGCGATACCGCAATGCGCGCATGGCCAGGGGTCTGCGATTGTCTTTCTGTCACATTCCGGAGATGACGTGAACGCCAGTGTGCTCATTCACACCTGCAGCAGATTGCCGGCGCTCCTCCTCTCCTTCGGCCTTGGGGTGCTGCCCGTGACCACGGCTGCTCAGCCACGCCCGGCGGTGGTGCAGAGTGCGGTTGGCGGGACGGAGTTCCGTTACCTCGGCGACACCATCTGGACCCAGCGCGACACGACCATGACGCGCGCCGTCTACCGCGCAGACACCGTCGTCATCGCCCGGTTCATGCACGGCCGGTTGCTGGTGTCGACCACGTACCTGCTCGTCGACGGAGTCGCCCGCACGCTCGAGGTCCGGGATTCGACCGGCGCCGTGCGGCGTGTGTCGCCCGATGCCAAACCAGTGCCGGCCATGATGGCCCTGGGGCCGCGCACGATGCTCGAATCCGCAGTGCGCACCAGCATGCGGCCGCGGAGTCCGAACGGCCCGACGTACGACGTTCCTCGCGCACCGTCCACCCCGATCAGCTACGCGTTGCGCACCGTCGGTACCGCCGTGCATCACGGCGACACGATTCGCATCACGCCTGGCTGCCCCGCGACCGCATCGACCAACACGACGACGTGGCTGCTGGTGGGGAGCGACTCCGTACGGCGCCTCTCGCCGTCGCCGCGCACGTTCGACCGCTACATGGTCATGGCCCTGCTTGGAGACCTGTCAACCAGTGTCCTCAATGCTCGCGTGCGCGGCATGCAACCGGCGGTCGCACTGCCCGGCCCCACCAAGGGCCTGTGCGAGCCCTGACGCCCGCGTGACCGTGCGCGCGGCGCCTGGTGCGGCACTTAGCGCACCACCCGCGCCGTCCGGATCCTGACCACCGTGTTCAACCGCTGTGGCGGTGCGCTGTCCGCCGGCATGCGTTGAATGCGCTGCACGACGTCCATCCCCTGCACCACTCGGCCGAACGCCGCGAAGCCCTGACCGTCCGCGTTGCGCTTGCCGCCGAAGTCGAGCTCCGGCTGGTGGCCGATCACGATGAAGAATTCGCCGGCCGCACTTCCCACGCCGGCGCGCGCCATGCTCAACGTGCCGTCGGTGTGCGTGATGCCCGTCTTGTCGGTCGTCTCATGCGCGATCGGCGGCAGGCGCTTCGCGCCATCGCGATCGAGTCCGCCTTGAATGACCTCGATCTTGACCGCATTCGACGGCTGGTTCGCCAATGTCACCGTGCGGTAGAACGCGCCGTTGTCGTAGCGTCCCTCCGTGACGTACCGGAGAAAGTTGGCGGCGGATACCGGGGCTTCCTTCTCGAACAGCACCACGGTGATCGCGCCCGCATCCGTGTCGAGCACGACGCGGGTCTGAGCCGGCAGCGCGGCGGGCAATGCCGCGAGGATGGCCACGAGGGCCGCGGTGCGTCGAAGGGCGAGAATGGGCATCGGGGCAATTTCCTCGCGGGTGTCGGTGTCCGCCAGCGCCGGGTAGCTTTCCCCCGCGGCACGACGCCGCGTCATTCACGCCTCCTTGCCAATGCCGATGATCCGACGTCTCCGCTCCGCCTCCCTGTTCCTCAGCCTCCTCGTCCCGGCCCTCGTGTCGGCGCAGGGTGCTCCCACGGCCGCTCCGTCCTCGGCAGCGACGGTGGTGGCGGCAGATCCGATGCGGCCCTTCGTCACCGGTACCCGCAACTTCTCGGTCGGCTACATGGCGTTGGGCGAGTACGAGGGGCACGGCGGCGGTGTCATGTTCGAGAAGGGGATGCTGTCCTTCTCACCGCGCTTGCACGTCGGCATTGGCGCCTTCGCGGGTGTGCAGCGGAACACGGAGTCGTTCGGTGCGACGAGCGTGCGCTTTACCAGCATCCCGGTCATGGGCATCGCGAATGTGCATCTCGCGCCGGTCAGCATGCCGAAACTCGACCTGTATGCTGGTCTGAGCGCCGGATTCACGCGTACGTCAGTCGACACCGACGTCGCCGTGCTCTCGCCGCTCGACGAAGCTGGCACCGACTTCAGCCTGGGCCTCCAGGGCGGCGCGCGTTACTCGCTGTCGCAGCGTAGCAGCCTGCTGCTGCAGCTCGGCGTGGGTGACCTGCCGTTCGTGTTCGCCGGTGCGTCCTTCAAGTTCTGACGTGCACCTAGGGCGACACAACGTCCACGCTCACTGCGCATGACGGCCTGGATCATCGCGGCCCTCGCGACGACGCTCGCCATCGTGCTCGGCGTGCGGTTGCGCATGGAGCGCATTCGCCGGCGTCAGGAAGGTCCGACGGCGCGCTGGCCCATCCCGACGATTGCACTCGACGGGCTGCATCCCGCGTTCCGCACCGGGCCGCATGGTGCCACACTCGCGACGGAAGTGGCATTCGTCGGGCGTGGCCCGATCGTGGTGCCGGGCGGCACGAGCGACGCCGAGGCGTGGATTCTCGCGGTGCTGGCCAGGAGTTCGCAGCACATGTTCGAGTTCGGCACGTGCACCGGCAAGACCGCGTACCTGTGGGCGCGCAACGCGCCCGAGGGGGCGAAAGTCACGACACTCACGCTCGCCCCGGGCCAGCAGGTCGACTACACGCGCGAGGGCAACGATGACGAGACCGATACCCGGTACGCCATCGAGGAGAGCGCGTTCGAGGAGTTCCTGTATACCGGTACTCCGTACGCCGACCGCATCACGCAGCTGTACGGCGACAGCAAGCAGTTCGACGACGCGCCGTGGCATGACTGGGCCGATCTCGTGTTCGTCGACGGATCACATGCGCGCTCGTATGTCGAGAGCGACTCGCAGAAGGCCATGCGCATCGTCAAACCGGGTGGCCTCGTGCTCTGGCACGACTACGCCGGCACCCGCCACGCCTCAGGCGTCTATCACGCACTCAACGCGTTGGCGGGTACCGTGTCGCTGCATCACGTGCGCGGCACGACCTTCGTCTCCTGGCGGCGGCCTTTGTAGTTCAAGCTGTCAGACTGCTTGAACTTCGCCGGCCGTGACTTTTCGAGCTGCTTCTCCATCTGCTTGATCTTATCCTCTCTGCTACGCTGCTCTTTCTTGACCTTGCGAAGCAGCGACTCATGATTGGCGACTATCTGCTTCTGGAGTGACGCCTCGCGCTTCATCCGCGACAACTCCAACTCCTCGATCAGCCGATTCTGCTGGAGCGCCACGGCGCGCTCGTACTCCTCGCGCGGTTCGACTTGCGGCTGCTTGGCCGACTTGTAGCGAACGACCTTAGCACCGACAGTCTTTGTCTGCTTCTTGTACTGCGAGGCTTCATCGACCTTGGCCTGCTTCTCGTAGAACCTTGCCTCGACGGCGCTCGTCGGCTTCTTCACTCGAGTTGCATCACCGTCGTTCTCCTTCTGTTTCTGTTTCTGTTTCTGTTTCGGCAACGCCTGTTCGACCTCGTACAATGGCGGCTTGGCGCGCAGCAGGGACGGTGCCTTCTCGAATGCAGGTGGCGCCGGTGGCACTGGCGCGGGCATCACCACCGTGGGCGGCTCGGGCGGCGTCGCGGGCCGCTTCGGAGTCGGCGGCATCACTACACTCGGCGGCTCGGGCGGCGGTGCTGGCATCTTGCGCGCAGGCGGGACGACCCGCGGCGGCTGCGGTGGCACCGGCGGCTTCGTTGGTGCTGGCGGCTGCTGGAACACAGCGACATCGCCAGCGTCCACCGTACCGGCCACGAGCGGCATATCGACGCCCCTCGGCACCGCGGCGGCCTCGCGCACCGCTGGCGCAGGCATCGCGGCAACGGCGGCCGCGACAGTCAGCGCACCCGCCAGCTGCGCCAGCGATGCCAGGCTAAAGCGTCGGGCAGGAGATCCGGTCATGACGAGGATTCTCGTTCTGAGGTTGGAGTGCGCGGAGCCGAGCGTCGTGAAGCCGGCATGCGCGGAGCGAAACGACGGAGTCGATGTGCGGAACTGCTGCGACACGAGCAGGAGCAGCCGCGCGTAGCGGCGTACATCGGGGAACGCGCGCAGTACGCGGGCATCGCAGTCCACCTCGATGGCGATCTTGAGGCGATGCACCGCGTACCAGAGCGGCAGGTGCCACGGCAGCAGCACCAGCAGCAGCACCGCGCCCAGCAGCAGCGCAGGATCGCGCGCTGCGATGTGCTCCGCCTCGTGACGCAGCACGATCGCGCGCAGCGTCGGATCGAGATCGAGTGTCCACTGTGGCAGCAGGATGCGCGGCCGCAGCACGCCGGTGGCCGCAGGGCCGCCGACGGCACTGAGCACCACCTCATTTCCCAAGGCATCCTGTGTGAGCGCCGGCAACGCACGGGATTCCCGGGTACGGGCGCGCGTACCGATCACGATGAACGCGAGCAGCGCAGCGCCGATGCCCATCCACGCGCGGACCAGTGCCGTATCCCACGTGCCGGTGCGCGTCTGCAGCGTACTCCATTGCCCGCCCGCCCAACGGAGCGCGTCGTTCAATGATACGGCTGACGGTGCGACTTCGGTCACGGGTGCCATCGCCACTGGAGTGGCATTGCCTCTCGCATCATCGGCAGCGACCGCCGGGGTGGTGCGCACGACCGGCAGGAGCAACACGAGCGCCGTGCACATGACGACGACGGTCCACAACCCGCGGCGCGGACGCCCCGTGGCCGCGACCACCGGCTCGAGCAGCACGCCCGCCAGCACGACGAGCGCGCCGCACACGACGCTGAACAGCATCCAGGCGGCAATCATGTGCGTCGCCCCTTCGCACCGCGGGCACGTGGCGCGGCTGGCGATGCGGGCGCGGCCGCAGCGTCATCGCTCGTCGACGCTGCACCTTGCCGATCGACGGCAGCGAGACGGTGGTCGAGCAACCCGTGCAACTCCTTCAGCTCGTCCGCCGACATCTGTTCATGCTGCACGAGATGCGCGAGCAGGTCGACGGGCGATCCGCGAAAGAGTGCATGCACGAGCCGCGACACGAGGGTCTGCTGCACGCGGGATTGCTCGACGACCGCGTGGTAGCTGTGCAGGCGTCCCTGTGCCGTGTGGCCCACCAGCCCCTTCGCCTCGAGGTTGCGCAGGATCGTCAGCACCGTGTTGTAGGCGAGCGGATCGGGCAGCCGCTCGCGGACCTCGGCTACGGTGCCCGGCCCTGACTTCCAGAGCGCGTCGAGAATCTCGAGCTCGCGATCGCCCAGCGAGACGTCCATGCGGCAAAGCTCCTGAACTATGAGGTTAGTTCAGGATATGGCCCGCGGGCCCACTTGTCAACTAGGGGCTTAGTTCAGTGGCCTGCCCGTGGCGGCGCGCGATCGTGGCCGACGCTGTTGACAGTGCTGCATTTCACGCGCACCCTACGGACATTGCCGTAGTACGATTGGCGCGCGTCACCGCTGGGCAACGTCCCGAGGGACCAGATGCATTGTCGACTGTGGGCATGAACAGGCGGCTCGCGATCGTGCTCGCGTGCATGGGCCTGACCGCCTTGGCGGGTGCGGTACCCGCGCGGGCTCACACGCGCGCGACGGTCATGCCGACCGCAGTCGACAGCGCGATCCTCCGTGGTACGGTCGTCGATGAGGGCACCGGCGAGCCGCTGCCGTTTGCCGTGATCTCGATTGCATCGCTCGGCATCGAGCGCTTTTCGAACGATCAAGGACAGTTCGTGCTGCAAGGGTTGCGTGCCGGCACCTATCGCCTGCGTGTCCGACAGCTCGGACACTCACCCGTCGAACAGGATGTCGTGATCGCCGAGGGCGCCGTGCAGGTCGTCACCGTGCGCCTGCCGCGACTGATGACGAAGCTCGCGGCGATGCGCGTCAGCGCTGACTGGACGTGCGAGACACCGGGGCGTCCCACCATGCGCGATGACACAACGACCGCGCAGGTATTCGAACAGATCGAGGAGAACGCCGAGCGTTTGAAGCTGCTCGCGAAATCATATCCGTTCCTGATCGACATGGAGCGGCGCACCTACGAGCTGCTCGGCGACGGTCCTGGGCGACTCGCACACGTCGACACCTTCAAGGTCTTCAGTTCAGACAGCAAGCAATATCAGCCGGGCAAGGTGGTCGTCGAGGTTCGGATCGGGAGACGCCGCGAATCGATGCTGAAGTTGCCCACCCTGCTCGACTTCGCCGACCGGAGCTTCCAGCGCAATCACTGTTTCATCGTTCGCGGTCTGGACGACAGCTCTGGCGTGTCGCTGCTGCGGGTCGATTTCAAGGCGGCACGCAAGCTCAAGTCGCCCGACGTGCACGGCAGTGTCTATCTCGATCCGACCAGTTTCACGCTCCGGCGCGCCGATATCCAACTGTCGCAGATCCCCAAGGGCTTCCCTGGCCTGCGCGCGGTCACGGTGACTACCAACTTCGTCGACCTGCGCCCGGGACTCTCGATCACGGGATCGATCAACGGCGTCAACGAATTCACCATCACGCCGAAGACGGTCGTGACGGGAACATTGGAGCAGCAATCACCGCTGTCCGTCATGTTCCTCAAGGCCAGACCCGACGGGAAATGAGCTGGGGGTAGTCCTAGGAGGCAAACCCGTGCGCGCTGAACACCGCCGCGACCGCGGGACTCGCCATGCTCTCCGGCGATTCGCCCCAGCGGTTGAACGACGCCAGGCGCTGCGCACCGTGGTCGAGCAGCAGCCCCACGATCGCCACGTAGTCCTCGTCGCTCGACGTGCACGCGTTCGTCGAGCCATGTGCAGCCCACGCGACCGGCGAGCTGCCGTACTCGCTGTCGCGCGTGTTCACTGCCGCACCATGCTGCAGCAGCGCACGCACGATTTCGAGCCGTCCGTGCCACGCGGCCCAGTGCAGCGGCGTGCCACCCCACGGCTCCTCGTCGTCGACCACCCAGCCGAGTGACAGCATAGCGTGCACGGCGGCAACGTCGCCGTCGGTGATTGCGCGGATGATCGAGCGCCGGTCTTCTGCCGTGAGCTCCGCCATCACACCCGGGTGCGACGACACGATCGACGTCGCAGCGTGACGGTCCCCTGCCCTGCATGCACCGAGTAGCCGATCGACCGCGGAGAGCGTGTCGACACGCGCGCCCGCCCGACTCAGATACTCGGCCACCTTCGCGTTCCCCGCTCGCATCGCGAGGGCGTATGGCGTGCGACCGTCATTGCGCGGCACATCGATTTGCGCACCGAACGACACCAGCATCTCGGCAACTTCGACGGCTCGGCCGAAATCCGCGACGCGATGTAACGGGGTCTCGGCCGTCGCTGGCGTGCCACCCACCCCCGGCTGCACGAGGCTCGGCACATTGGGATCGGCGCCGTGCTCCAGCAGCCATCGCATGCCGAGCGTGGAGGTGGCGCATCGCGGATTGTTGTCGCGATACCCCGCGAGAAAGTAGAGTGGCGTGTTGCCCCACGCCGAGTGCGGAGCGCTGATGTCGGCACCATGCGCGAGCAGCACGTCCAGACACTCGCGGTGGTTCCACTCGGCTGCGTGGTACACGCTTTCACCGTCGTTCGGCTCGGCACCACGCTCGAGCAGAAGCTGCGCCACCGCGACGTTGTTCGACACGCACGCGAAGAACAGCGCGGGGATTTTCGCGCCGGCATGCGGGTCGATGTTCACATAGGCATTCGGACTCGCGCCGGCGTCGAGCAGGGTGCGGACGGCATCGACGCGCTGCGACGCGGGCACCCCGAGCAGGTCCTGCAGCCCGGCATGACAGGCGTAGAGCACCGGCTCGGGGTTGCGTGGTTCGGCACGCGTCGCTGCGGATGGATCCGCGGCCAGGTGTCCTTTCAGCGCATCGACATCGCCGGCTGCCGCGGCCACGTGGATACTCGTCGCCACGAGTTCGGGGTGTGCATCCAGCACCGCCTTCGCGCCGGTCGGGTTGTCATGCTGCAGTGCACCCAACAGGGTCGCGAGCGGAGTCGGTGCAGCGGCGGGGTCAGGCATCGGGGTCTCCATGATGGACGGCAGAATGTACGCCCGGCGCGGAGCCGCACTCCCCTTGCAAGGCTATGCATAGACGCATAGCTTCGCTCAATAGCCTCCTACCCACCCCCCGGAGCCCCGCTGTGCCCCCAGGAAATGGTGACCTGCTCCAAGGCACCCTCGGCATCCTCATCCTCAAGGCGCTCGCCTTCCGCGAGATGCATGGATACGCCATTGCCCGCTGGATCCAGGACACCACCGGCGACGTGCTGCAGATCGAGGAGGGCTCGCTCTACCCGGCCCTCCGGCGCCTCGAGGACCGCGGGCTGGTCGAGTCGCAGTGGGGCGTCTCCGAGACCAACCGGCGTGCACGCTTCTATACGCTCACCCCGGAAGGGCGCCGTGGGCTGACCGCGGACGCGACGACCTGGATGCGGTTCGCCGAGGCGGTGATGCTCGTGCTGCGAACGGAGCCGGCACTGGCATGACGGACGACAGCCCGTCGCGCCCGTCGCGACAGTCGATGCCCGAATGGCGGCGCACCATGCGGTTCTGGGGCCGCAACATCGAGCGCGACATCGACGACGAGTTGCAGTTCCATCTCGAGATGCGCGAGCGCGACTTCCTGGCGCGCGGTCTGTCCGACGCCGAGGCGCGCGAGGCTGCCCTGCAGCGCTTCGGCGACATGCACGAGGTGGCGAACGAGCTGCGAGCCCACGACATCAACCGTCAACGACGCGAACGCCGGATCGAACTCATGGAACAGCTCGCGCAGGACATCCGCTACGGCGTCCGCAAGCTGCTGCAGGCGCCGGGCTTCACGATCGCGGTGGTGCTGGTACTCGCGCTTGGCATCGGGGTCAACACGGCGATCTTCAGTGCAGTCGACAACATCCTGCTGCGCCCGCTGCCGTTTCGCGATGCCGATCGACTGGCGCTGCTCGAAGGTGTGAACATCCCGTCGCGGTTTGCCGGCCGCCCAGCACGCGACAAGACGATGCCGGATGTGCACGACGTGACGGCGATGCAGGATGTCGTGACCGGACTGGCTGCCTATGCGCCCGGTGGGCTCAACCTCACGGGCGCCGGTGAGCCACTGCGCGTGCGGATCGCGCTCGCGACTCCCTCGCTCTTTCCGCTGCTCGGTGCACGTCCGGCAATCGGACGCGGATTCGTGGACGCCGAAGGCAGCCCGGGTGGGGGAAACGTGGTCGTGCTGTCGCACGCGCTGTGGCTGCGACACTTCGGCGGCGACAGCAGTGCCGTGGGGCGCAGCATTGCACTCAACGGGCTGCCGCACACGGTGGTCGGGGTGATGTCACCGTCGTTCAGCTTTCCCTCCGACACGGAGCTCTGGCTCCCGTTGGGCATTCCCTTCACGTGGGACGGCGCCGGTGGTGAAGCGATCCGCTCGTACCTGCCGTCGACGATCCTCATCAGGCTTGCCGATGGTGTGACCACGGAGACGGTCGACCGGCGCGTACGTGCGCTCTACCAGCGCTACCCGGAGGCCGCCACGCGGCTCGAGCCGGGCCCCATGGTGATGCCGTTGCAGCAGACACTGGTGAAGAACCGGCGCACCGCGCTGCTCGTGCTCATGGGTGCCGCGACATTCGTGTTGCTGGTGGCGTGTGCGAACGTGACGAACCTGCTCCTCGCGCGCGCGGCGGCCCGCCGTCGCGAGCTCGCCATCCGTGGCGCACTCGGCGCATCGCGGTCACGCATCGTGCAGCAGCTGCTGACGGAAAGTGTCATCCTCTCGCTGCTCGGCGGCGCTGCGGGAGTCGCGGTGGCGTATGCCTGCCTCGGTGTGCTCACTGCCCTGCTGCCTGCGCAACTCACCGGTGTCGTGCCGCTCGCACTCGACGGGCGTGTCCTGCTGTTTTCGATCGCGCTCTCCGTGATCACGGGCCTGCTGTTCGGCCTCTGGCCTGCGGTCGGCGCGACACGAAGGACTGCCACGGCGAACATGGTGCTGAGCGGGAGCTACGGCGCGACGTCGCGTGAGGGGCGGTCGATGCGGCGCCTGTTCGTGGTGAGCGAAATGGCGTTCGCGCTGATGCTGCTGATCGCGGCAGGGCTCATGTTCCGCAGTTTCACTCAGCTCGTCAACACCGACTCCGGTGTGCAGGTCGATCGCGTCGCCATGCTCGAACTGTCGCTGCCGGAATCGCGCTATCCCAAGCAGGCGCTGCTCATGCAGTTCTACGATCGGCTGCTCGAGCGGTTGCGCTCGACGCCGGGTGTCGAGGCGGCCGCTGCGATCAACGAGATTCCGCTGCGTGGGGAATGGGGCATCGGCATCAGTGTCGTGGTCGAAGGCAAGACGCGCGATGCCACGGCCGATCCCGTGTTTCCGCAGTACCTGCGCGTCACGCCGGACTACTTCCGCACGCTGGGCATTCGTCTGCTCGCCGGACGCCCGATCGAGGCGCAGGACGATTCGCTGCATCCGGCCGCCGTGGTCAACAAGGCATTTGCCGACAAGCTCTTTCCGGGCGAGAACCCCATCGGCAAGAGGTTCGCGCTCAGTCCAGTGCCGGGCCAGACGCCCCGCTACCTCACCGTGGTCGGCATGGTCGCGGATGTCCGCTCGCAGTCACTCGACATGGAGCCCATGCCGCAGATGTACCTGCCCTTCAGGGATTCGCCGAGCAGCTTCGCCGGGCTCGTGGTGCGCGGCTCGATCGATGATGCCGCGTTGCTGACTGCAGTACGCACAGCCGTGCAGCGCACCGATCCGGAACAGGCGACGTACAACCTGCAGATGCTCGAGCAGGCGGTTGCTCAAACCATGGCACCACGGCGCACGAACACCTTGCTGATCGCGGCGTTCGGCCTGCTTGCGGTCGTTCTCGCGGCGTATGGCGTGTACGCGGTCATCGCCTACGGCGTCACGCAGCGCACCCGCGAGATCGGCATCCGCATGGCCCTCGGCGCACGGTCGGCCGATGTACTGGCGATGGTGCTGCGCGAGGGTGTGCTACTCGCGGTGGCCGGTATCGTGATCGGGCTCGCTGGCGCGTGGGGACTGTCGCGGCTGATGGAGAGCATGCTCTTCGGTGTGAGTGCGCGAGACCTCACGACGTTCGTCGCCGCGCCGGTGCTGCTGCTCTCGCTGGCCCTCGCCGCGGCGTTCCTCCCCGCCCGGAAAGCCGCACGGGTCGACCCGATGAAGACGATCCGGGCGGAGTAGGACGGCCTGAAACCCCCGCTCCAGGGGCGCGTAGGGAGGTGGACCTTCCCCTAATCGCACTACTGGAGCGCCCATGGCCGAACGCGACAGCGACCTCATTCAGGGCACGCTGAACATCCTCATCCTCAAGACGTTGTCCTGGGGGCCGATGAACGGGTTCGCGGTGGCCGCGTGGATCCGGCAGACGACGGATGGCGGGGTCGAGCTCGAGGAGGGTGCGCTCTATCCCGCGCTTCACCGCATGGAGCATCGCGGGTGGCTCGCATCCGAGTGGCGGCTGTCGGAAAACAACCGCCGCGCGAAGTACTACACGCTGACGCCGGTTGGCCGTCAGGTGCTGCGCGAACGGGTCGCGAGCTGGGAGCGACTGGTCGACTCGGTGAGCGCCGTGCTCCGGGCCAAGGGCCGGACCGCGCCGGTGCGGGCATCATGAGCGTCTTCTCGAGCGACCCGCACAGGGAGCAGCCGAAGTGGCGCCGTTATCTGCGCTTCTACCGTCCGGATCCCGCCGCCGATCTCGACGACGAGCTGCGCGATCACCTGGAGTCCAGCACCGAGGCGCTGGTCGCGAGCGGAATGAGCCCCGCCGATGCGCGCGCCAGTGCGTTGCGCCGATTCGGGGACGTCGCGAGCGTGCGGGACGAAGTCGCGACAGTGGACGCGCGCGAACTGCGGCGGACACGCGGCGCCGAAGTCATCGAGACGCTGGTGCAGGACATCCGTTTCGCGTGGCGCGGGTTTCTCCGGTCGCCCGGATTCGTCGTGGTCGCGGCGCTGTCGATCGCGATCGGTGCCGGCGCCAACACCACGATCTTCTCGGTGGTGAACGCGGTCCTGCTGCGGCCGATTCCCGGCGCCACGAACGACCGGCTCGTCCGGGTATACGTGAACGATCACAGCCCGTTCTCGTGGCAGGATCTCTCGTGGTTCCGCGACCGCGCGGGGTCCTTCGACGCGATCGCCGGCGAACGCTACGGGGCCATGGGCTTTCGTGCCGGTGCGAATGACCGCGTCGAGCGCGTTCGCACGTCACTCGTGACCGACGGCTACTGGGCGATGCTGGGCGTACCGTTCGCGGTGGGCCGGCCGTTCAGCGGCGATGAGCGCACCTCGGATGCCGCGCGCCCCGTCGCGGTCCTCAGTCACGATTTCTGGCGCAGCCGCTTCGGGGGCGACTCCGGTGTCGTGGGGCGCACAGTCACAGTCGGTGGCCATCCGGTGCAGATCGTCGGTGTCGCGTCGGCGGATTTCAAGAGCGCCTTCGTCGGACGAGCGCCGGAGCTGTTCCTGCCGCTCGCGGCGGCGGTCACGATCACGGGCACGACGCTCGACGGGTTCGGCGGCAGCCTGTACACGACGGCGCGTCTCAAGCCGGGCATCAGCCGGGCGCAGGCCTCCGCCGAACTTGGCGTGCTGATGTCGCAGCTCGCGCGCACCGACTCCGCGCGGTACGAGCGCACGACGGTGCGCCTGGGCGACACGCGCGGCATCGAAGCCGAGCTGCGTTCGGCAGCGATGGCGGGATCGTCGTTCCTCATGGTGATGGTGGGTATCGTGCTGCTCATCGCCTGCGCGAACGTCGCCAACCTGCTGCTCGGGCGCGCCTCGGCGCGGCGTACGGAGATCGGTGTGCGGCTTGCGCTGGGGGCCAGTCGTGCGCGCATCGTGCGACAGCTGCTCACGGAAAGCCTGATGATCGCATCTCTCGGTAGCGCACTGGGGTTCCTCGTCGCGCTCGTGCTCACGCGCGTCATCGCCGACGCGCTGCCGGCCGAGGCAGGACTCGGGCGCGCGGTGTTCACGCCGGACTGGCGCGTGCTGCTCTTCACCGGGCTGCTGTGCCTCGCGGCGACCGTGATGTCGGGCCTGGTCCCGGCGCTCCGCGCTACGACGCCGCAGCTCGTGACGATGATCAAGGGCGACGATGCCGGAGCTGGTGGCGCGTCGGTGGGCCGACGGCGACGGCGCGGCGGACTCGTGATGGCGCAGGTCGCCCTGTGCGTGCTGATGCTCGCGGTCGCGGGGCTGTTCGGACGCAGTCTCCAGCGCATCAGCGGGGTGGATACGGGCTTCGTCGCCGAAGGTGTGGTGGACGTTCCGATCGACCTGTCGCTCGTCGGCTCCGACTCCGCCATGCATCGTGCGACTTTCGAACGCATCCTCACGTCGGCGCGCACGTTGCCGGGAGTCACGAGTGCGACACTGTCTGCATTTGCACCGCTGAGCGGCAGCAACATGGAGACACGCGTGCAGCCCGAGGGCACGACCGCCTCATCGCGCTTCGACCTGCCGGCGGTGTACTTCAATGTCATCACGCCGGGATACTTCGAGACGCTGCGCATTCCGATCCGGCGCGGCCGCGGGCTCGCGGACGGGGACGCGGCGGATGCAGGACGTGTGATCATCGTGAACGAAATGGCGGCGGAGCAATGGTGGCCCGGGCAGGACGCCATCGGCAAACGGGTGCGCTGGGGCGGCGTGGACGGCCGCGAGATGACAGTGGTCGGCGTGGCGCGCGACGCCGACTACAACATGCCCGGCGAGACGCAAAAGACGTTCGCGTATGTGCCCTTTACTGCGCAGGGGCGTAGTGACATGACCCTGCACCTCCGGACGACGCGCGATATCGCCAGTACGCGCGATGCGGTGTGGAGCATGCTCAGGGCCGAAGTGCCCACGTTGCCGCCTCCGCCGGTGACGACGATGACGCAGGACAGCGCGATGACACTGCTGCCGGTGCGTGTGGGCGCCATCCTTCTTGCCGCACTCGGCGGCATCGCGCTGTTGCTCGCCGCATCGGGTATCTACGGCGTGACGTCATTCGCCGTGGCGCGGCGCACGCGCGAGATCGGCATTCGCGCGGCCCTCGGCGCGGTGCCGAGTCGACTGGTGCGGCTCGTGGTGCGCGACAGCCTGCGACCCGTTCGCACCGGTCTGCTGATCGGACTCACGCTGGCCGTGGCGGCCGCGGTGGGTTTGAGCCGCCTGCTCTATGGGGTAGAGGCGGTCGACCCAGTCGTGCTGGCTGGCGTGTCGCTCGTCCTCTTGATGGTCGCGACGATCGCGAGCCTGTTGCCGGCGTGGCGAGCGGCGTCGGTGAACCCGGTGACTGCGATGCGCAGCGGGTGAAGACGGCGGACGCTCACACCTCCCGCAGGTTGCGGTACGTGATCGAATAACGGAGCGCCTCCACCGGTGGAATGCTGTGCTCCCATTCGGTGCGCGACACGCCGCGCAGGAGGTACGCCGAGCGCGGTTCGGCGATGAGCTTCACACGCTCCCATGTGTCGCCGACCGCGCGTCGCAGCCGGAACGTGCATGCGGCGACGAGCGAGATGCCGACGACGTCGCCGAAGACGGCCTTGTCCTTGTGCCAGCCAATGCCGGCGCCCGGGGAATATTCGGTCACGAGCACATGCTGCAGCCGCTCGGGCGGCATGCCGGCAAAATCGGCGGCCAGTTCGCGGAGGTCGCGCAGGAAGGCGGGCATGTCGTCGGCCTGCTCGAGGGTCCGCGCACTGAAATCGTAGTGCCAGCCGAACGAGACGACGCGACGCTTGCCGGTGTAGCCGTGGAACTCGAACTCGCGGAACGGCAGCGCGCGCAGTTCATCGACGAGAGTTGCTTCCGCCTGCGGCGTGATGAGTTCGGACTGATACCGGAATCCTTCCGGCAGTTCGAGACGCGGCGGAGTCTCGGCGTCTCCGAACAGGTCTGGCTGATGGGTCATCGCTTGCGTCATGGCTGGAGCATGTCATCAACGCGCTGCGGTGGACCAGCGACGCTACCGGCCGGCGGCGGCCTTGCCGGCTGGCTTGGCCGCAGGCTTCGCTGCAGGTGCCTTGATCGCACGGCGCAGCAGCGGGTCGATCACCAGCACGCCCTCCGGCCTGCGCACCGGAGAGCCGACCAGCGTGTAGGTGCCGGTGGTGCTGATGGCATTCGTCGCGAGATCGAAGAGCAGCGAGTCCGCCTCGAGCCGACGGCCCCCGGGGGCAAGCACGCGCACCGCACCGTGGACGACCAGCTTCGATCCGGCCACCTGATAGTCGCCGCTCTTGGCCGTGACGATCGTGCTGTCGGCGTCAGCCGAATCCTTGAGCGTCGCGGTCACGCTGTGCAGTTCGAGCCGCTCGCCGCCACCATAGGTGAAGGCGGAATCAGCCTTGATGGTACCGCGCGAGATGCCGTTGCTCGTCAGCACGCCCTCCGGCCCGAAGACGACCTGCTCGTACGCAGGCGTCGTGGGTTCCTTGACCGTCGCGGTGGGCTTGTCTCCACACGCCGCCGCAATGAGGACCAGGCTTGCGGTGCCGGACAGGCAGAATGCCCGTCGCACGGCAGGCGAGGGGCATCGAGGATTGAACCGGGGCGGCATGAAGTCGGACATGCGGGAAATCTACCCCGCAGCCCTCGGCGCGGTCGTCGATGGTGCGGTCGTCGATGGTGCGGTCGTCGACGGTGCGGGCGTCGACGGTGCGGGCGTCGACGGCGCAGGCGTCGAATCCGCCGGCAGCTGGAAATGCTCCCGCAGCCGCGTTCGCATCACGCTGGCGATGGCGTCCTCGATCGCGAAGAGGCCACCCACCTCCCCCTCGATCATCTCGGACGCGACGGTGAAGCCATCACGCGCGTCCACGAGGCGCACCGACAACCGGAGGCGCGGCCCCTCCTGCTCCACCACGCCTTCCACGAGCGTGAGCACCGGCAACCCGCTGGTGTCACCCATGGCCAGGCGCTGTTGCAGCGCGATCGCGGTCGCGCGTGATCCGACCCGGAGCCCGCGTACGCCGGACAGCGCACCCGTGAGCGCATCCGTGGCCGCGTTCGCGATGAACGCCTTCGTGCTGTCGTCGCCCAGGTAGACGAACGGCAGCACGACCACGGACGGTTCTGGCGGACGCACCGCAGCCGGCGCAGCCGCGGCGGCAGCCGAGCCATCAGGTGATCGCGTCATCGTCCATCCCACGACCAGCGCGACCAGCAGCGTCGCCGCGAGCGCCGCCACGATGGCCCAGCGCCGGTTCGGTGCAGAGTGTGCGCCTGACGTGCGCGCAGCAATGCCGCGCGATGCCGTCGAAGCGCCGATCAGTTCATCCGTCGACATGTACTCGAACGCACCGCTGAACGTCGCCGGATCGTCGAGCGCGGACGCGAGCGCGGACGCACTGGCCGGTCGCGCCGACGGCTCCTTCTCGAGACACTGCATCACGAGGGTTACGAGCGCCGGCGGAAGGTCCGGCCGGTGCGCATGCAATGGTCGCGGGCGCTCGGTGAGATGCGCCGCGAGCACGGCCTGCGGGGAGCGATCGGAGAATGGTGGCGCGCCGGAAAGCATCTCGTACGCCATCACGCCGAATGCATAGAGGTCGGCCGCGTGGCCGACCGTCGGGTCGGCGGCGATCTGTTCCGGCGCCATGTACGCGGGGGTGCCGAGCGACATGCCGACCGTCGTGAGCGCGTCGCCGGAGCGATCGCTGTTGCCACCCTGGCGATCACCGTGGCGATCGCCATTCGTGGGCCCGCGTGCGGAGGCGATGGCTTTGGCGACGCCGAAGTCGGCCACCATGGCGGACCCGCCGGAGAGCAGCACGTTGTCCGGCTTGATGTCGCGATGCACGATCCCGCGCTCGTGCGCGACGGCGAGGGCACGCGCGACGTCGCGGAGGACGCGCACGGTTTCGGCCACCGGTATCGGCCCCGATTGCAGGCGCGCGCGGAGCGAATCGCCTTCGATGAACGGCATCAGGAAGTACGGCAGGCCATCCACTTCACCCGCGGCGAGCACCGGCACGATGTGCGAGTGCTGCAGCGACGCCGCCAGCAGGATCTCGCGGCGGAACCGTTCGACCGACACGCCGGCCGCGAGATCCGGTCGCAGCACCTTCACGACGACCCGGCGCCCGAGCCGCGTGTCGAGCGCCACGAACACCCGCGACATGCCGCCACCCGGGAGCTCGCGCTCGAGGGTGTAGCTGTCGCCGAGCTGCTGCTGGACGCGGGGGAGGAGGGCGGGCACGGTGTCGGAGCGATGAGTGAGGTCATCGGTAGGACGCCCGCCGGGGCCGAAAGGTTGGCAGCGACTTCGGGGCGGTCCGTCGCGCCCGGGCACAAGCACGCCGGCCCCGTGCTTAAGGTGGGGCTCGCCACGATTGCGCTCGTCCCCGGTGACGTGGGGACGCCACTCCTTGTTCTAAACCTACAGGACTAGCTTTCGTCGCGACGCAGGAGCCCTTAGTCCCGCGCACAACCCCTCAACACTCGTCGAGCCGCAGAGCGGCCGTCGGAGGTCCAAGCATGATCTCATTTGTCCCGCGCGCATTGCGAGCAGCGGTGATCGCCTGCCTCGCGCTGGCGCTCCCTTCTGCCACGCTGTTCGCGCAAGCCAGTCGCGGCGTCGTCACGGGCCGCATTCTGGAAGCAGTCGGTGGTGCCCCGATTTCCAACGCCCAGGTCACGATCGCCGGCACGACCGTCGGCGCGCTCACTAACGAAGAAGGCCGGTACACGCTGCGTGGTGTCCCCACCGGCAACGTGACGGTGCGCGCCCTCCGCATCGGCTACTCGGAGGCCAGCCGCCAGATCACGGTCAACGCCGGTGAGACGGCCACGGTCGACCTGCAGCTCGGCAAGGTCGCCATCAGCCTGACCCCCGTCGTCACCACGGCGACCGGCGCCCAGGACCGCAACACCATCCCGAACCAGCTGGCCCAGGTCGACGCCACCAAGCAGATCGAATCGTCGCAGGTCAGCTCCGTGGGCGACCTCCTCGTCGGCAAGGTCGCCGGCGTGCAGCTGCTCCCGGGCTCCGGCGTGAACGCGGCGAGCCGCATCCGTATCCGCGGCACGTCGTCGATCTCGCTCAGCAACGACCCGATCGTCTTCGTCGACGGCGTCCGCATCAACAGCTCGAACTCGGGCCTCGGCACTGGCGGCGCACCGGCCAGCCGCCTGAACGACATCAACCCGGAAGACATCGAGACGATCGACGTCATCCGTGGCCCCGCCGCCTCGGCCACCTACGGCACGGACGCCGCGACGGGCGTGCTCGTGATCACGACCAAGCGCGGCCGCGCGGGCGTGGCGAAGTGGAACGTCTACACCGAGCAGGGTGTCACTCGCGACGAGAACAAGTACCCCGACGCCTACACGGCATGGGGCAAGCTGGCCAACCAGACGACGCCCGCGAACAACGGCCGCGCCGCCGACTGCCAGATCAACACGATCGCCGCCGGCACGTGCGTCGTCGATTCGATCACGCGCTTCAACCTGTGGGAGGACGATCGCGCCTCGCCCCTCAAGACCGGTCTCCGCCAGCAGTACGGCCTGAGCGTGTCCGGCGGTTCGGAAGCGGTCAACTACTTCGTGTCGCTCGAGCAGGAGAGCACCACCGGCACGCTCGGCATGCCGCAGTTCGAGAAGGATCGCTTCAGCCGACTCAACATCCCGCTCCGTGAGGAATGGGTCGACCCGAACACGTTCCAGCGCTTCAGCCTGCGCTCCAATCTCGATCTCCGCGTCTCGCCGACCTTCCAGATCCCGATCCGCAGCTACTTCCTGAGCAGCCAGCAGAACGCTCCGCAGGACGGCAACAACACGACGGGTCTGGGCTCGCACGCGTTCGGTGGCCCCGGCACGCGGGTTCGCACGCTCACCGCAGGCGGCACGGACTCGCTGTACGGTTATCGCCAGTTCACCCCGGGCGACATCTTCCAGCAGTTCAGCGGCATCGACCTGCAGCGCTGGATCGGCTCGATCTCGCCGACGTGGTCGCCCAAGTCGTGGCTCCAGACGCGCGCCAACGCCGGTCTCGACTATTCGATCGAGTCGTTCGACAACGTCTGCCTGCGCGACGAATGCCCGGCCTTCGGCCAGAATCGTCTCGGCTTCAAGAACACGTCGCGTGGGCGGTCCTTCCAGTGGACGGCTGACGCCTCGGCGACCGGCAGCTTCCGTCCGTTGGAGTGGCTCTCGACGCGCACCACGGCCGGCTTCCAGTTCGTGCATCGCTTCGACGACTCGTACAACGCCAATGGCGCACAGCTTCCGCCGGGTGGCGGCACGCTGAGCCAGGGCGCGGTGCCGTCCGTAAGCGAGGGCACGACCGTGTCCAAGACGGCCGGTATCTTCGTCGAGCAGAACGCGCAGTTCTTCGACAAGATCGACGTCGTTGCCTCCATCCGCGGCGACGAGAACAGCGCCTTCGGCGAGAATTTCGGCGTCGCGTACTATCCGCGTGCCGGTGTCTCGTACCGCATCTCGGAAGAGGACTGGTTCCCGGGGCAGGACAAGGTCAACCTGTTCCGCCTCCGCAGCTCGTGGGGACAGGCCGGCATCCGGCCCGGCACTACGGCCGCACTCCAGTTCTTCGCGTCGAACTCGTACCGTGAGGCCAACAACGACGTCCCGGGCCTCATCTACCAGACGCTCGGCAACAGCAAGCTCCGCCCGGAGACGGTGACGGAAATCGAGGGTGGCTTCGACCTCGGCATGTTCGACGACCGCCTCACCACGTCGATCACGTACTACAACAAGAAGTCGAGCGACGCGATCATCAACCAGACGCTCGCGCCGTCCATCGGCACCGGCACCACCACGCGCGCAGTCAACATCGGCGCAATCCGCAACACGGGTTGGGAGTATCTCCTCACCGCCCGCCCGGTGCAGTTCAACAAGTTCGCGTGGGACTTCACGGTCAACGGCTCGTACAACTCGAACGAGGTGCTCAACCTCGGCGGCCAGCCGGCAGGCACGGGCACGACGCGCAATGCGGTGGGCTACCCGATCAACTCGATCTGGGAGCGCCCGTACACGTACAGCGACGTGAACGGCAACGGCATGATCGAGATCGCCGAAGTCACGGTCGATACGGCGCCGCGCTACATCGGCTACAGCACCCCGCGTGCTGAGCTCTCGGTGCAGAACGGTTTCGACCTGCTCAGCAACGGTCAGGTTCGCGTGACGTTCCTCGTGGACGGCAAGCTCGGTGGCTTCATCAACAACACGACGGAGCGGTTCCGCTGCGCAACCCGGCTCAACGCGCAGGAGCGCGTCGATCCGTCCGCGCCGCTCGACCGTCAGGCGCGTTGCGCCGCCTTCCAGAAGCCCGGCACGCAGTCGACGAACCTCGGCTACTTCGAGAAGACCGACTACTGGCGCCTGCGCGAGCTCGCGGCCACGTGGCGCATTCCGGCCAACTGGATCTCGCGGCTGCCCGTCGCCAAGAGCGGCACCCTCACGCTCTCCGGCCGTAACCTGAAGCTGTGGAGCGACTACACCGGCGTCGATCCGGAGACGTCGGGCCCGCAGGGCAACACGCAGGACGAGTTCCAGATCACGCCGCCGCTCCAGACCTGGACGCTGCGCTTCAACTTCGGGTTCTAATCACACATGCGAAAGCTGACTTCAACCTGGTCGCGGACTGCCGCACTGGCCCTCGGGGCGGTGTTCACGTCGGCCTGTGCCCTGGATACACTGGTCAAGGCGACGGATCCCGACGTCATCGGTGTCGAGAACATCAACAGCCCGAGCTCGGCCAACGCCCTGCGCGTCGGCACGCTCGGCCGGTTCAACGCCAACACGACCGGCGGCGAGACGATGTTCCTGTACGGTGGGCTGTTCGGTGACGAGTTCACGACCGGCGACACCTTCACGCAGCGCGTGGAGACCGACCAGCGTGCACTCACGCCGCAGAACGGCAACATCACGACGGCGTACCGTGGCCTGCACCTGCCGCGTATCGGCGCCATCCAGACGCGCGATGCGCTGACCACCTACGCCCCGTTGGCACCGGCGTGGAACTTCAGCGAGATGTTCTTCGTCGAGGCGTACATGCTGAACCTGCTGGCCGAGCATTTCTGCAACGGCCAGCCGATCAGCTACATCGTCAACGGCGAAGAGCAGTACGGCGAACCCCTCGCGAACGAGGCCATCTTCACCATGGCACTGGCCAAGGTGGATTCCGGCCTCACGCGCCTCGGGGCGGCCACGGGCACGAACGAAACGCGCGTGCGTAGCTCGCTGCAGATCCTTCGCGCGCGCATCCTGCTCAACCAGGGCAACTTCGCCGCGGTGCAGGCCGCCGTGGCCGCAGTGCCGACGACGTTCGTCTGGCAGCAGGAGCATGCACTGACGTCGCGTACGCCGGGCGTGTGGGCGCTGGTGAACAACCAGCGCCGCTACATCGTGTCGAACAACGAGGGCCCGCTCGGCCTCAATTTCGGCAGCGCGAATGACCCACGTGTCCCGACGTGCTCCGTTGGACAGGCTCCGTGCACGGCCGCGGGCATCACTGGCGGTACGAACAATCGTCCGTTCGACAGTGGCAACACGGCCGTTCCGAACATGCTCTATCAGCTCATCTGGCCGACGGACGCTTCGTCGGTAGCGCTGGTGAGCGGATTGCAGGCCCGCCTGTACGAGGCCGAGGCGCTTAACCGCACCGGCAACTTCGCGGGCGCCCTGACGATCCTCAACGCACTGCGCGCCGCCCCGCCGGGCTACGGCCGCACGATCGCCGCGATGCCGGCGCTTGCGGATCCGGGCACGGAAGCCGGCCGCCGTGACCTGATCTTCCGGGAGAAGGCGTTCTGGCTCTTCGGCCTCGGCCATCGCTACGGCGACATGCGTCGCATGATGCGGCAGTACGGCATGACGGCGAACGAGGTGTTCCCGAACGGCACGTGGCAGATCAATCGTGCCCCGGGCTACTCGACCGACATCGTGTTCCGCACGCCGACTGCCGAAACGTTCAACCCGCTCCAGCCGGCGGGAACCGACGGCGCCCCGACCTGCCTCAACCTGAACCCGTAAGGGACCGGGCCACGCAGCACAGCGTGAACACGAAGGGGGCAGATGCGAAAGCATCTGCCCCCTTCGTGCGTCCTGCATGCGTCCTGCATGCGTCGTGCATGCGCTGTGCATGCGCTGTGCATGCGCTGTGCATGCGTCGTATATGCGCTGTGTGCGCATTGTGCGCTGCATGCGTCGCATGCGCGCCGTCGGCGCGTTGTTGTGCGCGCCGACGGGCAATCGCCGGTGCTACGGCCGCCCGCGCGTCATGACGATGATCGCGCCGGCGCCGGAGGACGTCGTGCCGAATCGCTGCGAGGCATCCTGCGGCGAGAGGAACTGCACGCGATCGATCTCCACTGCGCGAATCTGTCGCAGCATGGCGAAGTCGTTCTGTATCGAGCCGTCGACCACCAGCACCGGCCGGTCGGCGTTGCTGTTCGTGAGGCTCGTCTGCCCGCGACGCTGGCGGATCGACACGTTCGACCGATCGTTGGTCTGCACGTTGTAGCCACCGCTGCGTTGCACGACGTCGAACGCGTCGAGCACGTTCCACTTGGCAATCATCTCGCGGCTGACTTCCCGGCTGCCGGTGCCCGTCGGGCGCGCGGCCAACGCGCCGTCCGCTCGACGGGACCCGCAGGCGACCAGCGTGCTCGCCGCGAGTGCGGCGACAAGAACGAATGCGGCGCGAGTGGCAACGCGTCCGGCAGCGCGACGTGGCGACATGGGAGGGTGCCTCGGAAGGAGGACGGAGCGAGCGGGATACCCGGTGGGAGACCACGGGGATTACCCGAAATACCCCGGCAGACTCCAGATGGATTGACGCTACGTGCTATGACCCGGCAGAGCAAGCGGCTCCGCTCCGGACCCGCCTGCCGGCGGTGAGGCCGCCCTTCATCCCTGTGACGTTTCGCAGGGACTGCTTGTTCTCATCCTGTACTGCTACCTTTCGACGCGACGCACGAGCCTTCTGTCCCTCGCACCACCCCCCTCCCACGCTCGACGAGCCGCACCGCGGTCGTCAGAGGTCCAAGCATGATCTCATTTGTCCCGCGCGCATTGCGTGCGGCGGCGATCGCCTGCCTCGCGCTGGCGCTGCCCGCAGCCACACTTTCCGCGCAAGCCCGGACCGGCATCGTCACTGGCCGCATTGCCGAAGCAGTCGGCGGTGCCCCCATCTCCAATGCGCAGGTCACGGTCGTCGGCACGACGGTCGGCGCCCTCACGAACGACGAGGGCCGGTACACGCTGCGCGGTGTGCCCGCCGGTGCGGTCACGGTGCGCGCGCTGCGCATCGGCTACGCGGAAGCGAGCCGCCAGATCACGGTCACGACCGGCGAGACGGCCACAGTCGACCTGCAGCTCGGGAAGGTCGCCATCAGCCTGACCCCCGTCGTCACCACGGCCACCGGCTCCCAGGTGCGGCTCGAAGTGCCCAACCAGATCGCGCAGGTCGATGCCGTGAAGGCCATCGAGACCTCGCAGATCAGTGCGGTCGGTGACCTGCTCGTCGGCAAGGTCGCCGGTGTGCAGATCCTCCCGGGATCGGGCGTCAACTCGGCGTCGCGCATCCGCATTCGCGGCACCTCGTCGATCTCGCTCAGCAACGACCCGATCGTGATCGTCGACGGTATCCGTATCCAGAGCAACTCCGTCGGCATCAACTCCGGCCCGCAGACCAGCCGCCTGAACGACATCAACCCGGAAGACATCGAGACGATCGACGTCATCCGTGGCCCCGCCGCCTCGGCCACCTACGGCACGGACGCCGCGACGGGCGTCATCCTGATCACGACCAAGCGTGGTCGTGCCGGCGCGACGAAGTGGAACGTGTACACCGAGCAGGGCATCACGCGGGACGCGAACAAGTATCCGGCGGCGTATCTGGCGTACGGCAAGCTCGCGAACCAGACGAACACCGCCAACAACGGGCGCGCCGCGGACTGCCAGATCAACACGATCGCGGCCGGTACGTGCGTGGTCGATTCCGTCCGCTCGTTCAACCTCTGGGAGGACGATCGGGCAACGCCGCTCAAGCAGGGCGATCGCAACCAGTACGGCCTCAGCGTCTCCGGCGGAACCGACGCCGTGAACTACTTCGCGGCCATCGAGCGCGAGACGACCACCGGCACGATCGGCCTGCCGAAGTTCGAGCAGGAGCGCTTCGCGCGTGAGGGCGTTCCGGTCCGGAACGAGTGGCTGGACCCCAATGCCTTCCGGCGTGTCAGCCTCCGTTCGAATCTCGATCTTCGCATCAGCCCGAAGCTGCAGGTCCCGGTACGCAGCTACTTCCTCACCAGCCAGCAGCGGCAGGCGGAGGACGGCAACAACGTGACGGGCCTTGGCGGCGCTGCGTTCCGCGGTCCCGGTACACGCAACCGGCTCATCGGCACCGATTCGATGTACGGATACTCGGGCTTCCGGCCGGGCGAGATCTTCCAGCGCAAGGTGCTGCTCGACGTGCAGCGCTGGATCGGCTCGATCTCGCCCATCTGGTCACCCAGCTCGTGGCTGCAGGCACGGGCCAACGCGGGTCTCGACTACTCGATCGAATCGTTCGAGAGTTCCTGCCTCCGTGACCAGTGCGTGAACAACGGCCAGACGCGCCTCGGATTCAAGAATTCGACCCGCAGCCGGGCCTTCCAGTGGACCGCCGACGCGTCGGCGACCGCCAGCTACCGCCCCTTCTCGTGGCTCGATTCCAGAACGACCGCCGGCTTCCAGTTCGTCGACCGGTTCGACGATGGCTACTCGGCGAACACGGCGCAGCTGCCACCGGGTGGCGGGACCCTCGGGCAGGGCTCCGTGCCGTCCATCAGCGAGAACACGACGGTCACCAAGACGGCCGGCATCTTCGTCGAGCAGAACGCG
Source organism: Gemmatimonadota bacterium (assembly GCA_040387895.1). GTDB lineage: Bacteria > Gemmatimonadota > Gemmatimonadetes > Gemmatimonadales > Gemmatimonadaceae > Gemmatimonas. The sequence goes on from JAZKCW010000069.1 coordinate 26,655, forward strand.
CAGTTCCGCAGCAACCTCGACTTCGTCGCCTCCGTGCGCGGTGACCAGAACAGCGCGTTCGGCCAGAACTTCGGCACGGCGTACTACCCGCGCCTCGGCCTGTCGTATCGCCTGTCGGAAGAGGCGTGGTTCCCGTTGAAGGACAAGATCAATCTGCTGCGCCTGCGCAGCTCCTGGGGCCAGTCGGGCCTGCGTCCCGGCACGACAGCCGCCCTGCAGTTCTTCGGCACGAACACCTACCGCGAGAACTCCTCGGATGTGACGGGTCTGAGCTACCAGACGCTCGGCAACATCAACCTGCGTCCGGAGACGGTGACGGAAATCGAGGGTGGCTTCGACATGGGCTTCTTCGGCGACCGTATCACCACGACGCTGACGTACTACGACAAGAAGTCGAGCGACGCCATCATCAACACGACGCTGGCGCCCTCGATCGGCACGGTCGGCACGACGCGCTCGGTGAACATCGGCGCCATCCGCAACTGGGGCTGGGAGTACCTCGTCACCGCACAGCCGGTTCGCTACAACCGGTTCGGGTGGGACTTCACCGTGAACGGCTCGTACAACAGCAACGAGGTGCTCGACCTCGGTGGCCAGCCCGCCGGCACCGGCACCACCCGCAACGCGGTCGGCTATCCGATCAACTCGATCTGGGATTTCCCGTACACCTACGCGGATGCCAACAAGAACGGGATGATCGAGATTTCGGAGGTCACGGTCGATACCGCGCGCCGGTACATGGGCTACAGCACGCCACGCGCGGAGCTGTCCATCCAGAACGGGTTCGACCTGCTCCCGGGTGGTCAGCTGCGGTTCACGGCACTGGTCGATGGCAAGTTCGGTGGACTGGTGGGCAACACGACTGAACGCTTCCGTTGCAGCAGCGTGAATGCGCAGGAGCGCGTCGACCCGTCCGCGCCGCTCGACCGTCAGGCGCGCTGTGCCGCGTCGCAGAAGCCGGGCGCGCAGCAGACGTTCTTCGGATTCAACGAGAGTGGCAACTACTGGCGCCTGCGCGAGCTCGCCGCCACGTGGCGCATCCCGACCAACTGGGTATCGAAGGTCGCCATGACGAAGAGCGGCACGGTGACGCTGTCGGCGCGTAACCTGGCGCTCTGGACGGACTACACCGGCGTCGATCCCGAGACGTCGCGCGGCGCCGGGAATGTCCAGGACGAGTTCTTCATCACGCCCGCGATCCAGACCTGGACGCTGCGCTTCAACTTCGGCTTCTAAGACACAGCCAATGCTCAAGCAGACCTCCAACTGGTCGCGCAGCGCGGGACTTCTCCTCCTCCCGCTGCTCGCGTCCTGCAGCTTCGACAAACTGGTGCGGGCAACGGATCCCGACATCATCGGCATTGAATCCGTCAACAGCCCGAGCTCGGCGAATGCGCTGCGCCTCGGCACCCTTGGCCGGTTCAATTCCGCCACGACGGGTGGTGAATCCATGTTCCTCTACGGCGGACTCTTCGGCGACGAGTTCACCACGGGCGACACGTTCATCCAGCGCATCGAGACGGACCAGCGGTCGCTGTCGCCGGAGAACGCCAACATCACGGGAGCGTACCGCGGCCTGCACGTCCCACGCATCGGGGCGATCCAGACGCGCGAGGCGCTCACGACGTTCTCGCCGCTCGCCCCGGCGTGGAACTTCAGCGAGATGTTCTTCGTCGAGGCATACATGCTGAACCTGCTGGCCGAGCATTTCTGCAACGGTCAGCCGATCAGCTACATCGTCGCCGGTGCAGAGCAGTACGGCGAGCCGCTCGCGAACGAGGCCATCTTCACGCTGGCGCTCGCCAAGGTGGACTCGGGCCTCACGCGTCTCGGCGCGACGACCGGTGCGAACGAGACGCGCGTGCGTAGCTCGTTGCAGATCCTCCGCGCGCGCATCCTGCTCAACCAGGGCAACTTCGCCGCGGTGGCAGCGACCGTGGCGGCAGTGCCGACGACGTTCGTGTGGAGCCAGGAGCACTCGCTCACCTCGCGCACGCCCGGCGTCTGGTCGCTCGTGAACAACCAGCGCCGCTACATCGTGTCGAACAACGAGGGCCCGCTCGGCCTCGACTTCGGCGGCACCGATCCGCGCGTGCCGACGTGCACCGCCGGTCAGGCGGCATGCACGGCTGCGGGCATCGCAACGACGGCCAATCGTCCGTTCGACAACGCCACCGTTGCCGTCCCGGACATGCGCTACCAGCTCGTCTGGGCGACCGATGCTTCGTCGGTGGCCCTGGTGAGCGGGTTGCAGGCGCGTTTGTTCGAAGCGGAAGCGCTCAATCGCACGGGCAACTTCGCGGGCGCCCTGACGATCCTCAACGCGCTGCGCGCCGCGCCCCCGGGCTATGGCCGCACGATCGCCGCGATGCCGGCGCTCGCCGATCCGGGCACGGAAGCGGGCCGTCGCAATCTGATCTTCCGCGAGAAGGCGTTCTGGCTCTTCGGCCTCGGCCATCGCTACGGCGACATGCGCCGCATGATGCGGCAGTACGGCATGACGGCGAACGAAGTGTTCCCGAACGGCACGTGGCAGATCAATCGTGCCCCGGGCTACTCGACCGACGTCGTGTTCCGCACGCCGACTGCCGAAACGTTCAACCCGCTGCAGCCGCAGTCGAACGGCGCAGCGACCTGCCTCAACCTTACTCCGTAAGGGGCGTGTGGGGCTGAACAAGGGGGCGAGTGCTGGTGCACTCGCCCCCTTGTCGTTTCCGGTGGTGCGCGCTGCGCAGGACGCTAGCGCACCACTGCCGCGTGTGCGCTACTGCCGCAGCCGCAGGGTCCGCAGACTCTTGTCCGCCACGATGTCTCGCTCGTGGAACGGCAGCGTGATCCACTCGCCGCGCGAGTACAGGCGCGTCATGTCCGCATGGTGCGGCGAGTCCGCATGGTCCGATTGCGAGTACGTGATCAGCCCACGCGCATCGACCCGGCCGTCTGCCGACCAGCCGACGACCTGGATGTAGCTGTTGCCGGTGCTGATCGCGTTGTAACCGCCGGGCCGGAGCTCCGACGTGATCACGCTCCACATGCCCGACTGCCCTTCTCCGCCCGGAATGCCGATGCGTTCGCCGTTCCGCTCCACATACTGGATGCTGCCAAGGGGTGCGTCGAGCGCGACGCCATTCTGCGCGAGCCGTTGCTGGGCGCCCGCGATCGCGCGACGGAGTCCCTCGCGCACGGCCGGTTGATCGACCGCGAGCCCACGCGGTGTCCGCGCCGCATCATTCGTGTCGAAGGGCACACGGAACACGCCTGGCACCCGCGACGCGATGCGCCACGTTTCCCGCCACACCTGTGCGCCGCGGCTCGCCACCGTTTCCCGGCGATCCCACGCGGACAGCGCATTGCACGACGGGGTAATGTCCACGGGAGAGCCGGCCACGCTGCCCGCTCCACCGCCCGCTGCACCGCCCGCTGTCATGACCACGGGTTCGACCGGCGCCGTGCAGAGTGTGAGCAGCGTGTCGAGCAGCAGCTCCGCGCCGTAGTTGCGATGGCTGAACAGCATGTCCTGCAATGTCTGCGGGGTCACCTTCTTGCCACCCGCGAGCGCCTCGTCGATGAACGCGAGGCCCGCGCGCGTGCGCAGCGATCGCGGTGAGCGCTCGGGCCCGACCATCGGTGAGTACCCCTCGAGGGGTGCGGCTGGATTCGTGAGCCAGTGGCTGTCGTTGGCGTTGGACACCACGTCGTCGCGACGCAGGCGCGGCATCGACGACGGTGGCATGGCACCGGGAATCGAAGACTTGGGACTCGTCGTCCACTCGCAGGATGGATCGGCACCATTCAGCGCCGCGAGGCCCGGCGGAAACCCCTGCACCTGCACCCGGCAGCGTGACATGGTCGCTGCATCCATGTTGGGCACGGTGCTCAGGTCGGCGTAATACGCGGTGCCGTTGCGGTCGGCCGCGATGGTGTTCACCCACGACGTGCCCTGCCTGTTCAGCGCCTGCTCCACTTCGTCGATGTTGCGCGCGCGGTTGAGCGCGTCGTACGTCGCGGCGGAACCGTCGTTCTCGCTGTTGGCGTCGCGCACCGCAAATGTGCGGCGCGCGTTCCATGAGCCGGCCGAGAGCGCGAGGATCGGCCCGTGGTGCGAGAACCACACCGTGCGCGACTGACCTGCAACCGTGCCGTCCGTGCCCTTCACCGGAACCGTGACCCGTCGCGACGTCATGTCACGCCACGCATTGCGGTAGCGGTAGCGAGTCGCGTTGGTCGAGTCGAGTTCCAGCGCGTACAACGAGTAGCGTGTGCCGGTCGACACGGTGTGCGTCCACGCGACGTCCTTGTTGAAGCCCACCGTGACACGGCTCGTGGTGTACAGGCTCACGCCCATCACGTCGACTTCACCCGGCAGCGTGACGTGAATGAGATGGAAGCGCGACGCACCCTGCCATGGGTAGTGCGGGTTGCCGAGCAGCAGGCCTCGGCCCGACGCCGTGACGGCCTTGCCCATCGCGACGGCGTTGCTGCCGATACCTGCCCGCAGCGACATCGTACTCGCGAGCGTCGCGTCGAGCGCGAGGCGCCCGTCGCCGGCATCCATCGCCGCTCCGGGATTCACCGGGCCCACGACCGGCGGAGTGGCCGTCGCGATCTGACGCTGGAAGATTCCGAGCCCATAGCGAATGCCCACGCCCATCGTGAGACGCGCGACATCGAGCGCCGTGATCGGTGCGACCCACGCCACATCGCGACAGGCCGCAGGCATGCTGTCGCGATGATCGCGCAGCCAGCGATTGTACCCGTCCGCGTAGCCGCGCGAGAACGCGTTGCTCTTGACCGACTGCCGCCGCGTGAACTTCGCCACCGCAGCACTGTCGAGGATCGCGCGATGAAACACGTCGCTGTCGAGTCGACCTTCGCCGGGCCCGAGATGCAGCGACTGCGCACCATTCACCGTGATCACGTCGCGCGCGATGGTGCACACCGCATCCTGGGCCGTGGCGTAGGCGTACCCGTAGCCTAGGCTCGCCCAGTCGTTCGCCTTGACGTGCGGGATGCCGAAGCTCGTCCAGCGCACCGTCGCGTCGTACGCCGGCGCCTTGGCCGGTGCCTTCGCGGGTGCCTTCGCTCCCGTGGTGGATGAGGCCTGCGCCGTCAGCGCCGGGGTGGCCAGCAGGGACGCTACGAAAGCGGCGGCCAGGGAAGCCGCGACACGCGAGAGCGGGATTGGCATCGAGCGGAATGGCGGGGAGGGAATACGGGCGGGTGAATGCCCGCTCGCAAACAATACCCCAAAGCGATCGACACCGGTGGACTGACGCCGGTGTTCGTCCATCGCGAGCCGCGCTAGCGAGCCGCTGGCGCGACGCCCGCAGAGGTCAGCAGCGCGTCGATGAACGGCATCAGCATGCCTGCTGCGGGTGTACCGAACACGTTCCATGCATTCGTCACGCCGACGATGCCATACTGCGGAATGATGATGAGGAATTGCCCGCCGAAGCCGTTGCCGGCCCAGATGTCCACACCACGGCGGTCGTAGCGCCACCACTGGTACCCGTACCCTGGTGATGTCGGCGTGGCAGCGGTACGATCGACCTGTCGCGCGATCGCCTGCTTCGCCCACCCCGGCGCGAGAATGCGTGTGTTCCCCCACATCCCGTCGTTCAGGTAGAGCTGGCCGATCTTCGCGAGGTCACGTGCCTCGAGATAGAGTCCGCCTTCCGTATCAGGGTGACCGGTCGGCGTAAGCTTCCAGTGAAAATCCTTGATGCCGAGCGGCGTGAAGAGATGCTGCGCCGCGTACTGGTGCGCGTGGACCCCGGTCACCTTGCGCAACACCTCCGCCATGAGCGCGCTGGCGCCGCTGTTGTACACCCACTTCGTGCGCGGCACGGTGTCACTCGGCTGCGCGAGCGTGAAGCGGATCCAGTCGCGGCTGTGCTCGAGCTGCAGCGTCGTGTTGGTGGAATCGAGCGGGCGGTCGTTCTCGTGCCACTCCATGCCGAGTCGCATCGTGAGCAGGTCCTCGAGCGTCGCGGCACGAAGCCGGTTGTCGACCTTGCTCACGTCGTAGGATGGGAAGAACGAAAGCAGCGGTGCATCGACTGTCTTGAGCTCACCACGCTGCAGCGCCACACCGAACAGCGTGGCCGTCACGGACTTCGTCACCGACTGCAGCGTGTGGATGTCGCGCCCCCGGTACCACGGGTGCCAGTTCGGATGCAGGTAGTTGAACTCGTTGAGCTGCGAGGAGTCCGCGCACGCATCGATGCCGCAGCCGATCGGGCTCTTCTTGCCCTTGCTCAACTCGCGATAGTCGGGCGTGAACCGCTGGTCCATCACCAGCTGCCCGTTGCGCACCACCACCATCCGGTCGACGTTGCCCATGGAACCGATGTGCACGCGGTTGACCAGGGTCTCGAGCGGTTCGCGCGCGAGGCCCTGGCTTTCGAGCGTCGCGGTGGGCCATGCACCAGTCGGTGACGGCAGCGCCGCCGCCGCACCGGGTCGCGCTTGCGGCTGTTGCGCCGGCAGCAGCGGCGCGAGCAGGAGCAGCAGGCCAAGTGCCGAGGGGGTGCGGAACGTCATTGCCATCCATCCTGTGAGGTGCGAGCGAGCCCGTTGCGCCGGCGGGAGTGCCGCTGCGGCAATGCCGCTGCGAGAGTGCCACGGCGGGACAAGAGTGCCCTTCACCCGGGCCCGTCGCAATCCGTCAGGGACAGAGGGCTCCCGCCGTCGCACCAGTGCCTTCCGCGTACACCGCACCGCCGCGACGGAGCAGACGCCGTCGCGCACGCACTTTCTCCCGCAACTGTGGAACGAGCGAGGCCGGGAAACTCCGGTTGTACGAGCCGCCGACGAGAGGCGACAGTTCGTCGCGGCGCACGGTGGTGGCGCGCACGACCGCGTCGCGCAGCATCTCGAGCTGTTTCTCGTAGAGTCGCAGGCTCAGGTCGACCAGCGTGTCGTCCGGTAGTTCGTCGACGATGCAGCTGGCCAGCAGCCATCCGGCGTCGACGCGGGCATCGATCAGGTGCGCGGTCACGCCGAGCGGCAAGCCGCGGTACAGCGACCACTGCAGCGCATCGAGGCCGCGAGCCACCGGCAGCAGCCCGGGATGCAGGTTGATGACGCCATGCGGAAAGCGTTCGAGTACGTCGGACGGCAGGATACGTGCGCCGGCAACGACGCCGACCTGCGGTGCGAGCACATCGAGATGCAGCAGGCACTCGGTGCTGTCGTGCGCCATGCGCAGGTATTCGATGCCGAGTGCCGCGCAGAGCGCAGACGGCTCGAGAAGCCCGATATGGCGCGCCTTCACGCGCAGCGCAGGAGGCGGCACCGGCAACGACTGAAACGGTGCAGCGATGACGGCCGAGGGCCGATGCCCATTCGCAACCAGCGCGAGAATGAAGTCCTGCGTCTTCTTGTGCGGAAAGTCGTACGCGAACACGATCGGGCGCACGGGGCGGAGCGGTTGCTGCATCATGAAGGCAAGAGGCGTGGTGTGAGCATGCGTGAGTACACCGTGCGTCTGTTGTTACCTCCCGATGCAACACCGGGGTCACACCAGCATCCCTTCTTCTCTCCCTCTCTCCCTCTCTCCTTCTCTCCTTCTCTCCTTCTCTCCTTCTCTATCTGCGCAGCCGGTACACCACGACCGTTTCCACGTCATCGGAGTCGAGCTCCACCCCCGCGACGTAATCCCGACCTGCATCGAGCAGCGAGAACTGCGCGGGAAGAATCACCTCGGCGATCCACGCGCCGTCGGTGCCGATCACCGACCACGTCGTTGCCGTCGGGGACATGGCCGGGCCCCGTCGTCCCGGGATGAAACTCTCGAGCGCCACGAATGCGCCGACCCACAACTCGCCCGTCGGCGACGGTACGAACCGGCCGAATGCCGAGCGCTGCTGGGCGTACTCGATGCGGTCGAGCGCTGCGCGCACCCGTTCCGGCGGCTGGCCCTTGTTCGCCGCCAGATAGCCCGCGCGAAACGACTCCTTGTCGGCGCCGGTGACGGCACCCGGCGACACGCTGCGCACCGTGCGCGACACCGGTGTGCCGCGCCGGTCGAAGCAGCGCACCTGCCACGTCAGCGAGTAGCCGGCGCACACGCGCTCTCCCATCACGGCCACGCGCGACACCGCACCGAGAAACACCGCCACCTGCGCACCACCGCGGCGAACACGCTCGAACACGGGAATCGACGTGAACGCACGCACGTCGGTGCTGTCCGGTGGACGAATGGCGAGCGATGCGGTTGCAGTCACACGGGCCGATGTCGAGTCGGTGACCGGATCGACGCCCTGCACCACACCCGAACCGTCGGAGAGCATGCCGGGCCAGGACAGCGTGCCACGCCCGGGAAACACCGGGCGTGCGTAGGAGCGCAGCAGCGTGCCCTCGGCGTCGTAGATCTGCAGGCGGGACGTGCGGTCGTGTACCACCAGCGTGTCGGCACTCCGATGCATGATCTGGATGCCGTCGAACTCACCGGGGCCCTGCCCTTTGCGTCCGATCGCACGAATGAAACGACCGTCGGCCGAGAACACCCGCAGCTCCGTGCTGCCGCCGTCGGCGATCACGACACGGCCATCCGCGAGTCGCGCCACCCCGAGCACCTGCGCCAGTTCGGCCGGGCCCTGCGCAGCGGAGCCGCCGATGCGCGTGAGCGGCCGCGGATCGACCTGCCAGCGCGCGGGCGCCCGTGCCGATGCGCCGTACGTGAACACTCTTTCGCTGGCGGCGCCTGCCGGCCGCTGCGCGTCAGACGTGCGCGGCAGCACGAGTGTGAGCGACAGCGAGAGCGAAAGCGACAGCAGCGCGGTCGAGAGACCGCACGCCGCGGAGGTCAGTGGGAGGCGAAGCATGATGGCCGCAGGGGTGAGACGTTCGCTGGTCGAGCGAAAGATCGCGCCCCTACTTCTTCGCGTCGAGCACCCGGGTCAGCAGCGACTCCCACACGGCATCTAGCGCCTCGATGGCGCTCGTCGCCACGGCGGCATTGCCCAGTCGGTTCGAAAGCCGGCGACGATTGCGCTGGTAGTACTGCTCGTAGCGCGCCTTCGCCTGATCCGCCGGGAGGTTCTGCGCGTACCAACCGGCGACCACCGCGAGGGTCGCCTCGTTCCATGCCGTTGCCGGCAGCGAACCGTCCTCGTACTGCAGCACGAGGTCCCACTGCCAGGAGCGATGCTCTGCCGTGAACGTGTCTGGTCCTGACATGGCGGTGTCCTGGTCATTGGGGATGGGTGCACCCGGCCGGTTTGCCCATGGCGCACGCATCATGATAGCCGGATCTTCCCGAATCAGGTATGGTCGTGCATGCCAGCGGCCCCCGTTGGAGCCCCAGCTATGGCAGCGGTCGACGCGCACGCCCTTCGCGCGCCCGCGCCTCACGAACGAGGGCCAGGAATACATCGCGCACGACCGATGCACGGTCTCCGTGATATGCCGCCACCACCTGCGCGGATCCGTTGGCGCCCGTCAGTTCACGGTAGGTCACGCCGGGCCGCGTGATGCTGCAGTTGGACCTGGGCACGAAGCACACTCCGACACCCGCCGCCACGAGCGCGAGCACGGTCTGATACTTCACGACCTCGTACGCGACGTTGGGCGTGAATCCGGCCGTCTGGCACATGCTGATGAGCATGTCGTAGTACGCGGGGGACAACCGGCGCGGGAAGTGCACGAGCGGTTCGTTGCGCACCAGGCGCAGTGGTACGCGCGTGCGTGACGCGAGGGGATGCGTGTCCGGCATGGCCAGCACGAAGCGCTCCTCGAGGATCACGTCGATCGTGAGCCCGCCGCGCTCGAGCGGCCCGCGCACCAGCGCGATGTCCACGAGATCACGCTGGAGCGCGTCCACCTGCCCCGCCGTCCCATCGTCTTCCATCAGCTCCAGGTGTACATGCGGGAGCCGCTCCCGGAAGCGACGCACGGCGTTCGGCAACACGCTCAGTGCCGACGCATCGGTGAAGCCCACGCGCAACGTGTCGAACTCGCCGCGCCCGGCGCGGCGTGCGCTCTCCTCCGCCCGCTCCGCCTCCCGCAATGCGCGCCGGGCTCCCTGCAGCAGCACGGTGCCGGCCGGGGTGAGCGCCACCGAGCGCGTGCTGCGGGAGAAGAGACGCACGCCGAGCGACTGCTCGAGGCCCGCGATCTGCTGGCTGAGTGGCGGCTGTGCGATGTTCAGCCGCCGCGCCGCCCGGCCGAAATGCAGCTCTTCGGCGACGGCAATGAAGTAGCGCAGGCGGCGCAGGTCCGGGACCATTGATATCTCCATGATATGAATACGAGACAAACAATATAATTGTGCAGCGCGGACCCCTTCGGCACGTTTCCACCATGACTCTCCGCCACGCCCTCCTCGCGATGCTCGTCGTCCCGGCAGCGCTGACCTCTGCCGAGCCACGCAGCACTTCGGATGTCGTCCGCGCCATGCACGGCGCCTATGCCGGCAAATGGTGGCGAACGCTCACGTTTCGCCAGAAGAGCATGTTCTTCGAGGCGAACGGCACCATGCGGGTCGAGTACTGGACGGAGGCCGAGGAGGCACCGGGCAAGCTGCGCGTCGTCACCGAGCCGGCGTCCGACGGCAACGTCCGGCTCTACACACGCGATTCGACCTACACCTATGCACGCGGTGCGCTCGTGTCGGCGACACCCGGGCGGCATCCGCTCGTGATGATGCTGAGCGACGTCTACGCCGTGGCTCCGTCAGTGACGATGAGCCGCATGCGGGAGCTGTTGATCGACACCACGCAGTTCCGGCGCGAGCAGTGGCAGGGGCGGCCGGTGTTCGTGATGGGGAAGCTGCTGATAGGGGCAAGATCGCGGGAAGCGTGGATCGACGCCGAACGCCTCGTGCTCGTGCGACTGATCCAGTCGAGCACCACGGCGCGTTTCAAGGTTCTCGAGTATCGCATCGGCGGACACCGCCGAGCGGCGGGCGGCTGGCTCGAACAGTGGCTCGAGACCTGGGAGGACGGCCGGCTCGCGTTCCGCGAGGAGTACGAGCGTGAGCTGATCAATCCCACGCTCGATCCGCGCCTGTTCGATCCGTCAGTCCTTCCGGCAGCGGCACCCACTATTCCGCTCAAGGCGGCGGTGAAGCGCTGATCAATCGCCCTGGCGTCGTGCGACCGCTGACGGGAACGACGCCTCGAATCGCGCACCGCCGCCATCGGCATTCTCCACCCGCACCGTCCCCTTGTACTGCGCCACCAGGTCGCGCACGACCGACAAGCCGATACCCGACCCGCCGGCTTGCGAAGCACGCGCCGCACTTCCGCGCGTGAAGGCCGACCAGATCGTTTCCAGTTCCGCGGCGGCGACGCCGGGCCCCTGATCGGACACCGACACCCGCACGCGTCCTGGGCTCTCGGTGACCGCGACGGTGACGGTCTGTCCGCGCGGCCCGTACTTCACGGCATTCTCGAGGAAGTTGAGCAGGGTCTGCCGAAGCGCCTGCGAGTCGACGGCGGCGACGATACCATCGCCGGTGCCGCGCGCGACGACATGAACCCCACGATCCGCGGCGAGCGGCGCGAAGGCTTCCATCACCTGCTCGACATCACGCCCCACGTCGGTGGTCGCCGATGCGGTGAACGTCGACCGGGTCCCTTCGCCCCGCCGAAGACGCGCGTGATTGAGCACGTTGTCCACGAGAATCGACAGGCGGCTGGCCTCCTTCTCGATAACGTGCAGCGCACGCTCCTGCTCTTCCGGCCCGCGCATGGATCCCTTTCGCAGTAGCTCCGCGAAGAGCGAGATCTGTGCGAGCGGTGTCCGCAGCTCGTGGGAGACGGCGGCGACGAAATCACCCCGAACCTCCGCCAGCGCTGCCTCGCGGCGCATCGCGACTTCGCGGCGGCGCGACTTTGCGAAGCCGAGGGCGAACAGCAGCAACGTACTGATCACCAGCAACTCCACGCCGAGCGGCGCGAGCAGGCGCTCGATGACCTCGTCCGAGTCCACCTCGCGCAGCAGGAGCCATCCGAGGTCGGGGTATCGGGCCGTCGCGTACACCACGCTCTCGCGAACCAGCCCGCTGTCGGCCAACCCAGTCCGCCTGCGGCCAGCGAACGCGTCGCGCACGTGGGGCGGGAGCGCACCCCATGCCATGACTCTCGTACGCAACGGCACGGAGTCGTGCGCGGCGGTAGCCAGCACGAATACCGAATCGCCCTGGCGCATCAGGATCGATGCGCGACTGCCCTTGCTCGCGCCGGGTACGTCGAGCGCGGCGAATGTGCTGTCGGTGAGCGGTACCTGCGCGACCACCATCTCGCGCGCAGCGGGTGGTTCAGCGACAGGCGCACGCGGAACCGGAGCACGCAGGATCGGCGAGCGCACTTCGACGCAGAATCGTTCGCCGCATCGCACGGTGCGCAGGGTGACGACACCCTCAGCCGCGGACGTTGCAGTCGGCGTCGTCGACGTCACCACGCGCAGCGTCGCCCCGTCGACCGCCGCGGCAGACAGGACGGCCTTCTGGAACGCGCTGTCACCGCGGTTCGTCGCGAGCAGTGCTGCGGTCGACCGCGTCGATACCTCCCAGCGTGTACGCCATGCGTCGATGTCCGCCTGCGCGACACGCACGGGCCACGGGAGGTCCTCGTTCACCTCGCGGTAGAAATCGCGCCGCACGTACACGAGGCTCACCACCACGACGGCGAGCACCAGCACCAACGGCAGCGTCACCAGCCACGACCATCGTCGCCACCGGATCACGGCTCGAACCGGTAACCCGACTTCCACACCGTCACGAAGTGCCGAGGCTTGGCTGGATCCACTTCGAGCTTGCGTCGCAGTTCACCGACGTGGAGGTCGACGGTCCGCGTCTGCACCTCGGCGCCGTACTTCCACACTTCGGCCAGCAAGCGGTCGCGGCTGAACACGACACCCGGCCGCTCGAGAAACTTGAGGAGGAGATCGTACTCACGCGGCTTGAGCGACACGCGTTCGCCATCGCGCGTCACGGTGCGTGCAGACGGCGTTACCACGACATTCCCGAAGCGGTGCACCGCTTCGGCGTCCTGGTTTGCCTCAGCGCGGCGCCGCAGGTGCACCGCAACGCGCGCGAGCACTTCCGACACACTGAACGGCTTGGTGACGTAGTCGTCCGCACCGAGCCGGAAGCCGTGCAGCTTGTCGGTCTCCTCACCGCGCGCCGTGAGAATGATGACGGGCACAGTGAGGTCTGCGGCGCGGATCCTCTGCAGCACCTCGAAGCCCGTCATGCCCGGCAGCATCAGATCGAGCACGATGAGGTCGGGCTCGAGGGCGAGCGCCTGCTCGACGCCACGTGCGCCGTCACTCGCGATGTGCACAGTGTGGCCCGCGTCCTCGAGCGTGCGTGACACGCCGAACGCCAGATCCTCGTTGTCTTCGATCAGCAGCAGGCGAGCCATGAGTCAGTTCGTCGGAGGCTTCGGCGCGTTTCGCTGCGCGTTTCGCTGCGCGGCACGCGATCCGGCACGCTCCCCGGCACGTTGCGCAGCAGGCTGCAGGGAATATCGCAGGCCGGACTGGAATGTCGCTCCGCGCGCGAGGCTTGGGCGGCCGGCCACCCAGCCTGCGCTCTTCACCTCACCTTCCACGTAGAACTGCAGCCGCCCGTCCGTTCGCGTGCCGATCCTGGCGCCGAGCAGACCGCCCGCAGAGCCATCCCGGGTGCGGAATTCCCCGTCGCGCGGCTGTGACCAGAGCCCCACTCGCGGTGACAGCGCGAGCGCGTGCGGGCCCACACGAACGGGCATGTCCAGCAGTTCAACGCGTACACCGGGGAAGCTCCGTGCATTGTTCGTGAAGCGCTGCGCGATGAGGTGCATCCGGAATTCGCCCTGGCTGAACACGATGTGCGAGTCGACGGTGTGTCCGAATGAGGTCAGCGCATGCCGGAGCCAGAGATTCGCACGCGCAGCGCCGCCATTCACCGGGTTCCGGAACGAGATGCCGCGCACGCCGATGAAGTTCGGGTCGACGAAATTGAGCCACGCGAGCTTTCCCTGACGTTCGATGTAGCGCTTTTCCTCGGCGGTCAGGTCGCTGACCTTGATGTAGCGATCGAGGCCGACGCCGGATGGATGCGGGCCGCGCGCTTCGAACGGTTCGTCGGGGCGAAAGAGGTGATAGACCCACGCGGTGAAATCATGCCCCGACGCGTCGCGCCCCATGACGGTGCGCTCATCCTGGTTCGCCTTGTTGGTGATGCTGTCGATCTCTGCGCTGTCCGCCGGATTGACGATCGTGCCGACATACAGCTGATCATTCAGCGCCACGAGCCAGTAAAGCCCCACGTGCCACGCGCGGCTCCCGGAGAAGAACTGGTCGCGCTCGAGGCGCGTGATGAGCTCACCTTCCCCCTCGTACCCAGCGGCCTTCATGCGCACGAAGTCGCGCGGGCGATCGCGCTTCAGTCGCACCAGATCCTCGTCCGAGACGTGCGACACCGAGATGGCTTCGGCGAAGATGTTCCTGAGATTCCACACGTCGTTCCGGCTGTCGACCCGGTTTCGTCCGAGGATCGCCCGATGCCACTCCTCGTGCAGCCACGCGTCGCCGAGTGGCACGGCGAGGGTGACGTAGTCCACGATGGTGATGCCGGCATTCCGAAGCCACGGATGACGGGGCGCGACCCGGCCGAGCAGGGTGTGACCCGCTTCGTACAGACCGGCGGTCACACCGAGCGACTGCTGCATGCCCGGGGCGCGGAAGCCACCCGTGGCATTGAATGGCAGTTCGACCAGTGGGAGGTCGATGGCGGCGGGCCGCACGACCGGCTGTGCGGCAGCAGGTAGCGCCGTGAGGCACAGCAGCAGCGCGAGGCCGGTCCAGACAGTCCTGACAGTCCTGACGTTCATGGCGGGATCCAGTGGAAGCGTGGCGACAGGCGACGGGGGCGTCGCTCTCATCCAAGCTGGATCGCACCGCCGATTCAGTCCTTCGTCGAATCGCTTGCGAGTTGTATGCGTTTCTGCATGGTCAGCCGTTCATCAGCGAATCACGGTGATGGGGTCGACCTGCACCGCACGCCGCACTGGCCCGAACAGCGCGATCGCCGCAGCCACGACCAGCAGCGCAGCCGCACCCGCGATCGAGAGCGGATCGAGTGGAGACACTCCGTACAGCATGCCGCGGATGAGGCGCACGGCGAGCGTCACGCCGATGGCGCCCGCCACCAGGCCGGCACCGATCCACGTGCCGCCCTGACGCAGCACGAGCAGCATGATCGACCGGCGGCCGGCACCCAGTGCCAGCCGGATACCGAACTCGCGCGAACGTGCTGCGACCATGTTCGCCACCATCGCGTACACACCCACTGCCGCGAGCAGCAGCGCCAGCCCGCCGAATCCGGCGATCAGCAACAGTGGCACACGTCGCCCTGCGAACCCGCGGTCGATCGACGTGCGCAGCGTGCTCGCCTGATACAACGGCATTCCCGGGTTGAGCGCGGCGAGTTCGCGCTGCACCGGGCCCGCGAGCGCCACGGGATCGCCGGTGGTGCGCACGAGCAACCGGTCGACTCCGGTATCCTGAAGGCTCGACCCGTAGGCCATCGGTTCCGCGGCGGCGGCCGTGAGATCATTGCGGATATCGGCCACGACACCGACGATCTCGATCAGCGGCGACTTCGGGTCGGGCCCCATGCGAATGCGGGCACCGACCGCGTTTCCGGAAGGCCAGTAGCGGTTCGCCATCGCTTCGCTGATCACCATTACCGTCGGCGCCCCGGCGCGATCGCCCGAGGTGAAGAGTCGCCCCTCCTTGAGCCCGACGCGCAGTGTGCTGAAGTAGCTGCCGGAGACGCTCGCGTACAGCACGAACGGCATGTCGGCCGGGGAGCGCAGCTGTTGTCCGTCGATCGTGAAGCCGTTGCGGCTGGACAACGCCGAGGGGAGCGCGCTGCTGAAGGCGACATCGGTTACGCCGGGAATGGCGCGGATGCGCTCGTCCAGCAGTCGAGTGAACGCCGTACGCGCGTTCGTCGTCGGGTACTCGGCGGCGCGCACTTCGAACGATGCCGTGAAGACACCATCCGGATCGAAGCCAAGCGGTTCGTTCGTGAGCAGCCAGAGGCTGCGCCCCAGCAGCAGCGCCGATGCGACGAGACTCACGCAGAGTGCGATCTGGCCGGCGGCTAGCGTGCCACGCAGGCGCGAGACCCGGAGTGTGCCGGTGCCACCGCGCGCTTCCTCACGCAATGCCGACTGCGGGTCGACGCGCGCCGCCGTGACGGCGGGAGCGACACCGAACGCAATCCCGGTCGCGAGCGCCAGGAGGAATGCGCCGGCCACGACGAGCGGGTCGAGCGAGAGATCAGCGTACGCGGGCACGATGTCGAGCGACAGGCGCCGCAGCAGCGCGAGTCCACCCGCCGCCAGCAGGACACCCAGAATTCCGCCGAGCGCGGAGAGCAGCACGCTCTCCGTGAGCAGCTGACGCACGAGACGTCCGCGCGCCGCACCCAGCGCAACGCGTACGGCGAGCTCCTGTCGCCGCCCGAGCGTGCGTGACAGCAGCGCACCGGCGAGATTCGCGCAGGTGATCAGCAGGACGAGCGCCGCACTCGCGGTGAGCACGATGAGCTGTGTGCGCACGTCACCGGCGAGATCATCCCGCAAGCCCTTGGCCGTGAGCGTGACGAGCGGATCGGCATCATCCGGGTGTTCGCGCTCGAGCGCGGTGCCGAGGGCCGCCACTTCACGCCCGGCACTCTCCATCGTCACGCCGGGGCCGAGTCGCGCCACTACCCCGAGCCATGAGGACTTCCGCGCGCGCACCGCGTCGCGAAGGGATGCGGAGATATCGAGCGGCACCCAGGCATCGACCGGTCCCATCGGCCCCACGAAACCCGGCGGCAGCACACCGATGACCGTGACCGCCTTGCCATCCAGCCGCACGGTGCGACCGATCGCACCGGAGTCCCCGGCGAGGCGCTCCCGCCAGACACTGTGCCCAAGTACGACGACCGGAGGCGCGCCGGCCTTCATGTCGTCGGCGGTGAATGAGCGGCCGAGCACGGGCCGCACGCCCAGCACGTCGAAGAAGTTGGCGCCGGCCAGGCCGGCCTGCATCGGGTATGGCGTGTCCGAGGTCGAGAAGGCGAACTGCTGCGTGAGCGGAAAGAACACCGCTGCGCGCTCGAATGACCGTACCCGCTCGGCGATATCGACGACCTGTCCCGCAGTGAGCGACAGCCGGTCGTTCGTGCCGCTCTTGGCCTGTGCGTAGACACGCACGAGCCGGTCGGCGTCAGCGTACGGGAGTGCATCCAGCAGCACCGACTTGACCACGCCGAACACCGCGGCGTTCGCGCCGACGCCCAGTGCGATCGTGATGATCGCGAGCAGCGAGAACAGCGGCGCGCGCAGTGCGGCACGGACCCCGAAGCGCACGTCCTGGGCGACGTCCGCCCACAGGTCACGACGGCGTTCCGCGCGACGGTCGGCTTCGAGCAGTTCCTCGCACTCGCTGCGCACCCCGCGGATGTCACCGAACCGCGCGAGCGCCTGCTTCCGAGCGACCACCGGGTCGACGCCGCGCGCAACGAGATCCTGCACGCGCTCCTCGAGGTGGAAGGCCAGTTCGTCGTCCACCTCGGACGCTGGTGACGGCTCGAAGGGACGGGCGCGCGTCGGGCGTGAGAACGGGTTACGCAATGGGTTGCGCATCGGTCACCGCGCCCACGAGGGCGCGCGCGACGTGCCGACCACTTCGCTCACGAGCGACGAGAACTGCTGCCAGCCCGTCCGCTGCTCGCGGAACTGCCGCTCGCCTTCGACCGTGAGCTTGTAGTATTTCGCGCGCCGGTTGTTCTCGGTGGTGCCCCAGGTGCCCTTGATCCAGCCTTTTCGCGTCATGCGGTAGAGCGCGGGATAGAGCGATCCTTCCTCGATGCGCAGGGCGTCGTCCGTCGCGCTCTCGATCCAGGTCGCGATGCCGTAGCCGTGCATCGGGCCCCACGTCAGCGTCTTCAGCACGAGCAGCTCGAGCGTTCCCTGCAGCAATCCGGAATCCTTGGCGAACACGCGTCTCTCCAGCAGTGGGCACGAGATGAGCACGGTCGCGCCCGGCGGGCGCCGGGCGTTTCCTATTCCGCTCTAGGTGAGAGAATAGGACCACTCACTTAGATGCGCTAGGGGAGCCACTGGTTGCCGTCGTCCACGTGGGAGGTAGGTTATCCGCATGTCCGTGCGCACCCTTCGGCGCTTCGTCCCGCTTCTGGTATTGCTCGTGGCACCCGCCACGATGTCGGCGCAGAGCGTGCGAGGCACCGTGCTCGACCGCGCCGACCGTCCCCTGGCCGGTGTCGTGGTCACCCTGCTCGACAGCGCGCAGCGTGAAGTCACACGTGTGCTCACGAGCGAGACGGGCGAGTACCGGTTCGTGGTGGCGTCACCGGGCGGGTATCAGCTCCGGGCACTGCGGATCGGTTTTCAGCCGGTGCAATCGCCCGTCGTCCGGGTCGACGCGGGCGCGACGGTGACGGTCCCGTTGGTGCTCGACGGCATTCGCGTGCAGCTCACGGGCATGCGAGTCGTCGCGCAGAACAGCTGCGGCCGACGAGTCGCGAATGGCAACGACGAAGTGCTCCAGGCATGGGATCAGGCGACGGGATCGCTCGCCACGGTTGCGCTGCGCTCGACGCGCGGCCTCTCCGTCACCAGCCTGCTCGTGCGACGGGAGCTCGACGCCCCGGGCAAGCGCGTCCGGGCGCAGCAGTCCAGCATCCGCACCGCGAACACCGTCGAT
Organism: Gemmatimonadota bacterium; assembly: GCA_040387895.1. GTDB lineage: Bacteria > Gemmatimonadota > Gemmatimonadetes > Gemmatimonadales > Gemmatimonadaceae > Gemmatimonas. The sequence continues at coordinate 45,372 of JAZKCW010000069.1, forward strand.
CCGTGGCGGTCCACGTCGATCGAGATCCTGCGGGAGCGTGGTTATGTGTGGATCGATGTGGGCGACACCGTGACCTACAACGCGCCGGGCCTCGACGTGATGCTGTCGTCGCGGTTCGTCGACGATCACTGCCTCGGGCTCGCGGTGTCGCGGGACAGCTCCGAGATCGCGGTCTCGTTCGAACCGACCCCGGAACGCCGTCGCCGTTCGGAGGTGCGCGGTACGCTCTGGCTCTCGCGTGCCACTGCGGAATTGCGCCGGATGGAGTTCGAGTTCGTGAACGTGCCGGAAACTCCGGAGCGCACGTCGGGGCCGAAGGCCGGTGGCTGCATGTCATTCACCCGGTTGCCCGACGGCGCCGTGCTCATCACGAACTGGGATATCGTGATGCCGCAGCTCGTGCGGTCGTCCAGGCCCGGCTCCATGGCACGGGTCGCGTCGGTCGTTACCGCTGGAGGCCGCATCCTCTCGATTCGCCGCGGGAACGAGGCGCTGTATTCGAGTCCGAAGGTCGAGCTGCGCGGCAGCGTGCGGGATTCCATCTCGAATCGCGAAGTCGCCGGAGCGATCGTGGAACTCGCCGGCACGGGCATGCGGACCGCGACCGACCGGAACGGAAACTTCTCGCTGGACGACGTGCTGCCGGGCGCCTACACACTGGTCGCGCGCACACCGGCACTCGACTCGATCGGTGCGAGCGACATCATGCCCGTGCTGGTGGCGGAAGGTGAGCCGCAAGTCGCAATGCGGGTGACCACGCCAGAGCGGTGGATTGCCGCACAGTGTGGTGCCGGGGCGCTTGCCGACTCCGCGGGCCAGCAGCGCGGTGCGGTGGCTGGACGGCTGCGCACGGGTTCCGACACCACCGGACTCCGCGAGGTAGCCGTATTCGCCGACTGGACCGAGTTCGCAGGCAATGCGGCGAATGCCACGGTGCTCCGTGCCAGCGGTCAGCGGCTGGAGACGCGCACGGAGCGCGACGGGTCCTTCCGCCTGTGTGGCGTTCCCGTGGGCGTCGCGCTCTCGGTGAGCGCGACGCCCTCACGAGGACGCGCCGAGCCGGCCAGCGTGCGCCTGACGGGGGATCGCCGCCTCGCGATCGTGTCGATCCCCGTCGATGTCACGCGCGCGGCGGTGGCCACACTCGACGGCATCGTCGTCGCCGATTCGGCGACACCGGTGCGCGACGCCGAGATCTCCATTCCCGCTCTCGCACTGAGCGCGCGTTCCGACAGCGCCGGCCGTTTTCGCATCGCGAACGTGACGCCGGGTGCACATGAAGTGGTCGTGCGCCGTGTCGGCTTCGCGGTGGTCGCAGCATCGGTGACGTTCGCGCCCAACACCGTGGTGGAGCGCCGCGTCGCCCTGCGGCCGCTCACCCTGCTGGACTCCGTCGCGGTGCGGTCGACTCGGCTCGATCCGATGATGTCCGAGTTCGAGGCCAACCGTCGCATCGGTATTGGAACATTCGTTACGCGAGACATGCTCGCGCGGGATGGTGAGCGACAGCTCGGCAGTATCCTATCGCAGCTGCCAGGTGTTCGGCTCGCACGAGGGCAAGCCAACCGCGCTTGGATCATGAGCACGCGCTCCAACGGCAGTATCTTCGAGGCGCGAATCGCGCCGTCGAAATCTGATGTGATGAACGGTGCCAGCGCCGGTTGCTACGCGAAGGTGGTCGTCGACAACGTGCTCGTATACGGCGGCAGCGGTGGCGAACCCCTCTTCGACGCGAACTCGATCACGGCCGATCGGGTCGAGGCGATCGAGTATTACGCGGGCGCTGCGCAGACGCCGGCCCGCTACGCCGGTCTGGGAGCGAGTTGCGGGGTGGTGGTGATCTACACTCGGCGCTAGCGCGCTAGCCCTCCCTGCCCCGCATCGCCTCCAGCGGGTCGAGTCGCGCCGCGCGCCGCGCGGGAATCAGCGCCGCCGCCCATGCAACGCCCACCAGCACGAAAGCTGTCGCGACGAACGTCGGCACATCGATCGCCGACACCCCGACCAGCAGCGACTGCACCAGACGGCCTGCGCCCCACGCGCCCGCGATGCCGCACACCACCCCGACCACCGCAATGCGCACTCCCTCGCCGACGACGAGCCGCTGCACGCGCCGGGAGTCAGCACCGAGTGCGAGACGGATGCCGAGTTCGGTGCGCCGCTCACTCACCCCGTACGCGATCACGCCGTAGATCCCGATGCTCGCCAGTGTCAGCGCGAGCGCGGCCAGCATCGCGAGCAACAGGGTCACGAAACGACGCTCGCCGATCGATGCCGCCACGACTTCCTCGAGCGTGCGCACCGCGGACACCGGCGCCCTGGGTTCGATCTCTCGTGCCGCCGCCCGAACCGCCGGAACGATGCTGGTCGGATCACCGTCCGTGCGGATCACGAGCGACATCGCGCGCGGCGTGACATACGCCGACTTGCCGGCCTGCGCGTACGGCACATAGAACGCGGGTGGCGTCGGCGACGCGTAGCCTGCCGACCGCACATCGCGCGAGACGCCCACGATGGTCATCCACGGTGCGGTGCTGTCGCCCATCACCCGGAATGTGTGGCCCAGTGCATCGGTGTTCGGCCACAGCTGGCGCGCCATCGTCTCGTTGATCACCGCGACGGCGGGTGCATCCGCCCGGTCCTCGGCGGTGATCTCGCGCCCGCGCACGATCGGTATGCCCAGGTTCCGGAAGAAGAACGGCAACACCTGCTGCGGCGACGCCGCGGGCGCCTCACTCACGTTCGCGACGACCTTGCCATCGAGCAGGATCGACCACATCGAGAATCCGTCGCTCATCAGCATCTCGGCCATGCCGGTCACACCCGTCACGCCCGGCAGCCCGCGGACACGTTCCGTGAGCTCGGAAAACGCCGCGACGCTGCGGTCGTCGTCGTAGTCCTTCGGTGGAAGCGACACTCGCATCGTCATCGCGCCGGCGGCACGGAATCCGAGATCCGTCGCCTGCAGGGTCCACAGGCTGCGCAGCAGCAGGCTGGTTCCGACGAGCAGCGTCATCGAGAGTGCGACTTCGGCCACCACAAGGGCGCGTCGCATGCGGCCCGCGACTGTCCCATGCGACGACTTGCCGCCGTCCTTGAGCGCGGCCGCGGAATCCGTGCGTGCCGCACGGCGCACCGGCAGGATGCCGAACAGCATGCCGGTGAGCGTCGCCAGTGCCGCCGTGAACAGCAGCACCACCGGATCGATGCGGATCTCGCCAAGCCGCGGAATGGATGCCGGCGCACTCGCCACCAGCGCACCTGTCAGCAGGATGCCCAGCACGAGCCCCGCGATGCCACCCGTGGCCGCCAGCACTGCGCTCTCTGCGAACAGCTGTGATGCCAGCCGACGTGAGGACGCGCCGAGCGCTGCGCGAATGGCAAGCTCACGACGCCGTCCTTCACCGCGCACGAGCAGGAGGTTCGCGACGTTGACGCAGGCAACGAGCAGCACGAGCGCCACCGCGCCGAGCAACGCGATCAGATAGGGGCGCGTTGGTCCCAGCAGTTCATCCTTCACGGGTGTGACACGTGCAACGAGCGGCTGTCCCGGCGGGTAGATGTTCGGGTACTCCGTGAGCCATCGCCGGGCGAGCGTGTTGAGCGCAACGGATGCCACGGCCGGGGTCACGCCGTCCTTCAGGCGGCCGACCATGCGCACGTTGTGATTGTTGCGCGTCGCGAGGCTGTCGAGCCGCAGGCGCATCGGCATCCACACCTGCGCCGCCGCACTGGGATACGCGAACTGCGCCGGCATGACACCCACGATGGTGCGCGTGCTGCGGCCGACTTCCACGGTGCGACCCAGGATATTCGGGTGGCTGCCGAACTGCTCGCGCCAGAGCGCTTCACCGATCACCGCCACGGTTGGCGACGACGGGCGTTCGTCGTCGTCCACCAGCGCGCGGCCCATGATGGGTCGTGTACCGAGCACGGCGAAGAAGCCGTCCGAGACGAGCGCATATCCCACGCGCACTGCCTCGTCTCCTCCGGCAAGATTGGTCTCCCCCGAGTTCACCGCGGCGACGCGCTCGAATACCCGAGTCCCGCTTCGGTAATCGACGAACTCCGCTTCGGCGACATTCCCGTATGGCTCCAGGTGATCGACCCTGACGACGCGATCGGGCTGGTCGTACGGCAACGGGCGCAGCAGCACGCCGCGGATGACGCTGAAGATCGCGGTGTTCGCGCCGATGCCCAGCGCGAGCGTCGCGACGACGACCAGCGTGAAGACCGGCGACGCCAGGAGCCGGCGTGCGGCAATGCGGAGATCCTGCCCGACGTGTGACACGCGCTGTTCCTCGCCTGAAGTTCGATGCGTCCGATGGCGTGGAGGAACGGCCGCAGGCCCGGGCCGGCCGCTGAGGATGCGAGCCAACGCCGCCGCGTATTCGGACGGCAGCGTCGTGACGGCGTCGCGGATCGCACCGCGCCACACACCGGCTGTCGGCCGTCCAGCCCGCCGTTCAGCCCGCAGCCGGTCGCGATGAAACTCGACCATCTCCTGGCCGTACCGGCGCCGGAACGACGGCGGATAGAGCAGCAGGAGCGCTCGATACGCCAGCTCGCCCCGTTCGGCACGGTTCGGCGAGTCGCTACCGGGCTTGCCTGTCATCCTCTCGCTCCCATGACCTCTCCACTATGATCGAATTGAGCATAGTTACTGGACACCGTGATGCCGGGAAAGGTTGGAAACAGGTTGCCCGACATGTCACGCTCGTGCCGGGGCGATGATCCGGCGTTCTTCGGCCAACCGGACCAAGGATCGGAGTCGCAGCATCTCGGCGGCCAGCACCCGCCGCCCGAACGGGGTCAGGCGATAGTAGCGTCGGCGCTCATCCTCGGAATCCTGCGCGACGCGACGGTCGCTCTCCTCGAGGCACTCGTCCGTCTCGAGCCGGCGGATGTGCCGGTACAGGTTTCCGGCCTCGAGGGCGATCCGCCCCTCCGTGTGCTCCAGGATGTCCTGCCGGATCCCGTAGCCATGGCGGTCGCCGGCCGTGAGCATCGTGAGCACGAGCAGCTCGACGGGACGGAGCGGGATGAGGTCGTCGATCGAGGGCATTGGTGTCCGCGGTGGTATGGTCACCTTGATTATAGTGTCCAGCCGGATGCTGGTCGAGCGTGCCCGAGCTCGACGGTGCCCGTCGTCATTCCGTTACACCCCGTTACCGGAACGTCGCCGCAGGTTGCAATGGCGCGCACAGATTCAGAGCACGGCCGGAGGGCGTGGCCGGTCCTGTCGGAGGGAACGAAATGATGCGTCGCTCGAACTCCTGCCTGCACTTCGTCGCCATGGCGCTGCTGGCGTCCTGCGTGTCGGCGCCCCCGTCGGGTACGACCGATCGTGCGAGTGCGTCCGGGCCGTCCACCGAGTGGCGGCGCATGACGTGCCAGTCGTGCACCGGCAAGCATGTGGTCGTGGAATCCCGCCGCTCGATCGGATCGAGCGGTGGCCCGGGCAGCTACACCCTGGTGCGCGTCACGAACGAGAATGCGTACGCGGTGGTCGTCGGACTGTCGTTGTACGAGACGGATCTGACGCTCGATGGGGAGGGTGTTCCCCACGCGTTGACGCCGGTCAACGTCATCCTGCGTGCGGCCGGTGGTGTCGGTGCGGATCACGAGCTCGTCGTGTCCAGCCGGATGCCCCGGATGGCCGTGCTTCACGGGGCCGATCGCTACTGATAGTCTCATCGTGGCCCCGGCGTCGCCTGGTCGCCCTTTGTTCGTTCGCCTGCATCGGATGCGTACCCGAGGGAGATTCGGGTGCCGCAGACTCGTCCGCGTCGACGGTTGCTCGCGCGTCGAATGCGAACAACGTCTCGGGCCTCGTTACCGATACGCTGCGCCCGGCCGTCGTGACGCGTGCGGTGCCCGGAGACAGCGACGATCCGGCGATCTGGGTGCACCCGCAGGATGCAGCGCTGAGCCGCATCCTGGGCACGGACAAGGGCGACAGCACCGGCGGCGTGTACAGCTTCGCGCTCGACGGCCAGCTCGACTCCGCGCGAAGTGTGCATCCCCTCCGACGGCCGAACAATGTGGACGTCGAGTTCGACGTTTCGCTGGACGGAAGTCGAGTGGACGTCGCCGCGTTTACCGAGCGGAACCGGCAGGCGATTCGCGTCTTCGCGCTGCCGGAAATGCGACCACTCGATCGTGGGGGCATCCGCGTCTTCGACGGGGACACGGTTCGCGCTCCGATGGGCATCGCGATGTACAAGCGCTCACGCGACGGCGCCGTGTTCGTGATCGTCGGCGGGAAGAGCGGCCCCACGAACGGCAGCTATCTCTGGCAGTATCGCGTGAGCGCGAACGGTCGTGGCGGCGTCTCAGCGGTGCCGGTCCGGCGCTTTGGCCAATACAGCGGCCGCAAGGAAATCGAATCCATCCTCGTCGATGACGAGAGCGGATATGTCTACTATTCGGACGAAGGTGCGGGCGTGCGGAAATATCACGCGGATCCGGATTCGGGCGACACCGAGCTCGCGCTGTTTGCGACCACCGACGTTGTCGATGACCATGAAGGCCTGGCGGTCTACGCGACAGGCGCGCGCAGCGGCTACATCATCCTATCCGACCAGGGCGCGAACCGCATTCACCTGTTCACGCGGGACGGGTCACCGGGCAGGCCACACGCACATCGCCGTGTCGCCATCATCCCGGTTGCGGCGCAGGCGACCGATGGCCTCGATGCCACCAGTCGCCCGCTCGGCCCCCGTTTCCCGCGTGGCCTCCTCGTCATGATGTCCAACCGCGGCGGCTTTCACCTGTACGACTGGCGCGATGTAGAGGCCATGATCGCGCGCGTCACACGCTGACGCGTCCGATCAGCGCACGCGGATGAAGATGGCGTTGCTGTAGAACCACAGGTCGGCCCACGGGCTTTCCCCGTGCGGATCGGGCGTTGGTTCGAGTTCGGCCGTGCTCGTACCGCGAACCCGGAGATACGACGGTCCGCGCACGTTTCGCAGGGTGACCCGCACCGTGATGATCTCTCCATCGCGCTGCCAGTCCGTTGAGGTGAAGCGCCCGATGACGCGGGTCGACGCGTTGTGATCGTTGCTGCGATCGTTCGCCTTCCCGGTCACGTCGCCGGCAATGACATCGATGCGCGCAACCGCCGGTGTGTCACCGTGGTGATTCGCCGCGTCCGCATCCCGAACCCGTATGGTGACCTCGACGTCGCTTCCTGTCGCGACCGCGACTTCGCTGCCCAGCGGCACCGGTACCGGGATGCCCGTCGGCGCTGCTCCGGCACGCACCACACGCGCTGTGATGTCGAGCTCGGAGATCAGGTCGCCCGTCGTCACGAACACGCGGCCCGCGCGCAAGCCCGCCAGCAGCGCGTCATGTGAGTGTCGCGCGTTCACGTAGGTCTTGGAGTACTCGCCCGGCCAGAAGTCGCTGCCGCCATCACGCCAGTTGCTGTGCGAGTCCGACGTCGACGTGATCCACCAGCGACGTCCTTCGCCCAGCATTGCATCCCAGAAGCCGCCCACGCGCGCCGTCATCTGGTCGAACCCGCCCAACGTCGGCGAATTCCGGTAGCCGCCGCGCACGCCGGCGCTGTCGATCGACCCGTCCTTGTTGATGGCGCCGGCCTGGTGTCCCGGAGCGCCCTCCATCCCGATCGCAACGTTCGGTGCGGCGTCGTTCCAGTCGCGCAACTCGGCTGGCCGATCCTGCCCGTACTTGCCGACGGCGGTCGCGGAGCGTGACGGATGGTTGGCGATGACCACCGGCGGCGTCTCCACCCCACGCATGTACCGGAGGGCCTCGAGCATCTTCGGCTCCGAATCGCGAGCCGAGTCTCGCGGGAAGGCGTCGCGCTTCGAGAAACGCGATTCGATGTCGAGCAGCGTGCCGCGCTCCCGCGCCGAATGCGGCACGATCATGCTGCTGTGATCAGCGCCGGGTGTATCGAATTCCATGCCGTAGAACTGCACGACCTCGGGAACGGTACGACGCGCATGCTGCAGCTCGGGGTACGCGTGGTCGTGATTGAGCTTCGAGTGGTTCGGGCCGCCGTGGTCGGTGGCCACCATCCAGTGCAGCCCGAAGCGTCGCGCCATGCGTGCGTTCAGCGGAATACCATAGCGGCCGTCCGCACCGAGCACCGGCTTCGGCGCGTCGGTGCTGCCGGGTGCGGGCTCGGGATAATCCGCGCTGAACTCACTGTGGATGTGATGATCGCCCGCCAGCCAGCGACGGGTGGTGTCCTGCTGCGCACGTCCTGCGTCGTACTGCGGACGTGCAGACGCGGGCCTGGTCGGTGGAGCGTCCGCTGCATCTGTCATGTTCGGCGGGATGCGCCGGCTCACAGTAACGCTGTCGACGACGGCCGCTGCCGAGTCCAGCACCAGCATTCGCGCGGTCGAGTTGTCGAGCGTCACGATGATCGCATGGTTCACCGACGCGCTCTTTTCCAGGTACGACACCGGCTCCTTGTGATCACGCCCCAGGGGCCGCGGTCCAGCGCCCCACGATCCGTCGCCCATGTACACGACGCCCAGCGAATCGCGCTTCCCTGCACGCAGCGGCGGCGTTCGCTTGTAGGCGTGGTCGTGGTTCTCGAACGCCGCGCGAACGTTCGCGGCCTCGAACAGCGGCATCCAGTGCTCGCGTACCGCCGTGCTGTTGCCGGCCTCGAATGCGCGCACCGATGGGTAGCCCGGTACATGGTAAACCGGGAACACGTGCGGAACGTTGCGGCGTGCGACGAGTGTCTCACGAAGCCACTGCGTCTGCGCACCAGCGATCGGCGCCGTGTGTGCGGTGTTGAGCAGCACGAGCGACAGGTAGTCACCGACATCGACCACGCCGTACTGGCGATCGCGCGCATGCGCGTGCAACCGCCGGTAGTATGTGGCATCGCCGAGCTGCACACCGGTCTGCTGCACCATCAGGCGAGTCGCCTCGGTCGTGTCCCGCTCCGAGAAGACCTCATGGTTGCCGATTCCGGCGATCACCGGAATCAGGCGTCCCTCCGCGGTCACGAGTGTGCGCGTGACTGTTTCGAACCACAGCTCCTCGCGCTTGACCAGGCGCGGATCGCCGTTGGAGTAGGCGAGGTCACCGCCGAGAAGCACGAAGTCGACATTCTGCCTGGCGACCATGCGGTTGGTGGCGCCGAACTCCGAATCACCGGCCTGGGTGTCGCCGCCGGCCGCGAACTTCACGGGCCGCGTGAGCCTAGTTGGCATCGTCCGGTATCGGTAGACACGAGACGCGCCGACCCGCAGCTCGTACTCGGTACCGGGGCGCAGTCCCGTGACACGCGCGCGCCGCACGGTACGTGTGGAGTGGGGAAACTGGAACGGTGCACCGGTATGCCGGGTCCATCGCGTTGCACCTGGAAGTCGCATCTCGACGGCAGGGATGTCGCTTCCCGGGAGCAGGTGCCAGTCGATGCTCACCGTCGTCGATGGGTTGCCGTCCCACGTCACGAACACGGCGGCAGGTGTGGTCGCCGTATCGCTGGTACGGGCCGCCGCGCGGGACTGCGCGGCGGCGGGAGAGGTCGGCAGCACCAGTATGCATGCCATCAGCAGTGCATGGCCGAGCAGAGGGCGCGTGTTACGGGGCGCTTCGATCACGTCATCACGTCCGTTCATGAAGGCTCCTGACATCAGCGCGTCGTGCGGAGACCGAGCGAGAACGTGCGACCGGTGAGCGTATGCACGTCGTACTGCGAGGTGTTGCCCTGGTATCCCACTTCCGGAGCATTGGCCAGGTTACGGGCGGTTGCGATGACCTCGAGCTTGGGGCCGAGCACCTGATAGCGGGCGGTGAGATCCATCGTCTCGCGGGCAGACCGGAAGCGGTCGAAGCCTGGCGTCTGAACCGACGCGAGGTACCCACTCCGGCGCGCATAGGCGAACCGCAACTCGAAAGTTCCGAGCTGAAAGTACGGAATGACATTGAGCACCTGGTCCGGCTGGCCGAGGAACGGCAGCTTCTCGGCGCGCCCCTCGATGGACAGCTCCGACTTGATGAACGCCACGTTCGAGGTCACGCCCAGCCCCTTGAGGACGCCGGGCATGAAGAAGAGCGGCTGGTTCCAGGAGAACTCCACACCACCCAGGTTTCCGGCGGCACCGTTCCGCAGCTGAGTGTAGCGCAGGATGCTGAACTGGCGGCCGTCGTAGGCGATGTCACGCTGGGTGGAGCGGAACGTGTAGATCGGGTTGTCGATCTGCTTGCGGAAGTAGCCGACCGAGAACTGACCGCCCGTCTTGGGATAGTATTCCGCCGACACGTCATAGTTGGCCGACGTGTACGGCTGCAGGTCCGGGTTGTTGTCCGTGACCGTGCCGTCGAAGATGTTGGGGTTGGCGAGATCCGGGATGTAGTTGGCGCGCGTGTAGCTCGCCAGCTGGGTGAACTGGGGCCGCGCAATCGTGCTCGTGTATGCAGCGCGCAGCACCATCTGCGGGCCCGCATCGAACTTGAAGATGGCGGACGGCAGGACATTCGTGTACGAGTTGCTGCGCTGTGTCAGCGCCGTGGGAAAGACGAAGCGCGTGGCGAGCGGGTTGCGCGTGTTCTCGTCGAGTTCCCAGAACTCGGCTTCCGACTTCGTGTGCTCGACGCGCACACCGGTGAGTGCCGTCAGGCGTCCTGCCTCGATCGTGCCCATCAGGTAGCCGGCCGTGATCCGCTCCTTCACGTATGCGTCGTTGTCGATCGTCTGGATCTGGCTGTTGATCAGGTCCGCTCGGAGTGAATCGGTACCACGGGTGCGACTCACGAATGCGGCGAACGGATCGACGTTGCCCTGCACGAACGTGGAAGCGCCATCCTGGAGCCGGCCGCTGACCTGCTGCGAGAAGGGCAGCAGCGTGAGCGCGCTGTTCGTGTACCGGTCGGACGATTCGTCGATGTCCTTGTCGCGATTCTGCAGCTTCGTGCCGAACTTCAGGAAGGCCGGGAAACGACCGAGCCTGCTGTCGTAGCGCCAGTCCGCCGCGGCGATGATCGTGTTCTCGACTGACGACGAGCGGTTGAACGACAGGCCGTTCAGGTTGTAGCTCGACGGGTTGGTGACGAACAGGGGATTTTCCGGGGTCACGCCGTAGAAGTACTTCGAGAAATTGAGGCCGACCGGCGCCTGCACGTTCGTGGCGGACGGATTCTCGAACGTGGCGTCCGGCCCGAAGCTCCGCGACTCGCCGCGTGTCGCGACACCGACAGCGTCCATCGTCCATTTCCCCCACCGCTGACTGCCACCGGTGCTGAGGGAGTACAGATTCTCCTTCTCCTCGTCGCGGCTGATGTCCAGTTCCATGGAGCTCGCCGTGTTGCGGCCCACTTTCGAGCCGGCCGGAAACTCGTAGGCGCCGGTGAACGTGATCTCGAATTCCGAATTGCGCTCGACCTCGGTCGTGCGCGTGTACAGGCCGCGCAGGAACAGGTTCGTCTCCGGGCGCGGGCGCCAATCGAGCGACGAGGTCAGGCCCATGCGGGTGCGATCGTTGTCGGCGAGCTGCTGCTCGATTTCGTTCGACACGGTGATGGAGTCACCGGTCGTGCGGTTCAGCACCTTCACCCAGCCGTCCGGATCGAGCACGGAGACAGCGTTGTCGCGACGCGACGCACTGCCCGAGAGCACGAGCCCCAGCGTCCCGTCGCGGCCGAAGCGGCGGCCGACGGTCACGTCTGCCTCGTACGGCTGTTGTGTCTTGCCGAACGGCACCTGCCGATCGTTCTGCAATCCCTCGAAGATGCCGAAGAAGAACGGGCGCGGACGGTCGAATGCGGTGAGCGTGCGCAGGTTCACCGTGCCACCGATGGTGTTCGCGTCCATGTCCGGCGTCACGGCCTTGGTGACCTCGATGTTCGCGACCATCGACGCCGGCAGCAGGTCGAGTGCGGACGCGCGATCGCCGGACGTCGACGCCATCGGCTGCCCGTTCAGGGTCACGTTGTTCAGGTTCGGTGCGACGCCACGAATGGACACCGTGCGTCCTTCACCACGTGTCGTTTCCATATAGACGCCTGGCACGCGCTGCACGGCTTCGGCGACGTTCTGGTCGGGAAGCAGCCCGATCTCGTCTGCCGAAACGACGTCACTCACGGTCACGGACCGTCGCTTCTGGTCGGCCGACCGCAGCTGTCCACCTCGCTCGCCGGTGACCGTGATGCCAGCGAGCGTCGTGGAGGCGAGTTCCATCGCGACGGCGACGGACACGGTACCACTGGGGGCGACGGTCACCGCCTGCTCCGATGGTTTCTTGCCAAGCGCGCGCACCAGCACGCGCTGAACACCGGCGGGCACACCCGAGAGACGGAAGATGCCGCTGCGATCGGTGATGGACGTGATGGTGCTGCCGACGACGCTGACGGTGGCGCCGTCGAGGGCATTCCCGTCGGGACCCGCGACTCGTCCGGCAACGGTGCCGGTGCCGGTGCCGCTGCCGTTGCCGCTGCCGTTGCCCTGCTGTGCAGAAAGTTGAGTGCTCGCGAGAGCGAGCAGCGCGAAGCTGCAGCCGAATGCCGAGCGTACCGCTCGTGCGTATGATGCGATGGAGATCATGAGTGGCGTTGGAGAGAGGGGGACCGGATCACCCGCCGTACTCTCTCGCACCCGTGAAACGATCACCCGTTCGGGTTGTCTCTCCCGTGTATCGAACGAATCACACCTTCGTGCAGCGCGATGTCCTGCATGACTCTCAGGTGACGAATGCGCCGTACAGTCGTTCGAACAGCTCCGGCGGCAGCAGGTCGCGCAGCACGAGCGCAAGCGCTGCCGCCGCGATGTACGAACCCAACGTCTCGGGGCAATTCGCGTCGAGGGGTGTCCGTGCGCGTGCGCTGTCCACGACACGGCGCGCTTCGTTCATGACGGCATCACGTGCGGCACGGCGCGACGGCGTCACGAACATGATACGCACGTGACGCTCCGCTTCCCACCACACCTCCGTCACCGCGGAAGCCTGCTCGGCGAGACGTGCCCACTGGTCGCCATCCAGACCGGCGACGTGTTCGAGAAAACGCCGCGCCCTGGCGAACGGCGGCAGCACTGACGCGGAGCGCGGATCGGAATGCGAAAGCGGTCGCGGCGCAAAGCGCGGAAAGTGCACCACCGGGCTTGGCCAGACCGGCATCTCCTGCAACGGCAAGTCCAACGGCAAGGTCACTGCACACCACTCCTCATCAACGGTCGACAGGACAGCGGACATGTGATGAGGAGTGTCGACGGTGCGCGCGACGATCACGCGACGCGCCATCGCGATCCGGTCGCAGGCGTGTAACGAAGTGCGTTCAGCCCGCTGCTACCGCGCCTTCCACTCCGCGAGCACGGCCGCTTCCTGCTCCGGGGTGATCGTGAACTGCGGCTTCGCTCGGCGGGCCTCGGGCACGGTGCCCCACCATGCGAGCGTATCGCGCAGCGTGACGTCGAGCGCGCGAAACGCGAGGCCGGCGCCGATCGCCTTCTCGTTGCGGATCGACATCATCCCCATGTCGTTGCCGCGCAGCATGGCCCACGGAATGGCTTCCTCGACCTTGTGCTTCGCGAGCAGGGCATAGTCGTCCACGAACACGAGCTTCGGTGGCGTTGCCGCCTCCCCGCCCAGCGTCTTCACGGCCGCTTGGTAGAACTGACCTGCCGTGAGCGTCGCCTTGGGCCCCGCCACGTTGTACATGCCGCGCGCACCGCGTTCGGCCACACCGACCATGAATTCAGCGAGGTCGCGCACATCGATGATCTGCACGGGATCGTCGCGACGGCCCGGTGCGAGGATCTCCCCACCGCGCGCGATGCGCTGGGGCCAGTACGGGAAGCGATCCGTCGTGTCACCCGGGCCCACGATGTAGGTCGGCCGCACGACGATGCCCCGCGCGCCGAACGCGTCCATCACGACCTTCTCGCAGCGCGCCTTCGCCACGCCGAACGATGCCGACGGATCCTTCGGATCGGCGGCCTCGTACAGCACCGGATCGCTCTCGCTGAGGCCGCGCTTCAGGTATGGGTAGTACACGCCGGTCGACGACGTGAACATGTAGGCACCGACCGCCGGCTCGAGCAGCGTGACCGACTGGCGCACCCACTCCGGGTTCGTCGCGGAATCGTCGATCACGATATCCCACCGCTTGCCCTGCAGCGCCTCCAACTTTCCGTTGCGGTCACCGACCAGGCGCACGACGCTTTCCGGGAGATCCGCCGTGCGACGCCCGCGCGTGAAGATCGTGACGCGATGCCCCCGTGCCACCGCGTGACGCACGAGATGCGGCCCGATGAAGCCGGTGCCGCCGAGCACGAGGATGTCGAGTGGGGCGGCGGTGCGCGCGCCCGTGGCTTCCATGGCATGCAGCATCGCCGGGAGGCCAGGCAGCATGCCTGTCAGCACTGCCGCACCCGCGGTCGCGCTCGCGGCCTGCTTGAGGAAGAGGCGCCGCTGCGTGCTGCGTGGCGGGGTGTGGCGGGGAGGTTCAACGGCCATGGACTGACTCGATGGGGGAAATCGCGGGCATCTGGTTCAGAAACTTGATGGCCGGACGCCGCGCGATCGAGTCAGGTGGGACGAGCCGCACGCAGCAGTTCACTCATGCGCGGAAAGCGGCCATTCACGAAGTCATGAGATGCGCGAACCAGGTCGGCGCGCGTTCCCCCGACGAACGGGCCGTGCGTGACGAGGGGCGCACGCTGCGGCTCACCGGCATACAGCACGACACGCGCGCCTTCCGGGCCACCGGTCAGCCGCAACACGCCCGGCCCGGCAGCATCGACTCTGTCGAGCCATCCCGCCTGCCCTTTCCCCACGGCAATACCGTCACTCCCGACGGTCACTGAGCCGTCGATGGCGAGGACGAAGCCGTTGTACGACGCCGGCACGTCGAGCGAGATCGATGCACCGGGCTCCAATGCGACATCCGCGAGCGTGACCGGCACGTGGTTGCGTGTGGGCGCCACCACGTCGCCTGATCCGCCGCTGTACACACGCACCATCGCACCCGGTTCGCGGATCACGGGCGCATCGTCACGGTACACGGTCTCGAATCGCGGCGATGTCCAGCGCGCATGAGGGGGCAGCGCGAGCCACAGCTGCAGGATGCGCGTGAATCCATGTGGCACCACGTGCTCACCGTGAATGATGCCGCTGCCCGCCGTCATCCACTGCACGTCACCGGCACGCAGGACGCCTTCGTCCGGGTCGTGCAACTCTCCTTCGAGCACGAACGTCACTGTCTCGAACCCCGCATGCGGGTGCGCGGCACCGGCTTCCGCGCCCGGTGTGAGGTCGAGCCGGTCATCCATCAGCGCGATGAACGGGTCCTGCTCCGCAAAGTCCCGGGCCTCGAGCACGGTCACGGCAGTGTGACCGGGCCCGATGAAGCCGGGAGCGGCGGGCGGCGTCGTGACGACGCGCGCCAGCCGGCGCTCCACGACCGACATGCTATCGCCCACGATTGGAGGCGGTGCTCGCACTGGCGATCGGCGAGCTGGCACCCGGTGCACCGCCAAACCGGATCGTCAGGCCGGCCGCGAGCGAGACATCGTTACGAGCCTCACGTTCGGCGAGCTCACCGCGCAGTCCCTTGAACGCGGACACGTAGTCGCGGCCTTCCACACGGACGCTCCATCGCGCATCGCGGGGGCCGACATCGACACCGACGGATCCGTGTCCCACGAACTGCGTCTGCGCGTCGACCGCGTCGAGGTCACGGTACCGGAAGGTGCGGCCGCCCGCGCCGAGCCCGAGGAACGGCGTCACGGAAACGCTGCCGGTCGCACCGACGGTGCGCGGAAGCCGGCCTTCGATGCCGACGTCGTACTGGTAGAGGTCGAGATCCTGCACGCGGCCGCCCGCGAGTCCGGCGCCGGTAAGGTCCCTGATCGGCGCCCAGCCGAGTCCACCGGTCACGGCGAAGTTGGGCGTGAAGCGGTAGCCGAGCTGGCCGCCGGCGAAGACCGCGTCCTCGAGCAGGTCGCGCTGCTCACCGGTGGGGATGAAGGCCCCGACGAGTGGACGTGCTTCGAACCCGGTGGAAGCCGCGCTCTGCGCTGAAACCGTAGCGAGCGGAGCCGCGAAGGCGGTCACGGCGACGGCCGTGGCGACGGCGCGTGCGAGTGAGAAGCGACGGGAGGAGCGACGGGTGGTGGCGCGAGGGGTGGGGGACGGCTGGCGAGACATGTCGGAGCACCTCGAAGAGTTCAGAAAGCGACCGTGGCGGTGTGCCACTTACCTTTCGTGAGTAACTCTAGACCTGTTAGCTTACTTGTGTCAAGCCCCTAACTTTTTGTAAGTTACCGGTGTCATGGCGACCCCAAAGTCCCCCCATCCGTCCACGCCCGGCGTGCCCGCTGATGCCTCCACGGACTCGGCGGCGCAAGACGGCGCGTTCTGCCCGCGCTTCCATCACGCCGTCGAGGTCATCGGCCGCCGGTGGACGGGCGTCGTGCTGCGCGCGATGCTGCAGGGAGCGACGCGCTACAGCGACATCCGCGACGCGGTGCCTGCACTGAGCGACAAGATGCTCGTGGAACGGCTCAAGGAGCTCGAGGCGGAAGGCATTCTCCGGCGCACCGTGCTGCCTACGACACCGGTGCGTGTCGAATACCACCTCACCGAGAAGGGTGCTGCGCTCAACTCCGCGGTGATCGCCATGGCGGCGTGGGCCGACAAGTGGGTGGGCGACTGCGGCAAGGGGTGAAGGTGCGGCCGGCCGCAACGATGCGCGCGTCGCTTGGATTGTTCGCGCTGCTCGCGTCGGGCGGCGGAAGCGCGATAGGCGCGGAGGCGCAGTCGCCACGATCGAATCCGCCGCTCACGTCCTGGACGATGCAGGAAGTCTGGCGACGCGACGGCACCGAGTCCGGCGAGCCATTTGCAATGCCGCGCGACTTGTTGGCGTCGAAGGACGGTACGCTCTGGATGCGCGACTTCAAGGACCAGCGCATCCGACGATTCGACGGTAACGGCAAGGAGCTGTCGGGCGTCGGCCGACTGGGCAGCGGCCCCGGTGAATTCCGCAATGCGAACGGACTCCTGCTGCATCCCGATGGCAGCGTCTGGGTGAACGATCCGCTGAACGCCAGGCTCAGCATCTTCACGCCGAACGGCAAGTACAGTCGGCAGGTCACCGTCGCCACCACCGGATGGGGCATGCATTGGGACGCGTGGATCGACGCGGCACGCGGCAGGGTGGCCGACCCGATTCTCATCACGCGCGGGTTCGGTGGCGCACGCAGCGGCTGGCGCCTCCTGACGGCAGGCGCACCACGCCGCGACACGATCGCGCGCCCGTCCTGCCCCTCTGGCGCTGTTCCACCAGCGATGCGCTACAGCGCCACGCGAACAGGCAAGAACGCGGGTGCGATGATGGGACGATACCCGTTCACCACCGGCGGCGGTGAGGCCCCGGACGGGCGCGGTGGCATGTGGTGCGCCGATGCCGGGTCGACACGTGTGGCGCTCGTGCGAATTCCGCGCGGCGACACGATCGCTCGAACCAGCATCGACCTGCCGCCACTGTCCGTCGGGCGCGCCGAGCGGGATTCCGTGGCACGTGCGATGACCAAGGCGGTTGCCGCGTACACGACGTCGGACTTCGATGCCTCGAAGCTGCGAAGTACGAAGCCGGGCATCGCGTACGTACAGGTCGACGATGATCGACGGCTCTGGGTGCAGCACAGTCGCCTCTACGGCAGCAGCACGACGACGTTCGACGTGCATGACCGTCGAGGATCGCACGTCGCGAGGGTATCGCTGCCGGCGGTACTCCTGCACGACGGCTTCATGCCGATCGTGGCCCGCGGAAACGATGTGTGGGCGAACGTCGTCGACGCCGACGGCGTCCCGGCAGTCGCGCGATTCCGCATCGTGAAGTGAGTGAAGCAGGCAGTGAAATAGGCACCGGGACGTCCCCCGGCGTTCACGCTGCTGGCCAAGCGGCGAAGCACCCGTAACTTCAAGCCATGCCCTTCGCTCTCGACGACGCCATCGCTGTGCTCGAACGCACGCCGCGCACGCTGCGTGCCCTCCTCGACGGCCTGCCCGAACCGTGGACGACCGGCACCGAAGGGCCGGACACGTGGAGCCCACACGAGGTGGTGGCGCATCTGCGCCATGCCGACCGCACCACGTGGCTCGTGCGCGCGCGGATCATCCACAAGGAGGGCGGCAGCCGACCGTTCCCTGTCTTCGATCGCGAGGGCCAGCGCACCGACGACATGGACGCGCCGATGACGGAGCTGCTCGACAGCTTCGAACGTGAGCGCAGCGAGAACGTGCGCACACTCCGCTCATGGCAGCTCGGCAGCGCCGACCTCGCGCGCACCGGCACGCATCCGGCGTTCGGCACGGTCACGCTGGGCGAACTGCTGGCGACGTGGACCGCGCATGACCTGTCGCATCTGACGCAGATCACGCGCACCATGGCGAAGCAGTACCGGGAGGCCGTCGGCCCGTGGCGCGCGTACCTGTCGGTCATGGACCGGTGAACGGAGGGTTCGTTCGAAGCCGCCACATGCTGGGTGCACTGCTGCTGTTCGGGGCAGGCATGCTTGCGTCGCATGCCGCGCCGGCGGATGCACAGGCCGTCGTCACCGACTCCGCCTACATCCGCGCGCACTACTCCAAGCGTACCGCGCGGGTCGCGATGCGCGACGGAACGCACCTCTACACGATCGTCTACGCGCCGACCGATGCGACGCCGGCCAGACGCTATCCCATCCTGCTGCAGCGCACGCCCTTCTCCGTCGCCCCATACGGAGAACAGGACTACCCGACCGCACTTGGGCCCGACCCCTTCACGCTGCGCGACGGCTACATCTTCGTGCTGCAGGAAGTGCGCGGGCGTTACCTGTCCGAAGGGACCTTCGAGAATGTGCGGCCGCTGCTCACCGACTCCGTCAAGCGCCGCAACAGGCGCGCGACCGATGAGGCGACGGACGCGCACGACACCATCGACTGGCTGCTGCGAAATGCCGCGGGGCACAACGGAAGGGTCGGCCTGCTGGGGGTCAGCTACGGTGGCTTCTACGCGGCCGCGGCGGCCCTCTCGCGACATCCCGCGATCGTCGCAGTGTCGCTGCAGGCACCGGTGATGGACTTCTTCTTCGAGGACTTTCACCAGAACGGGGCACTCGTACAGGGGCACTTCTTCGCGTTCCCGGTGTTCGGCACTCCGCGCCCTGCGCCGACGCAGGAAAACTGGTGGCTGTCGCGGTATCAGCGCGTGGCCGCGCACGACACGGGCAGCGACTATCAGGTGCAGCTCGCGCTCGGTGCGCTGTCGAACGTGACGGCCCGCGTGCATGGCGATGACGTGTGGTGGCGTCAGATCGCCGCGCACCCGAACTACGATGCGTTCTGGAAGGCGCGGGCACTCCCGTCTCGCCTCTCTGGCATCACGGTGCCGGTGCTCGTCGTGGGTGGATGGTTCGACGCAGAGAACCTGCACGGGACGCTCGCTGCATACCGCGCCCTGCGCACCCGAAGCCCCGCCGCGAACGTGTCGCTCGTCATGGGGCCATTCGGGCACCGCGACTGGACCCTGCGCGATGCGCCGCACACGATGCACGGGCATCTCTATTTCGGGGACTCGCTCGCCACGACGTTCCAGCGCGATGTGCAGTCACCGTTCTTTCGCGGGCACCTGAAGGTCGCGAGCGCGGACGCGCCTTCGGCTGCACCATCCGGTGCACCATCCGGTGCACCATCCGGTGCACCATCCGGCGCGCGGGTGTTCGACACGGGCCGGAAGCGGTGGATGCAATTCGCGGAGTGGCCGGCGCCTGCTGCGGAGCGTCGCGACTTTTACCTGCACGCGAACGGCATGCTATCCCGGGAGCCGGCAAACGGCCCGCGTGCTCCCGTAGCCTTTGTCAGCGACCCGCGGCGGCCGGTGCCATCGCGGTGCACGGGCCCGACCATCGAGGACGGCGGGCTCCGTGACTACACCGCGGACGACCAGCGCTGCATCACCGCGCGGGCCGGAACGGCGGGCGCGGACGTCCTGGTGTTTCAGTCGGGCGTGTTGAGCGAGGACGTCACGTTCGCGGGGGAGACACTCGCGCGGATCGCGTTCAGCACGACGGGCACCGACGCCGACGTCGTCGTGAAGCTCATCGACGTGTACCCGCCCGGCGAACCGAATCACCCGTTCCAGCGTGACACGAGCATTCGCCTCGCGGGCTACCAGCAGCTCGTGCGCGGTGAGATCATGCGCGGCCGGTTCCGACGCTCGTTCAGCGTGCCGTCCCCCTTCCGCCCCGGCGAGCAGGCCGACGTGACCGTGCGACTGCCGGACGTGTTTCACACGTTCCGAAAAGGGCATCGCATCATGGTGCACGTGCAGGGCAGCTGGTTTCCGCTCTTCGATCGCAACCCGCAGCGCTACGTCGACAACATCTATCAGGCAGGCGATCGGGACTTCGTTTCGGCCACTCACCGCGTCTGGACAGGCGGTGCGACCGGAAGCCGGCTGCAGGCCACGATTCTACGGTAAAAACGCTCGGGAGCATGCGTCGAGTATGACGCATGCTCCCGAAAGCAGCAGCTGAACTCTACGCGTCCGCAGGTGCGTCCTGGTCGGCGTGATGATGGCGTGACACATCCTTGGCCAGCCGGGTCTTCTCGCTGTTCATCTCGGCGTCGTCGTGCTGCTCGCGCCCTTCGAACAGCCGGTCCTTACCGGTATCGTCATGCCGGGCGATCTTGCCCTCGTCATGCCCCTGCTCCCCGTGCTGGGTGGCCGCCTTCCGGGCCGCGTCGTTGGCATCGTTGGCCGCATGATCGAGCTTCTTGTCGCTCGCGTCGTGCTTGTAGCTGCTGTTGGACTCGCTCAAGTTCTTCTCGCTGGTAAGGGGATACGAGCGTGTAAGGCAACAGCCGTGCCCGGTGCGACCCGTTTGTGATGCGAGCGTGCACTGGACTCTCGTCCGTTACACCTCAGCGCTGCGGCAGCACCAGCGTGAACGTCGACCCTTCGCCAACAGTGCTCTCGACGATCAGGTCCCCGCCCATGCCGCGCGCGAGGTCACGACTGATCGAGAGGCCGAGTCCGACGCCCTGCTGGCTGCCCGACATGCTGTTGCGGTCCACCTGCACGAATGGCTCGAAGATGCGACCGAGCTGATCGGGCGGGATTCCGCGACCGGTGTCGGTCACGCGCACGCGCACCACACCAGCGTCCCAGTCGGTGTGGCACGAGAGTGTGACGCGACCGCCGACATCGGTGAACTTGATCGCGTTCGTCAGGAGATTGATCAGGATCTGCCGGAGCTTTTCGGGATCGGTGCGCACCAGATGCGGCTTGTCGGGCGTATCGGGCGCGCAGCCGTCGTGATCGAACGAGATGCCCTTGCTGGCGAGCTGGTGGCCGATCATCGGCTCGAGGTCGGCGAGCACCGTCGCGAACTCGACGTCATCGAGGTTGTACTCGAGCTGCCCCGCATCCAGACGGGCGAAGTTCAGCACGTCGGTCACGAGCGCGAGCAGGTGCTGGCTCGCACGCCGGATGCGCTCGAGATCCTGTTTCTGCTGATCGGTGACCGGTCCGCGGAGACCGAGTGTCAGCAGCTCCGTGTAGCCCGAGATCGCGTGCAGCGGCGTGCGCAGCTCGTGGCTCATCGTCGAGAGGAAGTCGCGCTTCGCCGCATTCGCCGCTTCGGCCACGGCACGCAGTCGCTCCGACTCGACGCGGGCAGCATCGATCTCGTGCCGCGCCCGCACCTGGTCGGTCACGTCGTACGCCACGCTCGCGACCGCATACACGTGTCCATCCCCATCGCGCAGCGGCTGGTAGCCGATGTTGAAGAACCGATCCTCCAGCGTCCCATCGGCGCGCGTGAGTGCGACGAGGCGCTCGGTTGCCGCGAACGGCACGCCGGTGCGATATACCTCGTCCATCGCCTCGATGTATCCCTTGCCGACGACTTCCGGGAACGCGTCGCGCATCGAGCGACCGAGCAGCGGCCGTCCAAGCCCCGGCGTCTTGGCGTACATCGGGCTCACCGCCGTGTAGATGTGTTCGGGGCCACTCATGACGGCCACGGCGATCGGGGCCTGCTCGAACACGTCGCGCAGCCGCTGCTCGCTCGCGCGCAGCGCTGCTTCGGCACGCACCCGCGGCGAGATGTCGCGCCAGAACACCGCGACACCTCCGTCCACCGTCGGGTATGCATCGACTTCAGGGACGATGTCGACGAGGTCGTCCGTGAAATCGCTGCTGAAGTGCACATGTACGCGCTCCTCCACCACACGACGGTAAGCCGTCTCGAACGCCGTGCCTACGGCCTCCGGGAAGGCCTCCCAGATGCTCCGACCGATCATCTCCTCACGCGTCCGCAGCAGCAGGCGCTCGCTCGCCGCATTGACACTGACGAAGCGATAGTCGCGATCGAGCACGAAGTGCGCGTCCGCCATGGTCTCGAGGATACCGGCGGACCGCGCGCGCTCACCCTCGACTTCCTGTCGCGCTGCCTCGGCCTCCGCATGCGCGCGCTCCGCCTCCACGCGAAGCGTATCGTCCCGGACGGTCAGCACGGCGCCCAGCTGCTCGCCCGCGCCTCCGAGCACCGGCCGCGCCGTGCCGACGGCGACGACCTCGGTGCCGTCCGGGCGCCGGATGCGCCATCGCGCGTTCACCACCGTCTCGCCACGCAGCACGGCGCGCGCGAGCGGAAGTTCAGTCGATGGAAACGGCAGCCCGTCTTCCGTTAGCAAGTGGTACGTATCGGCGTACTCCTCGGGTGGCACGTCGAGCCGGAGGACACCGTGCAGCCGCGCCGCGGCGTCATTCACGAACGTGATCCGACCCTCCTGATCCGTCAGGATCACCCCTTCGGCGAGTTGCGCGAAAGCGGCGGCCATGACGGAAGCCGGTGGCGCGAGTGCGGAGGGGCTCAGGGAATCAGCGGAGTGCGCGGGCGGCAATTCGTTCGTTCGGGATCGGGGCAGGAAGAGGCCTGGTGGAAAGCTAACGGCATACCATTCAAACCCTTTGGAGAGCCGTGCCGTCCCACGGTCAGCCCTCCGAGCCCACGATCACTTGCCTAATAGTGCATTTGGAGCAATTATCGCCGCCATGAGCCCCATCGAGTTCCACATCCTCCTCGCACTCGCCGCCGAGCCGCTCTATGGATACGCCATCAAGGAGGCGGTGGAGACGGAGTCGGGCGGCGCCCTGACGCCACCAGCCGGTACGCTCTATCGCGTGTTGGCCCGCCTGCTCACCGCCGGCTGGGTGAAGGAGACCGAGCCACGGGGCGACGTGCCTGCACACCCGGGGCTGACCCGGCGATACTACGCGCTGACGGCTGCCGGCCGCACGGAGCTCCTCGAAGAGACGCGGCGGCTCAAGCAGGCGACCGCGATGGCGCAGAAGCGACTGGGCGTCGCACCGGGGCGCTCATGAACGCGTCGGCGAAGGAAGCGCTGCTGCGTCTCGTGTCGCTCTTCCCGAGAACCTTCCGCGATCACTTCGGCGACGACATGCGCGCCGATATCGCGCACGGCCACGACGCCGCACTCGAACGAGGCACCGCGGCCGCACGCTGGTTCACGCTCGTCACCGGCGCGGATCTCCTGCGCTCGGCGCTCGCCGAACACGTCCGGCCCGCATGGCGCGGCACGCCCGGCATCCACCCGGAGAACGAAACGATGTCGACCGTCCTGCAGGAATGGTCGCGTGACCTGCGCTTCGCTGCGCGCACGCTCGGCCGCTCGCCGACGTTCACGCTCGTCGCCGCGGGTACACTCGGACTCGCGATCGGCGTCACGGCCAGCATGTACGGTGTCGTCGATGCGGTGCTGCTCGATCCACTGCCGTACGCGAATACCGAGCGGCTCGTCGCCATCCGCGCGACCGCGCCCGGATCGAACCTGCCGGAGGAGTTCGGCGTGTCGGACGAGTTCTTCGTGCACTACAAGGAGCGCAGCAAGCTCCTCGAGGATCTTTCGACATCCAACTCGTTCACGGCCACGATGCGCGCGGGCGACCGCGTCGAACGCATTCGCATGTCAGACCCCACGAACTCCATGTACACGACGCTCGGCGTGAAGCCGATCCTCGGCCGGCTGCCGGTGGCGGCCGACGAGGACAATGCAGTCGTCATCAGCCATGCGCTCTGGAGCGAGTGGTTCGGGCGCGACCCGGGGGTCGTGGGCCGGGTGTTCTCGGTTGCGGGGAAGCAGCGCGTGGTAATCGGTGTGATGGGGCCCGGGTTCATGCACCCGAACGAAGACACGATGCTCTGGATCACGGGTGAGATCAGCCCCACTGGCATCGCGCCAGGAAATTTCGAATCGACGCTGATCGCGCGCGTGAAGCCGGGAACGACACCCGAAGCGCTCGCCCGGGAGCTTACGCGGCTTTCAAAAGAGCTGCCGGCGCGATTCGGTGGCAGTGCGAACTACGCCAAGGTCATCGAGCAGCACAGCGCCGTCGTCCGTACGCTCGACGAGCAGATGCTGGGTCAGGTGTCGCGCCCGCTCTGGGTGCTGCTTGGCGCGACGGCGATCGTGCTGCTCATCGCCTGCTTCAACGTCGCGAACCTGTTCATGGTGCGCACGGAGGGGCGGCATCGCGAGCTCGCGGTGCGTGGCGCCATCGGCGCGAGCCGCTCGCAGCTCGTGCGCCTGCAGATGGCAGAAGCGGTGGTGGTTGCCACGATCGCTGCCGTGCTGGCACTCCTCGTGGCGGCTGCCGGCCTGCCCGTCTTCATCGGCGCCGCACCGGAAGGGGTACCACGCCTTGGCGCGATCGGCGTCGATCTGACGCTCGTCGGATTCACGCTCGGACTCGCGTTCCTCGCGGCCGTCGCCTGTGGCTTCGTGCCCGCCCTGCGCGCATCGAGCCCCGACCTCACACGCCTGCGTGATGGCGGACGCGGCACGACACGCGGTCGCCACTGGGGACGCAATGGGTTGATCGTCGCCCAGACGGCGTTCGCCCTCGTGCTCCTGATCGGGTCGGGCCTCCTGATCCGCAGCTTCGAGAAGCTCAGCAACGTCGATCCCGGATACTCGACGAAAGACATCTTCACCTTCCAGATCGCGCCGGAGAACGAGGGGCTCATCGATGGGCCGACGTTCGCGCAGTTCGAGATGGGGTTCATGGAGCGCCTGCGCGCACTCCCCGGCGTGCAGTCGGTCGGGCTGGTGGAGAACGTTCCGCTGAACGAAGGCACGGGCATGCGCCCGTTCCGCACCGACGCGATGCAGGATGCCGATGCGGTCGTGCGCGTGGGCGTCACGTTCGCCGCGGGTGACTATCACACGACGATGGGCATCGCGCTGCTCGACGGTGAACTCCCTCCGGCGCGCGATCTCGCGAGCACACTCGGCAAGGTCGTGATCAGCAAGTCGGCAGCGGAACGCATGTACCCGGGCGAACGGGCAGTCGGACGGCGGGTGTACTCGGTCCGCGACAGTGCGTGGTTCACGGTGATCGGTGTCGTCGAAGACGTGCTCCAGGACGACTTCCGCCAGACGGCGCAGCCGCTCCTCTACCTGCCGCTCGTCGGGCCCAAGCCCACCAGCTGGGTACTGGGCTCACCGGCCTACGTGGTGAAGACGGTGCGTGCGGCCACCATTGCGCCGGAGATTCGCGCACTCGCGCGGGAGATGGCACCGGGTGCGCCGATGTACCGGACCTTCACCATGGCGGGGCTGGCAAAGGATTCGATGGTGACGCTCTCGTTCACGATGCTCGTGCTCGCGATCGCGTCCGGACTCGCGCTGATACTCGGCGCAGTCGGACTGTACGGGGTGCTGTCGTATGTGGTCGCGCAGCGTCGACGCGAGATCGGCGTACGTCTGGCACTCGGCGCGGAACCCGGGCAGGTGCGTCGCATGGTGGTGACGCAGGGAGCCAAGGTGGTCGGCGCCGGCGTCGCGATCGGCCTCGTGGTCGCCTTCACGAGCGCGAAAGTGCTCGAGAGCCTGCTGTTCGAGATCGCACCGGCCGACCTGACGACGTATGCCGCGATGTCGGCGAGCATGCTCGCGGTCGGATTCCTGGCGAGCTACATGCCGGCACGCCGCGCGAGCAACGTCGATCCGATCGAGTCACTGCGCGACGACTAGCACAGGAACCGGCGCGCGGAACGACGAACGGCAACCGCGGCTCACGTGGAGATCGTGGCGGACCACGGAGTTACGGGGCGAACCGCCGGTTTCTACCGCCTGACGCGGAGGCGCGGAGAACAGCACGCAGAGGCGCGGAGAACAGCGTGCTTAGGCGTGGAGCGGGGCACGCCGAGCGGATCACGGCGGGCCCCGCTTTTCTTTTCTTTGTGGGGTCTGTGGCATGCCACGGAGCCACCCCAAAGAGTCACTGCACTGAGTGCGCGGCATGCGCCCCTTCGCGCCTCCGCGCGCTGTTCTCCGCGCCTCCGCGTGAGGCCGTAGAAACCGGCGGTTCGCTGCGCCACTCCGTGGTCCGCCCCAGTCTCCGCGTGCACGCAGTTGCCGTTCGCGATTGAGTCATCTGAGTCAGCTGTCGGCCCGCAGTGCCTCTGCAGGCTGCACGCGCAACCCTCGCCGCGCCGGTCCAAGCGCTGCCAGCACCGCGACCACAGCCATCAGCACGCCGAATGCCGGCAGCAGGTAACCACCCCTGCCCTGCAGGATCTCGCCATCCGTCGCGACTTCGAGCGCCGCGGCGGCGCCGAGTCCCACGGCGAGTCCCGTCGCGATCTGCACCGCGACCCGCTTGAACAGTGTGCGGATCACCTGCCCCGGCTGCGCGCCGAGTGCCGTGCGGATGCCGATCTCGCGGCGACGACGCGTCACCGTGAAGGACGTGAGCGCGTATACGCCGGCTGCCGACAGCAGCGACACGCTGAGCAGCACCAGTCCGATCATGAGCGCGCCGAGGCGCACCGCGAGCTGGTCCTGGCGCTCGAACTCGTCGAGACCGTATGACCGGCCCATGCGCAGCGTCGGGTCGACT
This sequence comes from Gemmatimonadota bacterium, assembly GCA_040387895.1. Lineage (GTDB taxonomy): Bacteria > Gemmatimonadota > Gemmatimonadetes > Gemmatimonadales > Gemmatimonadaceae > Gemmatimonas. The sequence goes on from JAZKCW010000069.1 coordinate 72,282, forward strand.
TCCACCGCGAGCTTCCGCAGCTGTGGAACGAAATCGGTGGCCTTGTCTCGCGTCCGCACGAGCAGTTCCACGTTCGTCGCCATGCCGAGTGGCGCCGGATAGTAGACCTTTGGGGCAATGAGATCGGGATCGAACCGGTTCGTCACCACATCCTCGGTCACACCGATGATCGTGAACCACCGGCTCGGCGCCACGGCCGCGTCCTCGCCGCGCGCTTCGTCACCGGCGTAGCGGATGCGCTTGCCGATAGGCGGAGTATTCCCCAGCACCTGGCGCACGAACGAGGCGCTCACGATCACCGAGCCCGACGTCGAATCCATGTCGCTTGCGTCGAACCCGCGTCCGGTGAGGATACGCGCGCCCATGATCGGGAGCGTGTTGGGTTCCGATCCCTGCGAGGCGATGCTGTACGGCCCGCGCAGCTTTTCGGGCATCGTGATGCCCTCCACCTCCATGCGTCCGCGCCGGCCCTCGAGGTCCACGTTGTACGACACGCCCATCACGCCGGGCGCAGCCGAGATGCGCTGCACCAGCGCGGCCATCGTGTTGCCGAGGCGCGCGGCTGCGTCACGCCGTTGCGTCACGCTGTCGGCAGCGGTGAGCGCGCCGGCCACATCGGTATCGGTGCGAAAGTTCGTGAGCAGGTACCGCATGGGATCATAGATCGGGCTCGTCACGGCTCCGCGAATCTCTCCCCACCCGGCACTGACGGCGGCCGGGAGCGCCGCAGCGGCGATTGCCACCTGCGCGACGATGAGGAATGTCCACGTGCGTCCGAGCTGGACGCCCGCGCCGCTGCTCATGCTGCGCAGCGTGTCCTGCAGCCGCTTGCCCGTGGCCTGCAGCGCCGGCAGCACGCCGATGATCACGGCCGAGAACACCGTGACACCGATCGCGAACAGCACCGTGCGCGGACGCATGCCGAAGTCCAGCCAGAACGGAATGCCCTCCTCCGCTTCCAGCATGCCACGCGCCAGCGTGATGCCGAAGCGCGCGATGAAGAGCCCACCGAAGGCGGACAGCACGGACAGCACCAGTCCCTCCATGAAAAGCTGCCACACGATGCGGCCGCGGCTCGCGCCGAGTGCACTCCGGACGGCGATCTCGCCTTGGCGTGTCGCCGTGCGCGCGTACACCAGCACTGCGACGTTGAAGGCGACGATCACGAGCAGCACCGTCATCATGGCCTGCATCTGCACCGCCATCCACACCGTGGTTCCCTGCACGTCGGAGATCGAGTGCGTGTACGGCATGACCATCGGGCGGATCGTGCCGTTCGCCTTCGGGAAGTCCGTTGCCGCACGCTTGCCGAGCACCGTGAGCTCGGCCTGCGCCGCTTCCATGGAGATGCCGGGCGCCAGGCGGCCGAAGATGTAGATCTCCGGGCCCTTGCCACGCGCGTATGCCGATGGATCGGAGCGCAGCGGGATCCAGAGTTCGTGGTTCTCCGGGAACGCGAATCCTTCCGGCATGACGCCGATGATCGTGTGCGAGGTGGCGTTGAGTCGCAGCGGCTGTCCGACCACCGCAGGGCTGCTCGCGAAGCGCTCCTTCCAGACCTTGTGACCGATCACCACAACCGGGGGCGCGCCGGCTGCCTCGTCCGCGTCGATCAGTGTGCGTCCGAGCAGCGGCGCCGTGCGCGCGAGCGTGAATCCCGCCGCGCTCATCTCGGCAACCGGAACGGGTTCCACTGAGCCGGTGCCGGCGACGAGGTTGCGCCCAACGGTGCGGAACGCACCGACGTCGGTGATCGTGCGCAGCTCCTTCCGCCACACCACGAAGTCGTGGGTGGCCTGCCGATCCTCGTTGTTCAGCTCCACATCCCGGTTCTCGATGGCGATGATGCGCTCGCCTTCAGGAAGCGGGATGACCGGATAGATGTACGCCTGCATGAAGGCGAAGA
>JAZKCW010000070.1:0-50489 GCA_040387895.1 Gemmatimonadota bacterium
CCGTCCTCGAGATCGTCCTCGGCATCGACAACATCATCTTCATCTCGATCCTGAGCAGCAAGCTGCCGGTGCAGGATCAGGCGAAGGCACGCTCGTTCGGGCTGATGGGCGCGTTCGTCACCCGCGTGCTGCTGCTCCTGTCGATCACCTGGGTCATGGGGCTGACGCAGCCGCTGCTCACGATGTTCGGACGTGGCTTCTCGGGGCGTGACCTCATCCTGCTCGCCGGTGGCCTGTTCCTGATCGGCAAGGCCACGATGGAGATTCACGACAAGCTGGAAGGCTCGTCGGCGGATGCAGCGTCGAAGGCCCGCGCAGCGAAGTCGCTCTGGACGACGATCGCGCAGATCATGGTGATCGATATCGTGTTCTCACTCGACTCCGTGATCACCGCGGTGGGCATGGCCGACGACGTGTCGATCATGATCGCCGCCAACGTCATCGCGCTGGGCGTCATGCTGTTTGCCGCACGGCCGATCTCCGAATTCGTCGACAAGCATCCGACGATCAAGATGCTGGCGCTCGCCTTCCTCGTGCTGATCGGCACGAACCTGGTGGCGGAAGGCCTCGGCCAGCACATCTCGAAGGGCTACACATACGTCGCGATGGCGTTCTCGGTGCTGGTGGAAATGCTCAACATCAAGGCCCGCACGCGTGAGGAGCCGCCGGTCGTGCTGCGGGACCGCGGCCCGGACTGACCCTCGCATGGCCCGCACACTGCAGACGTACCAGAACGGCGAGCTGACCGTCACCTTCGAGCCGCGGCGCTGCATCCACGCCGCGGCGTGCATCCGCGCGCTGCCGGCGGTGTTCGACGCGACGGCGCGCCCCTGGATCCGCCTGGAAGCAGCACCGGTCGATGACGTCACCGCTGCTGTGCTCCGGTGTCCGACGGGCGCCCTCCGCGCGTACGTGCGCGACACGCTGGTCGAGATCGCGCCGGAACCGGTGACGGTGCGCGCCTCGCGGCATGGCCCGCTGTTCGTGCGGGGCGAGGTGCACGTCGTCATGGAAGACGGCACCGAACTGATTCGCGACACCCGCGTGGCCCTCTGCCGATGCGGGCGAAGCGCGCGCATGCCGCTGTGCGACAACTCGCATCGCGAAGCCGGCTTTCGTGATCCGGCCCGCTGAACCCGCCAGGTAGCTGACCGGCCTGACCCACGACAGCCGGCGCCGGTGTCCTGCGCGGAGGACATCGGCGGCCGCCGCCCGTCGCCTGAATCCAGCTAAGTCATTGTAGAACAGCATCTTCCGCGCGCGCCGGGATCGGCGATGGCGGGGCCCGTCGAATGCATTGAACCCCTCCGTCAACCCTCTCGGAGGCATCATGCGTCTTTCTGTCCGTTTCGCAGCACGCGTTTCCGCCCTCGCGCTCGCCGCAGTCCTTCCAGCCTCGCTCGAAGCCCAGGCGGGCGCGCGCACCGGTTCCGGTGCATCGCTCACCCCGTACGCCGGGTATCTCGTCACCGGCGCCCTCTACGACGGCCCACTCGGCACCGACATCTCCAAGTCGAATGCGCCGATGGTCGGTGTGCAGGGCAGCATCCCCCTTGGCAGTCGTCTCGCACTCGTCGGCAACGTGGCGTACGCCTCCGGCGATCTCCAGGTTGGCGTGCCCATCCTCGGTGGCATCAACGTCGGCACCGCGCGCACGTACCTCTATGATGCCGGTCTGGAGCTCGGCGGCCTGAATGGGCGCACCAAGGGATTTGCGCCGTTCGTCCAGGCAGGCGTCGGCGGGATGACCAGCGACATCAAGAACGGACTGCTCAACACGCGGTCGTCGAACATTGCATACTCGGCTGGGGTAGGCCTCGATATCGGTGTATCCAATTCGTTCGCGCTGCGCGTGCAGGCGAAGGACTGGATCGGCCGGTTCGACTCCCAGGAGGCGGTGGGATTCCGCACCAACACGAATCTCGCGCACAACTGGGCGCTGACTGCGGGGGTCAAGTTCGCCTTCTAGTCGAGGCGGGTTAATCTTCGCAACGGTGTCGCGCCGCCGGGCAACTGCCGGGCGGCGCGCTATCGTTTGACCTGCCTCACCAGCCATGACGGTTCGAGGCTGCCCTTCCGGAGATTCGCTCGTGTGCAACACCCCGTGGAATCGAAGCATCGTCGGGACTTTCGCGCTGACGATGACGTTTGCCGCATCGGGCATGCTTCCCCTCGCGCTCGGCGCGCAGGCGGGAACGGGCGGTGCGACCGGTGCGCAGACCGACACGACGCCCGTCACCGCCATCAGTGGCTCGGCGGCCGCGGATCCGCTCCGCGGCAGTGACCGTACCCTGGCGGGTCTGTCTGCGCAGGCGCGCGCGCTGCAGAATACGTTTGAGGCGAACCATCGCATCGGCCTGCGCTTTTACAACGGCGGCGCGGATGCCTTCTGCGAAGTGCAGCTCGGCCGCATCTGCTACTGGAACAACAACGGCGACGTGCCGCCTCCCGCGGAGCGCACGGACGCGAAGCTCGAACGCGACCAGCTGGTCGAGCTGCTGAATCGCGCGGCCGCCGCCGACCCGGCAGACGACTGGGTCAACGGCATGCGGGTGCGCTACTTCATCGAGGCCGAGAAGGTCGACAGCGCCATCCTGGCCGCGCGCCAGAGCGCGGGCACCGCATGGTGGAATGCTGCACTGCAGGGGCTCGCGCTGCACAACGCGAATCAGCATGTGGCGGCCGCCGCCGCGTTCGAGAAGTCGCTCGCGTCCATGCCTGCCGCGCAACGCTGCACCTGGACCGACCTCACGTGGTGGCTGGATCCGTCGGAGCATGCCGCGTATCAGGCCATTCCATGCGGTGGTGCGCGCTCGGAGCGCAACGCGAGAATTTTCCGTCTCGCACAGCCGTTGTGGATGCTGCCGGCGAATGACCTGAGCAACGAGGTGTACGCACGACGCACGATGTCGCGCGTGCACTCGCTCGGGCGCATTCCCTACGACCTCACGTGGGGTGACGATCTGCTGGAGTCGCAGGTGCGCTATGGGTGGCCCACTGCGTGGTCCGTGCAGAATGGCGGCTACGGTGACCCGCGTCCGCCCTCGGTGGTCGGCCACGAGCCCACGCCGAGCTACGACTTCATGCCCAACGCGGAAGTGATCGCAACGCCGGTGGGCGCCACCAACGCCGACTGGGAGCCCAACCGCAAGAAGGCGCGCATGCGCTATGCACCTCGCTATGCGTCGGGCTACGGCATGGTCCCGCATCAGTTCGCGCGCTTTCGCCGCGGTGACACGACGCTCCTCGCGGGTGGCTACCGGCTCGTGCGCGAACTCGAGATGGGACGCGCGCCGTACACGGCCGCGCTCGTGCTCGATGCACTCGATGGCAAGCCGCCAGTCATGATCAAGAAGGACAGCGCCGCCGCGGCGAGTGCGTTGCTGCTGCCGATCACGGCACCGACGCTCGCGAGCCTCGAAGTGATCGGCGCGCGCAACAAGCGCGCAACGCGTGTGCGCACGACGGTCCAGCCGCTCGCCCGGCAAGTGCGACTCTCGGACTTCCTGCTGTTGCAGAAAGGCGACGCGTCGATCGCGCCGTCGCTCGAGCGGAATGCCGCACAGGCATATGGGTCGACAGAACTCGACAAGGGCGCGACGGTCGGCCTGTACTGGGAGATCTACCGGCCCGTGACCCCCGAGGCGCCGGTGCAGGTGGAAGTGCGCGCGCTCCGAATCGATGCGGGCCTCGGCCAGCGCCTTGGCAACTTCTTCGGGCTGTCGAAGTCGGTGCAACCGGTGGCCATCCGCTACACCGACAACGGCCGGCCCGATGGACAGCCGGGTCGGAGCATCACGCTCACGTTTCCGCCGGTGGCCGCTGGTGAGTACCAGCTCTCGCTGGTGGTGAGCGGGGGCGGGGTGAGCGACACCACGTCGCAGACGCTTCGCATCAAGAGTGACCGCTGAGCGTGACGATCGCGCGATGACCGCCGCCCGATGACCGAAACGCGATGACCGAAACGCGATGACCGAAACGAAGAAGCCCTCCGGATCTCCGGAGGGCTTCTTCGTTGTGCGGGTGCGTCGTTGCCGGCGGCCTTACTGCTTGCCTTTGACCGTGATCACGCCGACCGGACTGCCGTAATCATCGTTGCCCACCGGATGGCCGGGCGGCGCGATCCAGCGGCCGCCGTCCGCACGCACCGTGAGCCGGTGCAAGCCGGGCGTGAGCTTGAGCTCTGCGCGCCACCGGCCATTCGGCGTGCGCTGCATCTGCGTGACGGCCCAGCCCGTGGCGTCACCCATCAGCTCCACGATCTCGGCCTTGGGCGCGTCGATCAGGAAGAAGACGCGCAGCGTATCCGCGTCCGCGCGTGGTGCGGAATCCGGCGCTGTCTGCATGACGGACGCCGAGTCGATGCCGCCGATGGTGCGCGTCTCGAACGAGAGGATGCCCTGTGGCGTGTCGTCGCTGCGGTTGCGGAACGGGAGGTGCGCGATGCGGAAGCCGAGCGCCACGACCGGGGCGAACGACTTGCGGCTTCCCGCGATGTCGTCCCGCATGACGCTCGTGCCGACCGTACCGGAGTTCGTGCTCGCTGCGCCGACGACGGATAGCCAGCCGGACACGCGTTGCACTACGGCGAGCGAGGCGATCGCCGGTGCCACGCGCGGCTTCGGTGACAGGTCGTCCTTCGTGATCCAGGTGGCGACGGGTGAGGTGAGCGACACCAGCCACGACGCCGAGCCGGTGTTGAAGCCCATCGCCGCGATGCCCGTTGCGATGTCGCGGCGCTGCAGGCCGCGGATGGTGCGTGTTTCGACGGACCCGCCGCTCGTCGCGCTCGCGACCGGAGGCAGGCCGTTGTCGACGTTGATCGTGAGCGTCTGCGTCGTGACGCGCGTGGCGCGCTCGACGGAGAAACCGAAGGAGAGCTCCACGCCCGAGACGTTGGAGATCACGCCGGCTTCGGCGCGGCCTATGTTGCCGACATCCACCCTGCTCGAGACCGTCGTGTCCGCGCGCACGCCATCGAGCGGCGGGCTGTTCGCCGTGCGGCCCGGGAGCAGACCGCCGCCGGCGGTGCCATCGACGTCGATGTGCCCGTAGCTGACGGCGCTCCACATCCGCAGCTTGCCCACGCGTGTGCGGGCGCGGAGTGCGGCAATGCCTTCGTATGCGCTGTTGGAGCCCACGGTGTTACGGACGCGCCAGTTGCCACTGCCGATGGCGGCGAAGCGCACCGAGCCAAGTTGGCCGAGCGGCTGCGTCGCGCCGAACCAGACTTCGTTGCGGCCCGCCATCTGGTTGCCGTCCGGCAGCGATGCGAGGCCCAGCACGGAGAACGTGGGCGCGTCGGTGACTGGCCCGATCGTCGACGACGGGGCTACCGGCGATTGGCCGTTCTGCGCGCGAGTGACACTGCCCGACGTGGCGAGCAATGCAAGCGTGGCAAGCGCGCAAGGCAGCGTGCGTCCGCCCTTGGTCAATCGGCGGTGCGACGCGCAAGGAGAAAGGCGTGCAGGCGTCACGGCGGAGGTGGACGGATCGGTTTGCGATCAGGCGTCACGGGTGTGGACGGCTGAATGCTTCCCGACACCGTGCCCTTAACGTAACGATTCAGGGCGTCGAGAGCCATACCGGGGCCGCGCACCGAGTTCTTCGCGACCACCTGCTGCAGACTCGACAGTGCCTCGTCCGACCGTGGCACCCTGGACAACGTCAGCACTGCCTCACGGGCATTCGACACCGGGACCTGCCGGCTCGAGACCAGATCGATCAGGACGACGAGGGGCATCTCGACGCTGCCGCCCGTCCGTGCGGCCCGCACCTGTGCGAGCGTGCTCGCCGGAATCCCGGCCTTGAGCGCATCGGCGCCGACGTCGAGCTCAGCTGCAGTGGATGCCGTACCCAGCACCTCGCGGGCTTCGAGCAACGCCGCTGCGTGCATCCGGACGGCCGTAATGATCCGCGCGCTGTTCACCCGCAGGGCGGCACCTTGGCGCGCCCGATTGATGAGCTTGTCAGTCGGCAGGCCGGCTGCTGCTGCCGCATCGAAGATCTCCCCGAGCTGGCGAGCCGTCAGCGAATCGAACCGCGCCTCGTCGAACGGTACGCGCTGGGGCGTCGCCTGCTGCAGCATGGCGTTCATCGCCGCCGGCTGCGCCTGCGCCGCGGGAACACTCGCGAGGTTGGCCAGCGCGATCAGCGCGGCGAGGCGCAAGACGCGCATCAGCGCTGGCCTTCGATCACGACGGCATTCGCAGGCCCGAAGCCCGCATCGGGAACCTGTGGGGCGAGCGGGTCCACCAGCCACTGCTGGCCGTCGACGACAAAGGCGTACACGTGACGGCCGGGAGACAGGCTGATCTGCGCCGACCACGTCTCGTCGCCGTTCCGGCGAAGCATGGGCGTCGCGCTCTCGTCCCAGCCGTTGAAGTCGCCCACCAGCGAGACATCCTTCGGCTCCGTCGCCAGGCGCAGGTCGAAGCGAACCGTATCGCCGCCGTCGAGCGACGTGATCGTGCCCTGCGGGGATCTGGCCATTGCCCCGCCCGGCGAACCCGCGGCCGCCCCCGGCGGCGTCGTCGCCTCGCGAGCGGCAGACGTGAAGACGCGGCCCGCCTCGTCCGACGCATCGGGGCGCCACGGGCGCATGGTGACTACCACGAGCACCGCAGCCGCCGCCGCGCCCCACCACCAGCGTTGACGCGGCACCAGGGCACGCCAGGCTGGCTGCGCCTTGGCGCGCGCGATCACCTCTCGGGCACAGCGGTCCGCGTCCGCCTGCGAGCGCGCCGGATAGCCGCGATACATCGCGGCGATGTGCGCGCCGAGCACGGCGTCGTCGTCCTCCTCGGACGGAAAGGGAAGCACCCGGGGCTCGTCAGACATCGAGCGTCCCCAGCAGCGCGCGCAGGCGCTCGCTGCCGCGCTTGACGCGCATCTTGAGCGCGGACTCGCCGACGCCGGTCATGCGCGACATCTCCGTGTATTCCAGTCCTTCGGCGTACTTGAGCAGCAGGGCTTCGCGCTGCAACGGATCGAGTTGCGCGAGCGCGCGCGCGAGTGCGGCGTCCTCGACGCCAAGCTGCAGGCCGACGGAAGGCGACGTGGCCGATTCAATGGCGACCTCGTCCTGAACGAAGCGGCGCGAGCGCCTGCTCCGGGAAGTAATTGCGTTTCGACATTGATTGGTCAGAATGCGGAACAGCCAGCCACGAAATTGGTCGCGCTCGTCGTACCGACCGATCGCGAGATAGGCGCGCATGAACGCGTCCTGCACCACATCGTCAGCATCCGCCCGTTCCCCCAGCATGTGATACGCGAAGCGCCAGCATGCGTCGTAGTACCGTGACACCAGTGCGCCGAATGCGTCGGCGTCACCGGTGCGGGTCCGAGCGACCAGCTCCGCGTCAGTCATCGCAGAACAACAGCTGAGACGCGAGTCGCGTCACCGACCCGACGGAATTGCCCCGCCGGCGGGGTTCCCTAGCCGCGAAATGCAGCAAGGGCACTCATGACCACGATGGCGACCATGAACGCGAGCCCGCCCCGATTTACCCCTCCAATACGCTGAAGGAGCCGGACGGATTCAGGTTCGGGCAGCTCCTGCAGCTCCACCAGCTTGATGGCTGCGCGGGCGCGCCGGAAGAGCAGCCAGTTGGCGGTGCCCCCGCCCGCGAGCACGGTGGAGACGTATACGGCCACGTACATGCCCCGGAGCCAGGCATTCTCCGGCGAATTCAGGTTCGCCATCGTCATGCTCTGGTCCGTGCCGGTGAGCCACTGCACCGCCAGCGACGGAATGATGAAGAATGCGGCGAACGCCAGATAGAGCTTCCGATAGAGGAACCACAGGCCGCTGGGCGCCAGTGCGGCAGCCCAGTTCCAGGTCGGCACGAAGGACGGATCGGCCCGGAAGCCGGCGAGCTTCTTCCGGTAGGCGGACTCCCAGCGCGGGCCGATGAACAGCGCGAGCTGCTCGTCGCTCAGTTCACCGGGTTTGCGACGGTTGAACCAGGCCGGCAGCGGGTTCTCGGGCATCTGCTGCGGCCCGTTCGTCGCATCGCGCGACGGGTCGTTCGATGCGGGTGGCAGGGGCGGGGTCGTCATGCAGTCGCGGGCACTCGAGCCGCCGGTTGCTGTTGCGTGAGGCAGTGCAGGGTGCCGAGCCCCCACACGAGGTCGACGGCGTGAATGCCGACGATCCGATGCGTGGGGAAGAGATCGGCCAGCGTATTGAGCGCGACGCGGTCATTCGGATCGTTGAACGTCGGCACGATCACGACACCGTTCGCGATGTAGAAGTTCGCGTAGCTCGCCGGAAGCCGCGTGTCGTCCATGACGACGGCGCGCGGAAACGGCAGCGTGACCACACGGATCGGAGTGCCGCGCGCATCGTGCGCCCGCTGCAACCGGTGGAGGTTGTCGAGCGACCGCGCGTGGTTCTCGTCCGCCGGATCTTCCTCGTGCGCGAGCACGATCACACCGGGCGCGACGAAGCGCGCGATGTCGTCGACGTGACCATGCGTGTCATCGCCGACGCATCCTTCGCCGAGCCAGATGGTGTGCGTGATGCCGAGGTACTGCGCGAAGGCCTGCTCGTAGCCCTCGCGCGTGAGGCCGGGATTCCGCACCTGCACGTCGGAGAGCAGCCACTCCTCCGTCACCAGCATCGTGCCCTGTCCGTCCGTCTCGATTCCGCCGCCTTCGAGAATCAGGCGCTCGCCATTGTCGGGGCGGACGGCTTCGACGCGCGGCAAACCGGTCACGCGCTGCACGGCTTCGGGCACGCGCTCGTCGAGCGCGTAGTTGTCGTACTTGGCCCACGCGTCGAAGCCCCAGTGCACCAGGCCCACGCTGCCGTCGGTGTGGTGCACGCCCGTGGGCCCGGAATCGCGAAGCCAGACCCGGTCCGTCGGCTGCAAGTGCAGGCGATACGTCGACGGATCCACCCCGTGCATGGTCAGCGCATGCTGCGCCGCCGCCTGCACGGTGCTGTCGTGACAGAGAATCTCGACACGCTCGTGCGCCGCGAGTGCACGCACGATCTCGGCGTACACCCACGGAATCGGTCCGAGCTTGCCGGGCCAATCGGGTTCGTGATGCGGCCAGCCGATCCAGGTGGCATCGTGCGGCTCCCACTCCGCCGGCATCCGTACGCCCGCGAACCCGTCGGCCGGCATGGCTGGCTCTGCCGCCACGCTCAGGCGCCCGCCAGCCAGCGCTGCGTGATCGGGCCGTACGCATCGATGCGGCGATCGCGCAGGAACGGCCAGTTGCGGCGCGTCTCCTCGATCAGCGCGAGATCGCACGGCGCCACCAGCAACTCCGGTTCGGTACCGCCCTGCGCGAGATAGCGACCGAACGGATCGCAGATGAACGACTGTCCGAAGAACTCGAGCCCCTGCGTGCCCGCCTGCGCCTCGAACCCGACGCGATTGGGCGCGGCGACGAACACGCCATTGGCGATCGCGTGCGCGCGTTGCGCCGTGCGCCATGCATCGACCTGCGCCTCGCCGAACGTCGCCTTCTCACCGGGGTGCCAGCCGATCGCCGTCGGGTAGAAAAGGATCTGCGCACCGAGCAGGGCGGTGATGCGCGCACCCTCCGGATACCACTGATCCCAGCAGATCAGCACACCGATGTCCGCGTACATCGTGCGCCACACGCGAAACCCGTTGAGGCCCGGGTGGCGCTCGCCCCGCGTGTCGGGTGCCACGTCACCCGGCGCGAAGTAGTACTTCTCCTCGAACAGCGGATCGTGCGGAATGTGCATCTTGCGGTACGTGCCGAGCAGCGACCCGTCCGCGTCGATCACCGTCGCCGAGTTGCGGTAGAGTCCCGGCGCCTGCTTCTCGTAGTACGGCACGACGAGCACGACGCGCAGCTCCTGCGCGAGTGCACGCATCGTCGTGACCGTGTCCCCGTCCGCCGGTTCGGCGATGTCGAAGTGGTTCGGGTCGATGGTCTTGCAGAAGTACGGGGCGTTGAAGAGCTCCTGCAGGCAGATGATCTGTGCGCCGCGTGCGGCGGCTTCGCGCACGCGCAGCACGGCGCGTGCGACATTGGCCGCGCGGTCCTCGGACGCGACATCCTGGATGAGACCGATCGTGACGGTGGAATTAGCCATGCTGTAAGGTAATCACGCGCGTTTTCTCGCTGCCTTGGGCGATGTTTTAGGCGATGTCTTGGGCGATGCTTTGGGTGCGGCCCGCGGCGTCGTCTTCGCGGGAACTTTCTTCGCACGTGCGTCGGGCGCACGCGCGTCCCGCGTGTCCGGCGCGTCCACCGTGTCCGGCGCGTCCACCGTGTCCGGCGCGTCGAGCAACGGCTCCAGGTAGACGTGCAGCAGTCGGCGCAGGTCGTCCAGCAGCGGTTTCTTGTCTGCGGCGCTCGCGCGGCTGCGGCGCGCGAGGACGGCCTGGCCCACCGATGCACTCACGAGCGCGGCGCGCCGTCGCTCCCGTGTCGGGAGGCGCGGGTTGCGGCTCGCGAACAGCACGTCCAGCCGATCGACGAACGATTCGAACAGCTGGGCACGCAAGCGTGCCGGCGCCGAGCGCGTCTCATCGGCGGGGCCCTCGACGGATGCGAACACCCGGCGGAACGCCGGATGCCGGTCGTGAAAGTCGGCGAGTGGACGAATGATGCGATCGATCAGCCGGTCGAGTGCGAGCCCGTGCGGGTCCATCGGAAACGCGCGTTCGTGGATCTGTCGCATCTCGTCTGCGTAGCGCAACGCCAGTGCCGCGAGCACCGCGTCACGGTTCGGGAAGAACTGATAGAGCGAGCCCTTCGCCGTGCGTGCGCGCAATGCGATCGCCTCGGCCGTCGCAGCGGCGAGGCCCGACTCGGCGATCACCGCGGCCGCAGCATCGAGCAGCAACTCGACACGCTTCTGGCCACGCGATTGTCGAGGACGCCGACGGAACGCATCGCCCGGACCGTCGGGGGCGGCGCCGTTGCTGTCGAGGCTGTCATCGGTCGTCTCGGTCGCTGCGTCCGGGGGCGGCACCGGAGCGGGCAACGTCGTCGACGCGGGACGTGCACGTGGGGATCGCTTCACTGGCATCGGCAGAAAATGCGTGGCCGCGCGTCACTGCGCACCCCTTTACAACGCGACGTTCCCGTCAAGATTTCAGCGACCGTCAAAGGCGACGGTACCGTCACCTTTTACCGATCTCTCCATGCCACATCTCCGCACTCTCGTTGCCGCGGCAGCACTCGTCCTGCTGCAGGCGTGCGCGTCGCGACAGGCGCCGGCATCCACCGGTGCATCCAGTGGCGGCGCGTCCACACCGGGCAGCGACCAGTCGACGATCACCGCCGTGATGGACGCGCAATCGGCGCCGTTCGTGGCCAGCCGGAATTCGAAGAAGTTCTATCCCGCCTCGTGTCACACGGTTTCGCTCATCAAGCCAGCGGATCGCATCGGCTTCCGGTCGGTGGCCGAGGCGGAAAAGGCGGGCTGTGCGAAAGACCTTTACTCGACGGACTGCAAGTACTGATCACCTTTTGATCACTACGGATCACGTGCTGTGATCACGTCCTGATCGCAGCGGCACCCGCGGCTAGCGGGTCGCGTCCACGAGTACGGCGACGATGTCCATCACGTTCGTTCCGGTAGGTCCCGGCTTGAGCAGCGCGCCCGCCGCATCCAGCGGATAGTACGAACGGCCGGTGGCGGCGTCGGTCTCCGGGATCCGGCCGGCGCGGCGTGCGAGCGCCGGCACCGCGCTGTCGACGATTGCACCCGCCGCGTCGGTCGGTCCGTCCCGCCCGTCGGTACCCGCGGCGAGCAGCGTCACGCGCCGCACGTCGCGATTGCCATGCGCGCCAGCTTCCTCGAACGCGAGTGCTGCCGCGAGTGCGAGCAGCTGCATGCGACCGCCGCGCATCGGTTCGTCCGCCGACCCCGCCTGACTGCCGCTGCCGCGCATGAAGTCGACGTCGAGGTCCGCGTCCGTGCGCGTCTCTGCCGTGACGTCGCGGTCCATGCGCACCAGGAAAGGATTCATGGGTGACGAGGCGTCGTCATCGTCCTCGCTCCATGCACGCTCGAATGTGGAGCGCAGGTGCACCACCGGCTCGCCTCCGGCCACGTACAGGGCGCGGGCCCCGCGGGGAACCCGCGCCGCACTCGCGAGCACGCGTCGGGCCAGTGCATCACCCAGCGTCGCCGCGTCGCCGGCGAGCGGCTCGCGTTCCACGATGACCTGATCGATGCCGCTCGCGCGTGCTGCCGACGCCAGGGCGCGCAGGGAGTCGGCGTTGCTGGCGACGACTTCGTACTGCACGAGGGAGAATGCGGGATGCGACGGGGACGGCACCGCCGGCACGGTGCCACCGCCGACGATGCCGAGAAACTGCGCCATGCCGCGTTCGAGGCTGTTGCGCACGTTGTGCGCGTCCAGCAGCGCGAGGAAGGTCGCGTCGTCGAACGGATCGGCGGTGCAGGGGCCCGAGCCGATCACCGACGGGTCGTCGCCGATGACGTCCGAGATCGCGAACACCGGGATGGCTGCTGCACCGCGGGAGTGCAGCGCCACCGCGAGCCGCCCGGCGCCCCAGCGCAGCATGCGGCGGCGGATCGCATTCATCTCGTGAATCGCGAGGCCACTCTCGAGCAGCGTTTCGGCGAGGTTGGCGATGTGTGCCTGTGCGCGCTCGGCATCGCCCAGCGCCTGCGAGAGTGCGGCGACGGGTGCGGCCGCAAGCGCCGTGGTGCCACCGGACAGCAGCACCACGACGATGTCGCCGGGGCCGACCTCCTGTATCGCGTCGTCGATGCCATCGCCCGCCTCGAGCGATCCCGGACCCGGCACCGGGTGGTCACCGACGAACAGGCGCACGTGCTCCGGCAGATCGCCCTGACCCGCGGCACTCGCGCACACGACGACCCCGCCCGCGATCACGTGCCCTGCATCGGCGATGGCGCGAGCCGCACCGGAGAACATCGCGGGTGCGGCCTTCCCGAGCGCGATGCAGTGCACACGGGCGCTCGCGGCTTCACTGAGATCGGGACGGGCGGCCAGCCAGGAGGCGACGGCCCGCTGCGTCCGCGGAAACGGCGCCGCGCCCTCCACAGCCGCGCGGTACAGTGCGGTGAGAAGGGCGCGGGGAATGTCGAGCAACGGCAGGTCCGACTGCGGGACTAGCGGGGGGACTTGGCCGCCTGCGACACCGCCGCACCCAGATCCGTGTACGCGTCCGCCGACATCTGCTGGAACGGTGCCGCCACGTAGCTGATCTTGCCGCTGCCGTCGATCACGTAGAGCGTGCGCTTGTGGAAGCCGGTGCCGCTGCTGGCGCCGTAGGCTACGCCGACCTTGCGGTCGACATCGGCTGCGAAGTGAAACGGGAAGTTCGCGTCCTTCGCCCACGAGACCAGCGCCGTGTCGCTGTCCACGCTCACGCCGACGAGCGTGACCTTCTTGCCGCCGTTGAACATCTCGGCGTACTTGTCGCGATAGCTCTCCATCTGCACAGTGCAACCCGACGTGCGTGCCTTCGGGAAGAAGGCGAGCACGATCGTCTCGCCCTTGTGCTCGGAGAGCTTGAAAGGCTTCGCGTTGACACCGGCCGACGTGACTGCCGTCACAGTGAAGTCGGGCGCCATCTCACCCACCTTGAGCGGCGTCGGGGCTGGCGCCTGCGCCCGGGCGAACGATGGCACGGCGAGCATGAGGGCAGCGGTCGCCGCGACGATCGAGCGTGCGGTACGGGTAGAGCGAGACATGAGTTGCTCCGTCAGGATGACACCAGGATGACACGGCTGAGCCGTAGATGGGCGGACGACAGTCCACACGACATCGGGTAAAGTAATGAGGGCTGCCGGAAGTGTCCGACTGTCCCATCCGACTGTCCCACCTGAGGACGGCCTCATGACCCTTCCGGTGGACATTTTTCCGGGAATTGGGGGGTCTCCATAGGCAAATGAGGGTTTCTCCATTGGCATGGCACCTGCCCTTAATCAGGGTGCGGCGCATGCAGCGCCACCGAGAAACAGGAGACACCATGTCACAGGCTCTTACGTCATTTCGTCCGCGTTTCCGTTCGGCCGCTCTTCCATTGCTGGCCCCCGTCGCGTTTGCCGTCCTCACGGCGTGCAGCGGCAAGGAAAAGGTGGATGAGCAGCTGAAGGCCGACTTGTCGGCGGCGTCGATGGCACCGGGAGCGCGTCAGCAGTTCGCGAGCCCGCAGGAGCTGGCATATGGTCAGGGTTACGCCCCGAACTACCAGCCGGGCTACGGTGCCTACATGCCGCAGCCGTACCCGCAGAATGCGCAGTACCCACAGCAGTACGGGTACCCGCAGCCGCAGCAGCAGACGCGTGTCGTGTACGTCCCGCAGCGTACCACGTCCCGCAGCGCGGGCACGTCGTCGGGCAGTGGGTCGGGCGTCTACAGCGGGCCGGTACAGCAGGCAGAACGTCGCAACACGCAGAAAGGCGCGATCATCGGCGCCGTTGCTGGAACGGCAATCGGTGTGGCGACCTCACGTGATCGCGTGAAGGGTGGTGCGATCGGTGCCTTGGGCGGCGCAGTGCTGGGCGGCGTGATCGGTCACCAGATCAAGACGCCGCGCTAGTCCAGCGCTCTGTCAGGGAAGTGCAAACGAGTACCGCAGTCGTTCGTTATCTGCGTCACAGTCGCTGACGCGGTTGGCAGGAATCCTGCGAGAGTGCTGAGCGTGGGAGTTGGAGAGTGTGAAGTGCTTCGTGGAGGGGCACTGCGTCCCCCGTCATCGCGATTGCGATGGCGGGGGCGCACCCTTTTCAGGGGTCAAATTGTTCAGGCTCCTGCGGCGTCGCCGGCAGGCGCGATGACCCGCAGCGCATTCGGCAGGCAGCGCACCCGCACGGTCGACTCCCGTGCCTGGTGCAGTTCGCCGTCGGTCTCGAAAAGTGGCGGTGCCGCGAACGTGACGACGTGCTCCGCCGCGCGGGCCGTACTCACTTCCTGGCAGCCCATGTGCGCTCCGCGAACGGCCCGAGCCAGCAGCGCGACGCGCCGTGCGGTGCTCGCGTCCGCGATCCGGATCATGTCGAGTGCACCGTCGCGCATGGAGGCATTCGGTGCAATGCAGAACGCCCCGCCGAAGTATCGTCCGTTGGCGAACACCAGCAGCAGGAGACGCGAGGACTGGTCCGCGACGCTGGCGTCGGCCGTGACGGCCTGACCCTTCACCTGCGCTACGAATCCACGGTAGGCGCGCAGCGCACGGAGTGCAGTGAGCGCGTACGTCGCACGCCCCGAACTGCCGCGATGCGCGGCCAATCGTGCCAGCACGTGCACGTCGAACCCGAAACCGGCAGCGCTCACGAACGTCACGTCGTTCACGCTGCCGGCGTCGATGGTCTGCACGGAGTCCGCGGCAACCAGTCGTGCCATGGCCGCGTAGTCATGCACCGGTGCGCCGTACGATTTCGCGAAATCATTCCCGGTGCCGGCCGCAAGCACGACGAGTGGCAGACGGCTCCCGTGCTGCAGGAGGCCGCGTGCAGCGTTGCTGACGGTGCCGTCACCACCCAGCACGGCCAGCGCACGTGCGCCATTCCGGTGCGCCTCCACGGCAAGCCGGGTCTCGTCGCCGGCGGTGCGCGTCTCATGCACCTCGACGTCGCCAGCATTCGCCAGCGCATCGCGTGCATCGCGCACCCGTCGCGCGCCGGCTCCGGCACCGGCGCGCGGATTCACCACCAGGTGTATCGCGCTCACGGGGTCAGCTGCAACATCTGCCTTCCCGCGCGAGCGGATGCACCAAGGTCGACCTACGCCCGTCCGATCATGTTGCGGAGCACGTACGGGAGGATGCCGCCGTGCTTGTAGTACTGGAGCTCTTCCGGCGTGTCGATGCGGCAGCGTGCCGTGAACGTCCGCACGGCGCCATCCATCGACGTCACCTTGATCGACAGCCCGGCGCGCGGCTGCAGGTCGTCGCCCAACCCTTCGATCTCGTACGTCTCGAAGCCGGTGAGGCCGAGCGACTGCCGCGTCTCACCCGGCGCGAATTCGAGCGGCAACACACCCATGCCGACGAGGTTCGACCGATGGATGCGCTCGAAGCTCTCCGCGATCACTGCACGCACCCCCAGCAGCATGGTCCCCTTGGCCGCCCAGTCGCGCGACGAGCCGGTGCCGTACTCCTTGCCGGCGATCACGATCTGCGGCACCCCCTCGGCCTGACGCGCCATCGACACGTCGAAGATGGCCTCCGGTTCCGCGCCCGGCGCGGTGGCCGTCCACCAGCCTTCCTTGCCGCCGGTCAGCTCGTTCTTGAGGCGGATGTTCGCGAACGTGCCGCGCATCATCACCTCGTGATTGCCGCGACGCGCGCCGTAGGAGTTGAAATCCTTCCGATCGACGCCGAGCGACTGCAGCCACTTGCCGGCGGGTGACGCGCCGGCGATCGAGCCCGCCGGCGAGATGTGGTCCGTCGTGATGGAGTCGCCGAACATGCCCAGCACGCGTGCGCCGGCAATCGGCCGCACACCCGGCGGGGACATCGTCATGCCTTCGAAGTACGGCGGGTTCTTCACGTACGTGGACTGATCGCTCCACGCGTACTGATCGCCCACAGGCGCCGGGATGTCCTGCCACAGCTTGTCGCCGGCGAAGACGCTCGCGTACTCCTTGAGGAACTGCTCGCGCTTGACCGACGAGAGAATGGTGTCCTCCACTTCCTGCGCCGACGGCCAGATGTCGCGCAGGAAAACCGGCCCGTCGGTACCGATGCCGAGCGGCTCCGTCGCCATGTCGATATCCATCTTGCCGGCGAGTGCGAACGCGACGACGAGCGGCGGCGACGCGAGATAGTTGAAGCGCGTCTGCGGATTGACCCGGCCTTCGAAATTGCGGTTGCCCGACAGCACCGCCGCCACATTCAGGCCACCGGCGTCGATCGCTTCACTGATCGACGTCGGCAACGGGCCGGAGTTGCCGATGCAGGTCGTGCAGCCGTAGCCGACGACATTGAAGCCCAGTGCATCGAGCGAGTCCTGCAGCCCGGCCTTCGCGAAGTACTCCGTCGCAACCTTGGAGCCCGGTGCGAGCGACGTCTTCACCCACGGCTTGGTCTTGAGGCCCTTCTCCACGGCCTTCTTCGCGAGCAGGCCTGCGGCGAGCATCACGCTCGGGTTCGACGTGTTCGTGCAGCTGGTGATGGCCGCGATCACGACGTGCCCGTGCTGCAGGTGGAACGAGGCGCCGTTGTGCTCACACGCCACACCGGCATCGCCGACGGGACCACCTTCGGAGATCATCGCTTTCGCAGGACCGCCGGCCATCACGGGCGTCGTGGCGGCGGCACTCTGTACGGCCATCTGCGTGGCCAGCGCCTCGCGATACATCTGCTTCGACTGCGAGAGCGGCACGCGGTCCTGCGGACGCTTCGGGCCGGCGAGGCTGGGCACGACGGTCGAGAGATCGAGTTCCAGCGTATCGGTGAAGATCGGATCCGGCGTCGCGTCCGTGCGGAAGAGGCCCTGCTCCTTGCAGTACGCTTCCACCAGCGCGACCTGCTCCTCGCTGCGACCGGAGAGGCGCAGGTACTTGAGCGTCTCGGCGTCGACAGGGAAGAAGCCCATCGTCGCGCCGTACTCCGGCGCCATGTTCGCGATCGTCGCGCGGTCGGCGAGTGCGAGCGACGAGAGGCCGGTGCCGTAGAACTCGACGAACTTGCCGACCACCTTCTTCTTGCGAAGCATCTCCGTGCACGTGAGCACGAGATCCGTCGCGGTCGCGCCGGCTGGCAGCTTGCCGTGCAGCTTGAACCCGACGACGTCCGGAATGAGCATGCTCACCGGCTGGCCGAGCATGGCCGCTTCGGCCTCGATACCGCCCACGCCCCAGCCGAGCACGCCCAGGCCATTGATCATGGTCGTGTGCGAGTCCGTGCCCACGAGCGAGTCGCAGTACGCCAGCGTGTCGTCGCCGTCCTTGGCGGTGAACACCACCTGCGCCAGGTACTCGAGATTGACCTGGTGACAGATGCCCGTGCCGGGCGGCACGACGCGGAAGTTGCGGAGCGCCGTCTGGCCCCACTTGAGGAACTCGTAGCGTTCGGCGTTGCGCTCGAAATCGAGTTCCGTGTTGATCAGGAATGCGGCTTCCGTCCCGTATTCATCCACCTGCACCGAGTGATCGATGACGAGATCGACAGGCTGGAGCGGGTTGATGCGTGTCGGATCGCCGCCGAGCTGCACCATCGCGTCGCGCATGGCGGCAAGGTCGACCACGCATGGCACACCGGTGAAGTCCTGTAACAGCACGCGCGCCGTGCGGAAGGCGATTTCCTTGTCGACGGGCGCCTTGACGTCCCATCGTGCGAGCGCCTCGACATCGGCCCGCTTGACGAAGGCGCCGTCTTCACCGCGGAGCAGGTTCTCGAGCAGGACGCGCAACGAGAAGGGCAGGGTCGCGGCGGTCGTGCCCGATACGCCATCGAGCGCACTCAGGCGGAAATACGAGTACCGCCGGCCGTCCACCTGAAGCGTGGAACGGCTGCCGAACGAATTGGGATGGGACATGTGGGGGGTCGATTCAGGCGCGGTTGGAGCCACTCATCGCGCTGTGCTCGAGCCGTTGAGGCTGGGCTCCGGGCGTCGACGAGGCTGACCCAATATACCCAGCGGACTCCGGCCATGCCGCTGCATGCCGCTGCATGGCGCGGCCCCGATGCCGCGCCTCCGCTGTACGCCTGCGCGATGTGCCTGCGCGATCCGCTGGCTATGCGCTCGCCACGAGCGGGTCGACAGTCGGGGTGTCGGACTCGGTCGTGCTGTTGGGCGAATCGGGTGCCGAGGCCGCTGGGAGGGGCGAGACGTGGATGGCGTTCACCGGGCAGCAGCGCACGAACGCACCATCCGCCGGCGACCAGTCGTGCACGCGCCGCAATGGGTACGCCTTCCGCTGGACGTCGAGCGCCATGAGGTGCGGGGCGCGCGCGACGCACAGCGCGCAGCCGGTGCACGCGTCGCGATCGACGCTCACCTGCACCTGGCGCCGGGGAAAGATCCCACCCGGGGCCTGCAGCAGGTTGTCGAGGTCGCGCAGTGCTTCCTTGGTCGACTCGTAGCCCACGCGAAGCAGCTCCTCGTTGTGCGAGAAGCTGAGCCACTGGATGTGCGACACCTTCGGCCGCACGAGCAGCATCGGCGGTGACGTCCACCGCTCGAGCGCCATCTGCTGCTGCTCGTGCATCATCAGCGTCGCCGCCCGCATGAAGATCGAGGCGAACCCCTGCGTCGCGACGTTCGAGGCCACGGGGATGTCCGCGATGCCCACGTCGACCGCGATCAGGGCATCGACGCCCATCGACGCGATCGCGACGGGAAGGTTGTCGGTGGTGCCGCCATCCACGCACGTCAGGCCGCCCACGCGACCGGGCGGGAAGAAGCCCGGGAGCGCGCACGAGGCATACACCGCATCCCGGACGCTCACGTCTCGCATGCCCGGCCGGCCGAAGACCATCGGGATGCCGCGTTCGATGTCGACCGCCGTCACGAGCAGCGGCGTGACGAGATCCTCGAACGTGCCCTCGCCGATCAGCTCCTCGCACAGGCTGCGGAGCGGCGCCTCGAGATAGATCGAGCGCGAGAGCATGCGATCCATCAGCATGCCCAGGTGATTGATGCGGAAGAGATCCTTGCGGCGAAAGCGCGACGCGCGCTCGGCCAGCTGTTCCGGCGACATGCCGGATGCCGCCGCGGCGGCGATCATCGCCCCGATGCTGGTGCCGGCATACAGCCGCGGCTGAATACCGGCTTCCTTCAGCGCACGCAGCGCGCCGACATGCGCGAGACCCTTGAGCGCACCGCCGCCGAAGACGACGCCGATGCGGGGCTTGATTCGCGGTGTGACAACAGGCTCGGACATGGCGATTCGTTCGGTGACGCGAAAATCCGTGGTCGCCGCGCCGTCAGGACAGCGGCAGGTCGTTACGCGGAAAGATGGCGTCCGGCTCGACTGCACGGCACCACGCATCCCGCAGCGAACGCAGGCAGCGCGCAGGACCGACGAAATCCTTCTCGCTGATGGCTTCCTCGCACCACGCGTACAACGCGTCGAAGCTTCGCGCGGCGGGCGTGTCGAGTTCCAACGCTGCGCGAAGCAGTGCGAGCGTCTCGCGCGCCTCGCGGGCATCGATACGCTCGCATGCACCGATCGCGCGGTCGTACGCTCGCACGATCCGTTCGAGCGAGCGCGCGGCAGGCGCGTCGGCCGAGGGAATGCGGGCACTGGCGAGTGGCGTGGCGAATCTCGACATCTGAGAGGAGTTCGGGAGCGGTCAGGGACGGACGAGGCGTCTCAGTAGTACTTCGGCCGCTACCTCACGCTTCTTGACGCATTCCCGCGCATTGCACCGCCCTCAAACATCAAACCGTCGGCACCGTGATAGCGGCGCCGACGGTGTAACCCCAAAACGGGGTGATTAGTTCAGGAGGCGATACAGGCCATAGAGACCGACGCCCGCGCCACCGATGATCAGGACCGTGCCGGCTTCGTCGCCGACGGCGGCACCGAGAACGATCGCTGCCGCACCGACGATCATGAGCGCGGTGTTCGTGCGCGTCGCGCCGCTCTCCTGACGTGGCAGCGGAGCAGGCGCCTTGGTCGACACCGAGTCACGGGCGGCCAGCGTGAGCCCGACGGCATTGCTCTCGAGCATCATGGAGCGCGGTGCCTGGGCGCCGGACGGACGCGCGGCCGCGGGGGCGGAGAACGACACCGGGGCCGCGAACGTCACGGATGCGGGTACGGCGTCGGCAGCCTGCTGGATGGACTGCGCACCAGCTGACACGGTGAGCGCGGCCGATGATACGAGAGCGACGAGCAGCGCACGGGCGCCACGCGGTAGAGTCGAACGATGCATGAGTCCTCCAAAGCAGGGTGAGTTGTCGGGCGCGCTAGGAGCAACGTTCGTGCCCCAATGTGCGCTGTCTCACGGGTGGCGAGCCGCTATCGTTCCGCAGGTTCCATCGTCCGGGCGCCGGTTTGGGCGCCTGCTGCCCCGTTCTGCGCCACCGTCCGCCCGACACCCGTGACCACGCCCCCAGACCAACTGCTGCAGTTTCGGTCGGAGTTTCCGATCCTCGAGACATCGACGTACCTGGTGTCGAACTCGCTCGGTGCCATGCCGCGCACGGTACCGGAGCGCCTCGCCGAGTACACGGGTGCGTGGGCGAGCCGCGGTGTCCGCGCGTGGGCGGAGGGATGGTGGGATCTGCCGGTCCGCATGGGCTCCGAGATTGCCCCGCTGATCGGAGCCGCTCCCGGCTCCGTCGCGATGGTACCGACGGTCACGGCCGGCATGAGCAGCATTCTCGCCGCGCTCGACTACCCGGCGTACCGGAATGAGGTCGTCATGACCGCGCTCGATTTCCCCTCTGTGCGATATGCGTATGATGCGCTCGCGCCGAGACTGGGCGCGCAGATCATCGTGGTGCCCACCGACGACGGCATCGGGATCGACATGGACCGCCTGCTAGCCGCGATCACTCCTCGCACGCGGCTGGTCGCCATCTCGCACGTGCTCTTCCGGTCGGCGTACATCATGGATGCCGCTCGCGTGGTCGCACGCGCCCGGGAGGTCGGCGCCCTCGTTGCGCTGGATGCCTATCACAGCGTCGGGGTCATGCCCGTCGATGTCGTGGCCCTGGGGGCGGATTTCCTCTGCGGCGGGGTGCTCAAATGGCTCTGCGGCGGTCCCGGTGGCTGCTTCCTGTATGCGGCGCCGGGCGCGACCGACGGCTTTGCTCCGGCGCTTACTGGGTGGCAGGCTCATCGTTCACCGTTCGCCTTCGCGGAGTCGATGGAGTACGCGTCCGGAGCCTGGCGATGGCTCGGCGGGACGCCGGTGGTGCCGGCATTGTACGCCGGACTGGACGGGCCCCGCATCGTTGGGGCTGCAGGCTTGCCAGCCATTCGCGCCAAGAGCACCCGCCAGACGGCCTGGCTGATCGACGCCGCCGATCAGCGTGGGTGGCGTACCCACGCGCCCCGCGCCCCTGCACTGCGCGGGGGAACCGTGGCCTTCGACGTCCCGCACGCGGCGGAGGTGGCCAAGGCGTTGCTCGCGCGCGACGTCGTGATCGACTTCCGGCCAGGAGCCGGCATCCGGATCGCGCCGCATTTCTATACGACGGACGCTGAGCTCGAGACCTGCATCGCGGCCATCGACGACATCCTCGACACCGGAGCGTGGCGCAGCTTCGAAGGTGTCGTCACCACGGTCGTGTGACGGGCGGCATGCGGGCTCATTCACGCCGTCTGGCGCGATGACGCTCGTCCCCTAAGTTGTGGGAGGCTCGTGGCATCCCCTGACCGCTCGACGTGAGAGAGTAATGACCGCGCCAAAGAAGATTCGGAAGCAGTACACCAACAACACCTATCCGCTGGTCATCCTTCGGTTCGAAGATGGCCACGAGATCAAGATCTATCAGAACACCGGCAAGGTCTTCGATGTGTGGGCCGGTGAGACGATCAAGGTGATGGCGGTGTACGATCCGACCTCCAAGGACTGGGAGCTCGTGGAGACCCGGAAGAGCGACACGTTCGACAACCCGACGGAAGGCGCATAGCTCGCCCCGTGCGGCCGCGCTGTTCCGCGTCGGTGAGCGCCGCGCTCGAACGTGGCGCGCCGCTGGTGGCCCTCGAGAGCTCCGTGCTCTCTCAGGGGTTGCTGCCACCGTTCAACCGTGAAGCCGCAGAAGGCATGACCGCCGCCGTGCTGGGGGCGGGGGCGGTCCCCGCGATCACCGCGATCGTGCGCGGTGAGCCGTCGTTCGGACTGGAATCCGCTGACCTCGAGCGCTTCCTCGCGCGCACGGGCGTACGCAAGGTGTCGGCGCGCGACCTCGCCATGGCGATGGCCGACGGTGCCGACGGCGCCACCACGGTGGCCGGCACACTCGCCTTGTGTCCGATGATCGGGGCGCAGGTGTTCGCGACGGGCGGCATCGGTGGTGTGCATCGCGATGCCCCGTTCGACGAATCGGCCGACCTGGTCGAACTCGCGCGTACCTCGGCCATCGTGGTGTGCGCAGGGGCGAAGTCGATCCTGGACTTGCCGGCGACCCTCGAACGCCTCGAGACGCTCGGCGTGTCGGTCGTCGGCTATCGCACGCGCGAGCTGCCGGGTTTCTTCACGGTCTCCACGGGCATCGCGCTCACCGCATGGGCCGACGACGTGGAGACGCTCGCGCGCGCGTGGCGTGCGCATCGTGCCCTCGGACGCCCGGGTGCCATGCTCGTCGTGCAAAGTCCGCCTGCGGACGAAGCGCTGCCGAACGACCTGGTCGAGGATGCAACTGCCGCAGCCGTGACGCAGGCGTTCACGCATGGCATTCGCGGTGCGGCCGTAACGCCGTACCTGCTCACCGAAGTGCAGCGACGCACCGACGGTGCATCGGTGCGCGTGAACCTCGCCCTCCTGAACGCCAACGCGCAGCTGGCGGGCGAGATCGCGTTGGCGCTGCAGCACTGACGCACTCCGGACTCTCCATGGGCACGCGCGACCCGCGCATCGATCGGTACATCGACAACTCCGCCGACTTCGCACGGCCGATCCTGTCGCACATCCGCGAGGCGGTGCACGCCACGTGTCCGGATGTCGAGGAGACGATGAAGTGGAGCTTCCCGCACTTCATGTACAAGGGCATGCTCTGCAGCATGGCGTCGTTCAAGCAGCATTGCGCCTTCGGTTTCTGGAAGGGCGCACTCGTGCTCGACGGGCCGGGCGACGGTGAGGCAATGGGACACTTCGGCCGCATCACACGGGTGCAGGATCTTCCGTCCCGCACGGTGCTGCGCGGCTACCTGAAGAAGGCGATGAAGCTCAACGACGACGGCGTGAGCGTGGTGAAGCCGGCGAGAGCGAAGAAGTCGCCGGCCTCGCTGCGTGTGCCTCCGGATCTCGCTGCGGCGCTCGACGCGAACCGTGTGGCCCTCGACAATTTCGACGCGTTCAGCGCGAGCCACCGGCGCGAGTACATCGAGTGGGTGACCGAAGCGAAGCGTGAAGCCACGCGTGCACGCCGCATCGAACAGGCGATCGCCATGCTGCAGGCCGGCAAGAGCCGCAACTGGAAGTACGAGAAGAGCTGACGCCCTTACGCCGCCGGTGCGGCGAGCGGAATCGTCACGGTGAACGTCGACCCGCGCGCCGGCACGCTGTCGACTGAAATGGTGCCGCCGTGCGTGCGGACGATGCCGTGCACGACGGCCAGTCCCATGCCCGTGCCTTCGCCCGCGGGCTTGGTCGTGAAGAACGGCTCGAAGAGGCGATTGCGCAGCCCTTCGCTGATGCCGGCCCCGTTGTCGGCAATCCGCAGCACGGCCGCGCGCGCGTCGTCCGGCCCGTCGCCAGCGAGCGACACGTCGAGTACCCCATGCTCACGACCGCGCATCGCGTACTCCGCATTCGTGCACAGGTTCACGAAGATCTGCTGCAGCGCGGTCGCGTCCCCGAGCACCATGAGCGGTTCATCAGTCAGCGTCGCTTCCACGCGCAGTGTCGCCGGCAGCGTCGCGCGCAGCAGTCGCAGGCTCTCCTCGGCGATGCCGCGGAGGTCGACCAGCTCACGACCACGGTCGGACTGGCGGCTGAACGACAGGATCTGCCGCACGAGGTCGCGTGCGCGCAGGCTCGCGGTGCGGATCTCGTCCAGCTTCTCGGTGATCACCGGCTGGCCCTCCGCATCGAGGAGCGCCAACTCGGCGAACCCGAGCACCACGCCGAGCATGTTGTTGAAATCGTGTGCGATGCCGCCGGCGAGCGTGCCGAGCGACTCCATCTTCTCGCTCTGGCGCATGCGTTGCGCGGCGGCATGCCGGTCCGTTTCGTCGTCGGTCGTTCCGACGAACCCCGCCAGCTCTCCCGACTCGCGTACGGCAGCGACGCGACTGTGCAGGTACCGCTCCGACCCGTCCGCCCGGACGATGCGATATTCGGCGTCCAGGTCGTACCCGTTCTCCCTCGCATGCTGCCAGCGCTGCATCACCTGCGGCATGTCGTCCGGGTGCATGCGCGCAGCGTAGCCGGAGCCGAGCATGTCCTCTTCCGTGGCGTCATAGATCGCGCACAGTCGCGGGTTCGCGTACACGCACGCGCCCGCCTTGTCGGCGAGAAACACGCCGAGGGGCGAGGATGCGGTGAGCGTGCGAAAACGCGCCTCGCTATGGCGCAGGGCGGACTCGGTCTCCGCATGCGAGGTGACGTCCTGCGACACGACCGTCACGCCGCAGATCGCGCCGTCCGGTCCGTACATTGGCGACAGCTGCGCGGTGTGATGAATCGTGCGCTGGCCCTGTTCCGCGCGCATGTTGACGCTCAGCCGCTCGCCCTTGAGGGCGCGGTCGTACCACCCCCGCCACTCCAGCCCTCGCTCGGCCGGAAAGTCGGGATGGATGACCGGATCGCCCGGCATCAGCCGACGTCCGCTGTACGCCGACTGCGCGGTCTGGAACGCGTCGTTGCTGCTCAGCAGGCGATAGTCGTCATCGACCGCCCATACCAACGCATCGGTGGCCTGCAGCATCGCGACGACATGGGCGTGCTCATCCACGGGCTCGCTTGCCAGCTGACTGTCGGAGCCTGCGCGGAAGGTGGAGCGGCCTTCATCCTGCATCAACTGACCCCACGTCTGAGTGGCCCGAATGGGTGGCGCAGCGAACGGGAGGGCAGGCGGGCGATATCACTTGGGAGGTGGTGCAGAAACGCGATTTGCATGGTTGGCGATCCGAACTGATCCGTCATTACACATGTCCTGGACAAGTATCCTTCAGAACCGCACAGTTCGCCATGTTACGTGTCGGGCTTTCTGCCGTCGCAGCGACTGGAAAGCGCGTGGCAATTTTGCGAACTCAGGTGTAATACTGGAAGGACGGCGCTCGGGCCGGTTCAGCAACGCACCAAGAAGTAACGTGCCGCCCCCGAATCCCGTCTAGAACCCAGCAGGCAGTACCCGGTAACCCGCTCCTTCCGGAGGTTGGACCTCATGCCCACGCCGTTCCTGAGTTCCGAGGAATACGATGAGCGCGCGCACGCCCTCTACAACGAGGGGCAGTATGATGAAGCGCTCGATATGCTGCGTGAGGGAATCGCGCTGTACCCGTCCGCCGTCGAACTTCAGGTCGGCGTAGGGTACGCGCGTCTTGCCCGCGACGAGTTTGCCTGGGCGCGCCGCGCCTTCGACGAGGCGCTGGTGCTCGACCCCGATCACGAGGACGCGCTGGCCGGGTTGGGGGAGCTGCTCCTCAAGTTCGGCCAGACCGACGAGGGCCTCGCGACCTTCGAACGCACGATCACGCTCGGCTACGAAGACGATGTCGAGCTGATGCTCCAGATCGGCCGTGCGCTCTTCCGCGAAGGGCTGGTCGAGGAGGCGATGGCGTATTTCGATCGCGCCGTCCTGCATGCACCCGACTCCGCGGAAGCCGCGGCCTGCGTCGGATATGCGCAGCATCGGCTGGGGAATGATGGCGTGGCCATCGACGCGCTGCGCCGGGCATTGAGCCACGATCCCGGCTTCGCCGAAGCGCGCGTGTATCTCGCGAACCTGCTGTACGACGCAGCGGACGTGGACGGCGCGCTGCGGGAGTTCGAGCTGACGTTGCCGGAAGATCACTGGGACGAACTGGGCATCTGGCGCCTGATGGAGCTCAAGAAGTCCGTGTACAAGCTCACCGACGACGACGCCGACCTGAAGGTCTGGGATGCGCGCCTCGCCGAGCTGGGTGGCGACACCGATGCCATCGAGGAGTTGCTGGCGGAGGTCGAGCAGTCGGTCGCCGAGCAGGAGAGTTCGGAGGTCACGCAGGCGCAGGGTCAGCTCGAGACGCTTGGCACGCTGCTCAGTGGCCTCGCGACGCAGCAGCAGGCCGAGTCCGCGGGCGCCGACGTGATGGCGACCGAGGGTCAGCATCTGGTGATGCTGCGCGACGGCGGAACGCTCGAGGGCAGCTGGGAGGAGATCGTGGTGGCCATGCGGGACTCGCGCGACGCAGGCCGGCCCCTCGACGTGTTCATGGCGTCGGAGGCCCGGCGTCATTACGGAGCCACCGGCACGCGAATCGCCTCCCATGCTCCCGAGGTGTTCATTCGCGGCAGTGCCGATGCCGGGCTTCTTCGCATCGTGCGCTGAACCCACCTCGTTCGACGACTTGTACCGGCCGCGCTTCGCGGGCAGGGTGAATCCACGATGGACAACAGTGCAATAGCCTCGCGCGCCGCCCTCGATGCGGCGCGCGCAGTATTCGGTCGCATGACAGCGGCGGGCGACCTGACCGGGTCCGCCGTGGCGTCCGCGGGCGGGTCGTCAGCGGGCGCGGAGTCCGACGCCAGGTCGCCCCGCGGCCGCGCCGTCGCCGCATGGACGTCGGCGGAGGAGATCCTTCGTCTCGCGACCGGAAGAGGCGACCTCGGAGGGCAGGCACTGGTTGGCGAAGCGCGCCGGGTCGAACTGCTCACGCTGGGCGATGCGCACGTACTCGTGGCATTGCACCGCTGGATGGAACGGCAGCGCGAGAGTGTCGACGGCGCCTACACGGCCGCGCCATCGGACGGCGAGCGCACGGTGGCGCGGGAAGCGATGCTCGCGCTCGAGCACCTGGTGTCGGTGGTGCAGCGCGAGGCAGCGCGCGGAACGGCTGGCGCCGCGTCGTCTGGAGTGGCCGCGGCCCCGCGTGACTACTCCCGAGAGGGTGCCGGCTCGTATGCCACGGGTGCTGCCGCGGGAGCTGCTGCCGCCGATTTTTCGGTCAGTGGATCGCGCCGCACGGCAACTGGCGGGTACGGCCCACCCGACCCTGGCGCACCGCCCTCGATCGGATCACCGTCGATGGCGCCGCCGCCGATACCCCCTCCGTCAGCATCAGGCTATTCGACCGCCGACATCGCCTCGTCTCCGCCTCGTCGCAGCGCGCTGGGCTCGCCCGCGGTGCTGCTCGGTGCGCTGGTGTTGCTGTTGCTCGCCGGTGCCGGCGCGTGGTATGCGTTCGGCCGCGGTGGTGCCGCGAGCTACGAGGAAGGCACGGAAGCCTATCGCCGCGGCGCGCTCGAAGCCGCGAGTCTCGCCTTCGCCAAGGCTGCGACCGATGATCCGTCCGATCCGCGTCCGCTGATCTATCTCGGTCGCATCGCCCGTGAGCAGGGCGACATGGCGCGCGCGCGCCGCTTCCTCGATCGCGCCGTGCGGCTCGCGCCGGACAATCCGCTGGCGCAACGGGAGATGGGGTCGACGATGCTTGCCGATGCCAACCCCGAGCTTGCACGGCGATTCTACGTGCGCGCGCTTGAACTCGATCCGACGGACCGGCTCTCGCAAGGATTCCTTGCGTGCGCGCTGCACCGGCTCGGCCGCTTCGACGACGCACGACGCTTCGTCGAACGGGCCGGCACCGGCGAGTGGACGCCGTGTCTCAACTCACCGGTCGCGCCGGTGATGCCTCCGAACGGTGCCATGCCGCCGAACGGCGCGATGCTGCCGCCGGGAGCGGTTCCGCCGGGCCCGCCGCGCTGATGTTGCATTCCACAAACGAAGCGCTGGCGATTCACGGGGACACGTCGCGCGAAGTCCTGCCGAATGGTCTGACGCTGCTGATCCGGCGCGACACGTCGGCGCCGGTCGTGGCCATCGTGACCTACGTGAAGGCGGGCTACTTCGACGAGAGCGACGACATCGTCGGCATCGCGCACGTGCTCGAGCACATGTTCTTCAAGGGCACGCCGACGCGTGGGGTCGGCCAGATCGCGCGCGAGACCAAGGCCAACGGCGGCTACCTCAACGCGCACACGATCTACGATCACACGAGCTACTACACGGTGCTGCCATCGGCGGCGTTCGTGCAGGGGCTCGAGATCCAGTTCGATGCGTATGCCCGCTCCCTGATCGAGCCGGACGAACTGGCGCGCGAGCTCGAGGTGATCATCCAGGAGGTGAAGCGCAAGCGTGACACCCCGACGGCGGTGGCCATCGAATCGCTCTATGCGCTGCTCTTCGACGCGCATCGCATCCGCCGCTGGCGCATGGGCGAGGAGGACGCATTGCGCGAGCTCACGAGCGAGCGGCTGCATGCGTTCTACCGTCATTGGTACCGCCCATCCAACACGATCCTCTCGATCGTCGGCGACGTCGACCCGGACACGGTGCGACGCGAAGTGCTCGCGCGTCATGGCGCTCAGGCGGATTCGCCCGTGCTGCGTGAGCCGGCCCCGATGGAAACGAGCGCGCCCGGATTCCGCATGCGTGACTGGAGTGGCGACGTCGCGCAGCAGCAGCTCGCCTTCGGATGGCGTGTGCCCGCGATCTCGCACCCCGACGCAGTTGCGCTCGACCTGGCTGGTGTCGCCCTCGGCACCGGACGCGCGTCGCGGCTCTACCGCGCGGTTCGCGAACGGCAGCTCGCCTCGTCGGTCTCCGCGTGGAACTACACCACCGGTGACGTGGGCGTGTTCGTGTTGCATGCCGAGTCGCCCGCGGAGCATGCCGTGCAGGCGGCAACGCAGATGTGGCGCGAGACGCAGGCCGCCCGGTTGCACGGATTCCGGCCGAGCGAAGTGATGCGCGCACAGCGCATCTCGGAGGCGCGGTGGCTGCGTCGCCTGGAGACGATGGACGGGCAGGCCAACTACCTCGCCTCGTGGGAGGCGGAGGGTGGGCTCGACGCCGGCGCGACGTACTACGACCGGCTGATGTCGCTCGACGCGCGAACACTCAAGGGCGCGCTCGAGCGACATCTCGATCCCGCGCAGGCCTCCGTCGTGTCCTATCACGGAGCCGATGCGGAGTCGCTCGCGGCGGACGCGGCACGCTGTCGCACCATGCTGGCGGAGGTGGAGTCTCTTGGCAGCAGCGTGCTGCCACCGCCGAACATGCCGACGCCGGCCGACAATGTCGCCGTGCACGACGCGGCGGCCACCCCCGCGCCCGCTGACGCTGTCGAGCGTGTGCTGACCCCGCTCGCGGCCGACCTGCACGGTGAGGTCCAGCATGGCGTGCATGTGTACAGGACGCCGGGTGGCATTCCCATCCTCATTCTCCCGCGCCCAGGGACACCCATCGTGCACGTCGGGGTGTTCCAGCGCGGTGGCAGTCTCGTCGAGCCACCGGGGCAGGAGGGCCTGGCCCGGCTCACGGCGCAGGCGATGCTCAAGGGAACGAACACGCGCAGCGGAGCACGCATCGCGGAGGTGGCCGAGGAGTTGGGGGCGAGCATCGCCGTGAATGCGACGCTCGAGAGCCTGGGGTGGTCGCTGTCGGTACCGACCAGACACTTCGCCGTGGCCGCCGAACTACTCGCCGACATCGTCCAGCATCCGACCTTCCCGGCGGACGCGGTGGACACGGAGCGCGCGCTCGCCGTCGCCGAGGTCGCGCGCGTGCGCGATGACATGTATCGCTGGCCGATGCGACTCGCCACGGCGGCCGCCTACGGAACGCATCCGTATGCGCGCGCGGTCACTGGCACGGACGCATCGCTCGCATCGATCGACGTGCAGGCGGTACGAGCGTTTCACCTGTCGCGCATCAGGAGCGGCAACACGGTGCTCGCGGTGGTCGGCGACGTGAAGCCGGACGAGGTCGCGGGGACGCTCGCGCACCTCTTCCCTGAACTGACGTTGCAGGAGGACGTGCCCGTGCCGGAGGTGCAGTGGCCGCAGGGCACCTCACCCGCGACGGATGCGCGCGACAAGCAGCAGACGGCGATCGTACTGCTCTTTCCGGGGCCGTCGCGACGCGACCCGGCGCGCCATGGCGCGCGCGTGCTGTCCGCCGTCGCGAGTGGCCTCGGCGGGCGTTTCTTCGAGCAGCTGCGCGACCGGCAATCGCTCGCGTATACGGTGACGGCGTTTCCCGTCGAGCGGCATGTGAGTGGTGCCTTCGTCGCGTACATCGCGACGTCGCCCGCACGCGAGGAAGAGGCTCGCTCGGGTTTGCTCGCGGAGTTCGCACGGTTGCGGGCGGAGCCGCCGACCGAAGACGAGATGGAGCGGGCGCGACGCTACCTCATCGGCGCTCACGCCATCGCGTCGCAGTCGGGCGCGAGTGTGCTCGGGGACATGGTCGACGCGTGGCTGTTCGGCCATGGCCTGCACGAGCTGCATGACACCGAGGCCGCCATCACCCAGGTCAGCGGAGCCGAGGTGCTGGCGCTCGCGCGCCAGTATTACACGGAGGCCAACGCTGTCGAAGGTGTGGTGCGGGGCGTGCACCCTGCCGGAGCATCGGACACGGTCACGGGGTCAGCGGCCTCGCTTCTGTCGGTCTGATGTCGCGCATGCCACTCGCCGCCGCGGCAATGGCGGTGAAGGCCATGCGCTGGCGCCCGTTCGCGGCGCGCAGGCCTACCCACCCGTCGTAGTCGGCGGGTTCACCGACGATCGCGGCGCTGACCCACGAGCGTCGTGACGCCCACGCCAATGCGCGCCGCATCGCCGCCAGCTGCGCTGCGTCGCCGTGTGCGTGCGGCAGCCCGCCCACGTTGGCCAGCCAGTGCGGCTTGTACGGGCTGCCGCGGGAGACGGCCGACGTGTGCCACCGGTCGAGTGCGCGCAGGCGTGCATCGACCGCGGGCAATCCCGAGAAGGAGGGAAACGTCATCGCACCCAATACGTCGACCGGAGACCCGCTCATTGCCGCCCATGCATAGACCAGACTGTCGGTGACGTCGAGCCGCGCCGCGGCCCATGCGACGCGTGTACGGGGCCGCACGCGCGCCACGGTGCGCGCCCCCTGCATCAGTGCGGCGCGGATGCTGGCCGCCGACGGTGGAGCGCTGCGGATGATCGAGGGGAGGGGCGACTGATAGGCCGGGAACACCACGTCCGGGCGCACGCGCAGCAGGACACGTTCGAGCGCCGCCTCACGCAGCGCTTCGGTGGAGCGCGTGTAGACGATGGCGACCGCGATGCGGACGCTGTCGGATCGCAGCGGTTGCAGCACCCGCGAGAGGGAATCGAGAGCGGCACCGCCCGCGCCGTCGTCGTCGAGCACGAGCAGCACGACATCCGGGCCGAACACCCGGGCCATCGTGAGATCGGAGGCAACGGTGCGGGCCTGCGGCGGGCCGTCGAGCACCGGGAACAGGCGCATGCCGATGGAGAAGTCGCCGGCCGGTCGCGCCTGCATCGGCTCGGAGTAGGAGCCGGCGTAGCCTCGCACTGCGCCGATGCCGCGCGGCCACTCCAGCAGCAGCAGCGTGGTGACAGCGGTGGCGCCAAGTACGAGCACCGCGCGTATGGCGGCCGAGAGCCGCCAGCGAGCGGGGTATGCCGGCGCGATCATCGGCACGATCACCGCGAACGGTGAGACGAGCGCCGCACGTCCGACCGTCATGCCGATCAGCGTGTCGCGGGCCGCGACGGCCGCCTGCAGTGCGAGTGGTGCGGACCCGCGCTGCAGCACCATGTAGTCGCCGATGCAGATGGCAGCGACGGCGATGTCATACACGAGAATCGGAATCGCGACGACCGGCGAGATGAGGCGCATCGCCATCGCGTACAGCACCTGCAGCACGAATGCGCAGGCGATCATCGGCAGCAGCCACGAGATCCCGGACACCGTGCGTGAGGCAGCCTCGGTGCCGGTGGCCACCGCGACGACGAGCGCCGGCGCGACCAACAGGCCGCAGAAGCCTGTCAGCGCGGTGAATGGGCGCGGCGTGTCACGCCGCGTCGCGATCCAGCCCGCAAGGAGCACATTCCACGTCAGGACGATCAGCGCGACCACGAGGGCGCTGAGGGACAGCGACCAGAGGTCGAACGACGGCGCGAAGTCGAGGAGAACGTTCACGGGACGATCCCCACCCGGACGATGCGTTCGGCGGCCACCGCGGCGGGACCGAGCCGTCGGGTGAAGACTTCCAGCGCGCGCGCCAGGTCGACCGGCACCGGGGCAACGAAGTCGACCAGCAGCGTACCGCGATCGGCCTGGGCGTGGACCGCGGCATGTCCACCGTCGAGCAGCAGGATGCCATCCACCCCGCGCAGGTGGGTGGTCCGCAGCATCGGCGTGGACGCCGCGTGGAGCCCGGCGGCACCCGCAGCCGCGATCAGCAAGCCGCCCAGGAGATCAGTGTCGTGAAGGCAGGAGGTGGCAACGCCCGTGAGCTCCGCGACCAGATGCACCACCGCACCCGCCGGTGGTCCTCCGCGTGCCGTTCCCGACGGTTGTTGCATTCCGGCAGGATAATGCTGGACGCAACGCGCTGGCACCCCGCAGTGCGCGCGGCGTACTTTGCACCATGACCCGAGCGACCGTGTTCACGCTGCCGAACCTCGTCTCCACGTCGCGCTTCGCGCTCGCCCTCGGGTTCGTGGCCACCGATGCGGCGTCGGCGCGGCTCGCGCTCATCGGCATCGCGTCCCTCACCGACGTGCTCGATGGGTGGCTGGCGCGTCGCACCAAGGTCGTGTCGCGGTTCGGCGCGCTGCTCGACCCGGTGGCGGATCGCTTCTTCGTGCTTGGCGTCGTCGTGAGCTACGTGGCCGGCGGGAATCTCACGCCGCTGCAGGCCTTCCTCATCATGTTCCGCGACGTGATGAGCGTGATCGGCTTCTTCGTCGCCCGCAGCGTCAGCTGGCTGCGCGCCATCCCGTTCCGGGCGCGTCCGCTGGGCAAGATGGTCACCGTCGCCCAGCTCGGGACTTTCCTGGTCGTCCTGCTGGCGCCCGGATGGACGGCCGCGTGCGTGTGGATCGTGACCGTCCTGGGGGTCGCCGCAACGATCGACTACACGTTCATGCTGTGGAACGAGCGAGGGCGGGACGAAGCGAAGTAGGGACGGAGAGGGTGGAAAACAAAAAAGCTCCCGCCGGACCGGCGGGAGCGTTCTCTTT
Source organism: Gemmatimonadota bacterium (assembly GCA_040387895.1). Lineage (GTDB taxonomy): Bacteria > Gemmatimonadota > Gemmatimonadetes > Gemmatimonadales > Gemmatimonadaceae > Gemmatimonas. The sequence continues at coordinate 33,793 of JAZKCW010000070.1, forward strand.
TTCCGAACTACCTGTCCTGCGCAACCTGATCAGACGCTTGCTGCTTCCGCGGCCTGCTTCTTGGTCGGCTGGGCAAAGCGCTCACCCAGCGTGCGAAGCTCCGTGAGTTCAGGAGTCTTGAGCTCGGGGTAACGGCCGGCGATGTACTGGAGCGTATTGTCGAACCACTCCTTCTGGTCGTCGGGGTGACACCCGATGACACCGCACTGCATGATCTGCTGGAAGAGCTCGTCACGGGCTTCCTGGTAGGGAGAGTTCACCGTGGTCTGACTTCTCGGACGAAGCTTTGGTTTAGCCATTTCCTCTGGGTAGTGCGTCGACGTGCCTGTGTGTCCCGACCGTGGGACAGCACCCGAAAACTAACTACTGAGACACCACAAAGCGTAGTGGCGTTCCCTCGTACAACCACTAGAAAGACGCATTCGTCACCGAATGCGTTGACGACCTTCAGCCGCAGTCGCCCCAGCGGCGGGGCTCGTTGCCGGAGCAGGTTTCCCCATGGTGGCTGCTTCACCCGCCTGACGGTCCGCCGCCAGGCCATCCGATTCGATGAACGCGCGGATCAGTCGGAGCAGCGGTTCGGGAGCATCCTCGGCGATCAGTCGGCCGACCCCCTGCAGCGTTCCGGTCGAGACCGCGGTCTGGGGCAGCCGGGCGGCGAAGGATTTCACGACCTCCGTTGTCGTCCACGGGTCCGCCGCGCCATGGATCAGAAGCACCGGCGCCCGCACTTCGACCGTCGACGGCCCCTCCGGTTCGGGGAGCTCGACCGCACTCGCCAGCTGCAGGAGGTGACCGACGCCATCGCTGCCGACGTAGGGGGCGAGGTAGCGGGCAACGAGCAGGTCACTCATCCGCGCAGGGTCCGCAACGGCCGCCCGGAGCATGGGCTCGAGCAGGGACTGCGCGCCGAACAGCGCGTTCGCGCTCAGGGCGGCACGCGCCGAGGTCCGCTGGAGGGTGCGGATTTCCGGTCCGGGCAGGTCGTCCGGGTCGGGCGGGTTGAGCAGCATCAGCCGCGCGACGCGCCGTGGCCGCTGCGACGCCAGCTGCATTCCGACGAGGGCGCCGACGTCCTGCCCGACCACGGTCACGGCCGGCAGGCGCAGTGACGTGAGGGCGCGCTCGATGTATTCGGCCTGCGCCGCCAGGCCGTACCCGGCGTCGAGCGGACGATCGGACTCGCCGTGCCCCAGCAGGTCGATCGCGATGGTGGTGTAGCCGGCGTCAGCGAGCCGCGGGGCGACTGCGCGCCAGAGGAATGCGCAGGTGCCGAAGCCGTGCAGCAGCACGACGGGGTGGCCCCCGCGGCCGACACGTTCGGCGTGCAGCGATCCAACACCGACAGGAATTCGGAGGTGCTCGGTGTACACGTAATCAGTCCTGGTCGTCTCAAGGATAGCGCAGGAGATGGTGCGCCACGTAGCTTACCGCCGCCGCATGGTTCGCCGTAGGGCGCTCGACAAATGCGGCCCTGTACGGAGGATGGACCGATGGCGGATCAGACATACGACGATGGACGTGCGGCGAACCTGCGCGCGCTGCTTCGCGCCCTGGCGGCGCGGATCGACGCCCTGGACGCGAACGGTGAGCTGCTCGCGCACGCCGGGGAGCTGATGCAGTTGATCGGAGATGTCCGCAGCGAGCTGTTTCACTACGAAGTACGCGTTACCTACGATACCCCGGAAGTCGCCGAGCACCGCCGTCTGGTGGAGGAGGCCCGAAATCCGGATGAAGGCAACTGGGAGCCGACCGGGTGGTCGCCCGACGACGACGAGGAGAAAGAGTGGTAAAGGCAACGCCCAAGAAGAAGAGCAGCACGCCGTTCTACGGCCTCATACTCATCGCGCTCGTCGTCGGTGGGGCTGCGCTGTGGTATTCCGTGAGGGGCAAGGCGCCGGAGCCGATCACGCTCGCGGCAAACACCCCGCTGCCCGCCGCGGCCGGTCAGCTTCGCGGCAAGCCGGACGCGCCGGTCACGATCCTCGAATTCGCGGATTTCGAGTGCCCCGCGTGCGCGAACTACGCGCTGCTGCAGGAGCCCGACATCATCAAGCGCCTCGTGGAGCCGGGACTGGCCAATCTCCGTTTCTACGATTTCCCGGTGACCGAGCTTCATCCGAACACGATGGTCGCCCACCTGGCCGCTGCCTGTGCCGCGGATCAGGGGAAGTTCTGGGAAATGCATGACGAGCTGCTGACGGGGCAGTACGACTGGCACGTGCAGAAGACGACGGAGCCGCGTCGTGTAATCGACACGTATGCGCAGAAACTCGGGCTCGACGTCGCGGCCTACGATTCGTGCATGTCGACGCGCAAGCATCTCGCGCAGATCGAGGCGAATCGTCAGGAAGGCGTCACGCGCGGAGTGGGCAGCACGCCGACCATCATCGTGAACAACAAGGTGTACCCGGGCGGCCTGACGTACGACCAGCTCAAGCAGATCGTCGACAGCACCATCAAGGCGATGCCGGCGGGTGCGACAGTTCCGGCGGGTGACACTGCTAAGACAGTTCCCGCGACGGACACCGGGAAGAAGTAGCGGAGCAGCGTCGCGAGACGCTCACCCAAACTAGGCGCGCCGCTTCCGGCCTGTGTCGACCTCGTCGAGACGGAGCTTCGGAAGCGGCGCTTCTTCTTGCCCCCCATCGGCGGCGGCCGCGGGCACGAGGGCCTCGCCGAGCGCGACGAGTGCACGCGTCGCGACGACACTGGCAAGCGGCTCGGGCACGCCGAGCTCTCGCACATAGATGTCGAGCGCGCGCTCGTAGCCGACGTCAGTGGCCAGCGTGTCCACGAACAGCAACGCGTTCTCGACGTGCGTACGCACCAGCGCCTCCTCGGCGCGTGCCTGCACGAGCCGCATCCGCTGCTCGGCATCGGCCGACAGCTTGCGCGGGAAGAGCGTTTCCGGGAACAGCTTGCCGAGGATGGACATGACGTAAGTATAGACGAGAGATGGGCCCGCTATGTTTCGCTCGTCGCAAACGGCATGCCGTGATGCTGGTCACTGGGACCTGAAATGGTGATCAGGATTCCTGTGCTTCGTACTGATCCTTCAGGCTGGCGACCACACTTGGATCGGCCAGCGTCGTCGTGTCGCCCAGTGCGCGCCCTTCGGCGATGTCCCGCAGCAGGCGACGCATGATCTTTCCGGAACGCGTTTTCGGCAGGTCGGCGCTGAACAGGATGTCGTCGGGCCGGGCGAGTGCGCCGATCTTCCGCGCCACGTGCTCGCGCAGCTCGTCGCGCAGCGCAGGGTTTGCCGTGAAACCAGCGCGCAGCGTGACGAAGGCGGCGATCGCCTGACCCTTGAGCTCGTGCGTGCGGCCGACCACGGCGGCTTCCGCAACCGAGGGATGATCGACCAGAGCGCTTTCCACTTCCATCGTGCCGATGCGATGACCGGCGACGTTGAGGACGTCGTCGACGCGCCCGAGGATCCAGAGGAAGCCGTCCTCGTCACGCTTGGCACCGTCGCCCGGGAAATACAGGTCGGGGCGCCCGGGCCACTTGGAGAAATACGTGTCGACGTAGCGCTGCTGGTCGCCCCAGATGGTGCGCAACATCGACGGCCACGGCTTCGTGATGGCGAGCAGCCCGCCGCCGACGCCTACCTCGCTCCCATCGGCATCGAGCAGCGTGCAGTGGATGCCGGGGAAGGGCACCGTCGCCGAGCCGGGCTTCGTCGGTGTCACGCCTGGCAGCGGCGAGATCATGATGGCGCCCGTCTCCGTCTGCCACCACGTGTCGACGATCGGACAACGCCCCTTGCCGATCTGTTCGTGATACCAGATCCACGCTTCGGGATTGATCGGTTCGCCCACGGATCCGAGCAGGCGCAGGCGCGACAGGTCGTACGGCTTCACGAACTCGTCGCCCCATTTCATGAACGCGCGAATCGCCGTGGGCGCCGTGTAGAAGATCGTGACGCCATGCCGCTCGCACAGCTGCCAGAAACGGTCCTTCTCGGGCCAGTCCGGCGCGCCTTCGTACATCATGCACGTCGCACCGTTGGCGAGCGGACCGTACACGAGATACGTGTGCCCCGTGACCCACCCGATGTCCGCAGTGCACCAGTACACGTCCTCCTCGCGCAGGTCGAACACGTACTTCGTGGTCGCGGCGGCCCCGGTGAGAAAGCCGCCGGTCGTGTGCACGATGCCCTTCGGCTTGCCCGTCGTTCCCGATGTGTACAGGATGAACAGCAGGTCCTCGGCGTCCATCGCCTCCGGCGGGCAGAAGGCCGGCACATCGAGCTCGAGGCGGTGCCACCAGTGGTCACGTCCTTCCTGCATGCGTGCACCGGCGAGATCGGTGCTGATGCCGCGCTGCCGCATCACGACCAGCACGTTCTCGATCGTGGGACATTCCTCGAGCGCCTTGTCCGCATTGCGCTTGAGCGGCACCATCGATCCGCGCCGGTAGCCGCCGTCGGCGGTGATGAGCAGCTTGCACCCGCAGTCGTTGATGCGATCACGCAGCGACTCCGGCGAGAACCCGCCGAAGACGACGGTGTGCACGGCGCCGATGCGCGCGCAGGCCAGCATTGCGAACACCGCCTCCGGGATCATCGGCAGGTAGATCGCGACCCGGTCACCGCGTGCCACGCCCAGCGCCTTGAGCATGTTGGCGGCGCGGTTCGTCTCGCGGTACAGGTCCCAGTAGGTGAACGTCCGCTGGTCACCAGGCTCGCCCTCCCAGACCAGCGCGGCCTTGTTCCGGCGTGGCCCTTCGATGTGGCGGTCGATGCAGTTGACGCTGGCGTTGAGCTGGCCCCCGTCGAACCAGCGGGCATGCGGCGCCTGCCAGTCCAGCACGCGGTCCCACGGCTTGCTCCAGGACAGCTCCGCCGCCTCCGCCGCCCAGAACGCCTCCGGATCGGCCGCTGCGCGCTCGTGCAACGCGTCGTCCCGGACGCGCGCCGACGCGCGGAACGTCTCGGCCGGCGGAAACGAACGGTCTTCGTGGAGCAGCGTGCTGATGTCGCTCATGCTGGTGGACGCCGGACGGGAGGTGAACGGGCGTGACCGGTGGCCTGCACGCCCCGGGTGGGATAGCGAAGGTGTGTGATGCACGCGTCGCGGGCAACCGTGCGTCCGGCTACACTTGTGCCATGCACGCGCATCCGACGGTCCCCGTGTCGCCAGCGACACAGACGAACGGACCGCCCATCCTGCTGGCGGAGGGTTTGGTCCGCCGTTTCGGAACCCGGCGGGCGGTCGACGGTGTGTCCCTGGCGCTCGGCGCCGGTGAATGCATGGCCCTGTTCGGCCCCAACGGTGCAGGGAAGACGACCCTGCTGCGGATGCTCGGCGGGTTGCTCAAGCCGGCGGAAGGGCGTGCCACCCTGCTGCGGCACGCACTGCCCGGCGATGCGAGTGTGCGCCGCCTGATCGGTCTGATCTCGCATCACAGCATGTTGTACGCGCCGCTCACGGCCCTCGAGAACGTCCGGTTCGCCGCGGAGTGCCAAGGCATGCCCGATGCCGATGCGGCGGCGATGGCGTCGCTCGAGCGGCTGCGTGTGGCCGACCGAGCCGATACCCCGGTGCGACTGCTGAGCCGGGGCCTGCAGCAGCGCGTGTCGATTGCGCGCGCGCTCGTGCATCGCCCGCGCCTGCTGCTGCTCGACGAGCCGTACACAGGACTCGACGACGTGGGCGCGCGCGCGCTCACCGCGGCGTTGCGCGCACTCAAGGCGGAGGGCACATCGCTCGTGCTGGTCACGCATCACATCGGCGAGGGGCTCGCGATCGCGACGCAGGCAACCGTGATGCTCGCCGGACGGTTCGTCGCGACGGAGCACGCGACACCGCAAGGATTCGACGTCGCGGGCTATGCGACGCGGTACCGGACGCTCATCGAAGCAGGGGCGGCGTGAGCGAGCACGTGCGAGAGCAGCTACACGAGCGGGTAACTGCGCACGCGGGCGAACGCGTGACGGGCATCGCGCATGTGCGGGAGCCGGATGCGCTGCGCGCGCCATCGTTCGTGGCCGACGCGTGGCGGATCGCGCGGAAGGATCTCGTGATCGAGTTTCGCACCCGCAGCGGGTTGCTGGCGTCGGCCGTGTTCTCGGTGCTCGCCGTCGTCATGTTCCACTTCACGTGGGATCCCACCGCCATCCCCGCGGTGGATCTCGCGCCGGGTGTACTCTGGGTCATCTTCACCTTCGCCGGCCTGCTCGGCCTCAACCGGTCGTTCGGGCTGGAGCTCGCCGATCGCGCGTACGATGCGTTGCTCGCGTCACCGGTCTCGCGCGAATCGATCTTCGCGGGAAAGATGCTGGCCAATCTGGCGTTCGTCACCGTGGTGCAGGCGCTGGTGCTGCCGGCGGTCGTGCTCTTCTTCAACCTCGACGTGGGTGCGGCGTGGTTGCCCATCGTGGGGGTCGTGCTGCTCGCGGCGATCGGGCTGTCCGCGGTCGGCACACTGTTCGCGGCCATCGCCGCGAATACCCGGCTCGCAGAGCTGCTGTTGCCGATGATGACGCTACCGTTCTTCATTCCGCTGGTGCTGCCGGCCGCACAGCTCACGTCGTTGTTCATGAATGGCCGTCCGCTCGCGGATGGCATGGGGTGGTTGAAGGTGCTGGTCGCCTTCGACCTGGTGTTCGTGCCGGCCTGCGTGCTGGCGTTTCCGTTCACGATCGAGGAGTAGGTATGACGTCGGTGTCGTCGACGGCGAGTGCGCCACTCAAGGCGCCACTCGCGGCCGCAAGCCCGAAGGGCTTCGACTGGTTCCTGGCCGTTGCGGTGGTGGCGTGCATTGCCGCGAGCGTGCGCGCGATGTTCTACACGCCGGCCGATGCGATGCTGGGCGAAGCCCAGAAGATCTTCTACATCCACGTTCCTGCGGCGATCGTCGGGCTCTATCTCGCGTGCAGCCTGCTCGCGATCTGCAGCCTGGTGTACCTGTGGATCCGCGACGAGCGACTGGACCGCCTTGCGGAATCGTCCGCCGAAGTCGGGCTCGTGTTCATGGGCATGGTGCTCATCACGGGGCCGATCTGGGCCCGCACCAGCTGGGGCACGTGGTGGCAGTGGGAGGCACGCATCACGAGCACGCTGTTCCTGTGGTTGCTGGTGCTTGGCTACCTCGTGCTGCGCAACGCCGTGGAGAGCACGGAGCAGCGTGCGCGGCTCTCGGCGGTGATGGGATCGCTGGCGGCGTTGCTGGTGCCGTTCATCCACCTCACGGTGCTCCTGTTTCGCGGCATGCATCCGCCACCAGTCGTGCTCACGCCGAACAACCCGCAGAAAAACCTGCCGCCGGAGATGCGCCTGACGTTCCTGTTCGCCACGCTGGCGTTCCTGCTGCTCTTCTTCGCGTTGCTGCGCATGCGCTACCGCTGGGCGGCGATGCGTGACGCGCGCGCAGCCCTGGAGCACGGATGACGGGCATCGTGCATGGATTGCTGCAGGCGCTGTCGGCCGCAGCGCAGGACACGGCTGCGGGCAGCGCCGGGGTTGGCGGTGCCTACGTCGCGCGCCCGGGAGGCCCGCCGGATACGGCGGCCTACATGTGGGCCGGTTACGCGATCGCGCTGATCGTATACGGCGGCTACATCGTGCTCCTGCAACGGCGGATCGCGCGCACGCGGGACACATCGCGGCGTGACGCACTTCGTGATGCAACGCGTGACGGACGCAGCACCGGGTCGTGAGCGGGCCGGCGTGACGCTGCATGGCCTGAGGCTGCACCCTGCGTCGCTCGAGGGGGTGCGCATTGCAGTCACGCGCGCCGGCGACCGCGGATCGCCGCTGGCCGCGCAGTTGCGTGCGGTCGGTGCAACGGTGCACGAGGTGCCGCTCACGCGCATCGAGACGCTGCCTGGCGATGCGCTCGCCAGGGCGGTGGGCGACCTGCATCGCTATCAGTGGATCCTGCTCACCAGCGTCAACGCGGTCGAGCATCTGGAACGGGCGCTCGTGACACCGGCGTCGCGCGATATCCTGCGGATGCGCAAGGTGGCCGTCGTCGGCCCCGCAACCGCGGCGGCCGCGGAGTCGCGTGGATGGATCCCGGCTCTCGTCCCGGAGCGATTCCAGTCGGATGCGCTGGTGGATGCGATGGCAGCGCGCGATGACGTCGAGGGTGCGCGCATGCTCTATCCCGCGGCCGAAGGCGCACGAGACGTGCTGCCGGCGGGCCTGCGGGCCCTGGGTGCCGACGTGGACGTGATCCCCGTGTACCGGAGCGCGGCCGATCCGGAGGGATGCACGAGAATTCGGGCCCTTGCCGTCGCGGGCGAGCTGGATCTGGTGACCGTGGCCGCGCCGAGCGCGGTGGACGCGCTGCTCGATGCGTTGCCGGCGGAGCATGCGAGGCGCTTGCCGGTGGCGTGCATCGGGCCGGTGACGGCGAAGGCGGCGCGAGTCGCCGGGTTTCCGGTGAAGGTGGAGTCGGGGGCGCCAACCGTCGAGGGATTGGTTCGGGAGATTGTGAGGGTCATGGCAGACGCCAGACGCCAGGCATGAGACGCCAGTTGGACACCAGTCGCCGGGTACCAGATACCAGCTGGGGCGATTCGCATCTCAACCGGCGTCGTGCAACTGACAACTGACAACCAACCGGCGTCTCACGCCTGGCGTCCGGCGTCTGTTAGTTTTCCCGCATGTCATCCCTCGTAGTCCGCATCGGTACCCGCTCGTCCGAACTCGCCCTGCGGCAGGCGCGCCAAGTGGCGGCGCTGCTGCAGGCGCGCGGGATCGCCAGTGAGCTCGTCACGTACACCACCATCGGTGACCGCATTCTCGACCGTCCGCTCAACGCGATCGGCTCGAAGGGGCTGTTCACCGCGGAGCTCGAAGCCGACCTGCTGACTGGCCGGACCGACTGTGCGGTGCACTCGCTGAAAGACCTGCCGACCGCCGATCCCGACGGGCTGTCGATCGTCGCGATGCTCGAGCGGGAGGACTCGCGCGATGCACTCGTGGTCGGACCGAAGACGACGGCGCGCACGCTCCTCGACCTCCCGCATGGCGCACGGGTCGGCACCTCCTCGCTGCGCCGGCGCGCCCAGTTGCGTGCGCTGCGCCCGGACTTCGATGTGCGCGAACTGCGTGGCAACGTCGGCACGCGACTGCGGAAAATCGACGATGGCGAAGTCGATGCGGCGCTGCTCGCGGCGGCGGGTCTGCGTCGGCTCGGGTTGGGCGATCGCATCGTGCAGATGCTCGACGCGCCGGAGTGGCTGGCGGCACCGGGGCAGGGCGCGATTGCCGTGCAGGCCCGGACCGACGATGCGCGGATGACCGATGTGCTGTCGAAGCTCGATCATGCGGACACGCGCGTCGCCGTGACCGCCGAGCGTGCACTGCTCGCGGCACTCGAAGGTGGTTGCCAGGTGCCGATCGGCGCAGCCATGCTGCGTGACGCAGGGAGTGCGACCGGCGTGACACTGCACGGGATGGTTGCCGCGATCGACGGAACGGACGTCGTGCGGGGATCCATGCCGGTCGACGTTCGTGATCCGGTCGGAGCCGGAATGGCACTCGCCGCACAGCTCCACGCGAACGGAGGTGCCGCCATCCTCGCGGCGTTGCGCGAGAGCACCGTGGCATCCGGCGGAACGTTGCAGGGCCATCCGCTGAGCGCGCCATGACGCTCGCCGACTCGCTCGATCGTACCACCGCCGGTGCGCAGGCGTCGCTCCCCGTACGCTTGCGCCGCCTGCGTCGTACCGATGCGATGCGCCGGCTCGTGCGCGAGACGCGCCTCGACGCTGCACAGTTCATCTGGCCGCTGTTCGTCCGGTCAGGCACTGGCATCCGCACCCCGATCGGCTCGATGCCGGGCGTGTTCCAGACGTCGGTCGATGAGCTGCTGCGCGATGCCGAGCGCGCCGTTGCATCGGGCCTCGGCGGCGTGCTGCTGTTCGGCATTCCCGATCACAAGGACGAGACGGGGTCGTCGGGCTGGGACCCGCACGGTCCGGTACAGGAAGCCGTGCGTGCCATCAAGCGCGAGTTCCCGACGCTGCTCGTGGTCACCGACGTCTGCATGTGCGAGTACACGAGTCATGGACACTGCGGCCTGCTGACGGACACGGGCGAAGTCGACAACGACGCCACGCTCGAACTGCTGGCACGCGAGGCCCTGTCGCATGCGGAAGCGGGCGCGGATATCGTGGCGCCGAGCGACATGATGGACGGGCGTGTGGGGCACCTTCGCGCCGCGCTCGACGCGGCCGGGTACACCAACACGCCGATCATGAGCTACGCGGCCAAGTATGCGTCGGCCTTCTATGGCCCGTTCCGCGAGGCCGCGGAATCCACGCCGGCGTTCGGCGACCGGCGCAGCTACCAGATGGACCCGGCCAATGGGCGCGAGGCGCTGCGCGAAGTGCGCCTCGATGTCGCCGAAGGCGCTGACATCCTGATGGTGAAACCGGCCGGCGCGTATCTCGACATCATTGCCGCCGTGAAGGCCGACACCGGCCTGCCGCTCGCTGCCTATCAGGTGAGCGGGGAATACTCGATGATCAAGGCCGCTGCCGAGCGCGGGTGGATCGACGGGGAGCGTGCCATGCTGGAATCCCTCACCGCGATCTCGCGCGCCGGTGCGGACCTGATCATCACCTACTTTGCCATTGACGCTGCCGCGGCAATCCGCGCACGCTGAAAGCGCACGTTGAAATAGAGGAACCGTGAAGCACAATCCCTGGCATGACCTGCCGGCTGGCCCGCTGCCGCCGGAGCAGGTGACCGCGATCATCGAGATCCCGGCCGGCTCGCGCAACAAGTACGAACTCGACAAGGAAACGGGACACTTCAAGCTCGACCGGGTGCTCTACTCGGCCGTACACTATCCCGGCGACTACGGGTTCATCCCTCGCACGCTGCACGAGGACAACGATCCGCTCGACATCCTCGTGCGCATCAACGAGCCGACGTTTCCGGGATGCCAGATCACATGCCGCCCGATCGGCGTGCTGCGGATGCTCGACAAGGGTGAGCCGGACGAGAAGATCCTCGCCGTGCCGAGCGACGACCCGTTCTACAACGACGTGTTCGACATCGCCGACATCTCTCCGCATTACCTGCGCGAGATCGAGCACTTCTTCGGGATCTACAAGGATCTCGAGGGCAAGCGCGTGGAGATCACGGGCTGGGAGAAGAGCGAATCGGCCATGCAGATCATCGAGCAGAGCATGGCACGCTACACCCGCACATATCTGGCGGAGTAGCGCGCGGGCTGGCTCCCGGCACGCGGAGCCGAGGCGACGCGGAGGCGACGCTGAGGGGCTACTCCGCGCGCTTGAGCACGAGGCTCGCGTTGATGCCGCCGAAGCCGAAGCTGTTGCTCAGGACCGTCGCGACGGGAAGCGCCCGACCGGTTCCCGGCACATAGTCGAGATCGCACTCCGCGTCGGGGTTCTCGAGGTTGAGCGTCGGTGGAATCCATCCGCGCTGCAGCACGAGCGCCGAGATGGCTGCCTCGAAGGCACCGGAGGCGCCGAGGGCGTGCCCGTAGTAGCCCTTCGTGCTCGACACCGGTACGGTGTAGGCATGTTCGCCGAACACGTTTCGAATGGCGAGCGTCTCGGTGGGATCGTTGAGCGGCGTGCTGCTGCCGTGCGCGTTGATGTAATCCACGTCGCCTGCTAGCACGGATGCGTCAGCGAGCGCGTTGCGCATGCACCGCGCGGCCTGTGCTCCGCCCGGCAGAGGCGCGGTCATGTGGTGCGCGTCGTTCGTGGTGCCGAAGCCCGCGACTTCCGCGTAGATCCGTGCACCGCGTGCCTTGGCGTGCTCCCACTCCTCGAGGATGAGCACCGAGCCACCCTCGCCCATCACGAACCCGTCGCGATCACGATCGAATGGCCGCGATGCCGCCGACGGATCGTCATTGCGCGTGCTCATCGCGCGGATGAGCGCAAACGCACCGAAGCACAGGGTCGCCAGCGGCGCCTCCGCCCCGCCCGCGATCATGATGTCGGCATAGCCGTCGCGAATCTGCCGGAACGCATCACCGATCGCGATCGTGCCGGACGCACAGCTCATCGCGTTCGTGCTGTTCGGCCCCGACACCCCGAAGTCGATCGCGATGTTGCAGCTGGCGGCACCGCCGAACACTGCGAGCGCCAGCGTCGCGTCGACATCGCGCAGCCCACCGTGCACGAATCGGCCCGCCTGCTCCTCCGCGTATCCGATGCCGCCAAGCGCGGTGCCCATCATCGCGCCGACACGCTCGCGATCCTCGGTGTCGAGGTCGATGCCTGAATCCTCGAGTGCGAGCTTCGCGCTGACGACGCTGAACTGCCCGAAGCGATCGAGACGCTTCACGCGCTTCGCGTCGAGGTGCTCCGTGGCCTCGAACCCGTCGATCTGCGCCGTGCAGCGGCTGCGAAATATCGACGCGTCGAAACGCGTGGCGGCGGCGACGGCCGACTGTTCTGCACGCAACCCCGTCCACAGGCCCTCGACGCCGGTGCCGATCGGGGTGACGCACCCGATGCCCGTGATCGCGACCCGCCGCCGGTGCCCGAACTGCTGACCGTTTCCGTTCACGCTGCCTGCTCCGCTCCCGTTGCCGGTGCTCGCGCTCATCGTTCCGCCACCTTCGCGAGACCCGCCAACGTGCGCGAGGCGATGCCGTGCACGAACACCGGACCGATCACGTTCGTCGCGGCGAACTCGCCGATCAATGGCCAGCCTGGACCGTTCCAGACATGCACGATGCGCACGAGCGTACCCGCCGGAACGTCGGTGAAGGACCACTCGACGTCCATGCCCGTCGTGATGCCGCCGACATGCCGGAAACGGATCCACGGCGCGGTCGGGTGCACGGCCATCTCCGACAGCCACCACGTCGGCCAGTCGAGGATGCCGAACGGTCGGTTCGCTGCCATCTCCACCAGGCCACCCCCATCGGGAGTGCGCTCACGGAAGCGCACAAAGCGATAGTGGGGCAGGTAGGCCGGCCAGTGTTCCACCTCACGTGCGATCTCGAAGATCTTCGCTCGTGGCGCGCGGACGACGGTCTCGTCGACGGTGGTCATGAGACGGCCGGCCGGTGGTGGGCCGAGGTCGTAGTTCGTGTGCATCCGAGTGTCGATTACCAGAAAGATGCGGAAGCGTCAGGAAGCGCGCGTCAACGCGCGCGACATGCCGGGAGAATTCGCGGATGGTGTGCTGGCCGACGTGATACCCCGCGCCCACACCGCCGTTACACGCCAGCCAAGCGCGCGGCGCACGACCGGCACGTAGCCGGTCGCCCGGCTCACCAGCGCGAGGAGTTCTGGTGCAGTGTACCCGCGCAGAATGGACACCACACCGTCGTTACGGCTGACCGGATGGAAGCCGAGCACGAAGCTCGAGAGCCACAGGCCAGCGACGGCGAGCCAGCTGCGCCGCAGGTCCGCGACGACTACGGCAGCCCGCGCGACGCGGGTGCACTCGCGCAGCAGGCGGTCCGCGGCATCGCCTTCGAAGTGATGCAGCACCTGCGACACCGTGACGATGTCGATGCTCTCGTCGGCAAAGGGCAACTGCAAGGCATCACCGGCCAGCGCCCACGTGCAAGCAGGCTCGGCGGCCCGAGCGAGCACCGGGTCGAGTTCGAGACCGATGGTGCGCAGCTCGACCCCCCGGGCCCGTGCAGCGCGATGTGCCGCGGACGGGATGTCGCCGATGCCGGTGCCGATGTCGAGCAGCGTGTGTGGCCGACGCGGTGCCGCGTCCAGCACGTGTCGCACCTCCCGCAGCACGGCACGGCGTCCGCCGAACAGCCGGTTGGCCTTCGCCACGTCGTGCAGCGAGCGCACCGCGAGCGCAGGATCGTGCGAAGGGTCGTCGAGAATCTCGACACCGCGACGGCGCGCTGGCGTGAACGGCACCGCTATCGCTCGAGCCTCGCGTATCCGCCGCGATAGTACAGCAGCGGGCGACCTTCGTGCGCAACACCGTCCTCCACTTCACCCACCACGATCACGTGATCGCCCGCCGGATGCCGCGCAACGATGCGGCATTGCAGCGAGGCGAGGACATCGTCGAGGAGCGCGTCGCCCATCGCGCCATGCGTCACGCCGACACCGGCGAACCGGTCATCGAGCTTGCCGGAGAAGCGACGTGAGAGGGCTTCCTGCGATTCGGACAGGATGTTGACGGCGAAGCTCTCCGCGGCCGACATCACGGGCGCCATGGTCGCGTCGTTCGCGATGGCGACGAGCACGAGCGGCGGGTCCAGGCTGAGCGACGAGAAGGCGCTCACGGTCATGCCGTGATCGCGACCCGTCTCGTCGTGCGTCGTGATGATGGTGATTCCGGACGAAAAGCGGCCGAGCACCGAGCGAAACAGGTCACTGTCGATGGGCATGCAACACGGGAGGAGTTTGAGGCTGCGCCGCGCGGCGCGGCCAGAGGAATCGCAGGAGCGTGCGCGGTGCGAGCACCGCGGCGGGCGGAACGAAGTCGCCCGTGACGCCGACCAGGAGGTCGGCGAGATCGCGGTCGCGCCCGAGGACGCGCGCCGCGTGATTCATCAGCCATGGTGCAGCGACGGCCGCACCAATCAGCTTCTCGACGCGCCACTTGCCGGCGAACGCCCCGTGACGAGCCGTGTCGTACTGCTGCAAGGCCGTGCGTGCCTCACGATGGTCGCCACGCTCGACCGCGTGCACCGCTTGCACGACATGTGGCGCCGCGAGTTCTCCACCGCGCAGTGCCGCATAGATGCCCTCGCCGGTGAACGGATCGTAGAAGTCCGCCGCGTCGCCAACGAGGACGGCGCCGTCGGCCCATGCGCGTCGTGCGCGCGACGCGAATGGGCCGGTTGCCTGTACCGCACTCACTCGTTCCGCGTGTGCGAACCGGTCGCGCAGGCGCTCGTCGGCCTGGAGCCAGCCCTCGAGGAACGCCGCAGCATCACCACGCATCGCACCCGCCTTCGACCGGGGCACGACGAGGGCCACGTTGGTGATGCCATCGCCGACTGCAGCCAATCCGACGTAACCGTGGGTCCGCACGTGCATCTCGCCGAGCGTGCCGATGCCGCGCACGTTCCGATAGTGCCCGACCAGCGCGACCCGCCTCGGCCAGCGGCTGCTGCGCGCGAGACCGAGGCGCCGAGCGACGACGGAGCGCAGCCCATCCGCGCCGACGACGAGCGAGGCCCGCAGCTCATGCATCCCGCTCGTGGTGCGCATGCGCGCGCCCTTCACCAGCGCGCCATCCATCAGCAGACTCTCGAGCTTTACGCCCTCGACGACGCGAACGCCCGCCGCCCGTGCACGATCGACGAGCAGTGCATCGAGGGTCTCGCGCCGCACGCCCAGCCCGCGGTCGCGAAAGCCGCGGAAGCCATGCTCTGCCACGAACTCACCATGGATCACGTCTCCCGACGGTGCGTGCACCTCCATGCCCGTGAGCGCCGAGGAATGCCGGGCCTCGAGTGTGTCGAGGGCGCCCATCGCGTCGAGAATGCGCGCGCCTTCCGGACTGATGTACTCCGCGCACGGCTTGGACCGCGGAAAGTGCGCTCGGTCGACGAGCGTCACCTCGAGCCCCGCCTTGGCGAGGTGCCACGCGCTGGAGGCGCCCGCCGGGCCACCGCCAACCACCAGCACCTGCGTCGAGTCGGGCAGTGAGGTCATGTCGGAGCGAGAGAGGAAACGGGAATCTAATGCCGGAGGATGAACGCCGATTCACCTCAGCGTCCAGAGCAGTGCGGCCAGCAGCGCGCCGCTGATAGTGCAGACGAGATTCACCACGTCGTTCGTGAGCAGTGTGCTGCCCGCGCGATGGACCGTGCTGACGCCACATCGATGCACGGCCTGTTCCGTTTCCATGCGGCATGCGGGGCACCAACGGCGATCCTGCCACCATGCACCGACTACCGTGTCCACGGATGCGCCGACAAAGCCGCAGGAGGCCACCAGAAGCAACGCGGCCGTCGGGATGACCCCGAGCATCGACGCAGCGCTCGCCAGCACCACGGCGCCCGCCACCGAGGCGAACGTCCCCGGCAACGAAACGGCTCCCGAAGTGCCGACCGGCACGCGTGCCCGGGTTCGCAGGGACCACGGACGTGCCCCGCGAAGGGTGCCGATCTCGGTCGCCCAGGTGTCAGCGCCCGCCGCGACGAGCGCCGCGGCGGCGCTGACGCTCAGCAACTCCATCAGGTCCCTCAACTCAATGATCCCGGTCGAGCCGAGTTCCCCGAGAAGTCCTGTGAGGATCGTGCTGGCCAGGGACAACAATCCGAACACACCACCATTCGCGACCACCTGCATCGCATCGCGCCGACTGCCTTTTTCCACCACGCCATCGGTCTGCCGAAGCTTCCGCGCCTTTCCGGTACGGGAGAGCACGGACGCCAGCAGGAACCACGTGATCAGGAATGCACCCCATCCCCACGCGCGCGACAGCGCCGCGGCTCCGATGGCGAACGCGGCTACTGCCCCGGTGCCCGTCAAGCTTCCCGCGCGCCAGGCCGCGATGGACACGCCGCCACTCAGCAGAATCGTTGCAGCGGCAGGCGGGGGAAGTTCGAGATTCACAGGGCGTGACTTGTGACGGCGCCGTGCGCCAGTGCGTCTGGAATACCTGTCCGTGGTGCACAGCACACGCAAGACCGCCGATCTGCGTGAACGTGTTGTTGACGCCGCTTGTATGAGTGACCTGCGACACGTTAGCTTCGGCGTTCGTGTCCTCCCTGATCGAAGATCTCGCCTTCCGTGCGACGCCCAT
>JAZKCW010000071.1:0-6559 GCA_040387895.1 Gemmatimonadota bacterium
ACGGTGTTCGGCGAGAGATCGCGCTCCTTCACGAGATGCGTGAGGAACTCGCTGATCTCCACGGGCAGCGGAGTCTCAGGCGCGGCTTCGTCCGATGAGGGATCGTCCGGTGCTCCCTCCACCGGATCACCGTCGCGCGGCGCCCGGCTCCGTTTCACGCTCGCGCCGGCTGGCCGAGCAATCCCGCGCTGTCGCGCCACGAGATGAGGTGGGACAGCGCGCGCTCGGCGAAGAGCGCGCGCTTGCGCAGCTTGTCGCGCAGCTCCTCTCGCGATGCACCCACGAGATCGTCGAGCAGCCCGAAGTTGGCGTTCATCGGCTGGAAGTGCCGCGGATCCGCCTCGCGCAGGTATCGGTAGAGCGCACCGAGCATGGTGGTGGGCGGTGGCACGACGGCCTCGTCACCGGCCAGCATGCGCGCGAGGTTGATGCCCGCCATCAACCCCGTGGCCGTGCTCTCGGTGTAGCCCTCGACACCGGTGATCTGACCCGCGAACAACGTCGTCGGCGCGTCGCGCAGCGACAGGAACGGCGTGAGCGTCGCGGGCGCGTTGATGTACGAGTTCCGGTGAATCGAGCCGAAACGCAGGAACTCCGCGTCGGCGAGCCCCGGGATCATGCGGAACACGCGCTGCTGCTCCGGAATGCGCAGGCGTGTCTGGAAGCCCACGAGATTCCACATGCGGCCGGCACGATCCTCCATACGCAGCTGCGCGACCGCCCACGGCTTGCGTCCAGTGCGCGGATCGGTCAGGCCAATCGGCTTCATCGGCCCGAACCGCAGCGACTCCCGCCCGCGGCGCGCTGCTTCCTCGACGGGCATGCACCCCTCGAAGTACGGCACCGCATCGAACTCGTGCGCCGTGAACTGGTCGGCGGTGGTGAGTGCGTCGATGAACGCCCCGTACTCGTCACGCGTGAACGGGCAGTTGAGATATGCGCCCTCCTCCCCGGCATCGCTCATCGTTTCCTTGCCCCAGCGGGAGGCGCGGAACGCGATGTCGTGATTGACCGACTCGTACGAGACCACCGGTGCGATGGCATCGTAGAACGCGAGCGACTCGACACCGAGGCGTGCGCGCACCGACTCCGCCAGCGCATCCGACGTGAGCGGACCGGTTGCGATGATACCTGCCGCGGGCAACTCGAGTACTTCCTCGCGCACGACGCTGATGCGTGCGTGCCCGTGCACGCGATCATTCACCGCCTGCGAAAAGATCTCACGGTCGACGCTGAGAGCCGTACCGCCGGGTACCCGGGCGCCGTCCGCACACTCGAGAATCATCGAACCCAGCTCGCGCATTTCGGCCTTGAGCAGGCCATGCGCGTTCGTGGTTTCGGTGCTCTTGAACGTGTTGGAGCAGACGAGCTCTCCGAGCTTCTCCGTGCGATGCGCCGCTGTACCGCGCACGCCACGCATCTCGTGCAGCACGACATCGTGACCACGCTCCGCGAGCTGCCACGCCGCCTCGCTGCCGGCGAGTCCTCCACCGACGATGTGCACGGCGTTCCGTTCACCGCCCTGCGGGGTTCGCATGCTGCTCATGCGACCCCCGCGACCTCCTCCACCTCCTCAGGCACCGCAACATCCCACTCGTTGCCGCACTTGAGGCACTTCCGGTACTGGCCGCGCGTCTTGTTGCTCTTCATCTCCGCGCCCACGTACCCGCACTCCGAACACGTCTCCGCCACAGGCTTGTCCCAGACCACGAAGTCGCAGTTCGGATAGTTCTCGCAACCATAGAAAGCCTTGCCGCGCTTCTTGCTGCGACGCTCCGCGATCTCACCCCCGTCCTTCGGACACTTGACGCCCGTCGGCATGCTGCGGGTGCCACGACACTTCGGAAACTTGCTGCACCCGAGGAAGTCGCCGGACCGGCCGTGGCGAATCACCATCGGCGAGCCGCACTCCTGACACATGAACTCCGTGAGCTCGGCCGGCTTCTTCTCGCCCTTGATGGGGCGCGTGTACTTGCAGACCTTCGGATGATTCTCGCAGGCGACGAATGGCCCGAAGAACCCGCCCTTCGCCACGAGCTTCCCGCCATCGAGCGGACACCGCTCAGTCTCCAACGCCGACAGGTCGTGCGCCTCGGCGATCAGCAGGTCGAGATCGTTGTCGTTGAGCGTCGCCTGAAACGGTGTCCAGAAGTCGCCGAGGGCCTTCTGCCACTGCATCGTGCCGTCTTCGACCTTGTCGAGCTCCTCCTCCATCTGCCGCGTGAACAGCACGTTGAAGATGTCGGGGAATTTCTTCACCATCACCTTCTCCACCGTCTCGCCGAGCGGAGTCGGGAAGAAGCGGCGCTGCTCCGCGATGATGTAGCGGCGGTCGGTAAGCACCGAGATGATGCTCGCGTAGGTCGACGGACGCCCGATGCCCAGGCGCTCGAGCTCCTTGACGAGTGACGCGTCGGAGAAGCGCGGCGGCGGCTCCGTGAAATGCTGCGACGGGGTGATCGCCTTCACCGGCACGAGCTCGCCCTTGTCGATGACGGGCAATGCCTGCTCGTCCTCGAGCGCCTTTGAATCGCCTTCCTCGCGCGCCTCGCGATAGAGCGCCAGGAAGCCCGCGAACTTGATGACCGAGCCGGTGGCGCGGAACAGGTAGCGATGCTCCGAGCCCTTGCTCTTGCCGGGCATGTCGAAGTCCACCGTCGTCGTGTCGAACACGGCGGGCGCCATCTGCGACGCCATGAACCGCTGCCAGATCAGCTGATAGAGCTTGAACTGGTCGGCGGTGAGGTATTTCTGCACGCGGTCGGGACGACGTGCGGGATCGGTGGGGCGCACACCCTCGTGTGCGTCCTGTGCGTTCGACTTGCCGCTCGGATAGAGCTGCGGCGTGGCTGCGAGATGCGACTCGCCGAAATCGGCGCGCACGACATCGCGGGCGGCTGCGACCGATTCCTCGGAGACGCGCGTGCTGTCCGTACGCATGTACGTGATAAGACCGACGGCACCGTCGGCCTCGCCCACGTCGATGCCCTCGTACAGGTCCTGCGCGAGACGCATCGTGCGCTTGCTGTTGAACCCGAGCTTCTTCGACGCTTCCTGCTGCAGTGTGCTCGTGGTGAACGGTGCGGCGGGATTCTTCCGCCGCTCGCGACGCTTCACCTCGGTGACTTCGAACTCCTTGTAGCCCTTCAGGTCGGCGAGAATGCCGTCGGCCTGCTCGGCGTTCTGGATCTCGGGCTTCTTGCCATCGATCTGGTGCAGCTTGGCGACGAACGCCTGCGCACCCTTCTGCAGGTCGGCCGCCACGGACCAGTACTCGACCGGCTTGAAGGCGCGGATCTCACGCTCACGCTCGACGATGATGCGGAGTGCCACCGTCTGCACACGACCGGCCGACAGGCCCTTCTTGACCGTCTTCCAGAGCACCGGGCTGGCCTTGTAGCCCACCAGGCGATCGAGCACGCGACGTGCCTGCTGCGCCTCGACCTTGTGCGTGTTGATGTCCGTGGGCGCAGCGATCGAGGCCTGCACCTTGTCCTTCGTGATCTCGTTGAACAGCACGCGACGGATCGGCGCCGTGACCGCGGTGCGCCGGGGCTGCGTGAAGTACTGCTCTACGTGCCAGCCGATCGCCTCTCCCTCGCGGTCGTTGTCGGTCGCGATGAAGATCTCCCTCGCGCCCTTGCCGAGTCGCTTGAGCTCCGCGAGCATGTCTTCCTTGCCTTCGATCGTCACGTACTCCGGCTCGAAGCCGTGATCGATGTCGATGCCGAGCTTCTTGGCGGGCAGGTCGCGAACATGTCCGACCGTGGCGCGCACTGTGTAGCTGCGGCCCAGGTACTTGCCGATGTTCTTCGCCTTGGTGGGGGACTCGACGATGACCAGCGACGTCCCTCCCTCCGGCGGCGGCCCCGCCATCTCTTCCTCGGCGGCATCGGCTGCGGCGCGCTTCCGCGCTGCCGTCTTGCGGGCAGTCTTCTTCGCGGCCGATTTCTTGGCGGCCGTCTTCTTCACGAATGCGGCGAACGCGGTAGCGTCCGGCGGCGTGGCGACCGCGACGGCGGCGCTTTCGGCGTCCACCTTCGACCGTGCGGGCGCCTTTTTCGCGGCAGACTTCACGGCGGTCTTCGCGACCGTCTTCGCCGCGGGCACAGCCTTCGCCGCCGACTTCTTCGCGGCGACGCCCTTCTTTGCCGCCTTCTTGACGGCCTTCTTGGCCGGCGTTGCGCTGGCCTTCTTGATTGGCATCAGTATCAGTGCACCTGGGAGCGATCGCTGCCAGCGCTGGTCTCATCGAAGCCGCCGTCTTCCGCGATGGCGCGGATCTCCGGCAAGCCAATACGTCCGTCGACGTGAACGAGCGCCCGCTCGACCAACTGCTCGAAATCGTTGAGACTCACCGCGCCGGATCCCCCCAGCATGACCAGGTATCCCCAAGCCTCGGCGGTGAATCGTCCGCGCTCGTGCGGCCCCTGTACCCGGAGCGGCACATCACGCGACATCAGCACACCGTCCCATTCGGGCGACGGTACAGTATCGCTATACAGTAAGGATAGTATCTCACCTATTTGCCGCCGGTCGTATCCCTGCGACGACAGATACGCCTCGACCACGACGACGTCCGTGTCGGCGGCGAATCGCTCGCGAAGATCTTCGAGTACCGGCGTCCAACGATCGGTCATGGCCTAACCTAGCCCCGGCGTCAAGTCGCAGGCAAGCGCGACCACTTCTTTTATAACCGTATGAGAATCAACGAGTTCCACGTTGATCTCCAGATCCGCCAAGCCGTAGAAGGGTGCCCGGGCCTTCCAGAGCGCCTCGACGGTGCCGGCCGGATCGCTGCCCTGAAGCAGTGGGCGAACGATACGCGCCCGCGACAGGCGGCGCACGCATTCTGCCGGGGAAACCCACAAATGCACGATCCGGGCTGGCGGCCTGAGCATTTCCATGACGCCGGGGTTCGTGACCCACCCACCCCCGGGCGCAAGCACCATCGGTGGCGCGGCCGCGAGCTCCCGCGTGAGCATAACCTCCATCTGACGGAATGCCGGTTCGCCGGATTCGGCGAAGATCCGGGCAATCGACCGGCCGGCTCGCCGCTCGATTTCCGTGTCGAAATCAAGAAACGGGCGGCTGAGTCTGGCTGCCACGGCGCGGCCGACCGTGGACTTCCCCGACCCGGGAAGTCCGATCAGGACCAGATGGCCATCGAACTGGTTGCCCACGGTCACCGGTGCGCTCCCCTCAGCCGACGCGCTCGTCGAGCCGATCCAGATAGCCCTGCAGATTTCGGCGGACCTCCGCCAGCGAATCCCCACCCACCTTCTCCAGCAGTGCGTCGGCGAGCACGAAGGCGGCCATGGCTTCGGCAATCACGCCCATGGCGGGCACTGCCGTGACGTCGCTGCGCTCGGCCACGGCGGCCGCTGCCTGCCCCGTGGCGGTATCAACGGTGCCGAGCGGGCGCATGAGCGTGGAGATCGGCTTCATGGCCACCCGGACGATCAAGGGCTCGCCGGTGGTCATGCCGCCCTCCGTTCCCCCTGCCCGGTTCGTCCGTCGCTGCACGTGACCCGCGCGCGTGCGGCCGGGGGCCGCATCGATCTCGTCATGGACGTCTGCGCCCGTCCGCCGGGCGGTTTCGAACCCCATCCCGATCTCGACGCCCTTGACCGCTGGAATCGAGAGCATGGCCTGTCCGAGACGCCCGTCGAGACGGCGGTCCCACGAGACGTGCGATCCGAGACCGACGGGAAGGCCGGTCACGACGACCTCACAGATGCCGCCCAGCGTGTTGCCCTCGCGCTTCGCCGCGTCGATGCGTTCAATCATGCGGGCCTCCGCCGATGCATCGAGCGTGCGCAGCGCGCTCCCATCGGCGGCGGCATTGAGGTCGTCGGGCATGCGGTCCGGCCGTTCGGCATCGACGCCGCCCAGATGCACGAGGTGCGACCCGATCGCCACGCCGACCTCACGCAGCAGCACGCGACACACGGCGCCGGCGGCGACGCGCGCCGTGGTCTCGCGTGCGGAGGCGCGCTCCAGAATGTCGCGAGCATCCGTGCGATCGTACTTCAGGATGCCCGTCAGGTCGGCGTGCCCCGGACGCACCCGCGTGACGCTCCGCTTGCGCGGCCCATCGAGGTCACCGTCCCGTGGTGCGGGATCCATGATCTCGACCCAGTTCTTCCAGTCGCTGTTGCGGATCAACATGCTGATCGGCGAACCAAGCGTCTCACCGGCGCGCACACCGGAGAGCCATTCGATGCGGTCCGTCTC
Organism: Gemmatimonadota bacterium; assembly: GCA_040387895.1. Classification (GTDB taxonomy): domain Bacteria; phylum Gemmatimonadota; class Gemmatimonadetes; order Gemmatimonadales; family Gemmatimonadaceae; genus Gemmatimonas. Next base: position 6,238 of record JAZKCW010000071.1, read on the forward strand.
GATCTGCATGCGTCGCCCGCGGCCATAGCCCTGCTGTCGACGTGCCAGTTCGCTGTCGACGTCCCCGGCCAGCAGCGGAACGCCCGCAGGCATGCCTTCGAGAATGGAAACCAGTGCGGGGCCGTGCGACTCGCCGGCGGTCGTGAAGCGCAACATAGGGGCAGAAGCTGAGGAAAACGGAAGCCGAACGGCAGAAGCGGAACAGCAGAAGCCGAACGGCAGAAGCCGAACAGCGGAAGCGGAGATACCAGATGCGACGACGGACCGTGGGGGCCGCGCCGCCGGAAAGTAACCCAATGCCAGAAGCGCCCGTGCATCGAAT
>JAZKCW010000071.1:6569-87017 GCA_040387895.1 Gemmatimonadota bacterium
TTCCAGGTCACTCCATTCTGCCGTTCGGCTTCTGCCCTTCGGCTTCTGCCCTTCAGCTTCTGCCGTTCGGCTTCTGCTTCTCCGCTTCTGCTGTCCTAGAAGCACACCGTGCTGAAGTTGTCCGGCACTGCCACCAGTGTCACGCCACGCACCGTGGCGCCGACCAACATCAGCTGGCCATTGGGGCGCAGCGACGCCCGCACCGGTCCGATGATCGGATCGCGGATCGGAATCGAGGCGACCTTCTTGTAGCAATAGGTATCGAAGATGTCGATGACCGGCTCACTCGACGCGACGAACGCGAGGCGGCTGCGCAGCGGCGTGCTGTTGAGCCCCGTGTTCAGCGGGTGGAAGTCCATGCCACCCACGCTCGCTCTCGACTGCAGGATGCCCTGGAGGCGCAGCGTGCGATCGAATACGTACGTGCTGTCGCCCTTCACCGCGGCCAGCTCACCGTCGAAGTTGATGCCCACACCCTGCACGCGGGCGAACGTGTTCGCGATGAAGTCGGTCACGTCGAGCGGACGGGAGATACCCTTGTCCACGATGGGCAGCGGCGGCGTGGAATCGAATCCGACCGTTGCGTCGAAGTGGAACGCCCGGCTCCCAAGCACCGGTCCACCTTCGCCGATCACTGCGCGGCGGAAGTTGCCCGAGTTGCGGACGAACGTGGTGTCACGCAGCGCCAGCGCACCGATGCGGACGACGGTGGACAGCGTGAACTTGGAACCATCGGTGCGGGTCACGACCTGCTGGTATGGCACCAGGACCGAGTCGCTGCCGAAGCCCTGCGCCGCGTAGCGGACGATTTCGAGCGTGTCCGAGCGCTGCGCGGACTGTCCCATGGCCGGCTCGAAGAAGAAGTGCGAGGAGCGCTTCGTCAGGTTTTCCCAGCGCACGGTGCCCTGGTTCGGGAACGGGAGCGCCTGGCCTGGCGTCGGCGTGGTGCTGTAGACCAGCACGACGTCTTCACACGGGGCGCCCGGCGTGTTGGCACCGGTGCACGTGCTGCCCAGGAACTGCGGCCGGTCGCTGAAGTCATGGATCGTGCGCTGCTGGAGCGGCGCGTCGGTCGTCTGCGACTTCACGGTCGTGATCGAGGAGACCACGATGTTCGGCAGCTGATAGCGGAACACTTCGCGTCCCGTCGTACCGGTCTTCAGGTCGACGTAGCTGATGTTCGTACCACCCGAGTTGGCGATCAGCAGGGTGTCACCCATGACACCATCGCGGTTGCGCGGCCACGGTGAGATACCCCAGGGGCGCGAGCCGACGATGATCGGCGTCTTGAAGCTCGAGTCGGCGAGGTTGAACACCTCGACCTGATTGCGCTCGATGTTGGTGAGGAAGAGACGGTCGGTGCGCGGGAAGTAGAGCGCATCGGCGATCTGTCCGCCGTCCGGCAGCCCGTTGGTCGAACCTGCGACCACGGTCACCGTGTCTCGCAGCACTGCGTCGGCCGTCGTACGCGCGACATCGCGGCGGCCGTTCGCATTGCGGGCGAATCCAGCCACCGTCACGGCGGTCGGGAACGTGGTCACGGGGAACCGCACCTTGAAGGTGCGAATCAGCGTGGAGAACGACCCGGTGGACGACACGGAGTCGGCCGCGATCACGGCGCCGGCCAGGTTGCGCACCTCATAGCCAAGGGTCGAGATGCCCACCGGATCCGACGCCTCCACAAAGATCGTGTCGGTCGTCTCGACCCGCGCCGACACACCCGTGCGCACCAGCGGCACGGTGTTCGACGTGGCCGGGCTCAGCACGGTATAGGCAACCGGGGTCCCGGTCACGCGCTGGAGGAGTGAATCCGTGATGAACGGGGTGACCGTGATGGTCTCACCGCGCACGGAATCGGGAAGCACCAGCGTGTCGAGCACCGCCACGGAATCGCGCAGCGGCAACGCCAGGCGGACCGAGTCCCTGTAGTTGTACGCGCCGGTCAGCTGATACCCGACGGTGGTGACCTTGTAGCGGGCCTTGGCCGAGATCGAGAACACGACCGACTTGCCACTGACGACCGGGGTCCCGGCACGCGGGCTCGTGATCACCACGACTGGCGGCGCAAGATTGCCGACCGTCAGGATGAGCCGCGCCGTGTCCGACTGATTGCTGGCGCCGTCGAGCACCACCGCGCGCACCGTGACCGTGGAGCCGAGGCGAGCGCCGGCCGGGACACGGAAATCGAGCGGGATGCTCGCGTTGGTCACGGCGCTGGTGAACGTGGTGTCGAACTGCGAGGTGACACCACCGCTCAACAGCACGCGGATGGTCTTGATGCCGATGTTGTCCGTCGCGTTCACGCCCATCGAGAGCAGCGTATCCACGGCAGTGTTGCTCTTGCTGAGCGAGATGCGAGGCACGACCGCGTCCATGAAGGGCGGATCGATGACCTCGTCCCCGCTGCTGCAGGCTCCGGCGACTGCGACCACGCCGATCACGGCGACAGCGCGCAGCCACGGGGCGGCCGCGTTGCGGCCGGAGAAATAGGAGCGCATGAAGAGTCCTCTCGCTTAGCGGCCCGGGGGCGGCGCAGTGCCGTCCTCGAGAATGTGCGGCGTAACCAGGATGAGCAGGTCGCGCTTCGTCTCGTTCTTCGTGTTCTGCGAGAAGAGACGGCCAATGAACGGAAGGTTCATGAGGATCGGGATGCCGCTGCGGAAGCGGGTGTTCTCGGTGACCGTGAGACCACCGATCACTGCGGCCTCACCATCGGCCACCAGCACCTTCGAGTCGGCGCGCTGCCGGTTGAACACGACACCCACATCCGTGTTCGCGATCTCGGCGCTGCTGTTCTCCGCAAGGATGTCGAGCAGGATCATGCGGTTGTTCGTGATCTGCGGCGTCACCGTGAGCTTGATGCCCGCCTCTTCCTTGGACACCGTGGCGCGCGGGAAGAATGCCGCGGCATTGGGCTGCTGTCCGCCACCGCCACCACCACCACCGCCGCCGCCACCGCCGCCACTGCCGCCCGAGCTCGCGTCGATCACGCGGATCGGAATTTCCTGTCCGACAAAGATGGTCGCCGTGCGATTGTTCAGGATCGTGATGCTCGGCTCCGACTGCACGTCGGCGAGCGACGACGTCTGGAGCGCGTTCAGGAACGCGGTCAGCTGGTAGCGGCCGAGCGCGGTGCTGTAGATCAGGTTGAGCGCGTTCGGCTTGATGGCATTGTTCGCATTGGCGATACCAGCCACCGAGTTGCCGCCGAGGTTGATGCGGGCCGGGCCCTGGAACGGCGTGCCGCCGCCCATTGCATCCGGTACCCCGTCACCGTTCACGTCGACCGGGACCAGCGTGTTCGGGTCGGTGCGCGGCACGAGCTGCTGGAAGAACTGCTTGTTGCCGTTTCCGAGGTCGTAGGCGATGCCGATATCCGTGATGCCGGTGCGATTGACGAAGATGATCTTCGCCTTGATCGCGACCTGCTGCGTGCGGATGTCGAGCTCCTTGAGGCGTGCGATGATCTCCGGAAGGCGCGACGGCACTTCGGTGATGATCAGCTTGTTCGTCGCGCTATCGGCCGAGATGGAGCCGCGCACGACGCATCCGGCGCCCGACATCTGGCTGCCGGCACCGCCGCTGCCTGCTCCGCCGGTGCTGCCGACGTTGCCGCCCATCTCACGGCTGGTCGCCATGGTGGTAAGGCCCGTGCAATCGCGCGCGAGAAGCGCCTGCACCGTACCCTGGAGCGCGGTGGCCTTGGCGTAGTTCACGTCGACGATCTGCGTGACCAGCGGCTCGAGCGACTGGTTGGACGCGAGGTTGCGATAGCTGTCGACCGTGATGATGCCGCTGGCATCTTCGGTGGCCGCGAGTCCCTGCGCCTGCAGGATGGCCTGGAGGGCCACGTCCCACGGCTTGTCGTTGATGTCGGCGGTGACCGTACCCGAGACATCCTTGCCCACGACGATCGTACGATTGGAGAAGGCGGCGAACGCGGCGATCACGTCACGGATGTCCGTGCCGTCGTAGTTCACCGTGATTCGCGGCTTCTGCTGCTGGCGGCGAACGGCAGCCGTCGTGCTCGTGGCTTCCATGCGCTCGGAGCCCGTCTGCATCTTCTGGTTGTCGCCCGCCTTCACGATGCGCGAGTTGTCGACGACCGGTGCCGGCGGAATCACTTCGGCCTGCGGGCCCATCTCCACACGATTGGCTGCCGACTGTGCGGCCAGGCTGCCCGCGCTCGTCGCGCGTGCTTCCGCCTGCGGCTCACGGGGCGCTGCTGGTGCCGCAACTGCGGCCACCGGCGTTGCTGCGGCAGAGGCATTCGCGTAAGACGGCGACGCGCCCGACTCCCACCGGGCGAACGTGCCGGCCGGCGCCGCAAGCGCAATCCGAACGCTCGCGCCGTCACGCGTCACTGCATACTGATGGCTGGCATCGAGGTCGATGACCACGCGCACGGTATCCGTGCGATACTGCGCGAGGCGGACGTTGCGCACCGGACCACGGGTACGCCCGTCGTAGGCTCCGCGAAGGGACAGGCTCGCACCGCCCAGGTCAACCACGAGGCGCGACGGTCCGTCGAGCGTGAAGTGGTTGACGCTGACGCCCGAGTCGAGAGCGATCACGATCTCGGCACCGGCGGCGGCCGGCGCCACGGCGATGCCGGAGACACGGCCACGGATCGGCGCGTCAGGATTGACCGCAGCGAGCGAGGAGACGGAAACGGCGGAGCGTGAAGCCGGCACGAATGCGCCCAAGCCTCCACCCAAGAGCACATGTGCACACGCCGCGGCCATCACCGCAGCTGCTGTCGATCCCATCATGGGTTCCTCACTTTGGTCGTGTCACCGGCCATTGCCAGCGTCTCCTGCCGATTGAATCCGAATTCCTCGATCGTGAACTGCACTGTGCGCTGCTTGATGCCCGACACCCGCAGGCGGCCAAGCTGCTGGCCCACGCGGATGCGGTACTGCTGCTTCGAGTAGCTGTCGCGCAGGATTGCGACAGAGTTGTTCCCGGCGGGATCGAAGGCCACGGCGGTGAGACGCAGATCACTCAGCAGCGGGCGAACATCGCTCGAGCTCATGAGTGACTTGTACGGGTCGCGACGACCCGAACGGTCGTAGTCGAACACTTCACGATCGATCGTGATCTCGGTCGCCTTGGCGACGGTGTTCGGATCGCGGGACACGTCACGTGCGACCGTGGTCGCGGGGACCTTGGCCTGGGCGACGACCGGCGCGCCGACCGTACCCGCGGCTTCTGCGGAGACGGTGCGGGGCTTGGACGGCTGGGCCGCGAACGCAGTGCCGACGATGCCGGCGACGGCCGCAACGATGGTCAGGATTCGGCGATTCATGAGGAACGCTCCGGCGTGGCGGGCTTCGGCGGTGTGGTGCGCTCGACGTACGTCTGGAGCGTGATGGTAGAGGCGATCGACGACTTGTCCGATGTCGTGACCGTGGGGCGGGCCGCTCCGCGCACCGGATTGCTTCCGATGATCGAGAAGTTGACCGGGGCCACGATGCGTGGCAGGGAGCCGACGTTGGCGAGGAACTCGCCGAACTGGTGGTAGCCGCCGATGATGGTGACCGTGTACCGGTACGTGTCGAACCGTTCGCCCGGGATCACGGGCTCCGGCATCACGCCGCCGACGTCAAGTCCGGCGCGCCGCGCCGCGGTGGATACTTCCTCGAGCAACGCCGGCACTTCATTGCCGGTCGGTACGAGACGGCGCATCGCGGTCAGCGCCGAGCGGTTCTCGGCGGCCTGCGCCCGCAGCGTCTCGATGTTGCCGGAGGCGAACTCGCGCGCCGCCGTACGGTTGTTCTCCTCGAGCGTGGTGACGCGCGCGGTATCCGCGAGGAGCTGTTCCTGGCGCGCCGTGTACGGGTACACGTAGTACGCGACAGCGAGTGCGACGGCGGCGAAGCCGATCAGGAGCTTGATCTGGTCGCGCTGGGATGTTGGAAGCAGTGCCATGATTATCCTCGACTAGCGAACCGGGACGACGAGCGGAGAAGTCCGCAGAACGCCGGGGGCGGGTACTTCGTACTGCGCTGTCAGCTCGAACTGCGTGACGTCCTTGCCTTCGAGCACCACGATCTCCGACTTCGTCAGCGAGACCTTGTGGATGAACGGCGAGCCTTCGAGCTGCCGCATGAACATCGTGAGCGCCTGAATGTCGACGGTCTGCCCGACGAGACGGAACGCCAGCTCCGGGTGCACCTCGATCGAATCCGGGGCGACCTTCACTGCCTTGGCCTTCGTCTCCGGCGCCTTCTTCTTCGTGACTGTCGCGGAGTCGATGCCGGGAGGCAGCGGCGCCTTGCTCGTCTGCTCGAGGATCGTGAGCCAGGTGTACGCGGGGAGGGCGCGGCTTACTTCGTCCAGGATGTGCGCCCAGTTGAAGCGGTTGTCGTCGATCGTACGGATGATCTGCAACTGGCGGTAAACGGAGTCGCGCTCGGCGGTGAGCTTGCTGCGGGCGGCCAGCACCTTCTCGTAGCGTGCGGAATCGCGAACGGCGACTTCGATCTTGGCTTCGATTTCGGTGGCCCGTGCCTGCTGCGTGGTGAACAGGATGCCGACCGCGGCAAACGCAACGGCAACCGCACCGGATGCACCGACGAGCCACGGATCGCGCACGCGATCGGAAATCGCGGCACCCACGCCGGCGAAGTTGAAGCTCGCACCGCTGACCTTCTTCTTCGCGCCGGGGAGGAGATTGACTTGAATCATCATTGCGGAATTCCTCAGGCGGCGCGGAGGGCGAGTCCCACCGGCAGCATCAGCAGCGGTGCGACTTCGTCGGTGGACATGAACTCGAGTGCGCCTTCGCGCACGTTGACACGGGCAAGTGCATTGGCCGGCTGCACCGGGATGCGGAGCCGATCGCTGAGCCACGCGAGCAGGCCCGGCACGCGGGAGCCGCCACCGCAGGCGTACACGGCGCGCACCTGTCCGAAGTTGCGCGTGGATGTCGCGAGGAACGTGGCGGCGCGCTCGACGCCGATCGCGATCTCTTCCCCGCGCATCATGATCGCGCTGTCGATCGCGGCATTCCGGTCGAAGCCGCGCAGCAGCTCCTCGGCTTCCTCGGCGCCCAGGCCGCTCTCGCGCTGCAGATCCTCACGGAAACGCCGGGTGCCGATCGTGAGGTCGCGCGTGAGAATGGGCACGCCGTCGTCGAGGATGTTGAGATTGGTGATCTCATTGCCGATGTTGAGCAGCGCAACGGTGCCCTGCATCGCATCGGGATGATTCGTCTCGAAGGCATTGTGCAGCGCAAACGCGTCGACGTCGATGATCGCGGCACTTGCACCGCCTTCATCGAGCAGGGCACGCTTGGCCTCGACGAGGTCACGCTTCGCGGCCACCAGCAGCACGCTCATCTCGAGGCCATCGCCGTCGGGATCGAGGATCTGGAAGTCCAGCTCGACACTTTCCATGTCGAACGGGACGTGCTGTTCCGCTTCCCACCGCATCAGCTCGCGTGCCTGTGCTTCCTTCACGCGTTCGATCGAGATCTTCTTGACGATCACGTCGCGGCCACCGACTGCGGAGACGAGCTGCTTCGTCTTCACGCCGGTGGCTTCGATGGTCTGCCGGATGGCTTCGGCGACAATCGCGTGATCCATCACTTCGCCTTCAACGATCGCGGTATCGTTGAGGGGAGTGATGACGACCTTGATCAGTTCCGGCGTGCCAGTGGAGTGGTCCATGACCACTGCCTTGACGAGACCGGATCCGACGTCGAGTCCGATGGTGATCTTCTTTCGCCCGAACAACTGCATGGCTGTGTGGGTTGCGCGTGTGGTGGTCGCCGATGTGCCTGTTGCGCTTGCGAGACGCAACGGCTGTGACACTTTGACCTGTCCGAATCGGACTATTCTCCCCTCATACGACCGGCCACCGGTTGGGTAACGCTGCTCATAGGGGGGGCAGGCGGTACGAGTACCGACTTCGTGATAGTGTCGGCCTCACACAGCAATTCGTTAATCGTCACGACGCCGGACGGACTGTCACACCACGGGCGCGTCGGTCACGCCGACGGTGATCTACCGCGCCATCCAGAGGCCGAATGGTGCAACCCGTGGCCGTGATATCGCGGCGAGTGCGCGGCGCGTACTGCACGGTGAGTACTGCACGCGCGTCAGCGCGCCGAGCGTGGACGCGCGTGCGCCCTCACCACCGACAATGACGGAGCCGCGTACGTCGAGCACGCCGTTCGTCACGTCCACCGTGCCGCGCACGACGAGCAAGCCATGCACCAGGAGCGTGCCGACAACGACCAGATCCCCGTCGACCAGCAACAGACCTTCGTGCCTCGAGACGCCGCCCAACATGACGGTGGCAGGGCCCACGCTGTCCGCCGACATGAGGCGAACGCTCTCCCATGGGACCGTCGCGCCGAGTGGTGCGCCGGGCGCGAGGCGGCGAAGTTGCGAGGTGCGCGTCTGCGCGGTGTCCCAGGCTGCAGTGAATGCGACGCTGTCCGACAGCAGCGTTGGCGACCCGAGTCCCGGCGCGAACACTGGTGGAGCGCCCGCAATCGCTGCCAGGGCGTCGGCGGTCACGGCGCCGCCATACACACCCGTTACGGAGAGCGTGTCGCGCGACGTGCCGCAGCCGTCGAGCGCCGATGCCAGGTCGCGCCCGTCGACAACGGCGCCACCGTGCACTCCTACGGCGCCGAGCGTGGTGAATGCCGCGTGCAGCGGGAACGGCGGCACGTGGAGTGACAGCGCGCGAACGATGCGGCGGCTCGCGGTATCGGGTGCACCACTCACCTTGCTCGTGGCCCGCGCCATGACGACGAGATCGAGCGGAGCGGTGCGCGCCAAACTGACTTCCACCAGCACGCCTCCCGCCGTCAGCACCGTGCGCGACCAACGTTCGCCGATGGCGCGTCGCGCAACGGCCTCGGGGTGCCAGTCGGCGACTGTCAGCGCAATGGCCTCATCGGCTGCGTGGGTGGCGCGTTCTGCGTTCCAGGCGAGACGAGCAGCGCGGGTGGCGCGCCACGCGGCGATCTGGGTCGCCGCAGTGAGCGACGCGACCAGCAGCAGCGATAGCAGCACCATCGGCAGCAGAAACCCCCGACGAGCACGCGCATAGGCACGAGCATAGGCACGGACAGGGTTACGGCACATCGTGGCCTCGCAGCGCAATCTCGACGCGCGTGGAGTCGACCAGCACGCTGGCGGGGCCGCGTGGAGCGCGGAGGGCGACGTGCAGGGCCGCGGCCCCCGGCTGTCCGCTCGAGAGGGTACTCGCCAGGGCGTCCGTGACCTCGAACGAGACACCGCCTGCGGCGGCGCCGAGCAGCGGGCCTACCACGGGCTGGATCACGGTCCAGCCGGCGAGGTCGCGAGTGCGACGGCCCAGGTACCAGAGACCATCACCAGCGCGGTACAGGGCATACCGGGTGCGCCGCAGGACGCGAACGGGGGTGCCTTCCGCTACCTGTGCCGGCAGGCTGTCGCGCAGCGCGAGGATGACGCCCTGCCCTCGCCCGCCATGAAGGGGCGACGCCTGGCATGCGGTGGCGCTCGTCGCGGCGGCGAGGACCAGCCTGACGTGCGACGGTGGCGTTGCCGGTGCGGCCGCTGCCAGCCAGGCCGTGACGTCGTCGAGTGCGTCGGCGCTCGAGATCCATGCAGTCGCGGCGGGATCGTCGGGCTCATCCGGCAGCAGATGTATCGCGCTTTTCGCCCCCCGTGTGTCACAGGCAATGCCTGCGCCGATCAGCACGTCGAAGTCGACGCTGGTGTCCGTCCATGCGACCAGGTCCACACTCCGAAGTGGCCGGAGCTCTGCGGCGAGCACCAGGGACGCGTGCCGCAGCTCTCGGCTCGTTCGTTCGCGTGCGTCCGAGAGGCGCGCCTGTCGCTGCGCGCCCAGCAGAACCGCGACGGCCAGTGCACCTATGAGTGCCAGCAACGGCAGCGTGACCAACAGTTCGATCAGTGCAGCGCCCGCCCGTCTGCCGAGCGGGGCGGGAGGGCGGCGGGCTTCGAGGGTGCGCGTGGTCATTGGCACAACCTCCCCGTGCTCAGCGACAGGGAGCGCGTGGTGGAGCGAGCGAGCGGTGATGGCGCCAGGGTTGCAAGGACGGTTGCGCGCACGGCAGCGCTGTCACGCGTCGAGACCGCCTCGACGTGCACCCGACTCAGGTCATCCGACCGCGTCACGCTGGCGGCGCACGCCCGCCAGTGGACCTGTTCGGCCAGGGTCGAACCCGCGGCGTGAGCCCGGGCGACCAGCGCTGCGTCGTCCGCGAGTATGGCGAGCGCTCTCGTGCTGGTGCCGAGTGCGACACCGGCCACGGAGAGCAGCAGCATGCTGACGAGGCACTCGACGAGGAGGCGTCCCTGACGAGGCCGACGATGAGGAGGAGCGGGTTTGGTGGGCACGGACGCATGATGCGCCGGCACCGCTCCACCATCGTCACCGCGCTACTGCACGGCATCGCAATTCAACGCTCGGTCAACGCGCGCTCAGCGCGCAGGGACGACCGTGTCCGCCGTTGCGTACTCCGCGAGCGCCGGGTGCTCGCCACTCACCGCGGCGACGGACTTGAGCCCGCCCGCACTGTGGAGCGGCAGCAGGATGACGAATGCGGCCCCGCCCTCCCGTGCGCGCTGCACCCAGATCGTGCCGCCGAGGTTCTCCATGGTGCTGGCGACGATGGCAAGTCCGAGTCCTGTGCCCTTGCCCGGCTGTTTGGTCGAGAAGAACGGTTCGAAGATGCGCTCCTCGTCCTCCGGTGCGACGCCGGTGCCGGAATCCGCGATCACGATCTGGAGAAAGCGCGACGGCGCTTCCGGGCGTGCGAGCCATGCGAGCGCACGTCGGCTCGGACGATGCGTCCAGACCTCATGCGCCGTGTCCGTGTGACGCTTCTCCGACGCCGAACTCACGTCCGCCGCCCCGATCACCCGCGTGCGGAAGACGATCCGCCCTTCGCGGTCCATCGCGTCGACCGAATTGAGAATGAGGTTCACGAACGCCTGCTCGAGATCGTGCCGCTCCGCGTACACGATGCCATCGGGGGCGTCGAACCTGGAGGAGATCGAGAAGCGACGCGTGACGCCCTGGTCGTCCAGCAGGCGGAGCGCGTCCTGGATCACGGAGTCGACGACGATCGGCTTGGGGGTGAGCCGGCGGGGGCGCGAGTAGTCGAGCAATCCGCGCATGATGCGGTCGATGCGGGCGATCTCGCGCTCTAGCGCGTCGAGCGGCTGTGTCGTGCCCGGCACGTCGGCCGTGCGCATCCGCACGACGTGCGCGTAGTTGGCGATCGCCGACAGCGGGTTGCCGATCTCGTGCGACACGCCGGCGGCGATCCGTCCCATGGTGGCGAGCTTCTCCACCCGCATGCGCAGCTGGTTAGCGGAGAGGAGCTGCTCCGTCATGCGATTGATGCTCGTCGAGAGCTGGTCGAACTCGAGCGTCTCGCCCGGTGCGAGCCGTCGCGTATGCTCGCCGCCGGCGATGGCTTCGGCCGCCGCGAGCTTCTCCGCGAGCGGGCGTTCGACGATGCGACGAACTCGCCGGTGGAGCACGCGCGCCCACACGATCGACACGAGGATGATGAGGAGGATCACGACCGGGATGCGCACGGTCCCGGGCAGGTACTCCGTGATGACCATCGTCGCCACCACTCCCACCAGCGCCGTCGCGTTGACCTCGAGCACCGCCGAGATCAGGCGGCCGGATACGGAGGGGAGAGGAGTGGACGGCACGTCGGAGAGTTTGCCTTGTTTACCGTCCCTGCGCAACGCTGCGGTGCGAAGCGATACGCCGGAAACGCAACGAGGGGCCGGGCTTTCGCCCGACCCCCCTGTGCCCCGGCCCCATGCGGACCGGGAAACCTCATGAGCGATTGACGCTCAGCTTACTGACACTTCGGCTCGCCCTCGGCCGATCCGGCCGGGGTCGACGTGCCGACGCCGATCGTACAAGCCTGCGTGCTGTTCGTGTGCGTCGCGCCGGCCGACCAGCCACCTGCTGCGCCAACAAACGTGAGCGACACGCCCGACGAACCCTGCGGAGCCGCGTAACCGATGTACGTGTTGTTGTCGGCGAAGTACGCTTCTGCAGACGACACCAGGTTCTTCAGGTCGGACTTCATGGCGGTGATGTACGCCTTTTCCTTCGTCTCAGCGAACTTTGGAATCGCGATCGCGGCCAAGATGCCGATGATCACGACGACGATCAGGAGTTCGATGAGGGTAAAGCCCTTGCGAGTGCGCTTCTGCATTGTAGACGTTCTCCGATGGGGGGGGTTGCTCGACGCATGAACCCGGGGTGGAGCCCAGCGCGACACCATGGCAATTGGCAACGGTCGGGCCAGAGCGGGACGGAAAATCAAAGCTGTTGTACAACAACGACTTGCATCATTTCGCGGCATCCAGCATCGCCCGGCTGCGTCTCTCGCTTTGCAACAGGCCGTGCACCCTGCAACACGCCTTGCAAAAGCCGACTCAAGCAGGTGTTCCGTGGCTGTGATGCACGTGCATTCTTCGTGATACCGGCGTGATTGTCGTGCCGCAGCGGACCACATCGCAGGCGTGCAATTGCCTCAATCGCAGGACGGCATCGGACGTCCGTTCGGCCCCGGCTCCACCGACCCGATCGAGCACACCATGCCGGCGACACTCGCATGCGTGGCCGTGGCGCTCCACTCGTTCGCACTCGCCGAGATCTCCATCGTGACGCCCGATGTCGTGATCGGCACCGTGAGCCCTGCATACGAGTTGTCTGAGGCGAACTGGCTCTCCGCCGTCGTGGCGAGGTTGCGCAGATCGGCCTTCATCGCACTGATGTAGCCGTTGCGCTTGGATTCCCCGAATTTCTTGACGGCGATCGACGCGAGCACTGCCACGATGATCACCACCGCCAGCAGCTCGATGATGGTGAAACCCCGTCGCGCTCGGCGGCGCAGCGCACGGTAGCTGGTCGCAGGCAATCGCATATCAGGCTTCTCCATAGCGGGCCAGCTTCCGGTAGAGCGTGGAGGGATCGATGCCCAGCATGTCGGCGGCGCGGCTCTTGTTGCCACCCTCGTTCTGCAGCACCCACTGGATGTAGGCACGCTCGATGGCCTCGAGCGTCGGCGACGCCTGCACGCGTTCGCTCACCAGCGGCTCGGCGCGACGTGCCGTCACGCGCTCCGGCAAGTCATCCGCACCGATAGTCTCGCTGCCGCACATGATGACGGCGCGTTCGAGTGCATTCTCGAGCTCACGCACGTTGCCCGGCCATTGATAGGCCATCATCGCATCGAGCGCCGACTCCGAGATCGTCTTGATGCCCTCGTTGCGCTGCGTCGCCGAGCGGGCGAGGAAGCCGGCCGCGAGGAGCGGAATGTCCTCCGAGCGGCTGCGCAGCGGCGGCAGGTGCAGCGCGATCACGTTCAACCGGTAGAACAGATCGGAGCGGAAACTGCCCCGCTTGATCTCCTCTTCGAGGTCGCGGTTGGTGGCGGCCAGCACGCGCGCATTCACCGACAGCGACTCCGTGGCACCGACCGGGATCACTTCCCGCTGCTGCAGCACGCGCAGCAGCTTGACCTGCGTCGAGGCCGTCGTCTCGCCGATTTCGTCAAGGAAGAACGTTCCGTTCTCGGCGGCGGCGAAGAGGCCCGTCTTGTCCTTCACCGCACCGGTGAACGAGCCTTTCACATGTCCGAACAGTTCGCTCTCGAGCAGTGACTCGGGGAGTGCACCGCAGTTGATCGAGAGGAAGCTGTCATCCGTGCGCGTCGACAGGTCGTGGATGTAGCGTGCGACGACTTCCTTGCCGGTACCCGATTCGCCGGTGATGAGCACCGTGGAATCCGTCGGTGCCACTGTTTCCGCGAGTCGCAGCACCTCGAGCCATGCGCGGCTGCGGCCGATCGGACGGCCGGAGGTGTTGCGCTCACGCCGCTTGATCTCCTGCTTGAGCGAGTGATTTTCCGCCCGCAGCTTGCGATGTTCGGCAGCGCGGCGGAGGATCGCGATCAGCTCGTCATTGCGGAACGGCTTCTGGATGTAGTAGAACGCTCCCTCGTTGACGGCCTGCATCGCGCTCTGCAGCGTGGCCTGCGCGGTCATCAGGATAACGGGGATCTCCGCGTCGAGCTGGCGCGCCGCACTGAGCACCTGCACACCTCCGACGTCGGGCATGCGCACATCCGTGAGCACGATATCCGGACGAAGTTCGGGCAGTCGCTCGATTCCCTGCTTGCCGCCCTGCGCCGTGAAGGGCACGAAGCCCTCCGTCTTCAGCAGGATGCGCAACGAATCCAGGATGCCGGATTCGTCGTCGACGACGAGCACGCGCGGAGCATCTTCGCCGGCGAGTGCGATTGGGGTCACTGTGCAGCTCCAATGAGTCGGGAATCGGCGGCTGCCGTGGCACGTGCCACATCGGCCGCCGTCGTGGAAGGATCGGTGAAAGAATTCGAAGTCGTTTCTGCCGTCACCGCCGGCGATGGCGCCCCGGAAGGCCGCCGTGGCTTGCGCGCGTCGCCGAGTGGCAGGAATACGGTGAAGCGTGCGCCCGGCGAGAGCGCGTCGACGATCACGATGCCGCGATGCGCCTCCACGGCGCGGTGTACCACGGGCAGGCCGAGGCCCGTGCCGCCGGCCTTGCCCGTGACGAACGGCTCGAACAGGTGTTCTCTCACCGATTCGGACACGCCGGGCCCGTCGTCGCTCACACTGATCGCGATGACATCACCGACCATGGCCAGCGCACCGTGCGCCGCGTCGCCGTCCATCACACGGTGCTGCACGTCGACGACGATGTGCCCGCTCTCGCCGACGGCCTGCACGGCATTCAGCACCAGGTTGAACACAGCGCGATGCAGCAAGTCCTCGTCGCCCTCGATGGATGGCAGACCTGCTGCGAGCTTCGTGTCGATCACGACGCCGGCTCCACGGTCCGGATGCGACGCTGCCAGCGTCGTTGCAGCCGTGACGATCGCGCCGATGTCGAGTGCCGCGATGCGCGTGACGCGCGCGCGGGCGAAGTCGAGGAAATCGCCCAGCAATCGACTCAGACGGTCGGCTTCGCGCACCACCAGGTCGTGCAGGATGCGCTCATCCTCGTCGTCGACACTGTTCGCCGATGTCGTGCGGCGACGTGCGAGCTGCTCCGTCGCACTCCGAATGGATGCCAGCGGATTGCGAATCTCGTGCGCCAGGGACGCGCTCAGCTCCGCCACCGCCTGCAATCGCTCGGCGCGCACGTGGAGTGCCTGCAGACGCTTGCTGTCGGAGATGTCCTGAAAGATCGCCGTCGCCGTGGAGCCGCCGGCGCCTTCGGGGCCGTCAGCCACGGTGGTGGTCACGCCGATCTCGATCTCTTCACCGTCCCGGCGGATCAGCCCCTCGGCGCGCGACGTTCGGATACCCTCTCGTGTCGACTGCTCGAGAAAGCCCACCAGGTGTGGCGACACGGTCATCAAGGTCGGCAGGACCGGCCGTCCAACGTGCGCGCGCAGGTTGATGCCGAGCAGGTCGGCGGCGGCGGGGTTCGCGTAGAGCAGCCGTCCGCGGCCATCGATCGTGAGGATGCCGGACCGGATGGTTCGCAGGATATCCGCGGCCTCGAGCTGCACCTTCACCAGTTCCGCCGCGAGCGCGTCACGACCGACACCCGCCTGCCGGAGGCGCGCCGCGACGTAGCCCGAGCCGACCGCCACCACCACAAAGACGATGAGCTGCACCACCATTCCCACCTGCGGGAGGCCGGGGCGCAGCCAGAGCACTTCGGCGAGGTAGAGCAGACAGGCGCCCGCCGCGACGGCGATGCCGCCACGGAAGGGCAGCAGCAACGCGCCGCTGGCGATCACCAGTATGTACAGCGCGGCGAACTGCGAACTCCAGCC
The DNA here is from genome assembly GCA_040387895.1 of Gemmatimonadota bacterium. Classification (GTDB taxonomy): domain Bacteria; phylum Gemmatimonadota; class Gemmatimonadetes; order Gemmatimonadales; family Gemmatimonadaceae; genus Gemmatimonas. The sequence continues at coordinate 22,405 of JAZKCW010000071.1, forward strand.
GCCCGTGATGTGCACGACTGCCGTGACCAGGGCGAGATCCACGCAGCACTGCAGCGCGTAAAACGCGTGCCCGCGCGGGCGCCGTTGCTGAAACTCGCCCCACATCACCGAGCCCACCGTCGCGAGCACAGCAATTGCGAAGGCGAGTGTGGCGATCAGCGTGTCATTCGGCTCGGCCCGATTCCACACGAAGACGGCCGCGACGAGAATGGCGCAGGCGAGCATGACGCGGCCCAGCCAGACCCACCGCATGACGCGGCGCGGGTCGAGCATCCCATGAATGCCTTGAATGGCGGTGGGCGGGAACGCGGGTGTGTAACGCACGTCGCTGGGCGTCGGGAACCGGACGTCAAGGAGGACGTTCCGGGTGTGATGAGGCCCGCAAACCGGCACAGAGGCCGATTCGCAGGATGCAAGAGGCGCGGAATGCCCGACGGTCTTGCAGATTGCAGGAGCGCCGGCACAAGCCTGACGAATGACGCGCTCGTCCGTTTCCCTTCCAAATGCCCCCTGACCCAGCGTTACTGCAGCACCCAGAGATCACGTTCACCGGCGCGAGCCTCCGGCTGTTTGCCGTCCTGCTGCTGGTTGGGCTGAACGCCTTCTTCGTCGCTGCCGAGTTCGCGCTGGTCGCGGTGCGTCGCAGCCGCATCGACCAGATGGTCGCCGAAGGCGATCGCAGTGCCATGGTGGTGCAGAAGGCCCTCAACCAGCTCGATCGCTACATCTCGGGGACGCAGCTGGGCATCACGCTGGCCTCGCTCGCGCTGGGCTGGATCGGCGAGCCCGCGATCGCCGTGCTGGTGGACAAGGCGCTTCGGCTGGTGGGCGTGGAGCCCGCGCCCGGCGCCGTGCACACGGGGGCCGGCATCGCCGTGGCCTTTCTCGTGATCACGTTCCTGCACATCGTGCTCGGTGAGCTCGCGCCCAAGTCCATTGCGCTGGCCACACCGGAAGCCGTGAGCCGTGTGGTGGTGCGACCCCTGATGCTCTTCAGCCGCGTGATGTCGCCGTTCATCGGTGTGCTCAACGCGACGGCCAATCGCCTTCTCGCGCTCTTCGGGGTACGACCGACCGGCGAGGGCGAGCATGTGCACTCCCCGGAGGAGCTGCGGCTGCTGGTGATGCAGGCGCGCGCGCACGGCACGCTCGAGGAGTCCGACTCCGCGATGCTGGCCGGCGTCTTCGACTTTCACAACAAGAAGGCGCACGACGTGATGCGGCCCCGGACGGACATGGTGGCCATTTCGGAGGATGTCGAGCTGGACGAACTGGTGCAGACGCTCCGCCGCGAGCGCTACTCGCGCTATCCCGTGTACCGGGAAACGCCGGATGACATCGTGGGCGTGTTCCTCGCGAAGGACTACTGGCTGGACGAAGCGCAGGCGCGATTCGAGTTGCGCGAGCACCTGCGCGAACCGCTGTTCGTGCCGGCGACGCGCGCCGCCGAACGCGTGCTCGAGGACCTGCGTCGGACACGCGCGCACATGGCGGTGGTGCTCGACGAGTATGGCGGGACCGCCGGCATCGTCACGATGGAAGACCTGGTGGAGGAAGTCGTCGGTGACATCGCCGACGAGTACGATCCGTACTCGCGCGACGCCCTGCTCTTCGACGGCATTCTGGAGCTGGCCGGATCGATCTCGCTCGTCGACGTGCGGTCCGATCACAAGCTGCCCATTCCGGAAGGCGACTGGACGACGTTGGGCGGTTACGCATTCGCGATGCTCGGGCGACTCCCGCGTGTCGGCGACCGCGTCACGTATCCCGGAGGGGAGTTGGAAGTGGTAGCCATGGAAGGGCGCCGTGTCGCGGCGCTCCGCGTGCACCGGCGCGCCGAACCGGACGCAGCGTGAGGACGCACACCCTCGCGACGGTCATGTCCATCGCCGCGACGATGGTGATCACGGCCTGCGCTGGTTCAAACGACGTCGCGAGCATGGCGCGTGGCAACTCCACCCGCGCTGCAGCGAGCGGTGCCGCGAGTGAAGTGGCCGCGGGTGCACAGGACACGGTGGGCCCGGCCGCACCGGCCGGAGAGCCTGCCACGTCGTTCCCTGCCCCATCGCGTCCTGTTGCCAGCATCGTGGCGCCGCGATGGACGAATGAGGACGACCGGGACGACGCCGGAGAGTTTGCGCGTGTCGCGGGACTCGCGAAGGTGGGGCGCGGTGCACGCGTGGCCGACATCGGCGCGGGCGACGGTTACTACGTAGTCCGGCTCGCGGAGATCGTGGGGCCGACCGGTATGGTGTACGGCGAGGACATCGTTCCGGACTACTTGCGGCTGTTGCAGGAGCGGGTGCGCCGCGAAGGTCTCACGAACGTCCGACTCTCACGCGGTGAAGCCCACGACCCTCGGCTGCCAGCCGGCGATCTCGATGTCGCCATCATGATTCACATGTATCACGAGATCGACCAGCCGTTCGGATTGCTTTACAACCTTGCACCGGCGATGCGCGCTGGCGGCCGCGTCGTCATCCTGGACCTCGACCGGCCCACGTTCGGTCATGGCACGCCACCAGGGCTCCTGCGGTGCGAGCTGGAAGCCGTCGGCTACCGCGAGCTCTCGTTCACCAAGACCGGCGCGGAAGAGTACGTGGCGATCTTCCAGGCCCCCGCCGCGGCAGCGCGGAAGTCGCCGACTGACATACGCGCCACCCTCGTCGCGAAGCCCTGTCGCGCGCCGGCATGACCGACGCGCTGCTGCCGCCGGAACCGGAAGCCATCGTCGTGGCACCGGACGTTCGCATCCCGGTCGCGGAGATCGAGCTGCGCGGCATCACCGGGGGCGGGCCCGGCGGACAGCACGTCAATCGCAGCGCGACACGCGTGGCCCTGCGATGGAACCTGCAGACGACCCGTGCACTCAGCGCCGAGCAGCGCGCGCGCGTCGCCGACAAACTGGGCTCGCGCCTCGACGCCGATGGTACCCTGCGCATCGTGGCAGGCGAGTACCGGAGCCAGTTGCAGAATCGCCGCGCGGCGATCGAACGTCTCGTGGCGTTGCTGGCGCGAGCACTTGTGGTGCAACCGAAGCGCAAGGCAACGCGTCCGACGCACGGCTCCGTCGAGCGGCGTCTCGATGCGAAGCGTCAGCGCAGCGACACGAAGCGCGGGCGGCGGTTCGACGCGGACGAGTAGCCTGCGCCGGACGCCCGGCACTCAGTACATGAATGCGTTGACGCCGATGTAGAACGTCATGAAGTCGGCGCGGCCACGCAGCGGAATCGGAGTGCGTTCATTCTCGAACGCGTCCCGCACGCGCTGGTCGTTCAGGTATTTCACGTTGTCGTGGCGAAGCAGGCGGGCGCCGAGTTCGAGCCGAACCGGGCGCGTTCCGTTGGCGACGCGGATGTACATGCCGGCGGCTCCACCATACGCGAGCGCTGCATCGCTCGAGTTCGTGGTGCTGGCGAAGGGCTCCTGCTCCTGCTGCGTGCCCTGTACACTGCTCTGCGTCCAGAACACCGAGAACCCGCCGAGCGCCGCGACGTAGGGCGTGAACGCGCCTCGTGTGCCGAGCAACTGCGGGCCGGTAACCATGGAGAAGATGTTGTTGCTCGTCTTGAGATCGAGCTGGACGAGACCACCCGTGCCCGCAAGCGGGATGCGGCGTCGCGAATTTCCGTAGGTCACGAAGCTCAGGTCCGTGCGCAGGTTGAAGATCGCCGACGGATCGATGCGCAGGATCAGCGTGCCACCGCCGCCGCCACCGGTTCCGGTGTTCTTGCCGAAGTCGCCGCGCGGGCTGGACACCTGCCCGTACAGACTGCCGGAGAGCACACCCGTCGGAATGCGGGTCTCCTCCTCCTGCGCAGCGAGCGGACTGCCGACCAGGGAAACCAGCGCCAGCGCTGCGAGGCGCATAACCGTGCGCGTGCTCATGCGCGTGTTCATGCGCGTGGACTGATGAGCGAAGCGGGAGAAGCGTGCGATGATGCGCATGGAAGACTTGATTGAGGAAGCAATGATGAAATGACAAATCGCTGGAGTAACCATGAGCGCTGACCGACTACCTCGGCGGGATGGCGGGCCGCTGCGCCGGTGAAGCGGAAGCCGGCCCCACCTCACTGCCCTTACGCGTGAGCACCTCAAAGGTGTCCCGCGTCGTGGCGACCACGGGTGCGAACTGCGATGCGTCGCGCCACACGCGCACCGTGGTGACCACGGTCTGACCACCCTTGAGCTCCTGCTGCGGCAGTCGCGCCGCCACGCCGGGTTCGTCGGCACCGATCCGCACGGCCACATCATGGAGGCCCGCCGGCACCGTCACGCGCACCATCGACACGAAGCCCGGCAGCAGTTGCCACGACCTCGTGTCCGCGCGTTCGACGACGGACCCCGCCAGACTCGCTGCCACACTCGCCCACTCGCCGTGCTTCTCTCGCAGCTTCCGGGTGAGCGCACCGCGGCTCAGCGCGCGCGTCGCGGCCCGCACGAGCATCGCAGCGCGTGCGCGCCGGATGTCCGCACCCAGCGCTGCCGAAATGTCGGCGCCGTGCGCGAGCGAGCGCACGGCAGGACCCTGATCACCAGCACTTTCCTCGGGGGCGCCCTGTCCGACAGCGCCTCGATGGAGCAGCAGCGACAGTCCTCCCGGCGCGAATGGCGTGCGCACGAGGGCCGGCCATGCCACACGTACAAAGCTGGACGAGACGGGACCCACCCGCATGGGTCGATTGACCCGGCTCCAGTCACCTCGCCCGTCGATGCCGAACACGCCGCCATCCGGCGTGGCGTCGAGGAACTGCAGCGCGTACTGCGCGAGCTCCTCCGGCGCGAACCGGTCTGTGGCCGTCGAGTCCGTGCTACCGCGTTCCCTGTCCCCGTCCGGGCGCCGTCGCGGGGCCCACCCATCGTCGAGTCCTATCGTGAGACCCTGATCGACCCGGTGCGCCACCCAGCCCGACTCGACGAACACGATGAGGGTTGCGCTGTCCGCGGGAGGCGGTGACAGCGCGATGCTGTCAACCAGCGCCCGGGACGTGCCGCGCAGCAGCGCGGCGTTGCGGTACGAGACGAGTGCGTCGTTGTGTTCACCCGCCGATTCGAAGATGGCGCCCGCCGCATCGCGCATGGCCGCGTGCACCGGCTTCTCCGCCTCGGACAGCTCGGACGATGCGTGTTCGAGGTCCCGGCCCAACCGGCGTGCCTCCACGACCGCGCCTTCCGTGTTGCCTCCGCGCGCATGTGCATGCATCGCGTAGTAGCGGAGGAAGAGTCGCTCGGTTCGGGTCGGCAGGTATGCGAGCACGAGATCGTTGGCCACCAGCGTCGCTGCTTCCCGTGAGATGCTGCGGGTGAGACGGCGCTCCACAAGCCGATCGGCGTCCGCGAACGCGGTGGCGCTCGCAGACCAGTTCCCCGCGTGAAATGCAGTCAGACCACGATACAGCCCGCGCAGCAGCGCGTCGTCCGGTGCGCCACGCTTCGGGCTCGCGGCCCGCAGGAACGCCTGCTGGTAAGCGCCAGCGCTCAGGGAGCGCCGGAAGCCGTCGTCTGCGCGCGAGAGCCCGTTGGGCGCGAGATCGAGGCTTCGCGTCGTGCCACGGACCATCGACGCGCAACCGGTGGCAAGCACGCAGAGCAGAGTCAGCGGGAGTCGGATCGTCAGCATGGACTGCGTGTCGACTGGAGTGACCGCGCGCTGCCGTCAGCGATTACGGGAAGGTTGGCGGGAGCGCTCGAGTACGATCACGCGCTGCTGCGCCAGTGCGATCGCCTCCGCCAGCTTCGCGTTCTGGGTGCCGAGCGCGTCTATCCGCTGGAGATCCATCTGGAGCAGGAACTTCTGGTAGCGCATCACGGCTTCCACCGGTCGCAGCTGCTGGTCGAGCAGCTGCGCGACCTTGTAGTTCAGCATCGCATCGTCCGCGCGCATCACCAGCGCGCGATCGTAGCGCTCCAGCGCACGTACACGGTCGCCGGCCGCGATGTAGTCGTCGCCTTCGCGAATCAACCCGTCGGCGAGTGCGCGAGAACGCGCCGTGGCAGTCGTGTCTCCTGGCGTCGCCTCCGTGTACACACCAGTACGCGACCGTCGAGAGATACCGGACACGACACCGTTAACCAGCTGCACGGACGTGATCTCGCCGTTGGCATCCTTGACCGAGACACCGGACGCTGGGGAGCGGCTGCTTGCCGAACGTGCTTCCGACCCGTGCCACGCGGCTGGCAGAGTACCCGTCGCTGCGAGGACCTGTGTTTCCGTCATGCCGAGCATGAGCTCGCCGCGGGCGATTCCCGCACAGACGGCACCTGTGCATGACGCAGCCGCCGCATTCGCAATCGAGTCGAGCGCACGCCGGCTGGCGGCATGCGCAGCGAGGTCGCGTGCGCGAGCCATGCCGACCACGGAGTCGACGCTGGCGACCCGATCACCATTCACCATCACCGCGCGTTCGTGAATCGCGCGAGGGCCGTTGCACGCAATGACGAACCAGGGGAATACGAGCGCGGCGGCGGCCGCCGACAGCAGGCGATGGCGCATGATGAGGACCGTGAGAGGCATGAGAAAGGCAGGGAGCGTCAGAAGACGTCGGGAGCTTTGGGAGAACCAGGCGGATGCCAGGGGCAGTACCAGGGGTCACCAGCCGAAGCGGCGGCGATCGACCGTCTTCTTGATGCGGTGCTGTCCCACCCAGACCTTCGCATTCGATTCGAGATCGATGAGGGTCGCGTCGACCTGGTAGGTCACCGCGCGTTCACGCCCCTGCGCGTCCTCGATGGCCTGCACATCTCCCTGAAGCATGAACTGCGCGCCCTGCTCCATGGCCAGCCGTGCGCGCGTGCCGGCGACGGCGTTGCCCTGCTGGTCGGCCCGTTCGGCACGCACGGGCTCACGCTCGTCGGTGCCGGCCACCACGCGCACCGACCCCGAGTTCACATAGGCGCGCTCGAGATCACGGGTGAACGTCGTCACCGGAATGTGCTCGAGTGTGCGATTGGAAAAACCCGAGACGATGACGGTCGGTGCGCGGCCCCCGTGCGCACTCGCCCATTGCCGTGCCCACTCGGCGTCCAGCGATTGGCTGATGAGCGCATTGGCAACCAATCGCGAGTCCGTGTCATTCCATCGACCAGAGAGATCGGTGACGGAGGCGGGATCGACCCGGGCAACACGCACCGTATTGCAGGCGGCGAGCGACGCCATTGCCGTCGCCGCAAGAACGATCATTGCGAGGCGGGGCGCCGAGCGGCGGGAGTGAGGGGCAGCGGGCGAGAGCGGCATGGCGAAATCCTCGTGGGGAACAGGGGGAACACACTGTCCGCCAACGCACGAGCCACACCCGGACCCGCATTTTGCTAACTCATTATGGCACAAATACATAGCGTGACGCGTATCACCATATCGTCCCCTCGGGGTGACGTTGCCGTGCGCCCTGAAGTGGACAGCAGTTGGCACAGCCTTCGAAGGGTCGTTGATTCCGTTCCACCCATGATGCCACAAACACGATGACCACGAATTCGCCTTGGGACGATCTCGGAGACGACATCGATCCCTCGCTCGATGAAGAATTTCCGTTGGGAGACGGCGTCGCCGATCTGTCCAGCCAGGTGTCCTGCCCCTACTGCGGCGAGCCGGTGGAAATCACGCTCGACCCGGGCTCCGGCAGTCACCAGCAGTATGTGGAGGACTGCTATGTCTGCTGTCGCCCCTGGCTGGTGTCCGTCTCCTACGACGAGCATGGAGTAGCCGACGTGCACATCGACGCGAACGACGACGCATGAAGAATCACACACTGGTTTCGCGGGCCGACATCGCGCGCATGCTCCCGTACGTGCTGAGCGCCTCGTCTGTCGAGGGTGCCCGCGTCGTCGCCATGCAGTGGTATCACGCGCTGATGGAAGCGCGCGCGGGCATGAGCCCACCGGGGGAATTCGAGGATGCCGACGGCGGGAACGGCGCGAAGAACGGCACCGGCGCGGCGGACGCGGCCGATCCGGAGGTGCTGCATCGCGCCCGCGTGGCACTGCGACGTCTGCGCGCGACGATCAAGGAGCATCGCGACGTGCTGGACATCGGGAAGCGGCTGCCGCGTGCGCTTCGCGCCCTGAATCAGTCCACGAATGCGGCGCGCGATGCGGACGTGCAGCGGGCGTGGCTGGAAGCCGAGGGCGAAGCGCTCGACCCGGACGCCCGCAAGGAAGCGGCGCAACTGCTCGCTGCCCTGTCCGCGCGCGCTGCTCGCAACCGGAAGAAGACGGCTGCCGCGTTTGCCAAGCATCTGGATCCGATCGGGACCGAGCTCGGGCACCGCCTGTCGACCTATGCCGAAGAGCGCACGCTGGGACAGGAGCCGCCCCGCCAGAACTTCGCGGCGCACCTCGCCACGCGCGTCGGAACGGGTGCCGGCGAGATCGCCACCACGCTGACCGCGCTGGTCGGGCACAATACGCTCGACGAGGAGTTGAACGAGCAGCTGCACCAGCTGCGTATCGCGCTCAAGCGCCAGCGCGCGATGCTCGCCCCGTTCGCCAAGGGCCAGAAGGCCATCGCGGCGTGGTACGAGTGCGCCACGCGCGGGCAGGATTCACTGGGCGCCATGCGTGACGCCGCCTTGCTGGCCGACGTGGCAGCGGCGCACGGCATGGCGGCGCTCGAGCGGGCGTTGCAAGCCACGGCGCTCGGGCACCTGGAGGCCTTTCACCGTGCCTGGTGCGCGAACGAGCAAGCGGTGGATCGCGTGGCGAGCATGGCGCGCGCGGCGGTTGCGGAGCTCGATGGTACCGCGAGCGCGAGTGCGATTCCGCAGGAGATCGAGCGCAAGTACCTGCTGCGCGCCGTGCCGCCGTATGCGCTCGACACCGCGCCGACCCATATCGAGCAGGGATGGTTGCCCGGCGAAGTCCTGCGCGAGCGGTTGCGTCGTGCAACGCGCCCCGACGGGTCGGCGCTGCTCACGCGCACCGTGAAGATCGGACGACTGGGTTCGCGCATCGAGCTCGAGGAGCGCGCCGAGGCCGAACTGTTCGAGGCGATGTGGCCCCACACGCGCAGCGCTCGCATCCGGAAGCACCGGCATCCCGTCGCCGATGGCGACTTCGTGTGGGAGGTGGACGTGTTCCTCGATCGCGACCTGGTGCTCGCTGAAGTGGAGCTGCACGACGGACAGGCAGTGCCGGCAGCACCCGAGTGGCTGGCGCCGTACATCGTGCGCGACGTGACGGACGAACCCGGCTACGCCAACTCGGCGATGGCGGTGCCCGACCCCGTGGACGAGCCGACGTCCACGGCCGCTGGAGCGCGCGAGGAGTGACCCAGGAGTGACTCCGGTGACCCGAGCATGACCCAGAAGTGAACGCGGACGCGATGCTCGCAACGATGCTGCCGATTCGCGATCGGCGCGATCGGGTGGTGGGCTACACGGTCTCGAGCTGCGCCCCGTCGGCCACCGCTCCGGCCGCATCTTCCGAAGCGGAAGCCCGGGCCACGGTCGACAGCGTGCCACGTTTTGCCCGGCTTGCCGGTCGCAGTGTGGTCGTTCCGGTCATGCCGTCGCTGGTGCGCGACGGCACGATCACGCGATTCGCATCGACCGACGCGGTGTGGCTGGTTGCGACGTCGGCGCTCGACGAGGCGGGGACGCGCCGGGCCGTCGAGCGGCTCACCGGGCAGGGATTTCACTTTGCACTGGACGGCTTCCCCGAGGGCGAACCGCTTCCGCCGACACTGGCCGGGGCGACCCTGCAGCTCGATGCGTGGCACACACCGCCCGCGCAGCTGGAGGGACGCATCGGCCGTCTCATCGAGGCGGGACTGCGGCCGATGGTGCGTGGTGTCGATGACCGCGCCACCAGGCAACGTGCCCTGGCGGCCGGCGCCGCGCTGCACAGCGGCCGCACCCTCGTGCGCGGCGCATCCGCCGTCGTCAACCGCGATGCCGAAGCGCGAGTGCTCCGTACGCTGGCCACACTGGCTGCCTTCTCGGACGGGCGTCCGCCCGACGCCGCGTTCGATGCCTTCATCGAGGACGACGCGGATATCGGGGCCGCGCTGGTCAAGGCGATGAGCTCTGCCGCGCTCGGGGTGCGTGGCCCCCGATCGGTGAAGCATGCGCTCAACATGCTGGGCCGCGATGCAGTGATGGAGCAGCTCGTGACCGTCATCGCGCGCATGATCGGTGAAGCAGCGGGTGACCCGGAGCTGGCATTTCTCGCACTGCGACGCGCGCGCGTGTGCGAGCGTGCCGGCGCCGCGCTCGAACCGGTCCCGCATCCACGCGCGCGCTCGGCGGCCGGGCTGCTCTCCGTCCTGGAGTTCGCATTCGGCACACCGGCGTACGATGTCGCCGGTCGACTGGAGCTTTCCCCGACACTCCGAGACACGCTCGAGCGCCGTGCGCGTCCGCTCGGCATGCTGCTCGATGCTGTCGATGCCATCGACTACGGTTGGTGGGACGATTTCCGTGCGCGGTGTGCGCTGCTCGGTATCTCACCACTGATGTTGAGCGATGCGCATCTGGAGGCGTGGCGCGACGCTCGCGATGAACTCGGTCATGCGCGACTCGACGTGTCCTGATCCGATCGCGGTGTAGCTGCACGCAGCACGTTCTGCGATCCCTGATGCTGCCCATGTCGCACTGTTTCATCACGACTCCCCACTGTCACTCTCTTCCTCCTCATGCCAGCCGGACCTCGCGCCTATCTCCTCGATCGATTCCGCAGTGATGCCGCCGCGCTGCGCCAACGCGCGGATGCGCTGCACGCTGCGGCACGCACATCCACGGCGATTCCGGGCCCGGACGCAGAAACGTCTTCGAGGATGGCGGCGGCCTGTGATGATGTCGTCGCCATGATCGAAGCCATCCCCGATGGCTCCGATCCAGCTGCCGTGCTGTCGTCCATCGCCGCACTGTCGCCGCTGCTCGACGCGCGGGCGCAGCGTGAAGCGGTATCGCCGGCAGTGCGCGCCGTGTATGCAGGCGCAGCCACACGCATTCGCGAGGTGCAGCAAATGGAAGCCACCGCGCGCAATCTGCTCGCATGAAACGAGGCGGACGTGGTGGTGCTGCCGGTGCCGGCGGCGGGGGAGGAAGTCCGGACGACGAGACCGAACACGCGCCTCCGGGGCGCACGCGTCTCGACAAATGGCTCTGGGCCGCGCGTTTCTTCAAGACACGTGCGCTGGCCGCCGAAGCGATCGATGGCGGAAAGGTCGATGTGAATGACGAGCGAGCGAAGCGTTCGAAACTGATCGGTGCGGGCGATCACATCCGCGTGCGGAATGGACCCCTCGAATGGCAGATAACCGTCGTGGACATCGCTGATCGTCGAGGTTCCGCGCAGATCGCGCAGGGGTTGTACACGGAGTCGGACGCGAGTCGGGCGCGTCGTGCCGCCGTGCAGGAGGGCCTGCGCAACATGCCGTCCGCGTTCGCCTACGGCGATTCCCGACCGGGAAAACGCGACCGTCGTGCTATTCGTCGCCTGAAGGGTGATGAATGAACATCCCAATACCTTCGAGGCACGACGATTGCTCGGATAGGCTTCACGCAGACTGAGGGCGGGGTCTTCCGCCTCTGCTTCCTGCGCGTGACAAGCCTCCCACACCCACGAGCATGCGAATCCTCGTAATCGAAGATGATCAGCATGTCGCCGACCTCATGCACCAGGTGCTCGCGGATGACGGCAATGATGTCGACATCGCGCGGGATGCCGAGGGCGGCCGGACCATGGCGCTCGCCACTCCGTACGACGCCATTGTGCTGGATCTCGAACTTCCCGACCGCAACGGTCTGACAGTCCTGCAGGAACTGCGTCGCGAGGGCTCCACCACGCCCATCGTGGTCGCCACCGCCAACGATACCACGGCTGACATCGTACGCGCGCTCGATGCAGGCGCGGACGACTATCTCCACAAGCCGATCGCCAACGAAGTTCTGGCGGCACGCCTCCGCGCGGCGATGCGGCGTGGTGGTGCCCGGTCGATGGAGAAGGTCCACGTTGGCGACCTCATCCTCAACCGGGTGTCGCACCAGGTCACCTGCAACGGCAAGCCGGTCAACCTCACTGCGCGGCAGTACTCACTGCTCGAGTACCTCGCCATGCGCGCCGGTGAGACGGTGCGCCGTCCCATGCTGCTCCAGCATGTGTGGCAGCTGCAGTTCGACCCGGGGTCAAACGTGGTCGACGTGCACGTGGCGCAGCTACGCAAACGGCTGCGCGAATCGGGCAGCCACGTGGACATCCGCACGGTGCGGGGCGAGGGCTACTCGCTGCACGTCGAGTAGGCTCGGGTACGACTCCGAGGCGCGTCAGCCCGCGAGGGCGGCGCGCACCGGAGCGAGCACATCATTGGACTCGTTGGTGTCGGTCAATCGCAGCAGGCGTATGGAATGCCGGTCGCCCGTCGCCCCCGCGTGCGACCTGAGCGATCCCCCTGCGCGCAGCGCCTCGGCTTCAGCCACCGAAGCATCGTCGGAGACGACGATCAGCTCCACGGCTCCCCCCGCGAGACACTTCGCGCCCTCGGCCATCGACGACGCGAGGAGGACGCGCAGGCCGCCACCGACGAGCGCGCGCTGCACCTGCCGCCGCCGCTCGCGACTCTTTCCATAGACGAGCACCGTCTGACTCACGAACGTGCTAGCATGATGAAACGTTCACGTTTCATGACGGTGTCATCCCGTCCGCGAGGTGCGGTCCGGCGTCGCTTGCGGCAACAGGATCTCGACTTCGAGTCCACCGTCCGGTGGTGAATTGAGACGCGTGATTCCCTTCCCTTCTCGCACGATGCGATGCACGGTCGAGAGACCGAGCCCCGTGCCCTGACTCTTCGTCGTGAAGAACGGCTCGAAGACGCGCTTCCGGATTTCCGGAGACATGCCGGGGCCAGCGTCGCGCACGCGCAAGCGCACCCATTGCCGCACGTCCCCCGACTGGTCCTCACCGGGCGCTTCCACGAGATCGAGCGTCACGGAGACAGTGCCGCCCTCGGGTTGGGCATCGCGCGCATTCACCACCAGGTTGAGGAGGATCTGCTCGAGCTGCGTCGGGTCCGCACACACCAGTGCGGGAACGTCGCCAGGATCGATCGACACGCGAACGCGCTTGCCCGCCAGGCGAGCGAGCACCGGCCGCAGGCCGTCGAGAATTCCGCGCATGTCGACCGTCACCACCTTCACACTCTGGCGACGGCTGAATCCGAGCAGCTGCTTCGCGAGACTCGCGGCACGCAACGCTGCCTCGTGCGCCTGCTGGATGTAGGTCGTCGCGGCGCCGGTCTTGGGAAGCTTCGCGAGCGCCAGTTCGCTGAAGCCCGTGACGACGTGCACGAGATTGTTGAAGTCGTGCGCGATGCTTCCCGCGAGCAGGCCGAGCGACTCGAGCCGTTGCGCATGCGCCGAACGTTCGGTGAGTGCCTGCTGCTGGGTGACGTCGCGCGCGACGACGGCCCAATGCATCACGCCCGTGTTGCCCGGCACCTGCACCGGCACGGACGACACATCGAGGCAGTGCATCGTCCCCGTCGCTGTCGTCCACACCACCTGGCATCGGGTGGGAGCATGACAGTCGAGCCCCTCCGCGACCAGGGAGCGCAGCTGCTGCAGATCGGCCGGCGTGATGTCACGATGGTAGGTACCGAGCATCGGGCCGTGACGGCGCAGGCCCAGCACACGTTCGATCGCCGCATTGGCGAAGACGATCTGTGGCGGGGCTGCCGGATCGGGATCCGGCCGCACGAGCAGGACGATCTCGTCGAGCTGGTCGATGGCGGCCATGAGCAGATCACCGAGGCTCACCCCGGCAGTACTCGGCGCCTCGACGTCTGCCTCGAGGTGCGCATCGACGTTCGCATTCGACTGCGCATCGGCGGTCACCGCACTGCTGTAGCCCGCGCCGGCGGTCCGTCGCTCAATCATTCAGCGGAAGCTCTTCCAGCAACATGGTCAATACTCCGGGATCGAGGTGGTGACCGCCGGCGAACACGATTTCGCGTGTGTCGCGGTGCAGGCGTCGCATGCCCTTGAGCACCGATGCCCTCGCCGTCGCAGTGGCGAAGCTGTCGCTCTCCCCAGCGACGAGAACGACCCTGGCCTCTGCGACACCAGCAGCAAACCTTTCCTGTTGCACATCAGCGGCCAAGCCACCCGCCCAGCCGACGAAACAGTCCGGACGGACGGCACCATCAGCCACCCAGCGCATGGCGGTGGCCATGCCCTGCGAGAATCCCAGAACGCCGCACGCCGCTGGCGCGCCAGCGGCGATGCCCGGCGCCATGACCTCGTCGTACACGCCGTCGAGCCAGGCCTGCGTGTCCGGGATATCGAGCTCGCGCCCATCGCGCGTCGTCCAGGTGGCCCCGACGCGTTGCAGGTGCGCGCCGTCTGCGCGAGGCATCTCATGATAGAACCGGGAGAGGCCCTCCGGCGCGACGACGCACGTATCAGCCGGCACGATGCCCGCAAACGGGCGCAGGAATCGCGCGGCAAGCTGCCCGTAGCCGTGAAGCGCGAACCAGACCCGCCGCGCGTGGGCCGGATCCGCGCCGATCGTGGCGTAGCGACCGGTGCGCACGGTGCGCCTGCTCGAGATCCGAATGCCGAAATCGTTATCGTCCCGGCTGCCGGACCCGCCAGCCACCGTCACGGGACGTAGGCGATCGCGGAGATCTCCACGAGGATGCCGCGCAGCGACGCGCCGACGACGGCCCGGGTCGGGAATGGCGCCGAGAAGACGGTGCGGTAGACCTTGTCGAACTCGCCCCAGTCATTCTCGTCCGCGAGATAGACCGTCACGCTGACCACATTGGGCAGCGAGGCCCCGCCGGCAGCGAGAATTCGTGCGAGATTCGTCAGGGTGAGGCGCGTCTGCTCCTCGACCGTCGTGCCGACGATCTTTCCGGTCGCCTGATCCCGGGGCGTCTGGCCCGATACGAACAGCAGGTTGCCGGCACGCACCCCGGGAGAGTACGCTCCCGCGGGCGGGGGCAGGTCAGGAAGCATGACGGACGTCCAATCGCGATCAGTCGCGCTCATCGTTGTTGCTCGCAGGTGGAGGCGGTATGACGACGTATCTCGAACAGCTCGAGACACCGGTGCCGGTGGTGGACCTGGACCGGCTCGCGTTGAATCTGGACCGGATGGCGGCATACGCCACCCTGCACGACCTCAAGCTTCGTCCGCACGTGAAGACGCACAAGTCTCCGCAGATCGCCGCGCAGCAGTTGCGGCTGGGCGCGCACGGGCTGACGTGTGCGACGCTGCGGGAGGCCGAGGTGATGAGCGAGGTGTGCGACGACCTCCTGATCGCCTATCCGCCCGTCGGCGCGGCGCGACTGGAGCGCCTCGCCCGGCTCTCCGAGGACGTGCGGATCACGGTGGCAGCCGACAACCCGGACTCGCTGACTGCGCTCTCTGTCGCAGCCAAGCTCGGCCGTAGGGAGGTCGGGGTGCTCGTCGAGATCGACGTCGGCATGCATCGCACAGGCGTGGCGACGCCTGACAAGGCGGTCGCACTCGCGCGCGCCATCAGCACGATGTCCGGACTGCGCTTCGCGGGCATCATGCTGTACCCCGGGCACATACGCCAGGCGGTGGATGAACAGACGGTGGCCCTCGCCAGCCTGGCGCTCGACATCGAGCGCTACTGCGACGCGCTGGCCGATGCGGGATTGCCGAGCTCGATCGTGAGCGGTGGGTCGACGCCGGCTGCATGGCGCATGCACGAGGTCGCAGGCATCACCGAGGTTCGGCCCGGGACCTACGTGTACAATGATCGCACGACCGCGAACATCGGCGCGTGTCACTGGGAGGACTGCGCGTACACCGTACTCGCGACCGTCGTCAGCACCGCGGTCAAGGGACAGGCGGTGGTCGATGCCGGCACCAAGGCGCTGGGTCGTGAACCACTACGGGCCGAAGGCGACGGTTACGGGGCCCTGCTCGACCGACCCGATGTGGTGGTGTCACGCATGTCGGAGGAGCATGGCATTCTCGACCTGTCGCGCACCGACTGGAGGCCACGACTCGGCGACCGGGTCCGCATCGTTCCGAATCACGTGTGCATCTCCGTGCACCTGTTCGACGAGATCGTCGGTGTGCGTGGGCATGCCGTGGAGACGATGTGGCCTGTTGCAGCCCGTGGCCGCGGGTCCGCGATGGAGTTCGAACGCGCCGGGAAGTCCGGACCGCGCGGTGTGGCCTAGCGCGCATGCATGACAGCGTTGCGGTTGCGGCGGAGACAGCGCGCCGCATCCTGCTCGTCGACGCGGACGCGTTCTTCGTCGCCGTCGCGCGACAGGAAGATCCGGACGGTGCCGGCAAGGCGACGCTGCTCATCGTGGGCGGACGTCCCGGCTCACGCGGCGTCGTGTGCAGTGCGTCGTACGAGTGCCGCGCGTACGGTGTGCGTTCCGCAATGCCCATCGCGCGCGCGCTCAAGCTCTGCCCGCAGGCGACCTGCGTGCCTGTTCCACGTGGCGCGTGCAGCCGTCGCAGCCGCGAGATCCAGGCGACCCTCGCGCAGTGGGCGCCGGTGGTCCAACCATCGAGCATCGACGAGTGGTACTGCGACATGGCCGGCACGGAGGCGCTGTACCACCACGAGTCGCTCGCGGAGACGGCACACCGGATGCGCGCGGCGGTGTTCGCCGCGACGGGACTCAGCGTGTCGATCGGCGGCGGGACATCGCGACTCGTCGCGAAGATGGCCGTGGAGCTCGCGAAGCCCAAGCCCGGCACGGGTGCCGACGGCGTACGCTGCGTCGCGCCTGGCGAGGAGGCAGCATTTCTCTCGGCCTTTCGGCTCGCCGACCTACCGATGGTCGGACCGAAGTTCGCGGAGAAGCTCGAGCGCATGGGCCTCTACACGGTGGCCGACGCGCAGGCGTGGGACGAGCGTTCGCTCTCGTCGCGGCTCGGCGAGCGCACGGGTGCATGGCTGCATCGTCGCATCCGAGGCATCGATGCGAGCATCGTGCACGAGCGCGAGAGCCAGAAGCAGGTGAGTCGCGAAGACACGTTTGCCCGCGACCTGCACAGCGACGACGACGTCGAGCGCGAGCTGTTGCGCCTCGCGGTCCGCGTATCGGCCGACCTGCGTGAGCAGGGACTGCGCGCGCGCACGGTCACCGTGAAGCTGCGCGACATCGACTTCCGCACGCGTACTGCGCAGCGCACGCTCTCGAGGCCGATCGAGTCGGAGCAGTCGGTGGCGCGGGTCGCGAAGCCGCTGCTGCGCATGCTGCGCGCGCGCCGCCGAACTGGCGTGCGCCTGCTTGGCATTGCGCTGTCGCACTTCGACGATGACGGCCCCCGTGCCCCGACGCAGCTCGGGCTGTTTGCTCCGCCCGCCCCCAAGCCGACTGATGACCCGGCCGAGAGCACCAAGGACCGCGCCCTGACGAAGGCGCTCGATCACATCCGCGGTCGATTCGGCAAGGGCGCCATCGTCCCCGCGACACTTGTCGAGCCGGCCGACACCGGTCCGCGGGTCGAAGAATGAGCCTGCCGAGCGGACCGCCGAGTCATCGCGTCACGCAGCTTCCACCCCTCGCGGGGATGAATTACCTTCCGCCTCTGCCGTACCGGATCGAAGGTTCGCCTGACAACATTGACGGAGCTGTCGCATGAGCGCTGAGTACAACCCGAACAAGCTTGGCTGGCCGGCTGCCGCCGTGACCGTCGTCGGTACCCTGGGCCTGCTCTTCGCGGCGTACTCGATCCACGACCGCACCTATCGGCATCCACGCGACCCGATGATGCAGCAGGTGTATCACGAGCGTGACGCCGCGGGTGGCGGGCACGGTGCCGCGGCCGCGGCCGAGGAGCATGCGGGCAAGGTGGCACCGGCTGGCGAATCGGCCCCGGCGGGCACGGCTCCGGCGGCGGGTGCGAAGCCGGCTGGCGGGCACTGAGCCGCTGGCGTCGCATCGAGACAAGAAAGGCCCTGGCAGATTGCCGGGGCCTTTTCCGTTTCACTCGCGCATATCGATTCGACTCACGCTCGGCGGCGGCGAACAACCCAGCCGATGCAGGCCAGCCCGGCACCAAGCAGCGCCAGCGTTGCCGGTTCGGGCACGGTCGCCGCGGGCAATCCGGATTCGGCGAGCACCACCCACTGCGAGCCTGCGGCGCCGCCGCCCTGCGCGTGGACTCCGATCCCGAGCGGCATTCCGTTGGCGGCGAACGTGAACGTCAGCGACTCGCCGCGTTCGATGACATCGGCGCCCTTCCCCTGCGAGAGGAACATCGCATTGTTGCCGGCGGCGCCGAGCACGCCGCCCATCCACAGCTGTCCATTGAACTGATGCTCGTCGAGCTCCCACGCCGCGGCCGGGCCGGACGACGTCAGCGCGGTGACCTCATGCTGCGGAGACATCAGCAGCAGGACGGACGTGAACTTCTGCGGCGCAGTCTCGGCCGACAGGTTGGTCAACAGCAGGCTCCATGAGGTGCCACCCAGGTGCTGCAACGACCAGCTGGCACACGTCTGCACTGCACCGGTAACGCAGCCGGAGAATTGTGCGGATGCGCGAAGCGGTATCGCCATCGTGACGATCGCTGCGCATGCAGCAGCGAATGATCGGAGGCGGTGTCCCGTCATGCGAGTCGGGTGAACGTGAGCAGACCGTGGGGCCGGAAGGCCGCTTGATGTTTGCGCAAGCATTTATCCGGTCGCCGTGACGAGGCTATCCGCCACGCACACCCGATCCCGCCCGTTCTGCTTCGCCTTGTACAGGGCCTTGTCGGCGCGCGATACCCACTCGTCCAGCTCTTCGAACGACTCGAGCTGCGCCACGCCGACCGACGCGCCGACCTTGAACTCCATCGACGGGTGCGGCGTCGGCAGCTCCGCGATCTGCTCCTGCAGGCGACGGGCGAGCGAGGAGGCCACCTTCCAGTCGGTGTTCGTCAACAGGACCGCGAACTCGTCGCCGCCGATGCGGCAGACGACATCCGACTGCCGCATGAACACCTTGGTGAGCGCCTTGGCCAGCCCGATGATCGCGACGTCGCCGGCCTGATGCCCGTACATGTCGTTCACGAGCTTGAGCTTGTCGAGGTCCGCCATCAGCAGCACGACGGGCTGCCGCGACAGCGAGAACATCTGGATCGCGCGAGGGGCCATCGTGTCGAACAGCTTGCGATTGCCCAAACCTGTCATGGCGTCGGTCGTCGACTCGCGACGCGCCTCCTCGAGCTGACGTCCGAGGCGGTCGAGCTTCGTGGCCAGGGAGACGTACCGCTCCTGCTGCTGGTCGCGCCGGCTCTGCAGCGCGCCCTCGATGGCAGCGACCGCACCGAGCACCTCGGACTTGATCGAACCGGTCTGCATCCGCTGCAGCGCCGTGCGCACGCGCACGACCTGCTCGTCGGTGGTCTGGTCGGTCGACTGGTCGGTGTGCAGCGCCTTGTGCACGGTTTCCACGCATGCCCACAGCGCATCGCGCAAGTCGGACACGGACGACGTCACGTGGCGATGCTCGTCGCGCCGCTGCGCCGTCACCGCGCGGACGAGCCCACTCCAGTCGCGCTCTCGAATGCCGACCGCCGCTCCCGGTGCGCCGGTGTCGATCGGATAGCCGAGCGTCGCGTGGCGCTGCCATGCGCCGATCTCGCTCGTGACTTCCTCGGCCGACTTGTCCGGCAGTTCGATCGGGTACCGCGCGAAAGACGACAGAATCCCGCCGAGCGCGTCCAGCACGAGGCCAAGACTCACGTCATCCGGCGCCCCGTGGATTGCCCTGTTGCGCATTGGTGTCGGACGCGCCGACGCGCCGACAGAAGCGGCCTTGCCGCCATCAATAGCCTTGAGCTGCGGCGAACCTGGCTCGCCAGTGGAGCGGCTTCGCTCCGCCTCCGCACGCGGCTCTGACTGCTTCTTGAAGAACATTTACCGGGGATGAAGGTGGTGCCTAGAAGCATCGGCACCTCATTCCCGAAGTTGAGCCGCACTGCGTGATGTCTTTGGACACATCACGCAGTGGGCACCAGCGTCACACTCTCAGAACTCGTCGGCGGACAGCGCCATGATCGGCGCGGCACCCGACTGGATCGCGGCGAGCAACGTCGCCCCTTCCGGCAGCAGGCGCGCGAAGTAGAATCGCGCGGTTTTGAGCTTGGCCTCGTTGAATCGCCGGTCGCCCTTCCCTTCCGCGAGGTTGCGCGTGGCGACAGTCGCCATCTTAAGCCACTGCCAGCCCACGGCGACGTAGCCCATGAGGTGCAGGTATTCCGTAGCCGCCGCTCCCGCTTCATCGGGATTGGCAAACCCCTTTTCGGCCAGCATCGCCGTCGCCTTCTGCAGTTGATAGAGCGACGCCGCAAGCGGCTTCGCGAACTCCTCCAGCGTCTCGCCGGCGGCATTCGCTGTCTCGATGTCGGACTTCACGATCTCGAAGAAACGGCGCACCAGGCGCCCGCCTTCCATCGGCAGCTTGCGGCCCACGAGGTCGAGCGCCTGCACGGCGTTCGTGCCCTCGTAGATCTGCGCGATGCGCGCGTCGCGCACGTACTGCTCGATGCCATACTCCTTCACATAGCCGTGGCCACCGAGCGTCTGCAGGGCGATGTTCGTGTTGTCGAACCCCTTGTCGGTCAGGAACGCCTTGATGACGGGTGTGAGCAGCGCGATGAAATCCGTCGCCTCCTCGCGCTTCGCCCCGTCCGGATGCCGGTGCTCGATGTCGATCAGGATGCCGACCCAGTACGCGAGCGACCGCATGCCTTCGTTGAACGCCTTCTGGCGCAGCAGTCCCTTGCGCACGTCCGGGTGCACGATGATGGGATCGGCGGGGCCTGACGGATTCTTCGGCCCCGTGAGCGCGCGCCCCTGCAGGCGATCCTTCGCGTACGACAGCGCATTCTGGTACGCCACTTCGGCGAGCCCGAGCCCCTGCATGCCGACCGCGAGTCGCGCCCCGTTCATCATCACGAACATCGCGCGCATGCCCTTGTGCGCCTCGCCGACCATCCATCCCGTCGCGCCGTCGAAGTTCAGCACGCACGTGGCCGAGCCCTTGATGCCCATCTTGTGCTCGATCGAACCGCACGTGACGCCGTTCTTGGTGCCGGGCCGCATGTCTTCCGTCGGCAGGAACTTCGGCACGAGAAACAGCGAGATGCCCTTCGTGCCGCCAGGTGCATCCGGCAGCTTGGCGAGCACGAGGTGCACGATGTTCTCGGTGAGGTCATGCTCTCCGGCCGAGATGAAGATCTTCTGTCCGGTGATCTTGTACGCGCCGTCGCCCGCGGGGATCGCCTTGGTCGTCAGGATGCCCAGGTCGGTGCCGGCGTGCGCTTCCGTCAGGCACATGGTACCGGCCCAGCTGCCATCGATAAGCTTCGGCAGGAAACGCGTCTTCAGCTCGTCCGACCCGTGGCTCATCAGTGCGCTCACTGCGCCGTGCGAGAGTCCCGGATACATGCTGAACGACAGGTTCGACGAACACAGCATCTCCTCCATCACGAACCGCACGGCTTCGGGGAGGCCCTGCCCTCCGTACTGCGGATCGGCGGCGATTCCCGTCCATCCGCCGGCCGCATACTGAGCGTACGCCTCCTTGAACCCCGACGGCGTACGCACCTCGCCGTTCTCCCAGCGGCACCCCTCCGTGTCACCCGACTGGTTGACCGGAAAGAGGACGGTCTCGCAGATCGCAGCGCCTTCGGCAATCACCGCGTCGACCACGTCTGGTGTGGCCTCCTCGAAACCCGGAAGCGATGCGAGCTGAGCGACGTCGTGCACGTCGTGCAGCAGGAAGCGGATGTCGTCGAGCGGAGCCTTGTACGTCGGCATGGACGCGGGTCCTCAGGCGTGATGGGACAGGGCGGGACGGATGGGCTGACGCACCACCGGACCCCGAAAGCTGGCAAGAAAGCGGTTGGTGAGCAAGACCAAATCCGACGGGACCGTCATGTTTTCGGGAGCCGAACCCACGCCCGGCAGCCGGGTGCGGGCGCGGGAGCCATTAACTTCCGGGGGTATTCCCCACTGGAGAATCTCGGATGAAGCAGTTCTTTACGGCGCTCGCGGCGAACCTGGTCACGATCGCGCTCTGTGTGGTCGGTGGGATCGTGCTGCTCGCCGGGATCGCGGCGTCGGTATCGAATGCCAAACCGGCGGCGGTACGCACCGGATCCATTCTGGTCGTCGAGCTCGGACGTGCACTCTCCGACTCCCCCGCCGACAACGAGCGCCGATCGGCGTTCGAAGCGGCGCTCGTGTCGCGCGGCGAGGACGCCATTCCCCTGCGGTCCGCCATCGTGGCCCTCGGCGAGGCGGCCGAAGATGATCGCATCAGTGGAGTGCTGATTCGCGGCAACGTGGACGCATCGGGTTACATGTCGGGGTACGCCGCGCTGCGCGAGTTCCGCGACGCCGTCACTGCGTTTCGCACGAAGTCGAAGAAGCCGGTGCATGCGTACCTCGTGAACCCGGGCACGCGCGACTACTACGTGGCGTCGACGGCGTCCACGGTCACGCTCGACCCGTTCGGCTCACTCTTCCTTCCGGGCATGTCGGCCGAGCAGGTGTTCTTCGCGGGTCTGTTCGAGAAGTACGGGATCGGCGTCCAGGTGAGCCGCGTCGGCAAGTTCAAGGCAGCGGTGGAACCGTTCACCCGGACGAGCATGAGCCCGGAGAGCCGGGAGCAGACGCGCTCCTATCTCGGCGACATGTGGAGCGAAGTGAAGCGCGGAATCGCCACCAGCCGCGGCATCGACACCGTGGCGTTGCAGACGCTGGTCGACGCGCAGGGCATCATCCTGCCTGCCGACGCCAAGGCCGCGCGGCTCGTCGACCGCGTCGCGTATTTCGACGAAGTGCTGACGGACCTCGAGCGCATCGCCGGGGTTCGCTCGACGCCGGCGGACAGCACGGCGTCGGACAAGACCGAGCGCGAGGAGACGGCCAATGCGATCCTCGGACGTCCTCGCCTGCCGCAGGTCTCGCTCGAAGAGTACGCGCCCATCGTGAACACCGCGGCCCGTGCGACAGGTGCCAGCCAGGCGATCGCGATCGTGTATGCCGAAGGCGACATCGTGGATGGACAGGGCGGCGCCGGCAGCGTCGGTGGCGATGGCCTGGCGCGAGAACTCCGCCGGGTGCGTACCGATCAGAAGATCAAGGCAATGGTGCTGCGGGTGAACAGTCCCGGCGGAAGCGCGATCGCATCCGAGACGATTCGCCGCGAGCTCGCGCTCATCAGCCGCGTCAAGCCCGTGGTGGTGTCGATGGGGACAGTGGCGGCGAGTGGTGGATACTGGATCAGCACCGCGAGTGCGCGCGTATTCGCGGAGCCCAATACGATCACCGGATCCATCGGCGTCTTCTCGCTCGTGCCCAATTTCAGGACGCTGGCCGCACGAAACGGCGTGACGTTCGACAGCGTGAAGACGGGCCGTTTCGCCGACATCTACACGGTCACGCGCCCCCGCACCGCCGAAGAACTCGCGGTGCTCCAGCGCGGCGTGGATGCGATTTATGAAGCGTTTATCGAGCGGGTGGCAACGGCCCGCAAGATCTCCACGGATTCCGTGCGCGCCATCGCGGAGGGACGCGTATGGTCGGGGAGCGAGGCGCTCCGCATCGGCCTCGTCGACTCGCTCGGCGGGCTCGACGCCGCACTGCGAAGCGCAGCCGGACTGGCGAAGATCACCGGAGACTATGACGTCCGCGAGTTTCCGCGCACGCGCAGCGCAACGGAAGTCCTCGCCGAGATGTTCGCGTCGCGGCCGGAGCCGGTCGCTGGAATCGGCGGATCGCCCGCCGGTGCGCAGGGGCACGCATCGATCGGCGACGCCGCCGCGGAGCTGCTGCGCGGGAACGATCCGGCGCGCGGATTCGCGCGCGACATGATCCGCGAGCTGTCCATCCTGATGTCCTACAACGATTCCCGCGGTGTGTATGCGCGCATGCCGTTTCTCCTGCGAGTGAACTAGTCATGATGAACACCAGCGTCGAGGAGGCGCCGTACGCGGAGTGGAGCGCTGCCCTTGCCGGCATCCGTGCGCGCGCCGGCCGGCTGGTGGCTCCGCTCTCTCCTGCCGAGCGGCAGCGAACACCCCGGGCAGAGGCGTGGAGCGTGGACCAGATCCTCGAACACCTGGTCATCTCCAACAACGGTTACGCCGAGAGCATGGCACGCGCCATCGACGCGGCGGCAACACGTGGCGGCAGTGCGAAGGCGTGGAAGCCGACATTCGTCGGCCGTATCCTGCGGCAGTCCGTCGACCCGTCCTCGACCCGGCGGCTTCGGTCGCCCAAGAAGTCGCGACCGTGGCCAGCCATTGCACCCGGTGTGCTCGATCGCTTCATCGGGAGTGTGGATGCGCTCGAACAGCTGCTCCACCGCTCGCGGGAGGCGGGCGCGGCGAGCCAGCGATTCTCGTCGCCGCTCGCCCCGATCATCCGGCTCAATGTGGGTGATGGATTCGCCGTCTGCGTCGCGCACGCTCGGCGTCACCTCCTGCAGATCGAACGCACCATCACCGACGTGCAGCGACTCGGCTGAGTCCTACTGCGCCCCCACGCGCACACCGACATAGCCGCGTCGCCGGCCGCCGGGTTCGAAGAAGCGGGCACGCGTTGCGTTCACCACGACCGATCCCGCGAAGCGGCGATCGAAGAGATTCTCGACGCCCGCCATGGGTTCGATCGAGAACCGCCGCTGCACCATCACACGATGTCCGGCGCGCAGTGCCCAGACCGCGTAGCCGGCGGCCTGCACCGTGGCCGCGTCGTCGGCCGTCGCACGCGAGGCCGCCGTCACGTCGATAGTGCCGAAGGTGCCGCCACGTCGCGCCGTCGCGAAGGCCTGCAGCTGCTGGTCGGGAATTCCGGGAATGCTGTTCCCCGAGAAGTTGGCGGCGCCCACCTGATACTGGTCGTAGCGGAAACGCGAGAGCGTATATCCGAGTCCCATGTCGGCCGTCACCGCACCAGGCAGGGTGGCCCGCGACGCGAGGCTGAGCTCCACGCCGTCGCGGCTCGTGCGTCCGGCATTGCGGAATGCACGGCGTCCCGGCGCGTTCGGGACGTCGAATGCCACCAATTCATCGCGCACGCGCGCGCTGAACAGTGCGACATCGACCTGCAGCACGCCCGCGAGCAGTGACTGCGCACCTACCTCCACCGTCGACGTACGCTGCGGTGCAAGACGAGTGTTGAGCCCGGCCGAGCCATCGTCCTGGTTTGTCAGCTCCGTGACGGTCGGCGTTTCGAACGCGCGCGCCACGTTGACGTACACCGACAGCAGCGGGCGCGCCCTCCACACCACTGCGAACATCGGACTGCTGGCGCTCAGGGTGCGCTCGCCGGAATCGTCGGGGTTGGTCGCCGTCGTGAAGCGGTCCTGCACGGAGAAGCCTACCCGGTCGTGCCGCAACGCCGCACTCGCGAACACGCGGCCCGGTGCCTCGACCTCCAGACGTGCGAAGACTCCCGTGCCTTCGACCGTCTCGCGTTGATCGAGACGGACTGCTCCTCGCTCCTGCGACGCCACCGGACAGCGCACAGTGACCGGCGCCGTCGGGAGCACATCCGCACAGTTCTCGAAGTTGAGGCGTTCGTCGTCCTGTTGCTGGAAGTCGCCGCCGGCCGTCAGCCGCAGTGGCCAGGGCAACGCGGTCACGCGCCGCGTGCCGCGCACGGAAGCGCCGGCAACATTCCGGTCGACATCGACGATCGCGAACGGCAGGGGGTTATCCAGCTGCCGAGCGCTCGCGAACGCGGATGCACTCCATTCGTTGGCGCCATTGGTTCGCGAGGCGATCACGGCGAACTGCGACTGCTGCACGGCCTTGCGCGACCGCCGCTGCACGTTGAGCGAGTCGGGCAATGTCGGGTCGGCGGCCAATTCTCCTGCGGTGAGTGCACCCGTGTTCTCCGCGCGCGGTGCATCGTACACGGTGCCCTGCACCTCCACGCGCGTGCCGCGAACGGTGGCGAAGCCACGCGCGAAACCGCTCGACGCATCGACCCGCGACCACTCGCGCGGTCCGTCGCCGTGCGTGCCCGTGAGGCTGGCGAGCCACCCCGCGCTGGGGGTCGCGCCCGGGTCGGCGTTCGCGCGCGCCGTGCGGGGCGTACCGCTCAACGTGACGTTGGAGCGTGTGACACCCGCACCCTGCAGCACGCGACTCGACAGCGCGAACGGCGCGAGCTCTGGTGCGCGGGAACGAAAGTCGACGATGCCGCCTGCGGCATTGCCGTAGAGCGCCGCGGCGGTGCCGCGCACGACGTCAATCGCGCCAATCGTCTCGAGATCGAGCCAGTCGATCGGCGTCTGTCCATCGGGCAGCGAAAGTGGAATGCCGTCACGCAGCACGCGCACGCCACGCACACCGAAGGCCGACCGTGCACCGAAGCCGCGCACGGCCAATCGCGGATCCTGCGACGGATTCGCACGCTCCTGGACGATCACGCCCGGAACGCCGAGCAGCAGCTCACCGATCGAGCTGCGACGCAGGCCCGGCCTGCTGGAGTCGGGAAGCACACGCGCGGTCGCGAACGGCAGCTCGAATGTGCTGCGCGCCGCATCACGGGTCACCGTGACGGACACCGGGGCGAGCGGACGCGCGCGCGTGCTGTCACCCGCGACCTGCGCGAAAGCCACGCAAGGCGCAAGCACGCCGATGACGATGGAGAATCCTGCCGCGATGTGGCCAGCGGACGGACGGAGAGTTCTGGAGGTAGTCACGCGCAGAAATATGGGGAAGTGCACGCGCTCCTACGCCAAGTGCCCGGACCGTGCGCCGGCTAGTTCATTCCCGTGGTGGCACTGCCTGGCGGAGCCATCGACACGGCGCCATCGAGCCCGGCCGACTCCTCGCGCGCCCGGCACACCGGGACCCGGGCCGTACCCTGTTCGTCGGAGAGCTCGCCGGTTCGGTCGCAGATCAACCCCGTCGTGCGGTCGCGCAGGGAGAGGTACCAGTGAGACTCGGTCGCGGTCGCGCGCTGGACGATGTGTTGCGACGGGATGCGGATGCCGCGGCGCGCCAGCTCCGGCAGGGTGGCGTAGCGCGCGTTGAGGCGACGAAACTCGTGCTGGCGTTCATCGACGCGCGCAAACGTCCCCGTCATCGCTTCCCTGGCGCGCGAGACCCGGACGTTGCCGGCGACGCGCATGGACCCGAGCACCGCGATCGCGATCCCGACGGCCACGACCGACGTGACGAGCGCGCGCTCCCGAAGCGCCGTACGGGTGCGGTGCCGCGCCGCGGCCTGTGCCGCGGCCTGCGCAACGCGAACTGGTGCGACGACCGCCGGTGCGGCACGTCTGGACGTCGGAGGCATGGAGCGCATGGTACTGCTACGACGACGCACCCGGCATAGCGGCATCGGCAATGTCGTCACACTGCTGGCCTACATGCGTTCACGCGGCCGGCATTCGCTGCCGGATGCAGCGAGACCGGCGAAATGATCCGCCGGTCTCGCCATGCACACGCTCCGCACACTCCCCTTACGAGGGGGTGCTGCTCCCGAGCAGACGTTCACTGAACCACTCACCCACGACCTGCCGCTCGCGTTCGCTGCCGGCACGCAGCACATCGACGCACGCCAGCAGTTCGTGCAGACGCGGATCGCGCGTCGCAACAGCCGGCACGCCTGAAAAGAGCGGCGCGATCGATTCGCCGCGCGCAGTCCCGAGATCGCTCGCCCACACCAGGGGCCGCGAGTCGACACTGTCTGTGAGCAGCCGCAGGACGTCGGGATGCGCGATCGTCGTGGGCACGCCGACGCGCTCCGGACCAAGCACCGGCGGAAACGCGTAGCGCACTCCATGTCGAAGGAACTCGTCCAATGCGGGACGAATCACCGTGCGACTCGATGGGCGGCACAGGCCTGCCTGCTGAAGCCGGGCAACGGACCGGTGCACCGCGCTGGTGCTGGTCACCAGCGCATCTGCCATGGGCTCGTAACGGTCTTCTGGCACGAGCAGAAGCCGGAGCGCGACAGCAGTGTCAAACGGACGGAGAGTGGGTTGCGACGGCACTGGTGGCAGAGGGAGTGGAGTCCGGACCGACAAATAGAGTAGATGCGCATATAGTAATGCGTCGACACGAATGTCTCATCCGTGTTTCTACGCGCCATGTCACGAAATCATTGAAAACCTGCTAAATCGCGCCGATTTTCGAAGAATCCACGTGATGACCCGCACACAAAGTGCCGAACTCAGACAGGTAAATGGAACTTCAGTCGAGCGATGGTGCGCGGACGTGGCGAACTGGCACCACAGATTCTCAGCGGCCGCGCTCACGCTGAATGTGTCGTCGCTGTTCGATCCGGCGATGGTGAGTGCGGATTCACGTACGCCGCGTCCGCTGAAGCGCTTCCCCACTGCCCGTGCGCCATGGTCGGGGTGCGGTGCCCTGCCGGACCGCGGTATCCCCCACCCCGCCGTCCCCCGCTACTTTCCGGCATGCCAGTCCAGTTCGATTCCCCGGCCGTCTTTCCGCGCGGGTTCCGCTGCGCCAGCCGCAACGTCGGCCTCAAGCCGACCGCCCGTGACCTCACCCTGTTCGCGAGCGAGGTCGATGCGGCGGCGGCGGCCGTGTTCACGCGCAATCACTTTCCCGGCGCCCCGATCATCCTCGGGCGCGAGACGATGCGCGGCGGAGTCCTCCGCGGCATCATCGCCAACAGCAAGGTGAGCAACGTCGCCACCGGGCTGCCGGGCGTCGAGAACGCCCGGCGGATGGCGCAGGCCGCCGCCACGGAACTGGGTACCTCCCCCGACCGGATGCTGGTGAGCTCGACCGGTGTGATCGGCGTTCCCTTGCCCATCGACAAGATCGTGAACGGCGTGGTCGGCATGAGCGCCGACCTGCAGGACGACCCGAAGGTCGGCGCCGAAGGGATCATGACGACGGACTCGCATCCCAAGGCGATCTCCGCGTGTGTCGGCGGTGCGACGATCACGTGGGTCGCGAAGGGATCCGGCATGATCGAGCCGAACATGGCCACCATGCTCGCGTACATCTTCACGGATGCCGAGTTCACGCCGGATGAGCTCGACGTCATGCTCAGGGAGGCGGTCGGCGCGTCGTTCAACCGTCTGTCGGTCGACACGGACACGAGCACCTCGGACACTTGTGTGCTCCTGGCGAACGGTCTGGCGGGCCGAGTGGAGCCGAACGAGTTCCTGGAGACGTTGCGCGCTGGCTGCATCCGCATGACGGAGATCCTCGCACGCGACGGCGAAGGCGCAACCCGGCTCATTCACGTCACGGTTCGCGGCGCACTCAATGCAGCCGAAGCGCACGTCGTCGCGAAGTCCGTCGTGAATTCGCCACTCGTGAAGACGATGGTGCACGGCGCCGACCCCAACGTGGGCCGGCTGCTCATGGCCGTCGGCAAGTGCTTCGACTGCACGATTCATCCGGCGAGCACCGACGCCTGGATCAATGGGTTCCAGGTCGTGGGCGGCGGCGAGCGACTCTCGTTCGATGATGCAATCGTGCGTGAGACCCTTGCCCGCGAGCGCGTGCAGCTCGAGATCTCGCTCGGTGTCGGCCAGGGCGATGCCGACGCCTACGGCTGTGATCTGACGAAGGGATACGTCGAGGAAAACGCGGCCTACTACTCGAGCTGACAGAGTCGAGTCCAGCGGGAGCGGCCGCGCCGGCTGAACAGCGCCGGCGCGGCGAGAGCTACCTGCCGAGTACCGCGACGTCGTGCGGGGCGTCGCCGGCCGCGATGACTTCGTCCATGCGTGACGCGAGCGCGCGAAGCATTGGGATCGGTTCGCCGCCGGCCGACTCCAGCATCAGGCCGAGGTCCTTCCGTGCCACGTCGAGTGTGAACTGCGGTGCGAAGTTGCCCTCCACCATCATCGGCGCTCGCATGCCGATCGTGCCGCTCAGGTTGACCTTCGAGAGCATCTCGAGCGCGCCGCCCCGAAGCGCACCCATCGCGTCCGCCATGTGCATCACGTCCGCGATGACGCCGACCATGGACAGGATCGCGGCGTTGCCGAACAGCTTGTAGCAGGCCGCGAGGTCCGGCCGCTCGCCGACATGCCACAGCTCTCCCGACATCGGGGCCAGCATGTCGCGCACGCGCGCGAAGCGCTCGTTCGGCCCTGCCACCAGCATGATGCCCTTTCCGAGCCGTGCGGCGGAGGGGCCCATCATCACGGGGGCATGGAGGTAATCGATGCCCGCCGCGTCGAGGGCGGCGGCGCGTGCGGCGGTGCGATCCGGACGTGTCGTCGTATGATCGACGATCACCGCGCGCGGAGCGATCGAGCCGTGGATCTCGCTGATGGTGGCATCCACCGCGTCGTCGTCGCGCAGCACGAGGTGAATGATGTCGACACCCACGACCGCTTCCGCAGCAGTCGGAAAGGCGCGGGCACCGAGCGCCACGAGCGGTTCCGTCTTCTCCGGTGAACGGTTCCAGACCGACAGCGCCGAATTGCCGCGCGTCATCAACCCTTCGGCGATCCCACTTCCGAGCAAGCCCGTCCCAAGCACCGCAACTCGCGTCATGAACCAATGCCCCATCAGTAGAAGGAACTGCACGCCCCGCACGCTGGGGGGTACAATACAACATGCACGCGAACGCTTGCTCTCACACGTCCGGATCCCGGCCGCGTACGCCGCCCCTGCCCATTTTGCTGTACGACGGCAGCTGCGGGCTGTGTGCACGCAGCGTGCAGTTCATCCTGCAGCACGAAAGCGCGTCACGTGCGCTTCAGTTCGCCACGCTCGAGGGGCCGACGGGCGAGAGTGCGCGTCGGGCACGCCCCGACCTCGCGGGCGTCGACTCCGTGTTCTGGGTCGAGCCGGCGACGGACAGCGGTGTACCGCGGGTGCTCGTGCGGTCTGACGCGGTGCTCGCCGTCATGACGCATCTGGGCGGCCCATGGCGGGTGCTGGCCAGAATTGGGCGCTTCATCCCGCGCGTCTCGCGCGACGCGCTCTATCGCATCGTCGCGCGGTACCGATACAACGTCTTCGGTCGCGACCAGTCCTGCCTGCTGCCCACGCCTGAACAGCGCGCCCGGTTTCTGGACTAGCTCCGGGCCCCCGGCGCCTGACGCCAGGCGCGATCGACCGGCTCGCGCCGGCGTGCCGCTAGCGCACCGACACGCTGCGCAACATCACCTGCGACGCGCCGACGCGCGGCAGTCCCATCACGGCGTTCTTGTCCCGATGGTCGGGCATGTTGTGCGCCGCGTGCTCTGCGACTTCCGTGCTCTTCTCCGACCACGCCACGGTCAGCGCGCTTCCACTCCACACGAGCATCGGATACGTAGCTGCGCGGCCTTCATCGCTCAGGCGAGCCGGCGCGCCGAATGACGTGCCGTTGTCCCGCGATACACGCAGCACGATCTCTGGCGACGTCAACGTGCCATCGTCCCAAACCGCGGCGATACGACCGGAGTCGCCGAGGGCGAGCTGGACGTGCGACGCACGCGAGAATGCCGCCACGCCCAGTGCCACCGGCCGGGCGAACGTCGTTGCGCCATCGGTCGATTGCGCATAGAACACGCCGGCGTTGCCGTCCTTGCCCGTCCACCACGTCACGTGCAGCCGGCCGTCCGGGTCGGTCGCCATCGAGGGCCCGGCGTGGGGGCATGCCTCGAACACCCAGTCGTCCGCGTGCACGCGGACCGGCGGCGCGAAGGTGACGCCACCATCGCTCGAACGTGCGACGACGATATCGCGGATGTTGCCCGGCATCACCGTC
Source organism: Gemmatimonadota bacterium (assembly GCA_040387895.1). Classification (GTDB taxonomy): domain Bacteria; phylum Gemmatimonadota; class Gemmatimonadetes; order Gemmatimonadales; family Gemmatimonadaceae; genus Gemmatimonas. The sequence continues at coordinate 54,055 of JAZKCW010000071.1, forward strand.
CTCCATGCGATGTAGACGATGCCACCGGTAGCGGTTGCGATCGCGGTGCGGCAGCACGGGCATGCTTCTCCGGGTGCGACCCGACGGTTGGCCTCCCACGTGGCGCCGCCGTCGGTCGATCGCGTGAGGTAGGTGGCGGACTTGCCGTCACGACCGTCGAGCCACGAGGCATACAACACGCCCTCCGCCGACACGTGCAGCGCGTGAAAGTTGTACGAGCCGAACACCGCGGCGTCGGTGACGCTCGCCGGCGGCGTCCAGGTCCGACCGCCGTCACGGGAGCTGATGTGCCGCAATGCACTCGTCGGAAAGCGGCGTCCGGGCACGACCTTGGCAACGACATACAGCGCGTGCAGCGTTCCCGAGCGCTCGTACACGAGCTTGGGCGGAGCTTCGCCATGCGCTTCGATTGCGCCGAGTGCATCGCGGATTTCGGTCGGCGGCCTACCGTCGACGCTCACATGCAGGTGGCCGTCGCTGCCGCTGTCCGGTGCGGACACCCAGGCGATGGCGCGGCGGCCCGCCGAATCGAGTGCGACGACCGGCGCGGCCCCGACGCCGGTCGGTACGCTCGCCGTCTCGATGGGAGCGAGTGTGATTCCATCGTCGGCAGCGTCCGCCGCCGGCGCAGTGCACGCACTCAGCGCCGCGCCGGCCAAAGCCAGTGCGTACATCAGTGTCATAGGTGAGGAGAGCGCAGACACTATCGGCTCCAGGCGTAGCGGAGGCCGGCCGATATCGAGCGCGGCGATCCTGGAGTGTACTGCTCGGCGTTGAACGCGTCGTACGACACCACTTCCGCGTGCGTGCGATCGAGCAGGTTGGAGACCCGGGCGAAGAGCTCGACGCCGGGACGAAGGAAGACATTGCCATGCACGGTGAACAGCTCGTGGCCGCCGTAGCTGCGACTCACGGTGTCGGCACCGAGGATGCTTCGCGTGTTGGCCGGATCCATCCAGTAGCGGCCCGTGTGCGACCACTCGGCCGCGAGGCGGCCGCCGCGCGCAAACCGCGGCGTCCACGTCAGCACGCCATTCGCGAGGTCACGCGGCGCTCCCTCGATGTACTTGCCACTGTAGTCGACCCCTGCCACCCCCGTGCGCGCAGCCTGCGGTGTCCACGTGACGTAGCGTTGGCTGCTGACGGAGTACGCCAGGTCGAGCCGCACCTGCGACGAGAGGGCCGCCCCCATGCTCCCTTCGACACCGCGGTGCCGGGTGCGCCCGGTATTGGTCGCGACACGGGTGTTCTGCGTCGTGACGAAGGTGACGATGTCGTTGCTGATCGTCATGTCGTATGCCGACACGCCGTACACGACACGGCGGCCGATCTCGCCGCGAATTCCGGTCTCGTAGCTGCCGACGGTTACCGGACGCAGGTCGACCGTGTTGCTGGCGGAGTTCTGCGTGAACAGCTGGCCCTGCGATGGCGCACGGAATCCGGCACGGTAGGAGGCGAACAGGTTGACGGCTCGCGAGAGCTCGTAGGTTGCGCCGGCTTTTGGGCTGAGCCGGAAGTAGGCGCGTTCGGTGCTTGGCGGCACGCGATGCGCACCCGTGGCGATCGGCGCGAGCGCCGTCGTGTACCGGTACTCGATCGCGTCGTAGCGCAGTCCCGCATCGAGGCGCAGGCGCCGCACCGGCGTAAACTCGCCGTGCAGGTAGGGGCTCGCCGACCGGAACGTGACGTCGTAATCGTACACACGGCGACCGGGCGTGAAACTCTGGTAGATGCGATTGCTGCCCGTACCTGCCGTGGTGAGCATGGCGGAGTCGGACGCGAAATCACCCGGGCTCCAGTCGATGTCGGCGCCGGCAATGATGCGCGTTCGCATCGGTGCAAAGTCGCGGCGTACGCGCGCCAGCATTCCGAGTGACGCGTTGCGCGTGTTGTACGCGACCGGGTCGAACGTGAGGTTGAAGAACGGCATCAGGCCGAGGTTGTTGTAGCGCGCATAGGGCGTGACACTCCATTGCGTCTGGCCCTGCTCGTCACTGATTGCGGTGGTGAGCCGCAGCGCATCGGCACGCCGGTATGCGAGTGGCGACTTGTTGACCTGGCTGCGCTCGCGGTACTGGTCGTAGCTCAATGCGAACACGTCGTTCTGCCGGACCCGCGAGCCGGTGAGCACCGTGCGCAGCGTGATGCCACGTTCGGTGCGTCGATCGTAGCGGATGGTCCCACTCTGCCGATCGTACGGAGCGGCATCACGCCAGCCCTTCACGCTGGTGAGATTGAGGTCACCGCGCAGCGCATGGTGCCCCACCGTATTGCCTCCGGTCAGCAGCAGGCGTCCGTAGCCGAAAGCGCCGCCCTCGAGCGATGCTTCGACGGCGGGTGCGGTTGGAGCGGGCCGCGTGAGCACGTTGATCACACCGCCGATCGCATCGGATCCGTACAACGCGGTGCCGGGGCCCTTGAGCACCTCGATGCCGTCACTCTGCGGAAGATTGACCTCGTACAGCGCGTTGTGGTTGAAGAACCCCGTTGCCCGTGTGGGCACGCCGTCCTCGAGGTAGAGGTACATCGGCTTCGTCGTGATCGGCTGACGGATCGCCATGCTGTGCCCCTCGCCCGACAGCTGCGACGTGTACACCCCGGGGATGCGCTTGAGAAGACCCGCCGGGTGTGCGGCGCGCGCCAGGCGCACGTCACTGCCGGTGAGCACATCCACCGTGGCCGACGCTTCGGTGCGCCACTGCGTCTCCCGCGTCGCACTCACCATCACCGGGGCGATGACCGACGCCTCCTCCCTCATGGTGAACACGATCGAAGTGCTCCCCTGGGCGAGCACCGTGACGGGGACACGTGCGGGTGCGAGGCCTGTGCGTTGTGCGACGAGCGCTTGGGTGCCGACCGGAATCGCGTCGAGCAGGAATCGGCCGGCATCGTCCGTGATGGTGGCGCGAGCAGACCCGTCGACTCGCACGATGACGGCAGTGAGTGGAATGCCCGATCGCGCGTCGGTGACGCGTCCGGCGATTGCACCGCGGACGAGTGGAACCGGTGTCGCGGCTGCAGACGGAGCTGGAGCGGCAGCGGGAGCCGGCACCTGACTGCTGGAGATGCTCGGCAGCGTCCCGAGCATGGTGAAGGCCGCCAACGCACACGCGGCGGTGCGCGCGCGGAAACGACGCGCCGTTGCGGCGCACCAATGCAAAGACTTCATGGAAGAATGTCCGACGCAGGAGGAATCGAGCCGGCGCGCGGGTGCGCGGCCGGGAACGTCACCGATTTCTGCGTAGACGGCGTGCGGGACTCCGGATGCACCACGACCGCCACCGTTGGAGGTGGGGCCGCTACGGAGGAGTCAGGTCAGGAGAGGACGCTGTGGCACGCGCTACGCGCGTGTCACCACAGGCGGTGCGGTCGCAAACGGGAGGAGATGCTCGACATCGCGCGACACGTTCTGCACCGCGAGCACGGGTACGTCGTCGACGTCGATGATGCCGGCGAGCCATGCGAAGGCCTTGCGTTCCGGCAACGCGATCGCGGTGGCCGACGCGCAGTGACCGAGGCAGCTGCAATGATGACTGCCACCCTGGTCATGCTGCGCAGGTGCGGAGGGCGCCGACTCGCTCGCATTCACTGCGAAGGGCGCGGGCGCGTGCTGGCCGTGCGCGCCATGGTCGGACGGCGTCGCGGCGCCATGAGCCATCGCACCGGTTGCGGCCGCGAGCGCTCCATCGTGCATCGGACACGCATGCAGCAGCAGTGGTTCGTTCACCAGCAGAACGAACCAGCAACCCCACAGCGCGGTGAGAAAACGCCTCAGCGGACTCCGATGCATTCCTGAATATATGGTGAACGTGGGAAGGTGTGCTTCCTGAGTTCACGAAATACCTCGAAGGCTTCCGGCGCGCGGGTCAGACGACCCGTCCCGACACGGCCAGGAGGGCGCACGTTTCCGGGTGTCTGCTGCCCGTCATCAGGCCGCGCGGCTCGCCCCCACCGTGAGCCCCGCACTCGGTCCCCGCCGCAGCGTGACGACTGCGACTTCGGGCAAGGCGCCCAACCGAAACGGGATGCCCCAGAATCCCGTGCCGGGGTGCACATATAGGAGCGCTTCCCCCGCCTGGTAAGCGCCCATCGCATGCTCGAGAAACGGTGAAGCGAGACTCCACCCGAGGCGCGGCAGCGCGAACTGCCCCCAGTGCGTGTGGCCACTGAGCGTGAGGGCCGCCCCGCGTTCCGCAACCGAGGGCCAGAGCGCGGGGTTGTGCGCAAAGGCGACGACGGGCACGCCCGCCGGAACCGCCCTGAATGCGCGGGCGACATCGGGCGCGGCGCTGTCTCCCTGCCCTCCTTTCGGAGAACGACCGCCGGCTGCGGGATCGCCGAGGCCGATCAATGCCAGGATTGCGCCTCCGCGCGTGAGCAACCGCGATTCGTTCACGAGCACGTGTGCCGACGAATCCCGTTCGAGTGCCGTTCGCACTGCCGGCCAGCCCGCGTAGACGTCGTGGTTGCCGGGGATCAGGTACGTGCCATGTCGCGGTGTGCCGAGTCCGTCGAGCCAGGCCACGAACAGACTCGTGTCCTCTGCGCGGTCGTCGATCAAGTCCCCGGTCACCGTCACCAGGTCGGCGTCGAGCCTGCGGATGGTGTTCGTGACGTCCTCGAGGAAACGACGTGACGTCTGCGGGCCGAGGTGCAGATCGGAGACCTGCACGATGCGGAAACCATCGAATGCGTCGGGTAGCGCCGGTACGACGGCATCGATGTCGCGCACCACGAGCGACCGGGATCCACGCCAGCCGGCGAAGAGAATCACGCCACTGACGATCAGTGCGACGACCGCCCCGATCTGCCCGCCCGCCCGGGGCGCCCCCAGGATGGCGCCGATCAGCAGGCCGAGCAGCGCGACCGTGGTGACGACCGGCAGCAGCAGCTGCGAGTAGAGCACCGGGCGCACGACGTACAGCCGAAAGGCGGCGGTCGGGTAGCGCCGCCATCCGAATCCGCGACGCATGAACATGTACAGCGGCACGGTCACGTAGAGTGCGACGGCCAGGACGACGAGGGGTGCAATCGCGGGTGCGGCCGGCACGGCGCCCCACGCGATTGCTGCCAGCGTCGACCACATTACCACCAGATATCCGACAAACCGAAGCAAGGTGCCCCATCATGATGAAGAGTAGCCGAACCGAGACTGGGCATCATACACCAACCGGCCGACGGTGATGCACACATGAGTCCGGATCACGATCCAGCCTCGTCGGACCGACCGCCGTCGCCCGGTCGGCACGAGGCGCTCGACGCACTCACCTCACTGGCGGAGGGACTCGTCTATTCGAGCGAGGGCGAGCATCCCTTCAGCGTCGTTCACCTCGGCAACGAGGCACTCGACACAACGCCGTCGGTGGAGCGCCTGCGAACCGTGCTGAAGCTCCCGGATTCGACGACGATGCGGCTCACGTCAGTCTCACGCGTGCTCGCGCGACACACGGAGCTCACCCACCCGGATGATGGTCGAGCGCAGGCGCTACGCCCTCGCTATGAGAGGCTGCAGCACTACCTGGAGCACCGACTGCGCGACCCCATCGCACTGCGGGTCGGCGAGCCACCAGCGATCGCGATCTGGCTGCTCGGGCGGACGGCCGAGGGCGAGCTGGTGGGCTACCGGACAGTCGCCATCGAGACATGATGCGCGCGACACGACGTCATGGTGAGGGAGAGCATAATGCAATCCTGATTCAAACGTGATGCGCGTGCGCGGCACGCAACGGACGCTCGCGCGTATCGTCTCACGAACGGGAACGGCGAGCTTTCTGCATCATGATGTTCGCTGATGTTCGCTGATGCTCGCGTTCGTTCCGTCACGACGTCTCCCTCCCGATTGCCCACATGCGCACGATTGCCCGACACACCGTCGCCCTGTTGATCACGCTGGCCGTCGCCGGAGCATGTCGCGAGCGCACAGTGCCTTCCACCGCTCCGGAACCGGCGCCATTCGGACTCAACCGCGACGAGGTAGCCGGCGTCATCATCACCGAACTCATGGCTGACCCCTTCGCCGTCGCCGATGATGTCGGCGAATACATCGAAGTGTTCAACCCCGGATCGGCTCCTGTGGACATGCAGGGCTGGCACATCGTATCGGGGCCGTCCGGCGCCGAGACGCATACGATCGGCGCATCGTTCATCGTGCCTGCCTGTGGCGTCGCAGTGCTCGTGCGCGCGGGTCAAGGGAATGGCGGGATCACCAACGGGTATGTGTACGGCACGTCGATCACGCTCAACAACAGCACTACGGACTTCGTCGTGCTGCGCCGTGCCGACAACTCGCTGGTCGACTCCGTCAGCTACTCGGTCCGGAACGCGGATGGCACCGTCGGCACGCCGACCTTCTCACCGTCATCCGGGATCTCGCGGGTGCTGGTGAATCCGGCCCTCGACAACACGAACATTGCCGGCAACACCAACTGGATCAACACGCCGACGGGTAGCGTGTATGGCCTCGGCGATCGAGGGTCGCCCGGTGTGGCCGGCGCGGCGTATGCGGCGGCGTGTGGCACGTCGCAGCCCGCCGGTCCCGTCGCGACGGTCACGCTCTCACCGGCAACCGCATCGATTGCAATCGGTGCGACACGCGCGCTGACGGCGAGCGGTGCGGACGCCTCGGGCAACCCCGCTCCCACCACCTTCACCTGGACGAGGGGGAGTGACGCCGTTGCCACCGTAAGCACGAGCGGTGTCGTGAGCGGTGTGGCCGTGGGTACGACTACCATCTCGGCGCGTTCGGCCAATGGGGTGACGGGAACGGCCACGGTCACCGTCGTTCCGGCCGCCGGTGCGGCGACTGTCACCGTTGCCATCAACGACCCGCGCGAGCTGCCGGTGGGGTTCACCAAGCCCGCATTCCCCACGGTACGCGATGCGGACAACACCGTACTCACGGCCGTCCCGCTGACATGGACGACCAGTGATGCCGCGATCGCAACGGTGGACCAGCTGGGCTACGTCACTGGCGTGCAGCCGGGTACGGTCACGGTGCGCGCGACGGCGGCAAACGGCGTAACCGGCGCAAACTCGATCACTATTCTGCCCGCGACGGCCAGTTCGTCCGCACGCTATCGCAGCCACCTGGAGTTCGGCGTCCCCACGGATGCAACACCAGCCGACGAACAACTCATCGCCCGAACGGAGTTCGCGTCGTCGTGGAATCGCACCCGCGGGGGGCCGAACTGGACGAGCTGGAATCTGAACGCGTCGCAGTTCGGCGCGGCCGAGCGCTGTGACTGCTTTTCGCCGGACCCGCTGACGCCGGCGCCGCGCATCGTCGACTTCGACTATCGCAACAGCGGCTACGACCGCGGGCACCTGGTGCAGTCGGAGAGTCGAACGGCGACGTATCAGGAGAATGCCGCGACGTTCCTGCTCACGAACATCCTTCCGCAGGCGGCGAACAACAATCAGGGCCCGTGGCTCGCGCTCGAGAACTACCTGAATGACCTCGCACGCACTGGCAACAAGGAGATCTACGTCGTCGCCGGTGGCGAATACGCGCCGAACGCACCATCGCTCAAGGGCGAGGGGCGCGTACTCGTGCCAGACTACACCTGGAAGGTCGCCATCATCCGGCCGGCCGGAACCGGCCTGCTCGGCCTGGGCATCACGGACACGGACGTGCAGGTCATCGCGGCGCGCTTTCCCAACCGCACCGAGAGCGGAATCGCCGCATCGGCGGCCACCATTCGCAACACGCCGTGGCAATCGTTTCAGACGACCGTCGACCAGATCGAAGCGGCGACCGGCTACGACCTGTTGTCGTCGCTGCCGAACGACGTGGAAGCGGCGCTCGAGAGTGGCGGCGTACTCGGCGCACAAAAGACGACGGCGGAGCTCGTGAAGACGCTTTCCGATGCGCTGCTGTCGCTGGCCCGCGTGCGCACGATGGACAAGGCGGAAGCCGACGCCCTCGCCAAGGCCCTGCAGCACGGGTTGGACGATCTCGAGACCAAAGGACCGACCGCGCTCCGCGCCGCAGTGCAGACGTTCGTCGAGCGCATCGCGAAACTCCCGCGATCGGACATGTTCACCGAGGCACACGCCAGCAGCTGGACCGCCACGGCGAACGGACTGCTCCTTCGGCTGCAGCGCGCGCAGTAGGCATCGCGCGCTGCAGCCGTGGAGATCAGCACGGAACTCACACGCTGATGTGAAGGCCCTCAGGCTGCGAGGGCCTTCCGATCGACCAGCGGCATCACCTGCTCGGCGAACCGTTCCATCTCTTCGAGCTGCGGACTGCACTGCAGCAACAGCAGCCCCACACCGCTCCGCTCGAACTCGCGTATGCGGTCCGCCACCTGCTCCGGGGTGCCGACGAGTCCCGTGCGCAACCCGCGGTTGGACACCGAGTAGTCCTGCAGCGAGAGCGCACTCTCGAGCTGCGTGTTGGCCACCCAGTCGTGGTAGTTGCTGAAGCCGGGCGAACCCGGTTGCACGTTGGTGATGCGCTCCAGCTCGCGCTGCGCTTCCTGCTCCGTGTCACGCACGATGACGTACGCGGCCATGCCATACTGCATTGGTGCCAGGCCGAGGCGTTCGCGTCGGTCTCGCAGGTCCGCGATCTTGGGCGCGATGCGATCCGGCGGATCGCCGTGCATGACGTACGCGTCGCAAGCGCGCGCGATCAGACTCTTCGCCGCCTCGGATTCGCCACCCGCGTACAGTGTCGGATGCTTACGGCTCCGGCTCGACAGCGGCTTGGGCTCCACCACGAGGTCGTCCACCTGGTAGTACTTGCCGTGGTACGTGAGCGATGGCTGGTGCCACGCCCCATGCAGCACATCCAGCCACTCCGCCGTGCGCGCGTAGCGATCGTCATGTTCGTCGAACTGGCTCCCATAGCGCCGCGCTTCGTCCTTCCACCACGACGACACCACGTTGAGCGACAGGCGCCCGTTGCTGATGCGGTCGATGTTCGCCGCCTGCTTGGCGAGCGTCGCCGGGTGGTGGTACGTCGGGCGCACCGCCACCATCAGCTCGAGACGCGACGTCACCGCGGCGAGGGCTGCCGCGGTGCTCCACGCATCCAGTGCCGGCGCGCCGACACCCTTGATGTCGTTGAGGAACAGCTCCGCAATCAGCGTGAGGTCGTAGCCGATCTCCTCGCTGCGACGCGCGAGGCGCTGCACGTACGGCCACGACGCTTCCATGCCCTCGTCCGGCACGTTGCGCAGCCAGCCGCCGAACACCGGCAGCCAGTATCCGAACCGCATCGACGAGCCGCTCATGCGACGAGCTCCGCGCGCGCGGCCAACCCGTCGCGCTCGTCGTGCAGCCCATGCGCTTCGACATCGATGCTCCCGTCGGCGACCCGCGACTCCAGATAGTCCACGAGGCGGGCGAACGGGTTGAAGCCGACGACGTTCACCGCATCGGCGACGAAGTTGGAAAGCGCATTGATGTCGTAGAAGTAGTGCTGTCCGTCGCGATCATCGACGAGGTACTCGATGCCACCGACGTCGATGCCGGCGGCCTGCGAGATGCGCTCCACCTGGGCGATGATCTCGGCTGGCGGGTGCGCCGCCTCGACCCGCATGCCGGTCTTCGGTGCATCGATGGCACAGGCGCCGCGCACGAGCTCCACACCACCGGTGGTCTGACACGCGTCCGCCGGGCACAGGTCGAACGAGCCAGTGGCCGGATACACGTTGATCGCGTAGAGGTAGCGGCCGCCGAGCGTCTCCACGCGCGTGATGTGGCCATCGCGGAGTGGCGCGGACTCCTGCACGAGTGCCGTGCTGTCGACGCCGAGGTCGACCGCGCCTGCGTCGACGGCGGCCTGCAGCGCGCTTTCGGTCTCGTAGCGCACGATGCCAGCGCCACTGCCGCCGATGTTCGCCTTCACGAGCACGGGATAGCGCAGGTCACGCGCCGCGCGCACGGCCTGCGAGGGGTGGTTGATCACGCGCGTTCGCGGCGACGGGAGTCCAAGCTGGCGCAGCAGGTCGGCCTGCGTGGCCTTCGAGAGCTCCAAGGCGTAAGCGCCGGCTCCGTTCACGACCGGCACCCCCACCCGCTCGAGGTGCTTGAGCCAGTGCAGCGTGTAGAACGTCGTCTGCGCGTGCCCACGGAGATACGCGGACGGACTCGCGCGGTTGAACACCAGCGACCACGGCACGGAGGCCTCGGTCGGGTCGAAGGTGTGGGCGGCGGCATCGAGCCGCTCGAAGGGAATGCCGCGACGTTCGAGCTCCGCGAAGAGTGGCTTGAACCAGTCCGGGTGCTCGTGGTAGATCGCGATGGGCCGACGGGCCATGGGTAGGCTCCGGAAAAGAGAGCGCCGTCCAGATACGACAAAGCCCGGCAATGGAAGCCGCCGGGCGTTCGCGTTTTAGCTCGTTGTTTTACGTGGCGGCAAGAGGCGGCAAATGACCACGGCAGGCAGTTGTCTTAGTACTGTATAAACACTGGGTGCCCCTGTCAACTGCGGGCGCAGCAAGCAGATTCCATGAAGAGTGCCAGTGCCTCATTCTCGCTCCAGGAACATTGCAATGCGCGTGCGCTCGCTCATCCCCCTCCCGCTGGCGCTGCTGATGCCGGCCCTGCTCGCTGCACAAGCTGGCGAGACGGTGCGCTTCAAGTTCGGTTGGACGCCGGGGCTCGTGGCCGATATCGCGACCACATCGTCGGTCACCACGGGCACGGGCCGGCCACCAACGGCCCAGCAGTTCAAGCTCCGCCTGACGACCGCATCGCATCCGGATGGGATCCGGGTGCAGACGACGGCACCGGATGCGGGCGCCAATCCAAGGGTCAATGGCTTCGACCTCGCAGCGGCGAATTCGGCAGCCGAGTCCATCGTGAGTCGCGATGGCGCATATCTGCGGCTGATGGACACGGTGAAAACGCGGCGCATGATGGACTCGGTCGTGAATGCCATGACGGCGAACCTGGCGGGCATGCCACCTGCCGCACGCGACAAGATGAAGTCGATGCTCAGCATCGCGTACATCGAGCAGGCATCACGCCAGGCGTGGGATCAGCAGACCCGCTCGTTCCTCGGCCGCACGTGGAAGACCGGCGAGGAAGTGATCGACACCATGCGCGCGCCACACCCGATGTCGATGGGCGCCATGACGCTCGCGGCACAGCGCACGGTGCTCGTTGGCGTGGTTCCGTGTGACAGTGCCGCGAAGCCGGGGCTGCGTTGCGCGCACATGCGCCGCGTCAGCACGCTCGATCCGGCTTCCCTGCGCGCCGTGATGATGGAGACGATGAAGGAGCTCGCTCCCGGCATGTCGGAGTCGGACCTGCAAGCCGCACTACCGGCGATCGAGGCCGTCACGACCACCGACATGCTGCTCGAAATCGAGACGTTGCTGGTTCGACGCGTCACCTCGACCATGATGCAGAAGATGGCCATCATGGGCAACGCGCAGCAGAACGAGACCAGCACGACCGTGACGTACACGTACACGTCGCGCTAATCATTTGCATCATTCTCTCCTCCCCGACATTGCAATGCGCACCTCTCGCCGTACCGCCACGTCATCGCTGCTGGTGATGGCCTGTGCATTCCCCAGCGTGCTGCACGCACAGGAGGGAACGGTCGTTCCCTTCAAGTTCGACTGGAAGCCAGGCACCGTGGCCGATGTCACCTCGGAAGCGACCATGAGCATGCTCGGCAACACTCAGCCCACGGTCAGGATGACGATGCGCCTGACGGTCGCCGACCATCCGGAAGGCCGGGTGGTGGGGTCTCAGATGGTGGGCGCGATGACATCCGGAGGACAGGCGATGCCCGACGTGGCCGGCATCGCGGGCGCCGCGCAGAACCAGTTCGTGGTGAGCGCGGACGGCCGCTACCGGAGACTGGCCGACACCGCGAAGGCACGACAGAGTGCGGATTCGCTGGCCGCCACGATGCTGCGCAAGCTGGCGAGCGCACCTCCCGGCATGCGCGAGATGATGAAGCAGGGCTTCACCGTCGAGCGACTGGAAGCAGGCGCGAAGCAGGGGTGGGAGCAGCAGACGCAGGGCTTTCTCACCCGCAGCTGGAAGGTCGGCGAGCAGCACATGGATACCGTGGAGACCGCGAGCCCGTTCGCTGCCGGCCAGACGCTGCGCACGCCCCAGCGCACCACGGTGCTTGCACTGGTCGCTTGTGACAGCGCCGGGACGGGCACGGCACCGGCGCGTCGCTGCGCGCGGGTGCGCCGCGTAAGCACGATGGACGCCGCGGCCATGAAGGCGGCCATCGAGCGAATGATGCGCGAGAGGCTCCCTGACGGTGCCGATGCCATCCTGGCGCAAGGAACGCCCGACATACTCATGGAAACGACGACCGACATGCTGATCGAAGTCGAGACGCTGCTGATCCGCGGCCTCGGTGTCCGAATGGTGCAGACGATGAGCATCATGGGTAGCACGCAGCAGAGCGAAACCAGCTCGACTGTCACTTACACGTACACCTCACGCTAGACCCTCATTCTCTCAGCCAAGACATTGCAATGCGTATTCGCCGCAACGTGGTAATGAAGTTGTCCGTCGTGATCGCCTGTGCGACTCCCGTCGCATCATTCGCACAGGGCGGAGGGGGCGTTCAATTCAAGTTCGACTGGAAGCCAGGCACGGTCGCCGAGGTGTCGACCACGATGTCGGTGAAAGCCACCGGCGCCAAGGAGCAAGCATCGACCACACCGCAGCGCTTCAGTGTCGACACGCACGCAGACGGGCTGCTGGTGCGCACCGGACCACTGCCGGGTGCACCTGCCCCGGCAGCCGATGCGGAACTCGCGGCCAAGGCGATGGCACAGAGCGAGACTGAGTACATCGTGGGCGCAGACGGCAAGTTCATCCGCATGGCCGACATGGCCAAGGTGCAGCGCATGGTGGACTCGAGCCTTGCGATGATCCAGCGTCAGTCACCGGGCATGCCGCCCGAGATGCTCGAGCCGATGAAGGCCGGCATGAATCCCACCGTCATCGCAGCGACTACGCAGCAGGCGCACCTGCAGTCGACCATGAGCTTTCTGGGACGCGAATGGCAGATCGGCAAGGAAGTCACCGATTCCATCCGACTGCCAAGCCCGATGGTTCCAGGCAGCTTCCTGAGCGTGAAGCAGCGCACGACGATCGTGGCCGTCGAGTCGTGCGGCGGGAGCGCCGCTGCGGCCCGGTGTGCCCGCGTGAAGCGCACGGCAGTACTCGACGCAAATGCGCTCAGGCCTCAGATCCTCGAGTTGATGCGCCGGAGCGCACCGGCAGGCGTTTCGCAAGCCGAGCTCGAAGCCGCGATGCCAGAGGTGTCGGTGGAAACCACAAGCGAGAGTCTGCTTGAGGTCGCCACGCTGCTGCCGCATCGGATCGACCAGCGCATGACGCAGAACATGCGCATGCTGGGTAGCAATCAGCGCACACTCGTCACCACGACAGCGACGTACACCTACACCCCGAGATAACCATGCGCGTCCGCCAGCCCGCCCGCGTTTTCGCCCTGCTCATTGCGCTGTGCACTTCCCTCCCCCTCACGGCCCAGGGCACGCGCGGTGCCCTGTTCGTCGTCGGGGGCGGCACTCAGCCCGCGGCACTTGTAACCGAGTTCGTGAAGCTCGCGGGCGGCCCGGGCAAGGCACACATCGTCGTGATGGCGATGGCCAGCGAGGCTGGCGAACGCAGTGGCGAGGCAAAGGCGGCGGACTTCCGGAAACTCGGCGCCACCTCGCGCAACATGTGGTTCACGCGCGCGCAGGCGGACTCGGACTCGCTCGTACGCCTGCTCGACTCGGCGACCGGTGTGTGGTTCGGCGGTGGCGACCAGAACAAGCTGACCGCCGTCATTCGCGGCACGAAGATGGAGCGCGCGATCAAGGCGCGGTGGGAGAAGGGCGCGGTCGTCGGCGGCACGTCAGCCGGTGCCGCCGTGCTCTCGACACCGATGATCACGGGCGAAGAGCTCGGAACGCGGCGCGACACCACGGAAGCGTGGACGCGTATCGAACGCGGATCGGTCGAAGTGGACAGCGGATTCGCGTTCATCACGAATGCCGTGATCGACCAGCACTTCGTGCGTCGCAAGCGCAGCAACCGCCTGCTTTCCCTCGTGCTGGCGACGCCGCCGCATCTCGGGGCCGGCATCGACGAGGGCACGGCGATCCTCGTGGAGCCCAGCGGTCAATGGCGCATCATGGGTGCAAGCGTCGTGCTGATCTATGATGCACGAAACGCCGAGCGGAGCACAGGTGGCCCCCTCGGCGCTCGCGATATTCGCATGCATGTCCTGTCGGACGGCATGAGGTTCGATCCGAACGAGCGCTAGCGCTCGTTCGGACCGCACTCTCCGGTTTACGGCCGCACGTTCTCCCGCTGAAGCGCGAGCTTCACCGCGGCGAACGCGTCGACCACACCGCCCGAGCGTGAGAGCGCACTGAACTTGATGCGGCCCTGGTCGCCCGGGGCCGTCACGTCCAGATCACCGAGCTTGCGCGTCGACTCCACCAGCACGCCCTTCACCTCGGCGGCCGTCATCGACGGGAAGTAGCTCATGAGCAACGCCGCCACACCCGACACGACGGGAGCGGCCATGCTCGTGCCGCTCTCCTTGCCCGTAGTGCTGCCGGGAAGGGTCGAGAGAATGTCGACGCCCGGCGCGAACAGGTCGACGCCCTGACGGCCGAAGTTCGAGAACGGCGCGGCGATGTCACCGCCACCCTTCCACGACGATGCGCCGACTTCGATCCACGTGCTCGCGCGTCCGCCACCGACGAAGTTGGGCGACGGGAACGATGGCGACACGTCGATATTATCCCCGTCGTTGCCCGCCGCGTGCACCATGAGCACGCCCTTGGACTCGGCGTAGCGCACCGCGGAATCCACGGCGGGCTTCTGCGGCGAGTAGCCCTTGCCGAAGCTCATGTTGATGATGTTCGCGCCGTTGTCCGCCGCATAGCGGATGGCGTTGGCGATGTCCTGGTCACGCTCGTCGCCGTCGGGCACGGCGCGCAGCGCCATGATGCTGACGTCCGGCGCGATGCCCTGCACATCGCCACCGTCGCGGCGGGCGCCGATGATACCCGACACGTGCGTGCCATGCATCGGGTCCGGACCCGCGACATCACGATTGCCGTAGCCGCGCGGCAGCACGCCGGCGCTGTCACCGACGATCCCGCGCGGATTGAACATCGTGTCGAGGCCGAACTTGAACTGCGAGTCGTATGCCTTCTTCGCCTCGGCGAGCTCCTTCGCACTCAGCCCGTTGTCGGCGAGTTGCAGCCACATGCTCCGCGCCTGGTCCGTACCCTGCGTGCTGGGCTTGAACGCCCGCACGTTGGCGACGGTGAGCGACTCGACGCGCATCGCGTCACGCAGCGCCTTGGACGTGCCTTCCAGCGCAGACGTGAGGTTGGTGATCTGCTGAAGCGTGCCGCTGATCTCCGTGCGCTTCTTCGCGTAGTCGGTCGCCACGGCCACGCAATCGTTCGAGCCCGGCTTCGCGATGCCGGCGCCGGCCGGCAGCCCCTTGCACGCGGCATAGAGGCGCGTCATCTCGAACGTGTCGTGATGCACGGACTGGCCATTCTTGCCACCGGCGTAGTTCCAGCCGATCACGTCGTCGATGTATCCGTTGCCTTCGTCGTCGCGCGTGTTACCGGCCGTCTCCTTCGCGTTGCGCCAGAGCACCGACGACAGCATCGTGTGCGCCGTGTCGACGCCGCCATCGATCACGGCGACGACGATCTTGCGCGCGGGACGCCGGCCGGCGAGCAGCTCGCGGAGCGCGCGCTCCGAGCCGACGCCGAGCACGCCATCCTGCTCGAGGTCGAGGCGGTGCCAGTTCGGCTGCGCCTCGGTACGCGGGGCTGGACGCAGCCCGGCAGCCGACGGGGTGCCTGCAACCGGGCTCGTCGTCGGGGTCGGAACCGGCGCCGTTGCCGGCACGGGCGCCGTCGTCGGGGTCGGGTTCGACGCACAACCGGCTAGCACCGAACCGAATAGGCCGGCAGCGAGCGTGCTCGTGCGGAGCGCACGGCCACGCAGCGCAGCCGGAATGCGAATGGGGCCGAATGAGGTACGAGCAGCGATCACGAAGTAATCCGGGAAAAGAGTCAGCGGCGCGCCGCGCCGTCTACAGGAGCTGCGCTTCTGGGCCACCAGTTGTCGTTCGCGTTCCTGTCTGGAAAGCGACGCTGCGGGTCGAGCGTGATGCTCTCGATCCGTCGTCCACCGAACACCAGGTTCGCCGTGAAGCTCCGCGCGCCGTCGAACCAGATGTCGGCCGGGAACGTCACGATGGCCGTCGTACTGTCGCGCATCACACTATTCCGCATCGGCCGGATAGCCGGGCCGGTTGCAGCGAACTTCACTGCCAGCACGACGGGAGCAATCATCGCGCCTTCCTGCTTCACCACGACGCGGGTGTTGATGCCTGCCGTGACCACGGTGTCGATGCGTGCCTCGACGCTCTCCGTCGTGAACAGCCACGAGTACCAGAACCAGTCGAGGTTACGGCCGAGCGCCTTGTTCATGTAGAACATGTAGTCCCACGGCGACGGATGCTTGAACATCCACGCGCGGGCCCACTCGCGATGGGCTCGCTGCACCGCACTGTCACCCACGATGCCGCCGAGCGCCGACAGCATCATCGGCGTCTTCTGATACGTCGTGAACCCGTAACGGGATGGGCCGCCGTAATTGGCGTTCCACATCATCGCGGGTTCGTTCTCGTCGCCGCTGACGGCGCCGTAGCTCATGCCTGCACCGTCCAGCACGGGTGGCCGCTTCGCGGCGTCGGCATCGGACAGCACGTTCATGTACTGATTGAATCCTTCGTCCATCCAGCCGTACCACGTCTCGTTGTTGCTGACCACCATCGGCCACCACTGGTGTCCCGTCTCGTGGTCTGCCGCGCCCTGGTTGGAGTTGATCACCATCGGATACTCCATGCCGGCGCTCGGCCCGTCCTGCAGCGTGAGCTGCGGGAACTGGTACGGGAACCACAGCTTCGAATAGAATTCCAGCGCATGGCGGGAGATCGGCCCCGCGTTGGCGAACTGCGCCGCACGGCCCGGCAGAAACAGCATGTGCACCGGCACTGCGCCCTTCTCGGGAATCGTCGCGCGCGTCGCCTGCCACACGTACTTCTTCGCGGTCGCCCAGGCGAAATCGTTCACGTTCTCCGCTACCATGTGCCACACCAGTCTGCCATCGGCGTTCCCGGCCGCGGTCGCCTGGCCCGGTCCGATCTCGTCGGGTCCGACAATCGTCGTGATTGCATCCGACTGCAGCACCGTTGCCAACCGCGCACGTGCTTTCGCTGTCAGCACCTCTGCCGGATTCTGCAGCACGCCGGTGCCGCTCACGAGCCATCCGGCGGGCACATCGATGCGCACGTCGAACGACCCGAAGTTGTTGTAGAACTCCGACGGACCGAGATAGAGTTCCGGATCCCAGCCGCGCAGGTCGTCGTACACCGACACGCGCGGGAACCACTGCGTCGGCTGGTACAGCGTATCGGCCCAGCGCTGCACCATCCGGTGGCCCGATCCCGGCCCGCCCGGAAGCTTGTGGTTCCAGTCGATCTCGATCGTGGACGTACCCTTCGACTTGAGCGCACTCGCGAGCCTGATCCGCGCATTCGTCGACCGGCCGTTGAGCAGCATGGGCTCGCCGGAGCTCGGCGCATTCGCGGCATTCGCGGCGGCGGTGGCCAATGCACGTGCACCCGACGCGCCGTCACCCGGCGGGGCCGACGACGCGATGTTGGCCGTGCGACCATCGACCGTGAGGCGCGTGATCACCATGCCGTCGGTGACTTCAGCGGGCACCCAGGGTGCGGCGTGCGGCGCGTTGCCGAGGAAGTGATTCGGGTCGAGTCGCAGGCCGATGTAGGGCAGCGAGTCCGGACTGTTGTTGACCACCGTGATGCGCGCCTTGCCGGTGAGACGCGAGGTGCCAGGATCGAGCCGCACGTCGATGCGGTAGTCCGCGCGCATCTGCCAGTAGTTGCGCCCCGGGGAACCAGTGGAGTCGCGCGTGCCGGCCGCGAGCGCGCGACGGATCGAATTCGTGATGGGTACGTCGCGTCGTACCGCACGCGGTGGAACGCCCGCGGTGGACGATGCGGCAGACGCCGCGGCCGGCGCCTGCGCATGTGCGGGCGCATGCATTGCGGAAACCGGAAGCAGCAGACCGGAAGCCAGCGCGAGGCTCGCGGCGCGAGAGAGGTGCATCATGGGGATCGGTGAGGGCCGGCGGTGGGGCGCGGCAGTCCCGTCGTCAGGCGACGAGCCGCGACAACGGAATTTATCCGGCTTCCCCGGTCCCGGCTGGGAACCGGTACGAACCGATTCATCCCGCGATGATTGGGGACGGATGTGGTGCCGAAACGCAGCTGCCCCTGTGCTCGTCCTCTGCAGAGCGCTGGTGCCCGGTTGGAGGCGCCGGCCGCCTGTTGCCATTCTCGGAGTCGATCTGCAGATGAAGGATCCCGTTTCGTACGCGCGCGCACTTGCCACGCTCACATGGCAGGTCCAGGAGAAGGCAGCGCTGCTGTCCCTGCGTGACTCGCTGCGGGTAATCGGCGCGCACTCGCGCGCGGGAGACACGGAGTTCGCCTGCGACGGCACTGCACTCTCGGTCGATGGCGCCCATGTCCCCGGAAACGATGTCGGTTGTGGGCCGCTGCTGGACGCGATGCGCGCACATCGTCTGCACCGAATCCTGATCGACGACAACGTGTCGCCGAAGGAGCTGCTCCTGCTGGCCACGCTCCTCGCCGGATCGGCCGCCGATACGGAGCGGTCCGTCGTTCGACTGGCCGACGAGCTCGGGCTCTGGCACGTGCGACTCGAGGGTGCCACGCCGGAGCCGATCACGGACGACGTGCGCGCGTCGTGCGACGAGGCAGACCCTGCGTCCTTCACCACTCCCGAGTCGGCCCGCGAGCAGGCCGCGGCACTGGTACAGCGCGCACACGATGCTGCCGACGCGGGCGCTGCGGCCGAAGTCGTGGGTGCGCTGCAGTGGTTGATGAGCGCCGAAAGTGTCGCCGAACCCGCGGTGGCCGCCGTCTGGGCCGAGACGTTCGATCGACTCGGCACGCTGCCCCTGCTCCGCTACGTCGCGTTGCGGCTGTGCGACGATCGCGCTGATCGCGCACCACTCGTGCGGATCCTGCAACGTGCGGGCGACGCAGGGGCAAGTGCGGCAGTCGCGCACATGATCGCCGCACCGACGCTGCGCGAGCGGCGCATGTTGTTCGATACCATTCGCGAGTTGCGACATGGCGTCGCCGTGCTGCTGCGGAGCCTGCAGCATCCGCAGTGGTTCGTCGTGCGCAACGCCGCCGCGCTGCTCGGGGAGATGCGCGTACCGGAGGCGATGCCCGGCCTCACCGCCCTGCTCTCGCACAAGGACGTGCGTGTGCGCAGCGCTGCCGTGACCGCGATCGCGGCGCTCGACACGAGTGACTCCCGTGCCACGCTGCAGCTGGCGATGCGCGACGGGTCGAGTGAAGTGCGCCGCCAGGCGTTCTATGCAATGTTCGCGCGCGCGGAGCCGATCGATGACGGGGCGCTCGCGGATGCCATCGAGGCGGAGTCCAACGTCAACACGCAGCTCGACATGATCGACGTGCTCGTGCGATCCACGGCGCCCGATGCGCTGCGGAAGCTCACGCGCGTGTGTGCGTTCGCGGCCAACACGGCGACCGACCCGCTGCTCCGCATTGCAGCCATGACCGCGCTCAGCAAGGCCAAGCCGAGCGCCGCGCTGCCCTACCTGCGTCGCCTGAGTGAGGATCGCGACAGCACTGTGCGCGACCGCGCACGTGGGCTGCTCGCCGCGACTGCCGGTGCCGCGACTGCCGGTGCCGCGACCGTCAGTTCAGGGCCGACACCAGTCGCAACCGCTCCGCTTCCGTAAACGCGTCGCCTTCACCGGCGCGCATGTTCTCGCGGAGGTGCACGACGCTCGACGTCGCGGGAATGGCGCAGGTCACGGCCGGATGCGACACCGCGAACTTGAGCAATGCCTCGGCCCAGGTCGCGCACCCGATGGCGGCGAGCCACCCCGGAAGTGCACGCCCGGTCAGCGTGCGCAGCAGGTCTCCGCTGGCGAGCGGACGGTTCGCGATCACCGCCACGCCGCGGTCCTGCGCGAGCGGCAGCAGACGCCGCTCGGCGTTCCGTTCCGCTGCCGAATAATTGATCTGGATGAAGTCCATCGGCTCGCTCGCGATGAGCCGCGCGATGTCCTCGTGACTTCCATCCGTGTAGTGCGTGACGCCGATGTAGCGCACGCGCCCTTCAGCCTTCCACGCGCGCAGGGTCGCGAGATGGACGCGCACGTCGACGAGGTTGTGCACCTGCATGAGGTCGATCGGATTCGCCCGCATGCGGCGCATCGATTCCTCCATGCCCTCGATGCCCGCCTGACGTCCTCTCGTCCAGACCTTCGTCGCGAGGAAGAGGCGCTCGCGCAGGCGAAGTCCGCTGACGAGATCGCCCACGACGGTCTCGGACCGTCCATACATGGGCGACGAGTCCACCAGCGTGCCCCCCAATGCGGCGAACTCCCGCAGGACAGCCTCGCGTGGCGCTCGCTCGGCAGGAGCGCTACCGACATCGAACGCTTGCCACGTGCCCAGCCCGACCACCGGGATGTGTTCACCGGTGGACGGAATCGGTCGGACCCTCAGGCGGGCGTGGTCTCGCGCTCGACGACCGTGCGGGCAGGCGCGGCCAACACTCGCGCCACCTCGTGCACCAGGCGGATCGGCTCCATCGGCTTGGTGAGATATCCGTCGCAGCCGACCCGATAGGCCATCTGCCAGTCCTCTGGCTGCACATGGGCAGTGTACGCGATCACCGGGATATGCCGGGTGTCGCTCCCGATCTTGAGCTGCCGCGTGATCGTCCAGCCATCGACGTCAGGCAGCCCGACATCCATGAGAATGACTGCCGGATGCAGCGCACGGGCTGCAGCGAGCCCATCGTTTCCGGTGACGGCTTCCGCCACCCGGTAACCGACATGGCGCAGCATGGTGGAGGCCACCATGCGGTTGTCTTCGTTGTCTTCGATGATCAGTACCAGCGGGGCCGTCGTACCCGTACGCTTGGCACCTTCGATTATCAGACTCATGGACGTGCTTGGCCGGAATGTCCTGCGTGATAGCGCAAAAGAGGGTCGCCCTCGTCGGCGCGTCGTCCGCCGACAGCAGAGCACCCTGCAAGTGTATAACCAGTGGCCCGATCTCAGCTGTTCAACTGTCGGCGATCTCAACCGCAATCTGCGGACCACCGTGACCTGCGTCGCCAACGCTCGGAAGAAAATTCCGGGCCAGCTCCAGAACCGCCGATTCGTGCCCGAATTTCGCTGTCGGCCACGCAAAACGGGCGGAGAAGAGCGCATTGCTCCTCTCCGGCCAGAGCGCCGAGCCACGGCGGGTGCGTCAGTCGGGCGCCATCAGACAGTTGCGGGCTGCACTACGAGGGCCGTGACCATGCCGAACATGCCGTGATCGGTCTCCGCGTGCGGCAGAATGTGGCAGTGGAAGGCCCAGGTGCCGGGCTTGTCGCACTTCACGATGACGTCCCACCGCTCACCGGGCGCGACGTTCAGGGTATCGCACTTCCACGGCGCGGGCTGCGGCCAGCCATCCTTGTCGATGACCGTCATGTGCATCCCGTGCAGATGCATAGGGTGAATCATCATCCCCTCGTTCATGAACCGGATGCGCACCTTCTGCCCGAGCTTCGCGACGATGGGCTCCGTAGCCGGGAAGCCCTTCCCGTTGATCGTGTATCCAAGCGCACCATCGTTGAGCACCATCACGTAGTCGACATCGGCCCTCTCCGCAGCACGCGGCCGCTTCGGCTCGACCACGAAAGCGCCGAGCAGCCCGAGCCCGACCTGCTTCGCCGCGTTCAGATGCGAGTGGTACATGTGCGAGCCCGAGTTCGGGACGACGAACTCGTAGGTGTACGACTCGCCGGGCTTCACCGGTGGCTGAGTGATGAACGGGACGCCATCGAGCTCGATGGGAAGCTCGAGGCCATGGAAGTGGATCACGGTGGACTCGTGCAGCTCGTTCTTCAGCACGATCCGGACACGATCGCCTTCCCGCACGCGAATCTGCGGGCCGGGCAGCTGGTCGTTGTACGTCCATGCCGTCACGGTGCGACCGGGCTCGATCTCCCACTGGGTCTCCTTCGCCGTGAGCTCGAAGACTTTCACGCCCTGGTCCATGCGAGGCACCATCACCTGGTTGCCCTTGCCCTTGGTCTTGGCGGGAAACGCCTTGATGCCCTTCTCGTGCATGGCATCCATTTCCTCCGCCTTCCCCTTTCGGTCGACGACCGCGGCCGGATGCGGAGCCATCGCGCCACCACCATGGTCACTGTCCGCCCTGGTCACCGGCGTGCCAGCCGCTTTCGCCGGTGCTGGCTGCGCCTGCGGATCGGTGGACGAGCATGCACCGAGCGCACCCGCTGCAACGGCGGTGAATGCCGAAGTACGAAGAAAATCACGGCGGCTTCCCGCGCGCAGCAGGGCGGCAACCGGGGCAGAATCAGAGAGGCTGGTCATGATTGATTGGAAGTGCGATGGTCCGAACGAGTGCAGCAGGATGTCGGTACCGGATGTCGACTCCGACATGCAGGAGTGTACGACCGCGACCAGCTCGGCCATGGCGGGCGGAATGCAGAAACTTTGTAAGGCATTCCCTCACAGCAGGCCCGGAGTCTTCCCCGTCAACTTTCCGCGATGCCGCGCCCGATATTGAGACGATGACCGAATCCTTCGACGCACTCCCGATGTCGGACGCCATGCTCGCCGGCATGGTGGCCATCTCTGCCGACGCGATCATCGCAGTGGACAGCGGGCACACCATCGTGTTCTTCAATGCGGGCGCCGAACAGACGTTCGGCTACACGGCGGCCGAAGCGATCGGGATGCCGTTGAACGCGCTGCTGCCCCAACGGTTTCGCGACGTGCACTCGCAGCATGTCGAGCGCTTCGGCACGTCGCACGAGGCGGCGCGGCGCATGGGTGAACGCCGGCAGATCTCCGGGCTGCGACGCAGCGGCGACGAGTTTCCGGCCGAGGCGTCGATCGCGCGCGTGCACGCGGATGGTCGCGTCGCATACACCGTCGTGCTGCGGGACATGACGGCGCGGCAGCGCATCGAGCAGGAGCTGCGCGTGGCGATCGAGTCACGGGACCAGATGGCCGGCATCGTCTCGCACGACCTGCGCAACCCGGTGCAGGCCGTGAAGATGCTGACCAGTGCGATCCTGTTGCGCGAAGGCACGGAGGCCGTGCCCACTGAGGTGGCGGAGCATGTGCAGACCATACGGCGCGCCGCGGACCAGATGGATGCACTGATCGGCGACCTCGCGGACGTGACGCGCATCGAAGCCGGTCAGCTGCGCGTGCACCCGGAACCCTGCGATGCGGGCGTGCTCCTGCGCGCCGCTGCCGACGCAATGATCCCGCTCGCGAACGGGAAAGGCCAGACGCTGTCGACCGAGGTGGACGACGCGTTGCCGCCCGTGATGGCCGACGTGCGCCGCATACTGCAGGTGCTGTCGAACGTGGTCGGCAACGCCATCAAGTTCTCGCCGGCCGGCAGTGAGATCCGACTCTCCGCGGCCGCGCAGGACGAGCGGCGCAGCGTCGACGGCCGTCGCTATGTCGAGTTTGCGGTGCGCGACTTCGGCCCGGGCATTCCCGAGGCGAGCCTGCCACATGTCTTCAATCGATACTATCAGTCGGCGAACGCGGTGCGCCCCGGTTCAGGGCTTGGACTGACGATCGCCCGCGGCATCGTCGAAGCCCACGGCGGACTGATCGAAGTCGAAAGTGCAGAAGGAGTCGGAACGACCGCGCGCTTCGCACTACCAATCGCCGAGGCGATGCCGAACTAGGGCGCAGTCGTGCTGCGTCAGTCGTGCTGCGTCAGTCGTGCTGTGTCAGCCGGTCGATGCAGCGGGAGCGACCGGCTCCGGCCACGCGTGGAGCGCGCCGACGTGCAACGGCAACGGGCGCGGGAGGACGATCGTTCCGAGACCATCACCACCGCCGACTTCGCAGCCGCGCCCGTGCCAGAACTCCCGCACCACGAACGCACCGAGTGCTGCATCGAGCATGTCCTTCGGGCCCGGCAGGAATCCGCCGACGGAGAGCGTGAACGTTGCGGCGTGATCACCCGCAAGCTGCTGATACGCCGCGCTCGGGAAGATCTCGTGCACACTCGTGTGCTCGCGCAGCACGTCTCGCTGCAACACGTCCTGCTGCAACACGTCGAACAGCGCGAAGCCGAGTTGCATCCATGCCGGAGCAGTCGCGGCAACCGGAGTCCACTGCGGATTCGCCAGCCGGTGTGCGCTGATGACCACTTCGCAGTGCCGCCCCGAACCCACCGCAGCGGGCGCGGAGGGTGACCACACCCCGTCCTTGCCGCTCCACGACCAGCGCCTCGGGGCGGGCAGCGGCATGCGTGGTGCATCGATGCCGACTGCGACCCGTCGGGCCTCCGGGCCGCTCAGGCGCCGCACGAGGTCGCGCAACCGTGCTGGCGCGTCGGCCGCCGGCATCCAGCCCGATTCGACATGATCGCCGGTGGACGACAGCACGTAGTACGGGCAACCGCGGCGGACCTGCACGTCGACGCCGATGAATAGCTCGGGAGAAGGAGGGCGCATCAGGGACGTGACTGTGACATACTTCGGGATCGTCGACTACCAGGAGGACAGATGAAGAAAAAGAGCTCGGGTGCCGTTCCCGACTTCTCGCGCAAGAAGCCGCTTCCGGGCGGCAAGCCAGCCGCACCCGGTGAGCAGCAGCACAAGCCGAATCCACGGCAGCCACAGAAACCGCCCGCCCAGGCGAAGAATGGTGGACGACGCGGGACATAAAGGCTGAGACGCTGCGCGCTGTTCAGGGGCTGCGACTGGCGCGCAGCGCGTTGAGTATCACCGCCACGTCGATCGCCTCCTGCGCGAGCGCACCGGCGATCGGCGTGAGGTGGCCCGTGGCGGCGAACGCCATGCCGACGATCGAGAGACCGAGGCCGACGCCGATGCTCTGGCGTGCGATGGACATGCTGCGGCGTCCGATGCCGATCGCCTCCGCCACACGCAACGGATCATCGACGAGCAGCACGACGTCGGCGGCTTCGGCAACCACGCCGCCACCATGTCCGGCCAGGGCGACGCCGACCGTCGCAGCGCTCAGCGCCGGGGCGTCGTTCGTGCCGTCGCCGACCATCAGCACACGAACGCCCGTCGCTTCCAGGCTTCGAACGCGGTCGACCTTGTCCTCGGCGGACATGTCACCCTCGAATTCGTCGATGCCGACGGCTGCCGCGATCTTTGCGACATTCGCGCGCCTGTCGCCGCTGAGCAGAATGCAGCGCGCGACACCAAGCCCGCGCAGTGCGTCGAACATGCCGGCCAGATCTGCGCGCAGTTCATCCGCATACTGGACCCGTGCGACCACGCCGCTGCTCGACGCCACATACGCGCGAAGCCCGTCGGCGCCTGCGTCCATGGCGGACACGCGGCCCGCGGCAGTCGGGATGGTGCGCGCGACGAACGCCGACGAGCCCACGGCGACGGTCTGGTCACCCACCCTGCCCCACACACCCTGACCCGGCTCCTCGCGTGGCGCGAGTGCCACCGCGACATGCAGCCCGCGCCGCTCGGCCTCGGCCACGGTGACGCGTGCGAGCAGATGACCTGAGGCGTGCTCCACGGCGGCGGCCAGCGCGAGCGCATCCTGAGGGTCGCCGCCGTCGTCCGTGTACACGGCTTCGACGCGGGGATGGCCGACGGTCAGCGTGCCCGTCTTGTCGAACACGGCCACCGAGACCTTGCTCAACGCCTCGAGGGCACCGCCATGCCGGACGATGATGGCGCGCCGCGCCGCGCGGTTGATGCCGCCGATGATGGCCACCGGTGCCGCGAGAATGAGGGGACACGGGGTGGCGACGACGAGGACGGCCAGCACGCGCGTCGGGTCTTTCGACACCACCCACGCAGCAGCACAGGCCAGGAGAGTGAACGGGGTGAACCAGACCGCCGCGCGATCAGCGGTGCGCTGCAGGGGGCTCTTCGAGGCCTGCGCCGATCGCACCAGCTCGACGATGCGCGCGTACTGGCTTTCGCGAGACGTGCGAAGTGCGCGCACGGTGAGCGCGCCCTCCTGATTGACGCTGCCCGACAGCAGCGTCGTTCCCGCGGCCGCGCGCACCGGGATCGCCTCGCCGGAGAGTCGCGCCGTATCGACGTGTGACGTCCCCGCGAGTACCACACCGTCGCACGGTACGAGCTCACCGGGCCGCACGAGCAGACGGTCGTCCGGCACGATCTGTTCGGCATGAATGTCGACCAGAGTCTCACCATCGAAACGATGTGCCACACGCGGCGCGTCGGCCTCGAGCAGCCGAACGGCATCACTCGCGCGTGCGACGGCGTACGCATCGAGGGCCTCTCCGCCGGTCTGCATGAGGACGACGACGAGGCCCGCCAGCGGCTGGCCAAGCAGGACTGCACCGATGATGGCGAGCATCGCGACGACATCGGCAGCGAACTCGCCGCGAATCATTCCTCGCGCAGTGCGGAACGCGACCGGAAACCCGGTGAGCGCGAGCCCTATGGTCCAGACCCACCACCGCAGCCCGGGCGTACCCGGCGGCAATCCCGCAAGCGCACCCACGACGATCACACCGAGCGTGAGGGCCGGCAACAGCGGCACTGCAGACAGTTTCATCGGCTTGCCTCGACGGCCAGCGGCGCACGGGGGAGCATGGCGCAAAGCTTAGCGCGGGGGACGCGGCGGGCGCGAATCGCGGGTATCGTTCCCGCATGACTCGATCAGCCGAGGTGGTGATCTGCGGAGCCGGTATCATCGGCGTGGCCGCGGCACATGCGCTCGCCGTGACACACGGTATACGCGATGTCGTCCTCGTGGACGAGGGCACGCCGCTGTCCCTGACGAGCGACAAGTCGACCGAAGCATACCGCAACTGGTGGCCTGGTCCGGACGACGCGATGGTGCGCTTCATGAATCGCTCGATCGACCTGCTGGAGCAGTACGCCGACGCCAGCGGCAATCGCTTCCTGATGAACCGGCGCGGCTATCTCTACGCGACCGCGAACGCCGAGACGGCAGCGCGCTATCTCACGGATGGTGCGCTCGCCGAGCAGCAGGGTGCAGGAGCATTGCGCGTGTATCGCGACGAACAGGACGCGCGTGCGTATGTGCCGAGCACCCACGTCGGATTCCACGACCATCCAACGGGCGCCGATCTGTTCCTCGACGCCTCGCTCGTGCGGGAACGCTTCCCGTGGCTTGCGCCGGACATCATTGCCGTGCTGCATGCGCGGCGGTGCGGCTGGCTCAGTGGCCAGCAGTTGGGCGCCCACCTGCTCGACGAGGCGCGTGCCGCCGGTGTGCAGACGCTGCATGGTTGCGTGACCGACGTCGAAGTGCTGGGCAACCACGTGCGGGGCGTGACCGTGGCGATGAGGGATGGAACCAGCGAGCGCATCGCCACCGATTGCTTCGTGAACGCGGCCGGTCCGCACGCTGCGCGGGTGTCACGACTCGTGGGCGTCGCGCTGCCGCTGTTCTCGGAGCTCCACCTTAAGGTGAGTATCGAGGACACCGCGCGCGTCGTCGATCGCGACACCGGGCTGGTGATCCTCGATGATCCCCAGTCGCTGGTGTGGACCGACGATGAACGCGAGGAGCTGCGCGCAAGCGATGAAACGCGGTGGATGACCGAGCCGATGCCGGCCGGTGTGCACCTGCGGCCGGAGGGATACCACGGGAGCAGCACGGTGCTGATGCTGTGGGACTATCACAGCGCCCAGCGCTACGACGATGCGCACTTTCCGCTGCCCGAGGATCCGTTCTACCCGGAAGTCGTGCTGCGCGGGATGACCCGCCTCGCGCCGGGGCTGCAGCAGTACGTGGACCGCATTCCCCGCAACATCGTCGACGGCGGCTACTACACGAAGACGGCGGAGAATCGGCCGCTGGTCGGACCGCTCCCGGTCGGAGGCGCGTTCGTGTCGGCGGGATTCTCGGGGTATGGGCTCATGGCGGCGCCGGCGGCGGGCGAACTGGTTGCGGCACATGTCACGGGCGCGGCGATGCCCGCATATGCACCGGCGTTCAGCGTGACCCGATACGAGAGCGAGGATTATCGACGACGGGTGGAAGCGTGGAGTGCGACCGGACAGCTCTGACCGGTCAGCGTTGCGTGCCCGCGTCCGTCCAACCGTACAGGTCCCTGTACATCTCGCGATTGCGCAGGATGATCCGCACGTAGTCCCGCGTTTCCACGTACGGAATCCGCTCGACGAACAGCTCCGGGTTGCTGGCGCCGCGCCCTGCCGTCCAGCGGCGCACGCGTGAATCGCCGGCGTTGTACGCGGCGAGTGCGAAGGCGGGATGCGGGTAGCGCGCGAGTGCCGTCGACAGATGGCGCATGCCGATCTGCACGTTCACGTCGGGCTGGTACAACAGCACCGGATCCCAGCGGGGAAACCCGAGTGAGCGGGCGATCGCCGCACCGACCGGCGGCATCACCTGCATCAGCCCACGTGCACCGGCCGCCGACGTCGCGCGGGCCGTGAAGTTGGACTCCTGCCGGATCAATGCAGCGGCGAGCGCGGGATCGACGTCGCGACGCCTGCTCTCCGCGCGCAGCACCTCTTCGCCTGCGAGCGGATACAGCAGGCGATAGACGGTCCGCGTCGGCGCTGCACCCTGGTCGAGCGCGCGTCGTGCAAGTCCGATGGCGCGGGACGCCAGACCGCGTGCTGCAAACCCGTGGGCCGTGGCCACCATCCGGTCGACTGGTGCACCCTGCGCCACCGCGCGGGACAGCCAGTCGTCCTCGAGCCGGGCCTCCTCGTGCATGCCGAGCCGGTCGAGCAGCACCGCTCGCGTCATCGCCGCATCGATATCGGCAAAGCGCGGCAGCGTCGTGTCGCCGGCAGCGGGCGCCCAGACGGGAACGCGCAGCGCCTTCGCTGCGAGCATCGCGTAGTATGAGGCCGGGTTGCGATCGATGACGGCCCGCCATCGCGTGCGCGCGAGCGTGTCGCTCCCGCTGGCGCTCCACGCACGGCCCGCCCAGTACATCGACGCCAGCGCCTCGGCGTGTGCCGGGTACACGAGGTGCAGCGAATCCAGCTCGCGCGCCGCCTGCCGGGCATTGCCGGCGGCGTACGCCGTGATCGCCGCGCGAAAGCGTCCCTGCGCGGCGTAGCTGCTCGTGGGATAGACGCGAGCGAGCTCCAGGAAGTACCGGCGCGCGTCGTCATCCCGCGCAGCGTCCGAGGCGAGATCTCCGAGCAGGTAGAGGGCGGACGAGGCAGCCATCGTATCCGCAGCGTACTGACGCCGCGTACTGGCAAGCAGCGCACGCGCGGCCGTGGCATCACCGGCGCGGAGCAGTGCGCGGGCACGCTGATACCCGGCATTGCCGGCCATCGGTGCCGTTGGTGCCAGGGCAGCGAATTGCGCTGCAGCATCGCGCGAGCGTCCCGCACGGAACAGGAGATCGCCGTAGGTCATGCGGTCGCGATCCGTCAGCCCTTTCGCGCCCGACACTGCCTGAAAGCTGGTCAGTGCACGCGGCACCCAGCCGATCGTTGAGGCAGCGCGGGCGAGCGTCACCTCCTCATCCGCGGTGCGCGCGCGGAATCGGAGGTCGAACAGCTCGATCGCGGCGCGCGTCTCAATCGACGACGGAGACGACGCGATGTAGTCCAGCAGCGCACGCCGTACCGGCTCCCGGGCGGCGCTGTCCGTCGCCGAGACGAGCTGCAACCGGAATGCGGCGGCACGTGCGCCAAGCCGGTGATAGATCGCCGCGGCACCCGGCTCGTCTCCTCCCAGCTCGCGCGCGTCCGCTTCCGTCCAGTCGCGCCGCTCCGTGGCGGCCGGCGTGCGCACCGAGGAGAGCTCGCGTCCCCGCGTGCGATCGTCCTCCGTCAGGCGCGCCGCGCGCAACACGAGCCAGTCGTGCACCTCCGGCACCAGCGTTGCCGCCTCGCGATAGTGCGCACGCGCGCTGTCGGCCGCGCGCAGGCGGTCGAACGCGCGCGCCAGCAATGTCTGGCGTGCGCCTCGTTCGGCGTTCGTGAGACCGCCGCCGGCACTGATAGCTGCGCCGGAGGCCAAGGCCCGGCGCGCATGGCGCAGTGCCACGGAATCCATGCGCGCGCTTCGCGGGCTGACCGAGAGCGCAGCACGCGCGAGCAGCGCATGCCCCGCGCCCGCGAACGCACTGTCGAGCCAACGTTCGCCCTCGAGCAAGGCGATCGCCTCGGTGTGGCCTTCCCATGCAAACGCCGCTTCGGCCGCGCGCATCACCACCGCGGGCGTGCGACGCGCTGGATCACGAAGCAGCGGCGTGAGCAACCGGGTGGCCTCCCACGGCCGTCCCGCTGCCAATGCGCCCGTCGCGGCCGAGAGCGTGCTGTCCGGCGCCGGCACGGTCACCATCGTGGCGATTACCGATGGTACGGTCGACGCTGTCGCGGGCGCATCGCTGCACCCTGCACCGAACGCGGCGGCGAGCACTGGGGCGGACACCATGGTCCACCAGGCAGACGGGCTCAGCGCCATGTCACGGCCATGTTCACGACCATCGCAGTGCGGCGCTCAGACCAGCAGGCCCGGGCATCATCGGTACCATCCGCAGCATCGGCAACATCGGCAGCGTCATCAGGTCACGCATGAACGGGAGTGTGGGAACCGGGAGTGGCACCGCAGGCGCTTGGTGGGGAGCAAACGCGCCGCTAACCCTTCACACATAGTGTCCGTGTCGCCTGTCTCATACTACCACGCAGTCCGATGAATGTACCGTACCCGGCCGAAGAGGCCGACCTGCGTACCGATGATCAGCCGGCGGTACCGCGACTCGGTCTCTGCTGCGCCTTCGACAGCGAGCCCACGCTCAAGTTCCGGACGACGACGGTGGCGCACCTGTCCCGGTTGGCGACGGCGGATCCGACAGCTGCCAGCGCGCGCGCATTCTACGGGCAGCTCGTGCACGAGAACCTCGACACGCTGCACGCAGTGCTGGCGTGGTGCACCAGGAACGGCGTGCATGCGTTTCGTATCTCCTCCGACCTGTGGCCGCGCGCGACGCACCCACTCGTCGTTCCGTGGGTCGATGAACTGTTTCAGGATGCGGAGGTACTTGCGAAATGCGCGCGGATCCGGGGGACGGCGGCCGCGCATGACATTCGACTGTCGGAACATCCCGATCAGTTCCTCGTCGGCAACTCCCTGCGCGCTGATGTCGTGAATGGCACCATCGCCGAGCTGGAATGGCGCGGTCGGCTGGGCGCGGAGCTCGGCGTTGACGTGATCTGCCTGCACATCGGCAGCGGTGCACCGGACCGCGAGACCGCGCTGTGGCGCTGGGAGTCTACGCTCGCGACGCTGTCACCGGCCGTGCTGTCGCGCCTTGCCTTCGAAAACGACGACCGCACGTTCTCGCCGGAAGACGTGCTGCCCGCCTGCCTGGCGTGGAATCTTCCGCTCGTGTATGACGTGCATCATCATCGCGCACACCCGGACTCGCTGGATGAGATCGAGGCGACCGAACTGGCCATCGCCAGCTGGGGTGCGCGCGAGCCGTACTTTCATCTTTCGTCGCCCCGCGCCGGCTGGGATACGGGCGACGTGCGACCGCATCACGACGTCATCATGCCGGACGACTGGCCACCCGTGTGGACGCTGCTCGCACAAGCGGGCGTCCCGTTCACGGTCGACATCGAGGCGAAGGCCAAGGAGCGCGCCATCTTCTCCCTGCGCCACGCGCTGCTCAACCCCATGCCAGCGTAATTCCAGCGTAGTTCCAGCGTAATGCCAGCGTGATGCTGGCGTAGCGAACGCTCAGGATTCCCGCATTGCGTCTCCCGGGTCGATGCGTGCGGCCCGCCGCGCGGGAAGCAGCGATGCACAGAGCGCGACGACGAGCAGCACCGCCATGACGGACCCCAGCACGGCCGGATCGGCGGGGCTCACCTCGTACACCACGGACTGCAGCGTCCGGCTCGCCGCGAGGGTTGCGGCCAGGCCGATCGTCACGCCGACGACCGCCAGCCACGCCGATTGCACCAGCACCAACCGGACGACGTGACGGGCGCTGGCGCCCAGCGCCATGCGGATGCCCAGCTCCGACCGACGCAGCGTGACGACGTACGACACGACGCCATAGAGTCCGACCGCGCTGAGCAGCAGCGCAACTGCCGCGGCCACGCCGAGCAGCAGCATCAGGAAAGACGTGCGCGCCATGGAGCGAGCGACGACATCCTCCATGGAGCGCGCATCTATGAACGGGACGCGCGGGTTCATGCTGGAGAGGATGGTGCGAATTCCGGCCGTCGCCGTCATCGGGTCGGCAGTGGACATGCGCACCATGTACGCGACGTCGTTGAGATCACCGCTCTTGACACCCGGTCGCAGCCCGGTGGGTGCGTAGAATACGGCCTCCGTGGGCGGCTGATCCAATGCTTCGGCCTTGATGTGGGGCACCACACCGACGACGCGATACCAGGCCCTGGAGTCGGGGCCGTTGCTCCCGATTCCCTTCCCGACCGGGCTGATGCCCGGCCACAGCCGATCGGCGAGCGCCTTCGTCACCACGACCGCCTGCGTGCGCGCATCGACATCGCTCCACGTGGGCTTGCTGCCCTGCACGGGAATGAGCAGCGCATCGAAGAACCCGGGCAGGACGGTGGGCGTCGCGACACATGGGGTTTCCTCGCCGACGGCGTACGGCAGCCCTTCACGAAACACCACGCTGCATCCACTGCCGTAGCCCTCGAGCGGAACCACACCGGTGCTTCCCACCGCAGTGACACCCGGCAGCTCGCGCAGTCGGCGGTCGAACTCGCGGTGAAAGCCGAGTGCCTCTTCGCGGGTGGTGAACTCCGTGTACGGGAGCGACACCTCGAACGTGAGCACGCCGGTGGCGTCGA
>JAZKCW010000072.1:0-2044 GCA_040387895.1 Gemmatimonadota bacterium
CTCATCATGAGCGTGCTTCGCAATGGACTCAACCTGCTCGGCGTGTCGTCCTACGTGCAGCAGATCGCGATCGGCGTGGTGATCGTGATCGCGGTGCTGGTCGACATGGCGCTGCATCGGCGCGCACAACGCCCCACCGGATGATCGTCATGGCTTTCCTGTCCCGTTCCCAGCGTTTCCTGTCTGCATCCGCGCTCCTGTGCGCCACGCTGCTGCCGGCATCCGCCTGCAATCGTGCGGCCGATGCGGGTGCGAAGCCCGTCGTGGCGCTCGTGCTCAAGACGCTCAACAACCCGTTCTTCGTGGACATGGAGGCGGGCGCCAAGGCGGCTGCCGACAGCCTGGGTTTCGAGCTCATCGTGCAGGCGCCGGATCGTGAGACCGACGTCGAGCGGCAGATGCAGATCGTGGAGAACCTGCTGCAGCGCCGGATCAGCGTGCTCGCACTGGTGCCGAATGGCTCCGTCGAGCTCGTGCCCGTGATCGCCAAGGCGAATGCGGCAAACATTCCGGTCATCATCGTGGATTCGCGCGTCGACAGCGCCGCACTCGCGGCGGCCAACGCGACTACCGTGACGTTCATCGGTTCGGACAACGAGGATGGCGGACGGGTCGCGGGAACGTTCCTCGGCGAACGGCTCAAGGGCGCGGGACGCGTCGTCGTGCTGGAGGGCATTCCGGGTCACGAGTCCGGCGATGCACGCCTGCGCGGCTTTCGCTCGGCGATCGCACGCACGCCGGGCATCACCATCGTCGCGTCGCAGACTGCCAACGCCGAGCGCGACCAGGCGTTCAACGTGATGCAGAACCTGCTGCAGTCGAACGCGAACATCTCGGGCGTCTTCGCCTGCAACGACGTGATGGCGCTGGGTGCGGTCGAGGCCATCGCTGCAGCCGGTCGCGCGGGCGAGATCGCCGTGGTGGGCTTCGACGCGCAGGACGATGCGCGAAAGGCAATCACCGAAGGGCGGATGGCCGGCACGATCGCGCAGAGTCCGCGCGAGATGGGCCGCATGGCGGTGCTGACCGCGGCGCGCATCATCAAGGGCGAGGCGGTGCCGAAAGAGCAGCCGGTACCGATCGCGCTCGTGAAGGCGGAGTCGGCGCAGCCGCTCAGCTTCCGGGCAGTCGGCAACGAGCCCGGTTGGCTGCTCGCGATCGCCGATAGCACCCTGACGCTGCGATGGAACTACGACGAGCAGCGTGCTACCGTGCGGACGCCTGCGCGCGAGACGGTGCAGGGTGGTTCAGTGTACCGGGTGAACGACGGCACGTCGCGCTTCATCGTGACGGTCCGTGATACGGCATGCGCGGACGCGATGAGCGGGCATCCATTCCCCGCGCGCGTGACGGTGGTCTTCGAGGGTGGTGAAGGTGCGCGCACCCTCACGGGATGCGGTGGTGAACCCGCTGCGTCGCTGCGTGGTGCGGAGTGGCGGGTGGACTCGTTGCGCGGCGCACCGCTCGTCGCGGGATCGACCATCACGCTGGCGTTCGGCAGTGACGGGAAAGTGAGTGGATCCGCGTCGTGCAACCGGTACTCCGGTGCGTTCGTCATCACGGAATCGGGGCTGCTCGTGCAGAATGCTGCCACCACGCGTCGAGCCTGCGAGCCGGCAGTGAACCAGCAGGAGGGGGAGTTCCTCGCGGTGCTCGGGAGTGTCATGCCGTATCACATCGATGAGAGCGGGCGCCTCGTGGTGGGGCGGGCTGATGCCCCGGGATTTGTCGCGCGGCGGAATTAGGCGGACGCCGGGCGCCAGACGACGGGCGCGCCGCGCGGCTAACCATATTCATGGCCAAGCACACACAATGGGAGACCGATGACGCACGACACCGACGCGGGTGAAACGGCGAGACTGACGGACCAGCTCCGTCGTACGATGCAGGGCGACGCGTGGCACGGGCCATCGGTGCTGGAGCTGCTCGATGGCGTGAGCGCGGCGCAGGCGCAGGCCCACCCCATCCGTGGCGCGCACAGCATCTGGGAGATCGTGCTGCACCTGCACGCGAACTATGGCGTGGTGCTGCGCCGCATCGGTGG
>JAZKCW010000073.1:0-57633 GCA_040387895.1 Gemmatimonadota bacterium
GGCTCGGTGAGCTTCCGCGTCGGTGACACCGGCACGACGTTCATGATCGCGCTGCCCAAGGTCCAGTCGCCGGACGCCGGTGCGCCGGACGCCAGTGCGCCAGACGCCGGTGTGGCCGGGTCGAGCACCGTCGGCATGGGCAACTCGGGCGTGACGCCTGATGATGGCCGTGACGGATTCAGGTCGCTCTTGATCGTCGAGGACGAGGGGGCGCTCCGCTCCGCCATGGGCCGGTACTTCGAGCGGCAGGGCTATCGGGTGGTGACGGCGCCGGGTGGCCGGGAAGCGCTCGAGGCGGTGTCGGCGCAGCGCTTCGGTGCGATCCTGCTCGACCTGCGCATGCAGGGAATGTCGGGCGAAGACACCTACCGGGAGCTGTTGGCGGTCCAGCCGGAGCAGGCGTCCCGCGTCCTGTTCATCACCGGTGACCTGCACTCGCCGACGGCCGCGGAGTTCGTCCGCAGTACTGGCCGCCAGGTGTTGCCCAAGCCGTTCTCGCTGACCGACCTCGAAGCGAAAGTGGCGGGGTTGGCGCGGGCGGTATCTTCCCAGCATCACTCCGCCTGACGGGACAAGACGTCCGGTGACTGGTCTCGAAACCCGCGCCTCCGTGACACCACACGTGCCGCACGATCAGCAATCCAACGACGCACCGGCTTCCCTTCGCACCGTTCGTGCGGCCGTAGCCCCGATGCTGGGTGATGCCCGGGCATCGGCGCCATTGACGTCCCAGCTGCTGTCCGGCGAGACGGTACACGTGCTCGAGACTCGTGGCGACTGGCTTCGCGTCGTCGGCGAGGACGCGTACGAGGGTTGGATGCATCACGGCTATCTGAGCGTCTCGACGGGCGACGAAGCGTCCTGGCGTGTGTCGCTGGGCTGCATCGTCCGCGACAGCATCGGCGAGGCGCGGCCGCTGCCACTTGGCGCGCGGCTGCGTCCGGAGGCGGAGTTGCTCGACGGGGCGTTCGCGCTCGCGGAAGACCTCGACGAACGATTCCACTACGGCGCCGATTCCATCGGGCACGCGGCGGAGACGCTGTACTCCGGTGCGAGTTATCTGTGGGGCGGCGTCACGCCGTGGGGCTGCGACTGCTCGGGTTTCGTGCAGCGCATCTTCCGATTGCACGGTGCGAC
Organism: Gemmatimonadota bacterium; assembly: GCA_040387895.1. GTDB lineage: Bacteria > Gemmatimonadota > Gemmatimonadetes > Gemmatimonadales > Gemmatimonadaceae > Gemmatimonas. Next base: position 1,138 of record JAZKCW010000073.1, read on the forward strand.
GCTTCCGCGCGATGCGTGGCAGCAGGCGCTCGAAGGCATCGAGTCCGCAACGAAGGCCATCGACGAACATCTGCCCGGCGACCTGCTGTTCTTCTCCGACCGCGAAGACCGCCGTGTCACGCACGTCGGCATCGCGTTGAGCCGCGCACGCATGGTGCACAGCTCGCTCACACGCGGTGGGATCGCCATCGAGCGATTGGACTCGGCCGACCCGTACATGGCGCGACTACGCGAGCAGTGCACCGGCATCCGGCGGGTGCACCGCACGCGTTAGTACCGCCGCGGTCAGCTCGGCAGCTGTCCCGTTGCGGCCGGCACCGTCGGCGCGCCACCGCGCACGTGCAGCATCGCTTCGGCGCGCTTGGCCCCGTCGAGTTCGATCTGCATGCGGTACTCGCCCGGGCTGTCGAGCGGCAGGTCGATCTGGACGATCACGGGCATGTCCATTTCGGTCGTCTGCCCCGGGGTCGCTTCGACGGACAGCTCCGCCGTCGACGACCAGAGCTCGGTGCCGCGGCCATTGAGCCAGCGCAGCTTCATCGGGTGAACGCCGATGTCGGATGGCGTGCCCTTCAGGCGCACGACCAGCGTGGCGCGCGGATGCAGGGCCGGGAACTGTGCCACGTGCACCGCGTCAAAGACGCCGAGGACGTTGAGCTTGCCTTCCTGCGAGAGGTTGGCGGCATCGGCGAAGAGCGAAAAGGATACATGCATCCCGGAAGGTACACGGAGTTTCCGCCGGTGCCTACTTTTCGAAATGTCTCTGCAACCACCCTCCCAGCGGCCCGCGCCGGCACTCCAGCATCAGTCCGGCAGCCTCGTGGTTGCGGAGCCTTGCGAGGCAGCCGTTGGCGAGACGGCGACGGGTGAATACCGCGTCGTCGCGGAGACCGGCACGAAGTTCGGCATCACCGATTTCGGCCTGATCGTGATGGCCATCATCTGGGGCGTCAACTACAGCGTCGTGAAGACCGGGCTCAGCACGCTCGAGCCACTCACGTTCAACGGGTTGCGCGTCGCGCTTGCGGCCATCGTGCTGATCGTGGTCGCAGCATCGGTGCGCGGTGTGCCGCTGCCGTCGCGATCGGATTCCATCAAGCTCGCCGTGCTCGGACTCATCGGCAACGGCCTGTACCAGCTGATGTTCATCTTCGGCATGGCACGCACACGCGCCGGCATCGCCGCGCTGGTGGTCGCCGCCGGCCCCGCGTGGATCGCGATCATCTCGCGCATGATCGGCGCCGAGCGCATGAGCAGCCGCGGGTGGGCGGGCATCGGATTGCAGCTGGCAGGCGTCGCGTGCGTGGTCGGCAGTGCCGGCGCCGTGGAAGCCAGCGGCAGCGCACTGTTCGGCGCTGCGCTGATCGCGGTCGGCAGCATCGCGTGGGCGCTCTTCAGCGTGTTGCTCACCCCGTACACGAAGACCGCGCATCCCCTGCATCTCTCGGCGATCACGATGGCGAGCGGCGCGCTCTTTCTCGTCGCGATCGCGGTTCCCGGCATGATGCGGCTGGATTGGGGCGCGGTGACGCTGCGGGAATGGGGCACCGTGGCATACGCCGGCATCGGCGCGCTGGTGATCGCGTACCTCCTGTTCTACCGCGGCGTGCGGGTGCTCGGACCGACGCGCACGGCGATGTATGGAAACCTGCAGCCGCTGATCGCGTTGCTCGTTGCGTGGGTCATGCTGAGTGAACAGCCGACCGTCTGGCAGGGGGTCGGCGCCGCGTTCATCATGGGTGGCCTGCTGCTCTCACGCACGGCGCGCATCCGGCCAGCGCCGGTGCCCGTCACCACTCCGATCATGGGTCGCTCGTGAAGCTCGTCCTGTTCGACATCGATGGTACGCTCCTTCTCACCGACGGCACGGGCCGACGCTCGATGGAGCAGGCGCTCACCGAGACCTATGGCACGCCGGGCGACACGTCGTACCGGTATGACGGCAAGACGGACCAGCAGATCACGCGCGAGCAGATGCGCGCGGCCGGGATCGACGACGCCACGATCGACGCCCGCATGGACGCCGCGCTCGACCGCTACATCGCATTGTTGTCGGAGGAGCTGGAGCGGTCGCCCGAGGCGGCCACGCTCCTGGCAGGCGTTCCGGAACTGCTCGACGCGCTGGAAGCGAGTGGCGACGTGACGCTGGGGCTTCTCACCGGCAACGTGGAACGCGGCGCGCGTCAGAAGCTGCGCGCGGTCGGCCTCGATTTCAGCCGGTTTCGCGTGAATGCATTCGGCTGCGACCACGCCGACCGTCCGGAGCTGCCGGCGGTGGCGCAGCGTCGCGCGCGCGAGATCCTGGGCATCGAGATGCACGGCGAGCGCATGGTGATCATCGGCGACACGCCGTTCGACATTCACTGCGGCCGCGCACTCGGCGTCCGCGCGATCGGCGTGGCGACGGGGCGCTATGGCGTGGATGAACTGGCCGAGCATGCGCCAGCGGCGGTGTTCCCGACGCTCGAGGATACCGATGCGGTGGTCGGGGCGATTCTCCGATGACGGCGTGCAGGAATGCGCGTGCGGTGTCGGACCGTGATTCACGCACGGCGTCGCGCGCGTCTTCACCCACGGATTCACGCACGATGGCAGGATGAGCCCCGACCGCGCGTTCGCCGACGACACGACGGACTCGCTCCGAGCGACCGTCCGCGTGATGGGGCTCGTACGCGGGCAGAGCATCGACAAGGGCGCGGAAGTGGAGCTGCAGCGTGACGCGCTGGTGATCGCGTGGCACGAGGCATCGCCGTGGCGCATGATGCTGGATGGCGTCGATGGCGTGATGCATACGGTGCGTGAATGCACGATCTACCTGCACGGTGGCGATGTCCTGGAACTCACGGGTGACGATCGCATGCGGTTGCTCGCCGTGGGGATCCGCGACCGCGCATGCACGATGCCGGAGCTCACGCGGGGCCTGCGGTCCTTCGGATCGGTGCGGGGCCTGCCGGGTGCGGCGCATGACGCCTGGTTTGCGCCTCTGCTCGCAGCGCGTCGCGCGGCGCAGGGTGTCAGCGATCCGGCGCGACAGCTCGAACTGCTGGATGCGGGGCGGCTGGCGAAGGCGATGACCGAGGCGATGGCCGAGATCGGGGCGCTGTCGAGACCAGGCGATCCGGCGGCGCAGCGGGCACTCGCCGCGGCGTTGGAGGACGAGGCGGAAGGACTGTTCGTCGCGCTCGAGCGGTTGTCGCTCGCTGCGGAGGATCTGCGCGGGAGCGCGGGGGATCTGCAGATCGCGGACTGGCGGAGATGGGTGGCGAGGCTGCGGGAGGTGTATGCCGCGGCGGATGAGGCGTGGGGGAGGGTTCGAGAGGAGATGGCGGGGTAGGCTGGCTGCTGGTCGCTGGTTGCTGGTCGCTGTGCGTGGCCGAGAAGTCAGGGTCGGCGTGGGCGCGCTTTGCGAGATTGCTGCACCAAGGCTGTCAGCGGCAGCTACCCGCACCAGCGCCAGCGGCGGTACTGAAGCGGCCAGCGATAGCGGTCAGCTTGAGCTGTTAGCTATGGCTGACCGCTATCCGTTCACTGCTGGCGCTGGTGCGGGAAGCTGCCGCTGACCGCCGATCCACGTTGATCCCGCGCGGCGCACAAGCGTGAGCCCGTCAGCGGTCCATGCTCCGCTCTCGCCGTCAGCGCGCGTAATCAGCGCTCGCCTTGCTCGCCTCTCCGCATCCGCACGCCGATCCACACCCCGCCTCCTTCTCCCGCGACTTCGCCACCGCGCGCACGACCCGCCGCAGGATGAACGCCGCCGCGAACGCCACGATCAGCATCACCACGATCGTATCCATCGTCATCCTCCGAAGCCAAGAAGCTTCCCGCCGGCATACACCAGCCACGCGCCGCCGTATGCGAGCCCCAGCATGTACGCGAACTGCAGTCCGGCCCAGCCCCAGCCGATTCTCCCGCCGCCCGCTTCGCGCACCGTCACCGCGATCGTGCTCATGCACATGAGTGCGAACACGTAGAACACCATCAGGCCGACGGCGATGAGCGGTGTGTACGCAGGGCCACCGGTGCGCGGGTTGCGCTCCGAGACCAGGCGATCGCGCAGTGCGGCATCGACGCCGTCGCCGTCACCACTCGAGTTCCCCACGCCGTAGATCGTGCCCATCGTCGACACGAACACCTCGCGCGCGGCGAAGCTCGCCGCGATCGACACGCCGATCTTCCAGTCGTACCCCAATGGACGAACGAGAGGTTCGATGCCGTGCCCGATGCGGCCGAGGATGGAGCCTTCGAGCTGCTGCTCCTGCTGCGCGGCTTCAGGCAGTGCCGTGTCGACGGTGACCTTCGGGTACGTGGCCAGCGCCCACAGCACGATGGACAGCGCGAGAATGACCGTGCCCGCGCGCTGCAGGAACATCTTGCACCGCCCGGCGACCGACACGGCGAGCGACTTGAGGCTCGGCCAGCGGTACGGCGGCAGCTCGAGGATCATCGGCCGCACGGGGCCCTTGAGCAGTGTGCGCTTGAAGATCGCCGCGACGACCAGCGCCACCACGGTGCCCAGCAGATACATCACGAGCATCGTGACGCCCTGCAGGTTGAGCCCCGGAATGATCGCGAGCGGCGGCACGAACGCGCCGATGAGCAGCGTGTAGACCGGCAACCGCGCCGAACAGCTCATGAGCGGCACCACCATGATCGTGGCGAGACGATCCTTCGGATCCTCGATCGTGCGCGTCGCCATGATGCCCGGCACGGCGCACGCGTAGCCCGAGAGCATCGGAATGAAGCTCTTGCCGTGCAGTCCGACTCGGCGCATCACGCGGTCCATCAGGAACGCCGCGCGTGACATGTAGCCGCTGTGCTCGAGGATGCCGATCACCGTGAACAGGATCGCGATCTGCGGCAGGAACACGAGCACGGAGCCGACGCCGGCGAACACGCCGTCCACCACGAGACTGCGCAGATCCCCTTCGGGCAGGCGTGAGCCGATCGCGTCACCGACGGTCGCGATGATCGCCTCGATGCCATCCATCATCGGCGTCGCCCACGAGAACACCGACTGGAATACGACCGCCATCAGCACGAGAAACACGATTGGGCCCCACACCCGATGCAATGCCACCGCATCGATGCGGTCGCTCAGCGAGCGCCCGCCCGGGCTCGGCCGCATCACGGTGCGTGACGTGACCTGCGCGATCCACGCGTACCGCACTTCCGATTCGAAGCGATTCGCGCGGAAGCCGGCGAGCATCAGTGCCGCCGATGCCGCGGTGATCGCATCCTGCAGGCCGTTCACGCCGGCGAGGTGCGGTTCGATGCGTCCGGAGCCAAGCACGCGCATCGCTTCCATGCCCGCGGCCTCGGGCGACAAGCCGCCGGCCTCGAGACACGCGACGAGAGGGGAGAGCGCATCGCTCGCCGGTGCGGGCAGTGCAAAGCGACGGGACGGAGCGGGCAGCGTCGCCGCCGTCACGATCGCGCGCTTGAGTGGCTCGAGGCCTTCACCTCGCTTGGCGACCGTGGGAATCACCGGCACACCGAGTTCGTGAATCAGCTCCGGCACGTCGATGCGAATGCCTTCGGCTTCGGCGACGTCGAACTGATTGAGCGCAACGACGACGGGGATGCCGAGTTCGATCACCTGCCCGGTGAGGAACAGGTTGCGCTCGAGATGCACGGCATCGACGACGACGAGAATGACATCGGGACGCCAGTGTCCCGCATCCCGCGCCAGCAGTGTCTCGAGAGCGATCTGCTCGTCGGGCGAACCGGCCGAGAGCGAATAGCTGCCCGGAAGATCGAGCAGTGCGGTCCGCCGGCCGTCGGCGCCGCGAAAGGCACCCTCCACGCGTTCGACCGTGACGCCGGCGAAGTTGCCGACTCGCTGCCGAAGCCCCGTGAGGGCGTTGAACAGCGTCGTCTTGCCGGTATTCGGGTTGCCGATGATGGCAACGCGCAGCGTATCCTGCGAAACAGCGGGCGCGCCCGCCGAGCCACTCTGGTTGGGCGCGGGCAGCGGAGTCTGAAGCGTGCTCACGTCAGTGGAACCACCTCGGCGCGATCACGTCCGCCCGATCGCGTCCGTGCGATCGCGACACGATCAGGCGCCGCGGCGTCAGCCGCGCGCGTGGGGCTGAACAGTGATGCCGGCCGTCAGGGCTGATCCGAGCGCGAGGCGCGTGCCCCGGACTTCGAGCAGCATCGCGTGGCGTGCATCGATGACGCTGACGTTGGTTCCTTCGCACACACCGAGCGCGCGCAGGCGACAGGCTTCGTCGGCCGAACATGCGATGTCGACAATGGTGGCGCGGCTTCCAGCGGCGCACGCGGCCAGCGCGCAAGTGCGCGTACCGGAGACGTCGGCCTGCAGGGTCGGAAGCGAGAGGGCGGTGGGCACGTCGTGTTAGATGAGAATGGTTCTCAAAGCGTCTATCTGATAATAGCGACGCAGCCTCGGCCGAGGCAATGGGGAGAAGCGGACTCGGAAAGGCGAGCCCACCCCTGCGCCCATCAGGCCATCGTGGCTGCGGGCGTGTTGCCTGAACCGCCCGTACCGCGGCGCAGTGCCATGACACCGGCGCCGATGATGCACACACCGATCGAGATCACCTGCGCCGTGCTGAGCCCGCCCGCGATGAGCCGGTCGTCCTTGGCGCGGAAGAACTCCACGATGAAACGTTCGATGCCCGCGAGGATGCAGTACAGGCCGAACAGCCAACCCTCGCGATTCCGGTGTGCGCGGAAACGCCAGAGGATGAGGAACATGACGAAGCCCATGGCCGTCTCGTAGAGCTGTGTCGGATGGACGGCGATCACCTGATCCGGTGGCGTGCCGGCCGGCAGGGTGGCGCCGAACTGGCTCGTCATGACCGACGCAGTCGATGGCGGCGCTCCTTCCGGGAACTGCACGGAGAATGGCCCGCTCCACGGCTTTCCATAGTCGTCACCGACCGCCCAGCAGCCCGTCCGCCCGACTGCGTAGCCAGCCGCGATCGCGATGCCCGCGACATCGGCAAAGCGGGCGAAGATCAGCTTCTTCTTCAGGATGATCAGCCAGCAGAGCAGCACCGACCCGATGAAACCGCCCCAGAACACGAAGCCACCGCGACTGAGGAACGCACCCGGGTCCCCGGTGAGGATGACGAAATAGGTCTTCGCCCCGATCAGGGTGCCAAGCAGCGCGGCCAGGGTGACGTCGGGCATCGCATCGGCCTCCCGGTCATGTCCTCGGCGCCAGAGTTCGCGCTGGCAGACGATCTGCGCGACCATGAAGGCCAGCAGGACGGCGAGCCCGAATCCGGTGAGCTCGAGGAATCCGAGCTTGAAGATCGTCGGGTGATGGATGATGCCTTCTGGGGACATGTCAGGGGACATGAGAGAGTATACCTGGCAACGCCAGGGACGCGTGCGCCGTCATGGTCGGCTCCGCGCGTTCACCGGCGGCAAATCGGAAGAGACCTGCCGCCGCAATCATTGCAGCATTGTCCGTGGCGAGTCGAGGTGACGGAGCAAATACCTGCCCGCCCCGACTCGCGAACCGCCGGCGCATCGCCCGCTGCAGCGCACCGTTGCAGGCGACGCCACCACCCAGCACGATCCGCGACCGACCGAACGCACGACGTGCACGATCGGTCTTTTCCACGAGTGTGTCCACCACCGCGCTCTGAAACGCACTCGCGATGGCCGCGCGCTGCGTGTCGAGCGTGCCCTCGCGTTCACAGGCGCGCACGGCGGTCAGCACCGCGGTCTTGAGCCCACTGAACGACAGGTCGTAGTAGTCGTCGTCGCCCGGCTGCGCGTTGCTGCGCGTCATCGGGCGCGCGAACTTGTAGCCCGCGCCATCGCTCGTCGCGGCGAGCTCCTCAAGCGGACGTCCACCGGGGTAGGGCAGGCCAAGCAGCTTGGCCGACTTGTCGAACGCCTCGCCCGCCGCGTCGTCGCGCGTGGTGCCGAGCAGGCGATACTCGCCCCACGCGGGAACGTCGAGCAGCATCGTGTGGCCGCCACTCACCAGCAGCGCGGTGAACGGGGGCGCGGCATCAGGCTGCTCGAGCAGCGTCGCGAAGAGATGTCCTTCGAGGTGATGCACCGGCACGACCGGGATACCGCGCGCGAAGCCGAGCGCCTTGGCGTAGCTCGTACCCACGAGCAGCGCGCCGACGAGTCCCGGCGCATGCGTTACGGCTATCGCGTCGATGTCACCGATTGCGATGCCGGCATCGCGCAGTGCCGCCGATACCGTCGGCACGATGCCGGTGAGATGCTGGCGGCTTGCGATCTCCGGCACCACGCCGCCGAACAGGCGATGCACGTCCTGCGAGAGGATCACGAGTGAGTCGATGGACGGACTCTCGAGCGGGCCGCGCACGACGGCGGCCGACGTTTCGTCGCAGCTCGTTTCGATGCCAAGGATCCGCACAGCGGTGCCAGCCATGCGCGATTACCGCCGCGAGAGGCGAACGGTGAGCAGCCGCGGTCGCACGTCGCTCACGCGAGCCTCCGCGCCGTCAGGCAGCTCGAAGTCACTCTCGCGAAGCTCGAAGCGCACGCTGTCCCGCGACTCGTCCGTGACGGCGCGGTAGAGCACGGGCGGCGACTGCCGCAACCGCAGCAGATCACGCCGACGCCCAACGACGTACGCCTGCACCGGTGTCGCCGGCGTTCCGGCCGTGATGCTGCTGTCCATCGACAGCTGCACCTGCACGTCGACCCACTCGGCAACCGGCTCCTCCGCGCTGACGACGAGCCAGAGCGCGCACGCGCACAGCAGTGCCACGGCACCACGTGTCACATGCGACAGCGTCACACGCCGGCTGTTGGCCGCCGGCGCGGCCTGCGGATTCACGGACGCTTTTCGGCGAGGAGCATCTCGAAGAGGCGCCGGTTCTCCGCCGAATTCCAGTCGTCGGGCCCGATGTGCTTCTTGCGGATCGTGCCGTCGCGCGCGATGACGAACGATTCCGGGTATCCCGTGGCGCGATAGGTCGACATGATCGCGCTCGTCGAGTCGTGCAGGATCTCGAAGGAGAGCTTGTATTGCTTCGCGAAGTCGGAGATCAGCAGCTCGTCCCCAGGCTTGTCGACGCTCACGGCAACGATCTTGAGCCCCTTGGGTCCCAGGCTCTCGTGCAACGCCTGCATGCTGGGCATCTCCACGCGACATGGCTCGCACCATGTGGCCCAGATGTTCAGCAGCACTACCTCACCGCGGTAATCCGACATGGTCTTGGCCAGCCGGGGCCGTTCGGTGCTGTCCGGCATCGTGAGCGCGACGAAGCTCGGTGCATCGGAGCCCATGGTCACCGACGTCAGCTCGTCCTCGAGGAAATGCATGGCGGTGAACGCGCCACCCGCGAGCAATGCCACGATGAAGCCCACCACCGCCCATTGCTGCTTCCCCGTCATTACGCCGTCTCCACGCACAGCGACCGGAGTACACCGATCTCCGACTGCGGATCGGCGGCGGAGAAGATCGCGTTGCCGGCGACGAACGTGTCGGCGCCGGCCTGCCAGCAGCGCGCGATCGTGTCGCGCGAGATGCCACCATCGACTTCGATCACCGTGCCCGCGCCGGCCTGGTCGAGCATGAAGCGCGCACGCGCGATCTTGTCGATCGTGTAGTCGAGGAACTTCTGGCCTCCGTAGCCCGGGTTCACACTCATGATGAGCAGCAGGTCGAGACCGTGCGCCACCTCTTCTATGACAGAGAGCGGCGTGGCCGGATTGATTGCGACCCCGGCCTTGCAGCCCAGTTCCTTGATACGTGTGATCTGCCGGTCGAGATGCGGTGCGGCTTCCGCATGAATCGTGATGACATCGGCGCCCGCTTTCACGTAGTCGTCGAAGTAGTTCTCCGGCTCGACGACCATCAGGTGGCAGTCGACGGTCAGCGTCGTCGAACGCCGCACGGCCTCGATCACCTTCACGCCGAACGAGAGATTCGGCACGAAACGACCGTCCATGACGTCGACGTGAATCCAGTCGGCGCCACCGGCCTCGCACATGGCGAGTTCCTCGCCGAGCCGGCGGAAGTCAGCGCTGAGAACGGAGGGCGCAATGCGAGCGGTCATCGACGGGAAATGGAGTCTTGGAAGCGCAGCGTGACGGGCAACGTATCGACTGGCGGGCGGCCGTCGCTGAGCACGAGCGACACGGCGGTGCCACGATCGACTGCGGTGCCGAACACGGGAATGGTGGCGATCACGGTACCAGCCGGCGTGGCCGAGGCACGGAACTCCACGGGGCCAACGGTCAGCCCGTTGCCGAGGATGATCGTGCGCGCGGCACCCTCTTCGACACCGATGAGATCAGGCACGCTGACGGTGTCCGGCGCGGCGACGATCGTATCCACGGCCCGATTCATGGAATCGAGCGCTGTATCGGGCACATCACCGTCACCGTCACTGTCGGCCGAGGCGCCGCTCGCGGGCGTCGTGCCACGCGCGATGCTGTCGAGCAGCACCTGCAGCGAATCCGGTTCGGATGGACGGCCGGGTTCGAGCGTGTTCACGCCGATCACGCCACCGCCCGCGCCCACGACGAGTCCGACGCCGAGCACGATGGCGAAGCGCAACAGCCAGACGCGCGCCTCGGACGCACGCTTGCTGCGCACCGGGACGGTGTCGCGCTCCGGATCGCGGCTGCGATCGGTGTAGGCGTTCCGGTCGTCGTACCCGCTCATGATGCTCTCCGCATGCGGGCGGCGAAGGCGCCGTCCGTGCCATGCTGCTGGGGAAGCACGCGCAGCCGTCCGTTGTCCATCACGCTCTCCGGTACCGTGCCTGCCGGTGGTGGTTCGAGCGTGAATTCCGGATGGCTCGCGAGAAACGCGTCGACCTGGTCGTCATTCTCTTCCGGTTCGAGCGAGCAGGTGCTGTACACCAGCAGACCGCCCGGCGCGACGATGGCAGCGGCCGCACGCAGTATCTGCTTCTGCAATGCACCGAGTACCGCGAAATCGGAGACGCGCAACCGCCAGCGCGCATCGGGGTGACGTCGGAACGTGCCCGTGCCCGTGCACGGTACATCGAGCAGCACGACATCGACTGGCGTGATGGCGGGGAATCGAGCGTCCGCGATGATGCCGGTGATGTTCGACGCATTCACGCGCCCGAGCCCCGTGAGCATGCGATCGACGCGCGTGGCGTTGCGGTCGGCGGCGATCACACGTGAGGCGACACGCGAAAGTTCGAGCGTCTTGCCGCCAGGGGCCGCGCACAGGTCGGCAACCACGGCGCCAGGTGCGACAGCGGCGTAGCGCGTCACCAGTGTCGCAGCGGGATCCTGCACGAAGAGCACGCCCTGCTTGAACGCCCCGAGCTCGGTGAGGGCGACTCCGGCGCGCAGCGTGAGCGAATCGGGCACCAGTGGCACCGGGTGCGTTTCCACACCCGCGCCGTCGAGCATCGCTGCCAGTTCGTCGCGCTCGATGCCGAACGGACGCACCGTGATCGTCGCCTCGGTGTTGTTCGCCCCGAGCAACCGCTCGGTGTCGTCCATGCCCCAGCGTTCGACCCAGCGCGCGACGGTCCAGCGCGGGTGCGACTGACGCTGCGCGAGGGCCTCGATGGGGTCGGCCGGAACCGGCGGCTCCAGCGCATCGCGTTCCCGGTCGACTCGGCGCAGCACGGCATTCACCAGCTTGCTCGCACCGATGCCATGGCGGCGCTTGGTGAGCTCGACCGTCTGGGCGATGGCGGCGTACGCCGGCACGCTGCCCATGCTGATGAGCTGATAGGCCCCGAGCCGCAACAGGTCGGCGACATCGCCGTCGAGCTTGGCAACGCCACCGCGCACCCGGACGGCCAGCATGGCGTCCAGCCACCCGCGGCGGCGCAGCGTGCCCCAGAGCAGCTCCTGCGTCCAGCGCCGGTCGCGCGCATCGAGCGGGCCCACACGGCGCTCGAAGGCTGCGTCGAGCAGCACCCCCGCGCGCAGGTCCGCGAGTGTCATCGCGGCCGCGGTGCGGGCTTCCGTGACCCCGCCACCGGCTCCGGGTCGCCCCGGGCCGCTGCGTTTCACTCGAGTGCTGCGTTCAGATCCATCCACCGGCGTCATGCACCGAAAGCTAGTCGGCAACGGGCCCGGACACCGCAGGATCCTCGAACCGGTCGCCCACCGAGACCCCACGCCCGCGCGCCCAGTTCATCGGCGAGAGTCGCGCCTTGCCGCTGGGCTGGACCTCGCCGATCCGCACGGCGCCCACACCGCATCGCACGAGGAGTCCGTGCTCGTCGGCGGCACGCACCACACCAGCAGGAGCGGCGCGCATGACCTCGTCCAGCGCGTTGTCGGTGCCGTCGCCTTCCAGGGTGGCGCAGAAGAGCTTGACCTCCCCGCCGCGCAGGGTCGTGAACGCTCCCGGGCGCGGGTCGAATGCGCGGACCGTGCGATGCACCGTCTCGGCCGGGAGGGAGAAGTCGATCCGCGTCATGCTGCGCTCGATCTTGGGCGCGTACGTCGCCAGCCCGTCGTCCTGCGGAATCGGGCGAGCCGCACCGGCCTCGACGATCGCGAGCGCCTGCACGATGCCCAGGGCTCCGAGTTCGGTCAGGCGGTCGTGAAGGTCTCCGTACGTCTCGTCCGGATCGATCGGCGTGCGCAGGGTGTGGAGCATCGGGCCAGCATCGAGCGCGGGCACCATCTGCATGATGGTGATGCCCGTCTCCGTGAACCCCTGCAGGATGGCGGCCTGCAGCGGTGCCGCACCACGAAGCGCGGGCAGGATGGACCCGTGGATGTTCAGCGTGCCGAGTGGTGGCAGGTCGATCACCGCCTTCGGGAGAATCCGCCCGTATGCGACGACCACGGAGATGTCCGGCGCGAGCTCCGACATCGCCCCCATGAAGTCGTCACCGCGCGGCTTCTCCGGCTGCAGCACCGGAAGGCCCTCTTCCAGCGCCACGAGCTTGACGGGAGACGGGTCGCTCTGCGACCGCGAACGTCCGCGCGGCTTGTCGGGCTGCGTGACGACACCGATCACGTCGTGCCCTTCGCCGAGCAGGGCGCGCAGTGGCGTGACCGCAAACTCCGGCGTGCCCCAGAAGAGAATCCGCATGCTCGTCGAGATCCTGGCCGCTCGCCGGATTGTGAAGGCTACGCTTTCGCGTCGGGCGTGTTCGCGTCACGCGCGTTCGCGTCGCGCGCCTTGACGTCGCGATCAGGCGGCAGGTCGCCCACCGGAATCACGCGCAGCAGCTTCGGATAATTGAGCTTCTCCTCGTCCCACTCGCGCAGTGCGGTGCGCCGCTTGAGCAGGCTGAGGCGATCGAGGAACAGCTTGCCGTGCAGGTGATCGATCTCGTGCTGCAGGCAGCGACCGAGCAGTTCGGTGGCCTCGACCTCGAAGATCTTCCCGTCGATGTCCTGGGCACGCACGACGATGTTGGCGCTGCGTTCGACGTCGGCGAAGATCTCCGGAATGGACAGGCAACCTTCTTCCGCCTTGATCTTGCCGTCGCGGCGGACGATCTCCGGGTTGATGACCACCAGACTCACATCGTCGGCATCGACCACGAAGAGTCGTTCACGCCGGCCCACCTGCGGTGCAGCGAGGCCGACGCCGCTGGCCGCGTGCATCGTCTCGAACATGTCGTCGACGAGGCGGCGGATTTCCGGCGTGATGTGTTCGACCCGTTCGGTTTCCTGCCGCAGGATCGGTGAGCCAAGGACGTGAATATCGAGCAGGGACACGGAGAACTCGGGCCGCGGGTGTCGAAGGGAATCAGGCGACCGGCGCGGTGCCGGTGATGACGCGCGCGATGCGGCCCCGCTCGATCACGAGGCGCGACTCGCCGGACTTGATCGTGATGCGATCAGACATCGACACTTCGGCCGTGCCATCCTTGTTGCTGGTGCCCACGTTCACCACTTCACCGATGATGCCACCCGCGGTGACGATCTCGTCGCCGCGCTTGATGGTGCGGATGAGTGCCTCGTGCGCCTTGCGCTGCTTCTGCTGCGGGCGGATGAGCACGAAGTAGAAGATCGCGATCAGCGCGCCGTACGTGAAAATGATGCCGGGCAGCGAGCTGCCGCCGAAGCCCTGGAGCGCGAGCAGGCTGGCCGAGATGGAACTGGTCATGTTGGGGTCGATCGGGAGTGATAGCGGGCGAGCCAGTCACGGCTCCAGCCCGCGAACGTACCAGCGAAGAGCGCCTCGCGTGCTTGACGCATCAGCGCGACGAGGAAATGTACATTGTGGAGGCTGAGGAGGCGCAGTCCGAGGATCTCCTCCGTCACGAACAGGTGCCGCAGGTAGGCGCGGGAGAAACGGGCGCAGGCAGCACACCCGCACTCGGCGTCGAGCGGAGCGGGGTCGAGCCGGAAGGTGCTGTTCTTGATGTTCCGGCGGCCCTCGACCGTGAAGAAGGCGCCCGTCCGACCCATCCGTGTGGGCGCGACGCAATCGAAGAGATCGACGCCACGTGCCACGCCTTCGACGAGATCCTCCGGAAAGCCGACGCCCATGAGGTAGCGCGGACGGTCTCCGGGGAGTGTCTCGTGCACGACCTCGAGCATCCCGTACATGTCCGGCTTGGCTTCACCGACCGACAGGCCACCGATGCCGTACCCGACCCAGTCGTCGAGGTCGCGGATCAGGCGCGAGCTCTCCTGCCGCAGGCTGGCGTGGATGCCGCCCTGGACGATCGGAAACAGGGCCTGCACGGGCGTGGGCGCGTCGGGATCTTCCGCGGAAAGCCGCGCGAACTCGGTGCGGCAGCGATCGAGCCAGCGGATGCTGCGGTGCATCGCATCGGACGCGACGTCGAGCGACGACTGCCCCGGCACGACGTGATCGAATTGCATGATCACGTCCGCACCGAGATTCCGTTCGATGCGCATGACGGATTCCGGCGTGAACTGGTGCGCCATGCCATCGAAATGGCTGCGGAACTCCACACCGTCCTCGCCGATCGTGCGCAGCCCTTCCAGCGAGAACACCTGGAAGCCACCGGAGTCGGTGAGCATCGGGCCGCTCCAGCCCATGAACTTGTGCAGCCCGCCCATCGTGCGCACGGTGTCGCTGCCGGGACGCAGCTGCAGGTGGTAGGCGTTCGACAGGATCATCGTCGCGCCCAGGCGGTGCAGGTCGTCCGGGTCGAGCGCCTTCACCGTGGCGAGCGTGCCCACCGGCATGAACTGCGGCGTCGGGATGCTGCCGTGCGGTGTGGTGAACACGCCCGCGCGCGCCGCACCTTCGGTGCGCTCGACCGCGAACGCGAAGCCGGTACTCATTGTCTTCCGGTCACAGGATGCACATCGCATCGCCATACGAGAAGAAGCGGTAGCGCTCCTCGACGGCGGTGCGATAGGCGTGCATGGTGAGCTCGTAGCCGGCGAACGCCGCGACGAGCATCACGAGTGTGCTCTTCGGCAGGTGGAAGTTGGTGACGAGATGATCGACGCCGCGAAAGCGGTATGGCGGACGCACGAACAGGTTGGTCTCGCGCCGCATCGGCTGCACCTGGCCACTCTCGTCCGTCGCACTCTCGAGCGCACGTGTGCTCGTCGTCCCGACTGCCCACACCCTGCCGCCTCGCGCGCGGACCGCGTTGAGCGCGTCGGCGGTTTCCTGCGTGACTTCACTCCACTCCTCGTGCATCAGGTGCATCGACGGATCCTCGTCCTGCACCGGCTTGAACGTGCCCGCGCCGACGTGCAGCAGCACGTTGTGTCGCGTCACGCCGCGCGCGTCGAGCCGAGCCAGCAGCTCCGGTGTGAAGTGCAAGCCCGCCGTCGGCGCGGCGACGGAACCCGACTCCGCAGCATACACCGTCTGGTAGCGAGCCTCGTCGACCGCCTCGTCGGCGCGTCCGATGTACGGCGGCAGCGGAATGTGGCCATGCCGCTCGATCGCGGCGCTGCTGCTCTCGTCAGCGCTATGGAGACGCACGATGCGGGTGCGGCGCGGTGTCGCCTCCACGATCTCGACGCGAAACCCTGGCGCGACGTTCACGAATTTCCCGGGCCGCAGCTTGCCACCCGGGTGCACCATCGCCTCATAGTGATCGCTGTCCAACGGACGCAGCAGGAACACCTCGGCCTGCCCGCCACTGTCGCGATGGCCGAGCAGCCGGGCGCGGAAGACGCGCGTGGTGTTGACGACGAGCGTGTCGCCCGAGGGAATTAGGTCGGCGAGGTCGCGAAAGGTGCGGTGCGCCAGGGTGCCACTCGCACGATCGACGACGAGCAGGCGGCTCGCGTCGCGCGGCTCGACGGGATGCTGCGCGATGAGGTCGTCGGGGAGCGCGTAGTCGTAATCCGACGTGCGGCTTCCGGGGCTCGGGACAGACAAGTCCCGTGATGCGGAGGGTTGTGATTCCATTGGAGTCGCGAAAGATAACTAGAAGAGCCCTCCCTGGTCCGACCTCCCATTCGGCGGCTCGAACCCCAGATGCCGGTACGCGTGCGCCGTCGCAATTCGTCCGCGTGGTGTGCGCTGCAGGAAACCGTTCTGCAGCAGGAACGGCTCGTACACTTCCTCGATCGTGCCGGGATCGTCGCCGATCGCGGCGGCGATCGTGCCGAGTCCCACCGGGCCGCCGTCGAACTTCTCGATGATCGCGCGCAGCAGGCGGCTGTCCCGGTCGTCGAGGCCGAAGTGATCGACGTCGAGCAGCGCGAGCTGCGCCTGCGCGACCTCACGCGTGATGCGGCCGTCCGCGCGCACCTGCGCGTAGTCGCGCACGCGTCGCAGCAGGCGGTTCGCCACGCGCGGCGTGCCGCGGGAGCGCTTCGCGATCTCCTGCGCGCCGTCGTCGGTGATCTCGACCTTCATCACCTCCGCCGTGCGGCGCACGATGATCTCGAGCTCCTTTTCCGGATAGAACGAGAGCTGGTGCATGATGCCGAACCGCGCGCGGAGCGGTGCCGTGAGCATGCCCAGTCGCGTGGTGGCGCCGACCAGCGTGAACGGCTCGATGTTCATCGTCACCGTCTGCGCCTTCGGCCCCTCGGACAACCGGATGTCGATCCGGAAGTCCTCCATCGCGGGGTACAGGAACTCCTCGATGATCGGGCGGAGCCGGTGGATCTCGTCGATGAAGAGCACGTCGCCCGCCCGCAGGTTCGTCAGCGGGCCGACGAGGTCGCCTGGCTTCTCGAGTGCCGGCCCGGAGGTGGTCGTGAGGCTCACGCCCAGTTCACGGGCCATGAGATCGGCCAAGGTCGTCTTGCCGAGCCCGGGCGGGCCGAAGAAGAGCGTATGGTCGAGCGGTTCCTTGCGGGCGCGCGCCGCATCGATGGCGATCGACAGGCTTTCCTTGATCCGGTTCTGTCCAATGAACTCGGCGAGGCGCCTGGGGCGCAGCGACAGCTCGACGACGCTCTCGTCGGACAGCGCTTCCGGGGTCGTGATCTCGGGTCGGCTCATGGCGGTGAAACGGATCGGGGGCGTCGGTCACGGAGGATGCGGAACGCACGCCGCCGAACAGGGAATATACAGGTGACCGTCAGTGTATACGGATGTCGACCCGACGGGTCAGCGTTACCTGAACATTCGCGTATCTTTCATGGACGTTCGTGGCGCGGTTGCTGCCAGAACAGGTCTGCGAGGCTTCAAGTGCAGTTCGCAGGCGGTCCGTGTCCTCCAAGCCCAGGTGTGCTCCTCATGACTCATCGCTTCGTGTCCCTCGCTTCACTGGCCGGGATCGCTGCGCTCGTCCTCGTCTCGACGGCCGCAATGCCGGTGGAGCGGGTCGTTCCCCCGGCGAAGAAGAAGCCGGTCCCCACCGTCGTGGCGAAGGCTGGAGCCGTGGAAGAGGCCATCAGCATCGACTGGCGCGTGCTTGCCGGCCTCGACTACACGAATGGCAAGGCCACGGACACCCTGAAGAAGCTGGAAGGCAAGCTGGTGCGCATTCCCGGCTTCGTCGTGCCGCTCGACGACTTCCAGGAGGAGGGCGCCGAGTTCCTGCTGGTGCCTTACTACGGTGCCTGCGTGCACACGCCGCCCCCGCCGCCAAACCAGATCGTGATGGTGGGCATGTCGAACAAGAAGGCCGTGAAGCTCAACCTGTTCGATGCAGTCTGGATGTCCGGCCGCCTCAAGATCGCCACGGTCGAAAGCCCGTACGGCGCGGTCGGGTACCAGCTCGAAGGTCTCAAGGTCGAGCCCTATACCGCCAAGTGACGGCGGCGCCGTCCGGTGCGCCTTCGGGCGCACCATCCGGCGGTGCTCCAGCCGTTGAGTTGTCGGGGGTGCGGTTTGCATACCGTACCGGCCCCGAGGTGCTGGCGATCGAAAGCCTGATCATCCCGCGCGGCGAAACCGTGTTTCTGCATGGCCCGAGTGGCAGTGGCAAGACCACGCTGCTCGGGCTGCTCTCTGGTGTGTTGCAGGCCAGTCGTGGCAGCGTGAAGGTGCTGGGCGCCGATTTCTCCACGATGAGTGGTGGTGCGCGTGATGCATTCCGCGCCCGGCATCTGGGCTACGTGTTCCAGATGTTCAACCTGATTCCGTACTTGTCGGTGCGCGAGAACATCCTGCTGCCCGTTCGTCTCGAGCCGCAACGCCTCGCTCGCATCGCCGGCATGTCGCCGGATGCCGCCGCCGCCGACATGGCAGGGCAGCTCGACATCGGCGACCTGCTCGATCGCGCCGTGGCCGAGCTCAGTGTGGGGCAGCAGCAGCGCGTGGCAGCGGCCCGTGCACTGATCGGCAGCCCCGAAGTCGTGATCGCCGACGAGCCCACGTCGGCGCTCGACAGCGACCGCCGGGAGCGATTCCTCGAATTGCTCTTTGCCAGCTGCCGGCGCGCGGGTGCCACGCTGGTGTTCGTGAGTCACGACCAGTCACTCCGGCCACTCTTCTCGCGAGCCGTGTCTCTGGCAGAGCTGAATGGTGCCGCGCGAGCGGTGGGAGCCGGCGCGTGATCATCCTGCGACTCGCACTCAAGTCCCTGCGCAGCCGGCTGCTCACCACATCGCTCACCGTCCTCTCGATCGCCCTCAGCGTGACGCTGCTGGTCGGCATCGAGCATGTGCGTGCCGGCGTGCGTGAGAGCTTCGCCGGGACGATTCGCGGCACGGACCTCATCGTCGGTGCGCGCGGCGGAACGCTGCAGGTGCTGCTCAGCAGCGTGTTCGGCATCGGATCACCGGCCGGCTCCGTGAAGCTGTCGACGTTCGAGCGGTGGAAGGCGCATCCCGCCGTGAAGTGGGCAGTGCCGTATTCGCTGGGCGACAGTCATCGTGGCTTCCGCGTGGTGGGTACGACGCCCGAGTTCTACGAGCGATATCGCTTCCGTCAGGACGGTCGCATCACGTTCGCGGCGGGACAGGCCGGAACCGGCGACGCGGACGTGGTGATCGGCAGTGAGGTCGCGGAGCGGCTGCGATACACGGTCGGATCGCCCGTGACCATCACGCACGGGATGGTGGACATCGGCACGTCGAGCCACGAGGCGCATCCATTCAAGGTCGTCGGCGTGCTCGCGCGCACGTTCACGCCGATCGATCGATCGGTGTACGTGACGCTCGAGGGCCTCGAGGCGATGCACGAGGAAGAGCCAGCGAGCGGCCCTGGGTCGACGCAGCAACCGGCAGCAGGTGCTCCGCCAGCGATGCCGGGCGCAACACCACCGCCAGCAATGCCAGGTGCCGCGCCGCCGCCGTCGATGCCGGGTGCATCGCCCCCGCCGTCGATGCCAGGCGCGTCGCCACCGCCTGTGATGCCTGGAGCGTCGCCGCCGCCAGCGATGCCGGGTGCGGAGCCGCCGCCCGCCGCAGTCACCACAGCGGCAGTTGCAGCTCCTGCGACCGAAGAGCAGATCACGTCGTTCTTCGTTGGCACGAAGAACCGGTTCGAGGCGCTGATGCTGCAACGCGAGATGAACACCGACCTGCGCGAACCGCTCACTGCCGTGATCCCGGGCGTCGCACTCGGCGAGCTGTGGAACAACATCGGCAACGCCGAAGTCGGGTTGCGGCTGGTCGCCGCATTCGCGGTGGCCATCGGATTGACCGGCATGCTCGTGTCACTGTATTCGTCGCTCGATGCACGTCGTCGCGAGATGGCCATCCTGCGATCGATCGGTGCCGGGCCGCGCACGATCGTGTCGTTGCTGGTGCTCGAATCCGGCGTGCTCGCACTGCTGGGCTGCATCATCGGCGTGGGGCTGGTGTACCTCGGGCTGGCGCTCGCGCAGGGGCCGATCGAGTCGCGGTTCGGGTTGCACCTCGCCATGCGCGCGCTGGGTGCGCGTGAGTGGACGTACGTCGCCGTGGTGACGGTCGCCGGTGTGCTGATCGGTTTCGTGCCGGCGTGGAAGGCGTATCGCACGTCGCTCGCCGATGGGTTAAGCCCGCGCGCGTAGCACAACACGTTTCACAACGAAGCAGGAAATCACCATGACGTTGGCCAGACTCCTTCGTGCCGGCGCCACGGGCGCCGCTCTGGTATGCATGCCTGCGGTGGGCACCGGCTCGCTGTTCGCGCAGCCTGCACCGCGCGCGATACCGAAGGCTCCGTTGGCGACGCCGATTCCCGCCGAGTCGCTGCCGGCGTACGTGCGGCAGGGAGCGCCGACCGATCCCGTGATCCTGAAGATCTGGGATGAAGGCATGAAGCGCTCGCAGGCCGCGAAGCTGTCACAGACCCTGTTCGATTCCATCGGGCCACGCCTGACCGGCTCGCCCAACATGAATCGCGCCCAGGATTGGGCGGTGGCGACGTACGCGGCATGGGGCATCCCGGCGCGCAAGGAACGCTACGGCACCTGGAATTCATGGCGGCGCGGCGCCGAGGTGGTCACGCTCACCGCGCCGCGTTTCAAGCCGCTGGAAGCCACGATGCTGTCGTGGAGCGGCAACACCGGTGGGCAGCCGGTCGATGGCGACGTCGTGGTGATCAAACCGTTCCGGAGCATCGAAGAGTACAACGCGTGGCTACCGACGACCCGTGGCAAGATCGTCCTGGCGAGTGCACCGCAGCTCACCTGCCGCATGAAGGTCCAGGTGGCGGAATTCGCGACGCCAGCCACGATGGCATCACTCGACAGCGCGCAACGCGAACTCGACGCCACCTATGGCGGCCTCACGCAACTCGTGCGGACGTTCTATACGGACCTCAAGAATGCCGGTGCCGTCGCGGTGTTCGAGTCGAACTGGTCGCTCTATCCCGGCATCAACAAGATCTTCGGGTCGCCGCGCAACGGCGCACTCCCGGTGCTCGACATCGGGTGCGAGGACTACGGCATGCTGCATCGCCTCGCGAGCAATGGCCAGGGTCCCAGGGCGCGCGTGATGGCCGAGTCGGAGTTTTTAGGGGAGCAGCCGGTGTTCAACGTGATCGGCGAGATCAAGGGTGCCACGAAGCCGAACGAGTACGTCGTGCTGTCGGCGCACTTCGACAGCTGGGAGGGACATTCCGGCGCGACCGACAACGGCACCGGCACCATCGTGATGATGGAAGCGATGCGCATCCTGCGCACGGTGCTGCCGCGGCCATCGCGCACGATCCTCGTGGGCCACTGGAGCGGGGAAGAGCAGGGAATCAACGGCTCCGGCTCGTTCGCGGCCGATCACCCCGAGGTCGCGAGCGGGTTGCAGTTCGCGTTCAACCAGGACAACGGCACCGGCCGCGTCGTGAGCATCGGGCCAACCATCTTTCCGGAGAATGGCCCGCGACTCGCACAGTACATGTCCGCGATGCCGCGCGACATCACACAATGGATCCGGATGCAGGCACCGGCGATGTACAGCACCGGCTCGGATCATGTGTCGTGGCTCTGTCGCGGCGCGCCAGCAGCCAACCTGAATGCGCTCTCGTGGGATTACAGCTACACCACGTGGCACACGAACCGTGACTCGTACGACAAGGTCATGCAGGACGACCTGCGCAACAACGCGACACTCACCGCGATGTTCGCCTACATGGCGAGCGAAGACCCGCAGCGCACGTCGCGCAAGGTGTTGTCGCCGGTGCTGAACGTGACCACCGGACAACCCATGCAGCTGCCGGCGTGCGGGAATCCGCTGCGCGACGCGAGCGGGTACGCGCGGTAGCTCGGCCGCTACTGTGCGAGGCGCGCGAGGGCCGCGCGCACGATGACTGACACATCGCCCTTGGCGCCATTCTCGACCGCGCCGCGCACGGCGCGATCGGCTTCTGCCTGATTGTAGCCAAGCGACAGCAGTGCGCGAATCGCGTCGTCGGCGACGCCGCCCACCGGTGCACCCGCGATTGCCGGTGCGCCACCCACGCTGTCGATCTTGTCCGCCAGGTCGAGGATGATCTGCTCGGCCTTCTTGCGACCGACTCGAGGCACGCGCATGAGCGTCGTCACGTCCTTCTCGCGCAGTGCCCGCACCACGCGCTCCGCCGTGAGCGATGACAGCACCCCCAGCGCGAGCGCCGGGCCGACACCCTTCGCCGCCAGTAGCTTCTGGAAGATTGCACGCTCGTACGGCGTATCGAAACCGAAGAGCTGCCACGCATCCTCACGCACCGAAAGATGCGTATGCAGCGTGACCTCCTTCCCCTCGGCCGGCAGCGACTCGTATACCGACAGCGGAATGAGGCACTCGTATGCCACGCCGCCAGCAGTCATGATCTCTACGCGATCGAGCGCGCGATGTACCAGCCGGCCTGCTATCTGCGCGATCACCGCACGACTCGCTGCTTGAGGTTGATGGTCGGCATCGAAATCCGCGGAAGCGACGAGGCCATGCACGCGCACAACGCAGCGGCCACCCCGTCGGCGGCATCGGCGGGCTCCGGTGCGCTCTTGAGCCGCAGGAGCTTGGTAACCATGAACTGCACCTGCTCCTTCGATGCCGCACCGCTGCCGGTGATCGTCTTCTTGATCTCCGCGGGCGGATACTCGCGGATCTCGAGCCCGGCCGCCTGTGCGGCCAGCAGGATGACGCCGCGCGCGTGGCCCAGCACGACCGTCGTGCGCACGTTGCGGGCGTAGAACACGTCTTCGACCGCGATGGTATCCGGGCGATGGCGCGCGATGAGCTCCGACACGCCGTCGTGGATGTCCTTGAGGCGCGCCGGCAGCGGCTGCTTCGGTGCGGTGCGAATCACGCCGCATTCCACCAGCGTCGTGACGCGACCATCCATGGCCACGACGCCGTACCCCGTGACCGCAGTGCCCGGATCGATGCCGAGCACGAGGCGGGGAGTCACGCGTCGGCCATCGCGTCCGCGTCCATCTCGAAGTTGGCGTCGACCTTCTGCACGTCGTCGAGCTCCTCGAGTGCTTCCAGCAGCTTGAGCAGCTGCTCTGCCGCTGCACCGTCCACCGCGACCGTCGACTTCGGTACCCAGCCCAGCTCCGCTTCCGACACCTTGTAGCGCTTGCCCTCGAGCGCCTCCTTCACGGTGTGCAGCGAGCCGGGATCGGTGGTGATCAGGAACGAATCCTCGTCACGCTCCACATCTTCGGCGCCCGCTTCGAGCGCGGCCTCGATGAGTGCATCCTCGTTCGCGCCGGCCGCGTCGACGGTCATCTGGCCACGCCGGTCGAACAGGTACGCGACGGAGTTGCTCGAGCCCATGTTGCCACCGTTTCGCGACAGCTTGAGCCGCACGTCGGCGACTGTGCGTGTCGGGTTGTCGGTGACCGCCTGAATCATGATGGCCACACCACCCGGTCCGTAGGCCTCGTACAGCGTCTCGACGTAATCGACGCCTTCCATGTCGCCGGTGCCCTTCTTGATGCCGCGCTCGATGTTTTCCTTGGGCATCGACACGGCTTTCGCATTGTCGATCGCCGTGCGCAGCCGGGGATTACCGGACGGATCGCCGCCACCCAGCTTCGCCGCCATCGTGATTTCGCGGATCAGGCGCGTGAACAGGATGCCGCGCTTCTTGTCGGTGGCCGACTTCGCGCGCTTGATCGTTTTCCATTTGCTATGACCTGCCATGACTTCCTCGCTGGCGTTCCGCGTCCGGCCGGGGTGGCGACGCGCTGAGCGGACTCTGGATGAAATATGCGAGCAACGAGGGGTGAGGTGAACCAGCCCCGTCAGGGGACCGTCAGCCCCTCGTGAGGTGCGCTCGCCCCTGCGACCGCAGATACGACCACGGGTGCAACGACGATCGCGCGGCGTCAGCCGTCCGGATCGAGGACGTCCTGAAAGCGAAGCGTACTGGCAGCGAAGTACAGGTCGACGTACCCCAGGGCACCATTGCGGTGCTTGAGCAGCAGCAGTTCGGCGGCCCCGGTGACCGCCAGGCTCGCATCGTACTGCTCCTCCCGGAACAGCCCGAGCACCATGTCTGCGTGCACACCGGCTGCACCACGCGCACCGAAGTCGGCGAGGCGTGGGCGCGTGTCCTGACGGGTCCGGTCGAGTGCAGGCAGGTGCGAAAGCGCGAGCACGGCCACGTTGCGCTCGAGTGCGAACCGCTTGAGTTCGAGCAGGATCCCGCCCAGCGCATCGGGCACGTCGAAGTCACGCGCCAGCAGTGCCTCGATGCCATCGACGATCACGAGCGATGCACCCGGCGCCCGGTCGTGTGCGGTCCAGAGCAGGTCCGTTCCGCCGTGCGTCAGGGTGTCGACGACCGGCCCCCACTCCTGCACGCCGGGCGCGATCATGGTGATACGGGCCCGCTCCTCGTCGGAGAGCACGCCCATGCGCACGGACTCCAGCGCGACGCGCGCCGAGATCGCGAGTGCGCGCTCGAACACGCGCTCCTCGTGCATCTCCCCGGTCACGAGGAGCGCGCGCGGAATGCTCCGCAATGCAATTCCGAGCGCGAACGACGAGGCGCCCGAGCCATCGTCACCGCCGAGCACCACGAGGTCACCGCGTCGAAATCCCCCGCCGATCGCATGGTCCAGCGACGGGAATCCGGTGGCGACGATCGACTCGTCGAGTGTGCCGTCCTCGCGCGGTTCGAGGCGCATCAGCACACGGGAGAGCGGCGATTCGCCGTCGATGTATCCGGCGGCGGGACCCGTCATGCCGCCCGCGCCAGCAGGTTCATGACGGGGTGCTCAGCTGGCGCGCGAGCCGATCCAGTTCGGCGACGCTCACGCCGTCCAGATGGGTCGACGCCGCGGCGAGCAGGCTGCGGAGCGCACCCGCCGCCTGCAGGGCAGAACCCGTCGTGGCGTCGATGCACCGCACGAATGGCACGCGCGTGTTGGCTGGCAGCGCCAGCGACGCAAGCCAGATCTTGGCCGCCGATGCACGTGTCGTGCGGTCCTGCGCGGACAGCGCATCGGCGCCGCGCATGGACGCGGCGAGGCGTGCGGTCATGAGCGCGGCCAGCGCGACTTCCCGGCCGCCGCCAAGCGGGAGCCGGCCGGCAAGCAGCGCCAGCGAGGGGAAGGGAAAGCCGAGCGGCTCGAGGCCGTAGGGGAGCGGTTCTGCGTGCACGAGCCGAATCTAACGCAGGACTTTCCCGTCGGGGCGGGCGCGAGCCGGGTGCTCTGCGCATCAGGTAGCTTCCAGCTAGCTTCCAGCGATATGGCGCAAATCCCGAAAGCGGTGCTCTGGGTCGACGACGAGGCCGAGCTGCTCGAGCCGCATCGTCTGTTCCTCGAGGACAGAGGCTACACCGTCGATACGGCGACGAACGCCGATGACGCGCTGGAGTTGCTGCGCCGGAAGCCGTACGACCTCGTGCTGCTCGACGAGCAGATGCCGGGCACCCGCGGGCTGGCGGCGTACAAGAGCATCCGCGAGATGGCGCCGGCCATGCCGGTGGTGATGGTGACCAAGAGCGAGGAGGACAGCACGCTCAAGGAGGCCATCGGCGCGAATGTGCGCGAGTACCTCGTGAAGCCGGTGGCGCCGCGGCAGGTGCTCAGCGTGATCACGCGCATCCTCGACGGGCCGCTGATCCGTTCGCAGGCGCTCGCCCGCGCGTTCGTGGAACGGTTCCGGGCCATCGAAGCCGACCGTTATCACAACCTCGACTGGCGCGGCTGGATCGAGCGGTTCACGGAGCTCATGCAATGGGACGTCGACCTCGCGAGTGCCGGGGAGATGGGCCTGCACGAGTCGCTGCGCGGGCTGTATCCGGACATGCACCGGGAGTTCGCGACGTTCATGCGCACGGAGTACCCGCGCTGGCTGCGTGAACTCGAGGGAGACCGGCCCCCGCTGTCGGTCGACGTCGTATCGGAGTTCGTGCTGCCGATCCTGGCGCGCGACAAGAAGGCGATCTTCATCGTGATCGACTGCCTGCGTGTCGACCAGTGGCGCGTGCTCGAGCCCCTGCTGGCGCCGCTCTTCGACGTGGAGACGACCCACTACTACTCGATCCTGCCCACGGCCACGCCGTATGCGCGCAACGCGCTGTTCAGCGGCCTCTTCCCGGGTGAGATCGCGGCACGCTTTCCCGACTGGTGGGGCGAGCGCGACGACGAGTCGCTCAATGCACACGAGCGCGACCTGCTGACGGCCCATCTCGAGGAGATGGGGGTGAAGGCACAGGTGCGCTACCAGAAGATCACGAGCGCGAACGACTCCGACGACCTCGACCGGCACTTGCCCGGCGCCATCGCCGGTGAGGGCCTGCATTCGTTCGTCTTCAACTTCGTCGACCTGCTGACGCACGGGCGCAGCGAGTCGATGATCCTGTATGAAGTGGCGCGCGACGAGATCGCCCTGCGGGCGATCACGAAGCAGTGGTTCGAGCGGTCGTCGCTGCTGACGCTGCTCCGCGAAGCCTCGAGGCGCAACATCTCGGTCATCGTGACGAGCGATCATGGCGCGTTGCACTGCAACTCGCCGGCGACGGTGTTCGCCAAGCGCGACGCGACCGCCAACCTGCGCTACAAGTTCGGCGAGGACATCCGTGCGGAGCGACCGGAGCAGGCACTGCTCTTCACCAATCCCGACGACCTGCGCCTCCCGCACCGCGGCTTCGGCAACAACACGCTGATGGCGGCCGGCGACACCTTCTTCGTGTATCCGACCAAGCTGCGCGAGTACCAGAGCCGGTATCGCGGATCGTTCCTGCACGGGGGCGTGACGCCGGAAGAGTGCATCCTGCCGATCGCGCTGCTGACACCGAAGCGATGAGCCGGGTGCAATGAGCGGAGTGCGATGAGCGCGGTCGACATCACCGGGACGCACCGCGTGCCGACCAAGCGGCTGTGGGCCCGGTTGTGGCGATTCGTGATTCCGCATCGCGGCAAGCTGATCGCCGTGGTGGCGCTCAACCTGTTCGCGGCCGTGTTCGACGTGTTCTCGTTCACGCTGCTGGTGCCGTTCTTCAACGCGCTGTTCGACAAGCCGACGTTGATCCCCGGTGACAGCTTCATCTCCCGGATCCTCACGGCGACCATCGGGTTCCTGCTCGATCCCAACGATCGCATGGGATCGCTCCTGAATGTGCTGGTCATCGTCATCACGGCGGTGACGCTCAAGAATGCGCTGGTGTGGCTCAGCGGACAGATCGGCGTGCAGTTGCAGGAGTACGTCGTGCGCGACCTGCGCGACCGGCTGTACGGGCATCTCTTGCGACTGCCGCTGCCATGGTTCACGCGCAACAAGACCGGGCAGATCATTGCGCGGGTGCTGAACGACACGAACAACGCGAAAACCGTGGTCACGGAACTCGTGACGCGTTCCATCTGGAGCGGCGCACAGGTCATCAGCACGCTCGTCGCGATGTTCGCCATCAGTTGGGAACTCTCCATCGCGTCGCCCATCATTGCCTTGCTCACCATCGGCTCGCTGCAGCCAGTCCTGCGCAAGCTTCGCCGCGGGTACCGGAGGCTCGGCAACGAGCAAGGGGAAGTCACGAGCCGTGTGCAGGAGACCGTCAGCGGCATCCGCCTGATCAAGTCATACGGCGCCGAAGCGCGCGAGGAGGCGAAGTTCCGCACGCACAACGCGGCGTTCTCGCGCGGTTACGTGCATATCGGCCGTCTCGCCCTGCTGTCGGGACCTCTTACGGAAACGTTGGGCACCCTGACGGCGGTCGCCATCCTCTGGTTCGGCGCCCGCCTTGTGCTGGTCGAACGAAGTTTGGAAAGTTCGGAGCTGCTGACCTACCTCATCGTCGTGATGCGCATCCTGCAACCGCTCAAGCAGCTCTCGCAGGTACCGGCCGCGGCGTCGCAGTCGCTCGCGAGCGCCGAACGCATCTTCGAGGTGCTCGATGCTCCAGCAGAAACGAGCACGGACCGCGGCACCATCGGCACCGCCCGGTTCGATCGCGAACTGCGTTTCGAGGGGGTGACCTTCGCCTATGACAGCGACGCCACGGCGCTCTCCGACGTCTCGTTCACCGCGGCCAAGGGTGAGGTCGTCGCTCTAGTCGGCGCGAGCGGAGCGGGGAAGAGCACGCTGATCGACCTCATCCCGCGCTTCATCGAGCCCACGGGCGGCCGCATCACGATCGACGGCGTCGACCTGCGCGACATCAAGCTCGATGCCCTGCGCTCGCTCACCGGCATCGTCAGCCAGGATACGGTGTTGTTCAACGACACCGTGCGCGCGAACGTCGCGTTCGGTCGTGTCGATGCCACGCAGGCGCAGCTGGATGCCGCGGCACGGGCAGCCAACGCCCTGGGCTTCATCAATGAGCTCCCGCAGGGGTGGGACACGGGGCTTGGCGAGCGCGGCACGCGGCTGTCGGGTGGCCAGCGACAGCGTCTCGCGATCGCGCGCGCGCTCCTGTCGGATCCGCCGATCCTCATCCTCGACGAGGCCACGTCGGCGCTCGACGCCGAGAGTGAGCGGCTCGTGCAGGAGGCAATCGACCGCCTGCTCGAAGGGCGCACGGTGTTCGTGATCGCGCACCGACTGAGCACCATCCAGCATGCCGACCGCATTCTCGTGTTCGAGGCGGGACGCCTGGTGGAAGAGGGCACGCACAACGAGTTGCTGGTGCGGGGTGGCCCGTACTCGCGCCTGCATGCGATGCAGTTCGATCGTCGTTCGGATCCGGGCATCGGCACTGATGTCGGCACGCATGTCGGCACGGGTGCCGAAGCAGGATCGCTGCTCGTGCAGGGCGAGTAGCCGATGCGCATCCTGGTGCTGTCCACGGCGAACTCGCTCACTCCCTCCGCGCGGCTGCTCGTTTCAGTCGGCGCGGGACTCGCGGAGCGAGGGCACCAGACCGTCGTCGCCTGTTGCCGCAACAGCGCGAGCGAACGCGAGATCGCGCGCCGGTTCCCGTCGATGACACGTCGCGCGGTGTCGGGCGGCAACAGCATCGCCCGCGGTGCCTCGACGCGCGGGATCGTGCGGTCGCTGCAATCCGACGTGGTCCTGGTGGCGACCGAGCGGGATCAGCTCGCGGGCGCACTGGGCATCGGCCGCACGGGTGGCGTCGTCCGCCGGCTCGCCATCGGCGAGCGCTACGCACCCTCGTGGCGCGCACGGCTGGCGAATGCGCGGAGCCGCTGCCTCCTGTTCGGTGACGAGATCGGCCCGGTCGTGCACACGGAACTGCATGTGCGGAACGCCGTCTCCTGGCCGCCACTCCGCGTGGCGATTCCGGGCGAGTCGCCATTGCGGCTGGCTCCCGTCGTGCCGCCGTCGGTGCTGGCGATCGTTGCGGGTACGGCGACAGGAGCAACTGGTGCGATGGAGCATGCTGCGGGTGCAGCGGCGCTGCGCGCCGCGGCACGCCTGCTCTCCCGTCATCCCGGCCTCCGCGTCATACTCCTCGGCGACGTGTCGTCGCTCCAGGCGTTGCGCCTGCATGCGGCCTCCGTCGGCCTCGTGGATTGCGTGTCCATTCAGCCGCTGGATGCGCTGATCGACCCGGGCCCGTTCGAGGCAGCGGGAGTGTGGGTGACGGCTTCTGGTGACACGGGTGCGGTAAGTGTCCTGTCGGCCATGATGCGGCGCATTCCCGTGATCGTGCCGCGCGGCTTCGATACGGAAGCGCTCGTGGCGCCGCGCATCACCGGTGTCGTATCCGACGATACGGATCTCTCCGGCAGCGTCGCCGCGCTTGCACAGCTGCTGGCCGACACCGAGGAGCATCATGCCGTCGGCGCGGCCGCGGCGGCGCGCGCGGAACGCCTGCACGGATGGGACGCGATGCTGCGACGGATGGAGGACACGTTGTCACGCGTGGCCGGACGTGGCCAGTCGAGGCGCGCGGCAGCATGACGACGGGAATGACGACCGGCACGCCGGAGGGCGCCGCACCAGGCGGGACGCCAGGCGGAATGTCAGATGTCGCGACCGTTTCGGCCGTTGCCACGAGCGCCGGCATCGTGCCGGAAGCCACCTCATGGCGCCGGATCGGTTCCGATCGCCGAGCGTGGTTCGGGCTGAGTGTCATTGCCGTGCTCGTGCTGGCCGCGTTGCTCGCGCCGGTGATCGACCGCTTCGATCCGACCCGTATCGACCTGGCGAACACGCTCCTGCCGCCATCGTCCACCCACTGGCTGGGGACGGATGCGCAAGGGCGCGACGTGTGGTCGCGTCTCGTGCACGGAGCCCGCGTGTCGCTGCTGGTCGGTCTGGCCTCGCAAGGCGTGTCGCTCTCGATCGGTGTGGTGCTCGGCCTGCTCGCGGGCTATCGCGGCAAGTGGACGGACGAAGTGATCATGCGGCTCGCCGACGTGACGCTCGCCTTCCCCTCACTGCTGCTGCTCATCGCGATGGCGGCGGCGTTCGAGCCGTCGCTCACGGTGGTGTGCATCGTGATCGGTGTCGTGGGCTGGGCCGGCATGGCGCGCCTCGTGCGCGGGCAGACGCTGGTCGTGCGGGAGCTCGAGTTCGTGCAGGCGATGCGCGCGATCGGCGCGCGTGACACCCGCATCCTCGCACGCCACGTGCTGCCGAACGTGATCGCGCCCGTCGTGATCGCCGGCACACTCGGCATCGCCGGTGCCATCATGGCGGAGGCCGCGCTGTCGTTTCTGGGGCTCGGAGTGCAGCCGCCGACCCCAAGCTGGGGCGCGATGATCGCAGACGGCCGGGATCTGTCCCAGCTGCGCGGCGCGCCGTGGACATCGTTGTCGCCGGGGCTCGCGATTGGCTTTGCGGTGCTGGGGTTCAACCTGTTGGGGGATGCGCTGAGGGATGCACTGGACCCCCGCGGACGAGCGTGAATGGTGCGAGTCGGGTGTGTTTGCCGGTATCCGATCGCCGCGCTGGGCTCGCGACTCGTGGCTTTTTTCGCTTTGCTTGGCGAGACCAACGTGGATCGGCTGTCAGCGGCAGCTGTCCGCGCCAGCGGTCAGGGGCGGTACACACCGCAGCCAGCGATCGCTGACAGCTGGAGCTCTCAGCTACGCCGGAGGGAGGAACAGTCGGATCGAAATGGCGAAGGCCGACGCGACGCGTCTTCTGGCAGCTTTCGCTACGGCTGATCGCTATCGCTGTCCGCTTTCAGTTCACCGCTGGCGCGGGTGCGGGCAGCTGCCGCTGACAGCCGATCCACGCTGATCCCGCCAAGCGTACCAACGCCCTCTCTCACTCTTCCGCGAAGCGCAGCAACGAGCACTCAGCAACAAGCACCCACCCCACACCCGCATGCCCCCACTCAACCCCGCCTCTCTCCGCGCCGCCGAGTATCCGTGGATGGCCTCCGATCCGGCGATCTATCTGAACGCGGCGTCGACCGGTCCCGTCCCGCAGCGCGCCGTCGACGTGGCGAATCACTGGTCTGCACTTCGCGCGGCGCCCCATCGCATTCCGCTCTCGCTGATGATGGACGCGGCGGCGACTGCACGCGCGCAGTTCGCACGGCTCGTCGGGGCCGACGCCAGCGAGATCGCGTTGATGCCCAACACGACATATGGCCTCAACCTCGCGGCGCGCGCGCTGCCCCTGCGGCCCGGGGTCATCCTCACGTTCGACGGCGAGTTCCCGAGCTGCGTGTATCCATTTCAGGCCCTCGGCTCGCGGGGAATCTCACTCGAACTCGTGCCTCGCGTGAATGGCCTCCCGGACGAGGACACGCTCGTCGCCGCGATCGCGCGGCCCGACGTCGTCGCCGTGGTGATCTCGTGGGTGCAGTTCGCGACAGGCTATGTCGCGGATCTCGCGCGCATCGGCGCGGCGTGCCGGGCCAACGGGGTGTTCTTCATCGTCGATGGCATCCAGGGCTGCGGCGTGCGCGAGATCGACCTGCATGCGTTGCCCGTCGACATCTTCGCGAGTGGCGCGCAGAAGTGGCAGCTGAGCCCGTGGGGTACCGGATTCGTCTATGTGCGGCAGGAACTCATCCAGAGTCTCGAGCCGCTGGACGTGGGATGGGCCTGCATGAAGGCGTCGACGGACTATGCCCGGCTGACCGACTATGAGTTCGACTACTTCGACGACGCCCGGCGGTTCGAGGTGGTGACGCTCGCATATCACGACTTTGCCGTGGCCAACGCGTCGACCGGCATGCTGCTCGAGCTCGGCGTCGTCAACGTGTCCGCGCATCTGCAAGCGCTCGGCGACCGCCTGCTGGAGTGGGCGTCGTCGCGACCGCAGACCCGCGTCGTCACGCCGGCGGATCCTGCCCGCCGCGCCGGCGTCATCGCCTTCACTCCGGCCGACCTCGACGGGACGGCCGCCCGGCTACGGAAAGCCTCCGTGGCCCACGTCGTCCGGGAGGGCGCGATCCGGCTCTCGCCGCACTGCTACAACACCATGGACGAGATCGACACTGTGGTGCGGCTCCTCGACGCCTAGAGCCGGATCAAATAGGGCTCAACAGTCCAGACCGGCTGCACTACACGAATCGTGGGCGCCGATACATTTTTCCTGTAGATCGCGGTATCGCAGCGACTTACGGAATGCCCACGGCGCCATGAACGAGCAGTTCGTCCCATCCCAGCACAAGGCACTCGCACCGCGCAGTGTCGCCGACGCCCTTCGGTCGATCGCGGCGCCTCTGGGCTGCCCTGTCGGTTTTCTGGAAACTGCCCGCGTGATGTCGTTCACGCGTCGCAACAGCGAGGACACGTTCGTCCGCACCTTCCTGCGTGGCGAGACCGCGGTCGTCTCGGCGCCACATGGAGACGCGTGTCAACTGGAGCTCGACGACCGTGCCATTCAGGAACTCGTCGACCTCACGGTCAGCGAGGATAGTCCGGGCGCGGTCGTCTACGTGAATGGCCTGCGGCTCGAGATCGACAATGATCCCGCCGCACTCGTGATGGCGGACGACGGAACATTCGTGACGCAGATCGCGCGAATGCCCGCGTCACTCGTCATCAATCCGCAGCGCACGGTGCTCGACATGCTGCGCATGGAAGTCAGCCCGCAGGAGTGGACGCAGGGCGGCGGCGACCTGCCGGTGCGCCAGAGCGTCGGTGCACTCGCGGGCGGGGTGCTCGTCGCACTCGCCACGGTCGAACAGCCGGTCGGACGCATGGCCCGACTACGTGTGATCGTCGCGCCGAACTACCGCAAGCGCGGGTTCGGCAAGCTGGTGCTGCATGAACTCGTGCGACGGGTGCTGGGCCAGGGCTTGCTGCCATTCTGCCGTCTCGCCTTTGGCGACATGGCATCGCGCGCCCTCGCGAGCGCCGTGGGCTTCGTGACGTTCGCGCGCTCACTCTCGATGCGCGTGGTCCCCGTGCACGAAGACCAGGTGACGCACGCGGGCTGAGGGAGCGGTACCCGCGCAGCTACGCGGGTACCTGCACGAGGCCGAAGTCGCGCTGTCCCTTCTTGATCAGCAGGTGCCGTCCGCGCAGCAGGCGATCCTCGGGCACGACCCGATCGGCCGCGGTGAGCTTTGCACCGTTCACGCTCACACCACCCTGCTCCAGCAACCGTTTCGCCGCGCCGCGCGATGCGGCAATGCCCAGCGCGGTGAGGCACTCGTAGATGTCGATGCCATCGGCAGACGCGCCGGAATCCGCACCCGGTGCGTACAGCGCAAACGGAATCTCGTCGCGCAGCGCGGCCAGCGCCGCGTCGGAGAGGGCTGCAGGGTCTCCCTTCTCGAACAGCAGCGCCGAGACTTCGCGTGCGCCGCGCGCCGCCTCCTCGCCGTGCACGCGTGCCGTGACGTCGTGGGCGAGCGCGCGCTGCGCAGCGCGGCCCTCGGGGGCCGAGCGGGTCGCGGCATCGAGTGCTTCGATTTCCTCGAGTGGCAGCAGCGTGAAGTAGCGAACCAGCCGCGACACATCCCGGTCGTCGGCGCCGATCCAGAACTGGTAGAACTGGTACGGCGATGTGCGCGAGGGATCGAGCCACACCGCGCCCGCCTCACTCTTGCCGAACTTCGTGCCGTTCGCGTTGGTGATCAGCGGCAGCGTCAGGCCGTGTGCCTCGTGGCCGGTCGTGCTGCGAATGAGCGACAACCCCGCCGTGATGTTGCCCCACTGGTCGCTGCCGCCCAGCTGGAGCGTGACACCCAGCCGCTTGTGCAGCTCCAGGTAGTCGTGCGCCTGCAGCAGCATGTACGAGAACTCGGTGAACGAGATCCCGGCGTCCAGCCGCGACTTCACCGAATCCTTGGCGAGCATGTAGTTGATCGAGAAGTGCTTGCCGGTATCACGCAGGAACTCGAGTAGCGACAGGGAGCCCAGCCAGTCGGCGTTGTTCACCAGCCGCGCAGCATTCGGCCCTTCGAAATCGAGGAACCGCTCGAGCTGCGCGCGGATGGCCTCCGCGTTCGCCGCAATCGCATCCTGGTCCTGCAGCACGCGCTCGCTGCTCTTGCCGCTCGGGTCGCCGATCATGCCCGTGCCACCGCCAACGAGTGCGATCGGGCGATGCCCTGCGCGCTGCAGGTGCATCAGCCCCATGACGGGAACCAGGTTCCCGACGTGCAGGCTCGACGCGGTGGGGTCGAAGCCGCAGTAGCCGGTCACCTGGCCGGCACGGAACGCGTCGGCGAGTCCGTCGGTATGCTGGGAGAGCAGCTCGCGCCACGCGAGCTCATACAAGGGGGCAGGTTGCACGGTCATCACCAAACATATCCCGGCTGCCGCTCGTGGCGCTGCCCGGGCCGTTTCGGTAGCGTACAGCCATGATCATGGCTGCTCTTTCCGCGCACCGCTGACGTGGCCGGCTCCTCCGCGCCTACGCCGCCCTCCCGCGCGCGTGTCCGTTCGCGCCGCCTCGCCTCGATGCGCGCCTGGTTCTACCGGACGCATACGCGCCGCCCCTGGATCGCCTGGACGCTCTTGATCGGCGCCTTTGGCGGTGCGCTGGGGCTCGGCGCCTTCATCGGTGCATGGACGGTGGTGTGCCGGCAGGGCCGCTGCCCGTCGATCGCCTCGCTCGAGCAGTACGTACCGAAGCAGACCTCCAAGGTCTACGCGGCTGACGGTCGCTTCATCACGGAGCTCGGCCTCGAGCGCCGCACACTCGTGCGGATCGACGGCATCCCGAAGCACGTGCGCGATGCGTTCGTGATGACGGAGGACCGGCGCTTCTACTCGCACAACGGCATCGATTACCCGCGCATCTTCGGCGCGCTCGCACGCAACATCCGCGCAGGCCGCTACGCACAGGGGTTCTCGACGATCACGATGCAGCTCGCGCGCAACGTCTTTCCGGACCGCATCTCGCGTGAGAAGACCCTCTTCCGGAAGCTCAAGGAAGCGAAGGTCGCGCGGGCCATCGAGAGCCGGTATTCCAAGGACAAGATCCTCGAGCTCTATCTCAACCAGATCTATCTCGGGAACGGGGCCTACGGCATCGAGACCGCGTCGCAGCGCTACTTCGGCAAGACGGTCAAGGACCTCACGGTGTCGGAGGCGGCGGTACTCGCCGGCCTGCCCAAGGGGCCGGAGCGGTACAACCCGCGCCGGTTCGCCGATCGTGCGATCCAGCGTCGCAACACCGTGCTCGAGCTGATGCGTCGCCAGGGCGCCATCAACGATGCCGATGCGTCGCTCGCCAAGTCGTACCCGCTGCAGCTCGCCCAGCGCACGGAGTCGGGAGATGTCGCGCCGTACTTCATCGAGTGGGTGCGCCAGCAGCTCGAGGAGCATTTCGGCAAGCGCCTGTACGATGAAGGACTGAAGGTCTACACGAGCATCGACATCGACATGCAGGGCGCCGCCGAACGCGCGCTGGAGAACCAGCTGAAGGCGATCGAGGCAGGCCGGCACGGCGCCTACAAGCATCTCACCTTCGAAGCGTACGCCGCGCGCACTGCCGATGGCGGCGAATCCGGTGGTGCGAACTCCCCGTACCTGCAGGGCGCATTCGTTGCGGTCGACCCGCGTACGGGTGCCGTGCGCGCCATGGTCGGCGGACGCGATTTCAGCGACTCGAAGTTCAACCGCGCCGTGCAGGCGCTGCGGCAGCCCGGATCGACGTTCAAGCCCGTGGTGTACGCTGCCGCCGTGCACGAGGGCATGAGCCCGGCCAGCATCGTCGACGATTCGCCGATCTCCATGGACCAGCTGAGCGGTGAGCAGTGGACGCCGCAGAACTACGACATGAAGTTCATGGGCCAGATGCCCATGCGGAAAGCGCTGTACCAGTCGCGCAATCTCGCGGCGATCCGCACCGGCATTCAGGTCGGCACCGGCCCCGTGACCACGATGGCGCGCCGCTTCGGCATCACGACGCCCATTCCGCCCTACCCATCGATCTTCATCGGCTCGGCCGACGTCTATCCGATCCAGATGATCGGCGCGTACTCCGTGTTCGCCAACCTCGGTCTCCGCACCACACCGCACGCGATCACCCGCGTCGAGAACGCGCAGGGTGCGCTGGTGTGGCAGCCGGACAATGTGCGCGAGGCCGTGCTGTCGCCGGAGGAGAGCTGGCTCATGGTCAACATGATGAAGGACGTCGTGGTGCGCGGTACGGCGGCCCGGGTCTGGGGCTCGGGATTCAAGGTGCCGGCGGGTGGCAAGACCGGCACGACGAACGACGGCGCGGACGTGTGGTTCATCGGGTACACCGCCGATCTCGTCGCCGGTGTGTGGATGGGCTTCGATCGCCCGACGAAGATCAAGGGCAACGCGCAGGGCGGAGAGCTCGCGTCACCGGTATGGTCGTCGTTCATGACCGAGGTATATCGTCGCAAGCCGCAGCCGCCGGACTGGCCGCGTCCCGACGGGGTGATCACACGCGAGGTGGATTCGCGTACGGGGCTGCTGCCGAACATGGCGTGCCTCGACGCGATCGTCACCGAGTTCTTCATCGCCGGCACGGAACCGACGCTCTACTGCACCGACTCGCTCACGAGTCCGTTCGCCATCCCCG
Organism: Gemmatimonadota bacterium; assembly: GCA_040387895.1. Classification (GTDB taxonomy): domain Bacteria; phylum Gemmatimonadota; class Gemmatimonadetes; order Gemmatimonadales; family Gemmatimonadaceae; genus Gemmatimonas. The sequence continues at coordinate 38,155 of JAZKCW010000073.1, forward strand.
ACAGCGGCAAGCCGGTACCGCGCGCGGTGCGCGACACCTCGAATCCGTTCAAGATCCCGCCCGCGTGATCGCGTATTCGGCACGCTGGGTACTCCCGATGTGCCCGGCGCTGCCGTCCGTGATCGAAGATGGGGTGGTGCTGGTCGAGGGATCCCGGATCGTGTGGACCGGCGCGGCCGACGATGATACGCGTCCTGTGGCGAGGCTCGACGGGGCACTCCAGGTGGCGCTCGGCAACAGTGTGCTGATGCCCGGCCTGGTGAACGCGCACTCGCACCTCGAGCTCACCGCCCTGCGCGGCATGCTCGAGGGACTCGCGTTCCGCGACTGGCTCACGACACTCACCGCTGCGCGGCGCGAGCTGTTCGACGCGAGTGCGTTGCTGGATGCGGCGCGTGCGGGATTGCGCGAGGCGCTCCGCAACGGCATCACCACTTGCGGGGACACCAGCGACTCCGGTGCGCCGCTGCAGGCCATGCGCGAGGCCGGCACGCGCGGTATCGGGTACGTCGAAACGTTCGGGCCGGATCCCGCCGGGTGCGCGGACGCCATCGCACGACTGCGCGAGCGCGCGGCCGCGTACCGCGAGCAGGATACGGCGCTCGTCCGCACCGGAATCTCGCCGCACGCGCCGTATACCGTGTCCGCGCCACTGTTCTCGGCTGTCACGAAGCTCGCGCACGAGGAGGGCTATCCGGTCGCCGTGCACATTGCGGAGAGCGAAGCCGAAACGCGGTTCGTGCGCGATGGTGAGGGGCCGTTTGCCGATGGGCTGCGCGCACGGGGTATCGCGGTGCCTGGCGGGGTTCGGTCGCCGGTCGCGCTGCTGCATGCTACGGGATTGCTCGCCGTGCGTCCGCTGCTGATTCACGCCATCCATGCGGATGACGCCGACCTCACGCTGGTTGCAAAGCACGGCGCGACCGTGGTGCACTGCCCGATCTCGAATGCGAAGCTGGGGCAGGGCATCGCGCGGGTGCAGCCGATGCTCGATGCGGGTATTGCCGTCGGACTCGGGACCGATTCGGTCGCCAGCAACGATCGCATGGACCTGCTCGGGGAGGCGCGTCAGGCCACGCTGTTCGCAGCGCTGCAGGCACGGACGCCGGATGCGCTGAGCGCCATGCAGGCGCTCGAACTCGCGACCATCGGTGGTGCGCGGGCGCTCGGAATGGCCGACCGCATCGGCTCACTCGAAGCCGGGAAGGACGCCGACCTGGCGGCGTTCCCGCTCGGGAGCCCAGAGGTGACGGCCGTGCATGATCCCGCGGTTACGCTGGTGCACGTGCTGGCCGGAACGGTTCGTGCCGACCTTGTGTTGGTCGCCGGGCGAGCACTGGTGCAGGATGGTGTCGTTCTCGCTACCGACGATGGATTGGATGCCCGGGTGGCTGCGAAAGGGGCGCAGCTGCAGCGCTGGATGCGTGATCGTCGTGGCACCGTGGCGCGTCAGTAGCCCTGCATCGGCCGCTGCGCGTCTGGCGCCCCGGTCAACCCGGCATGTACACTTCGGGTATTATTCGCAAGGACGCGACTCCGGACGAGTCGCGGGGTAGAGTATACCGAACGCTCACCGTAGTTCCGCGTGATTCAGCAGGGAGGAGATGGCGTGATCGCCGGATGTCTCGCACTGAATGCATCGTACGAACCGTTGACGATGGTGCCGCTGCGGCGGGCACTCCGCCTTGTCATTGATGGCAAGGCCGAGATCGTCGAGGCGGAGCGCGAGCGTCCTGTTCGATCGGAACGCGCCGCCTTCCCCAGACCGGCGGTCATCCGCCTGACCCGGTTCGTCCACGTCCCCCGGCGCTTCCGCCGTCAGGTGACCAACACGTTCCTGTTCGCCCGCGACGACTACCAGTGCCAGTACTGCGGGCGCACGGCGGTGGAACTCAAGCCGCGCGAGTCGCTCACGCGCGATCATCTCATCCCGATCTCACGCGGTGGCCAGAACGACTGGACCAACGTCGTGACGGCGTGCAGCGGCTGCAACACGCGCAAGGCCAACCGCCTGCCCGACGAAATCGGCATGCACCCGCTGCACGTGCCGGTGGAGCCGCACTTCGTGCACCTGAGCTGGGCCGTGCGTCGGCTCACGCCGATCCAGGCGAAGTACATCCGCGTGTTCTACGGCGAAGCGACGCTGCGCCAGCTCGAGGAACTCGAGCGCGCCACGGTGCGGCGCGCGACACGTGGTGTGGCCAACGGGCACGCGATCACGCTCTGAGACGCTGAAAAGCTGAGCGACTGCGCAGACGAGCGTTGGGCTGCTCCGCTCAGAACTGCACCGTCGGGCTGCGTGCCTCGAGATGCCGTACCTCGCCGCCCAGCAACCGAGACACGAGCGTGCGAAGGCCGCGTGTGAGCGCGGTGCCAGGGCTGCGCCGCAATTGCACGACCGGCCGCGCTTCACCGCGCAGCCAGCGCTGCACCTCGTCGAGGTCACTCATTTCGACAGTCTGTACGTCGACCTGCACGCTCAGGTAACCGCGCTTCCCCCGCGCGTTGGTCGAGATGGCCGGCGTGTAGGGCAACTCGCTCGCGGCACGCGCATCGGCGAATCGCGCATACGTGCCCAGCGGAACGATCGCATCGCGGGTGACACGCGCCACCTCGTACGTCTTGTCGATCAGGTCGTAGCGGATGATTACGTCCCACTCCTCGCGTCCGACGATCTCGTCGAACCAGCGACCGATCGTCCACGTCTCGGCGCGCACGTGCAGTCGCGCCGGAAATCCGTTTCGCAACAATTCATCGAAGGGCTTCACGTCGAGCACACGGCGCACCGCGACGGTGGCCGACGGCGTTCCGCCCGTCGTGACGACACGGATGTCGACCTGCGGCGGCCCCTGCGCGACGAGCGCAGGAGCCACCGGCAGCACTGGCGCCACCATGCACGCCACGACGAGCAGCATCGCGTGCCACGGTATCGCCTGCCGCAGCATCGCATGCCGCAGCATCGCGTGCCGCAGCATGCGTGAGAACGGCGAGACGCGGGAGTTCACGAGCGATCGCAGAGAGCCGATGCTCAGAACCGGCGGTTGAGCCGCACGAACACGTTCGGGCTCAACCCGCTTTCCGACACCGACTGCGCGACGTACACACCGAAGCGTCCGAAATCCAGGCCACCACCGATGTCGGTGCGCCACGTGCCGACATCGGGCACACGCCCGGTGCCGACGCGAACATCACCCTCGAGCAGGTCACCACGATCGCCGAGCAGCCATCCGCGGCCACTGTTCGCGAAGATCACCCAGGTGCCATCCGCACTCGCGCGGCCCGTGGTGTAGCGCCGGTCGCCGATGTCGTCCTCGCGACCGAACAGGTTGATCCGAAAGCCACCCTTCCACTCGGCCTGCAGCAGCACCATGCGTTCGCACTGCGCTGGGCGACCGAGCGCGATGTAGCCGGCCTCGCCCCCAGTGGCACACGTGCCGACATCCGCCTCGTCGGTGACCCGACGGAAATCGAACCCAGGCAGGGCATCGACGCCCGTCACGGAGAAGCGGCGCTGGAGCGGAAGCGGATCACCGCTCAGCCATCCGCCCGCCACTGCGCGCAGGTTGAGTTGCGCGTTGGGCCCGAGGCGATTGTAGCGACGCAGGTCGAGGAACGCGCGGCTGTACTGCACGTCGCCCAGCCCCTGTGCGCGCACGCCGGCGGTGGTCGGGGCAACGCGCTCGAGTGTACCGCTGCCATGCTCCAACTCGCCGTGCAGCAGCCAGCCCGTGCGCGGATTCTCGCGATCGTTCCGCGTATCCACGCTCCCGGTGAGCGTGAACAGTTTCATCACGCCTTCGTCCATGGCCGGATTGAGACGCCACGGCACGTTGTTGTCGATCAACGAGGGCACGTCGCGCGCGGCGCGAGACGACCAGCGTTCGTTGCTGAAGCCCGCACGGATCTCCGTGCCGCGTCGCGCGAACAGCCCGACATATCCCGATGCGCCGTGCCGTTGCCAGTAGTCCCGGTAGTCGCGGGTGAACACGAAGCTCGCGAGACCAACTTCGCCCTTGGTCAGCTGCCACTGCTCCACGGCATCGACTTCGTCGAAGAGGCGGCCGCCCACGACCCATCCGCCGCGCCGCCCCTGCCGCAGCTCGGCGCGAACGGCATGGCCAAGGTTCTCACGCTTCCACACGAGACGGTCACCGGTGCGGAAGATGCCGAACACTTCGGTGGTGAATCGCGTGTCGCCGGTGCGCACGCTGAAGCGTGGCCCGACGAACAGCGGCAGACCCTCGACGCGGTTGTACGTGTGCGCGGTGGTGACGAGCAGGTCGCTGCGCGAGCCATCGGCGTCCTCGTCGTACGGACGGAATCGCGCGAAGAGATCGCGATCGTCGAGCACGAGCGTGTCGCCCTCCTCGTGGTAGCGCACCCGTGCGCTCCACGCGCGCACCTCGCCGCTGACCGGCGGGCGATCCGCGTTGTACTCGAGTTCACCGCCCACGACCGTCACGTCGCCCTCGATGCGGGCCGTGGAGGCCAGCCGGAGGTCGCCGTTGATCACCACGACCCGGCCGACGACCGTGCCGGCGATCTGCGACTGGCCGCCGAGCACGGCGACGTCGCCGGTGACGGTTTCACCTGCCGGCAGCACGAAGTCGCCCTGCACGCGCCGGGTACCGGGGCGGTTCCAGAACGCGATGATCTCGCGCGCCGTCTCGCGCGGCACACCGCCGATGCTCCGGGACTCGACGCGCGGTCGGTCCTGCGCGCGGAGTTCCGAGACGGCGCCGTCTGCGCCCACTGCAACGAGCGCCACCAGCATCGGAGCGAGCAGCGGTGTGAGCCGCGACATCGGCCGCGGCACGCACTCCTGGAATCGCTGCCGGGCAGCGCGGGATGTCCACCTGAACGTCATCTACACACTCCAGCATAGGTTCGGTCTGCGGGAAGGCAGGACCCATACCGCCGACCGTCTTCAATCATGCGTTGCGGGACGAGCCGCTCGCCATGCACCGACGCCGATTCGTCAAACCTTCGCCACTACGGAAGTTGCGTGGCCCGGCGGGCCTCGTTCGTCCCGGCTCCGGCAGCAGAAAACTCCGCAGACATGTGCGCACGAGGCGCTCGTTTCCAAACCCCGTGTCCACCAGGACGTGGGCAGGCGTGTCGAATCGTATCACTCGCCCTGCGAGGCAAGTCCGAGCCGCCGCATCCGCCGATAGAGGTTCGGCCGATCGGTCTGCAGGCGTCGCGCGGCTTCGGCGACATTGCCGTCACTCTGCGCCAGCGCCGCCGAGATGAGCCGGCGTTCGTAGCCGTCGAGTGCGTCGCTCAGCGGCACCATCAATTCCTGATCGGCGGGATCGCCGCCCGCCGCGCGTTCACCATTGCCCACACTGTTGCCACCGATGTGGTCGGCGTGCGCAATGTGATCGCGGGCCAGCGAGGGAAGCACCTCGCGCACCTCGCGCGCCGTGAGCTCGCCACCCGCATGCAGGATCGCCAGGCGCTCCACCACATTCGCCAGCTCGCGCACGTTGCCGGGCCAGCGATACGCCGAAAGTGCGCCGATCGCATCGTCGCGCCAGCTCACGAGCGGCCGGCCGGTGCGCGACCGGTGACGGCTCGCGAAGTGCCGCACGAGCGCCGGCAGGTCGCCGGGGCGGTCGCGGAGCGGCGGCAGCGCGATCGGAATGACGTTCAGGCGGAAGAACAGGTCCTCGCGGAATGATCCGTCGGCGACCGCGCGGGTGAGATCCTTGTTCGTCGCGGCCAGGATGCGCACGTCGATCCGGATGGGTTTCCCGCCACCCACACGCTCGATCTCATGCGCTTCGATGGCGCGCAGCAGCTTCGCCTGCGCCTCCGCGCCGAGGTCGCCCACCTCGTCGAGGAAGAGCGTGCCCGTGTGCGCGAGCTCGAAGCGACCGATGCGTCGTTCGGTGGCGCCGGTGAACGCACCGCGCTCGTGCCCGAACATCTCGCTCTCCACCAGGTCGCGCGGAATCGCGGCGCAGTTGACCCGCACGAAGGGCCGGTCACGCCGCGGACTCGCCAGATGCAGCCCCGCGGCCACGAGCTCCTTGCCCGTGCCGGACTCACCGGTGATCAGCACGCGTGCATCCGTCGGGCCGACGCGCGCGACCAGCGCGCGCACGTCGCGCATGACCGGCGACTCGCCGATCATCTCCCCGCTGATGCCCAGGTCTTCGCGCAACGCCTGCGCTGCGCGGCGCGCCTGTCGCAGCTCGAACGCCGACGCCAGCGCGAGCACCACGCCCTCGGGGGTGAGCGGCTTCTCGAGAAACGTGAATGCGCCGAGCTTCGTGGCGCGCACGGCGTCGGTGAGGCCTGCACGCCCACTCATCATCACGACGGGCAGGTCGGGGCGCCGCTCGCGCAGCCGGGCGAGCAGCGCGAGTCCGTCGAGGTCGCCCGGCATCATCAGGTCGATCAGTGCAACGTCCGGCTCCACCACTTCTGCCAACGCGAGGCCGGTCGCACCATCCGCCGCATCACGCACGTCGTAGCCCTCCGCCGCAAGCAGGGCGCCGACCATGCGGCGGATATTCGGCTCGTCGTCGACGATCAGGACGCTCGGCATCTTCTATTGAAGGGGTGCGAGCGCAAACAACGGGCTGACCGAACTAACCACGCACGTGCTCGCGCGCGGGAACCGCATCGGCGAGTTCACGCGTGGCGCGATCGTTGAGCAGCTTCGTCGTGAAGCGCTGTCCTTCGCTGATGCGCTCCACTTCGATGGCGACCGACTCCACGGCCTGCTCGATGCTGTTCAGTCGCGTGAGAACCTCGGTCGGCACCTTGGGCGCGTTGCCGCGACGATCCACCCAGCGGCCGAACGCGCGCGCGATCGGGAAGCCGACGACGCAGAGCACGAGGGTCGCACCGAGGGACTGCACGATATCGACGACACCATCGGGCACCTCGTTCGGATTGAACGGCGGCGGTTCGGCCGAGCTGACGAGTGCGGGCTCGCCATCCCAGTGCACGTCGGCCCGGCCGTTCGCATCCGTGTTGACGATGAGCTTTCGTCCGCCGATGTCGATCACCTGGCGCGTGCCGTCCTGCGAGATGTTGACCGTGGTGGCTCTCCCCGCCGCGTTCGCCGCGGCCTGTGCATCGGCGACGGCCTCGTCGATGATCTTGTTCACGTCGACCCCTTGTCCGTCCTGCTTGCCCTGTAGTCGGCTCATTGCTCTTCCTGTACTCCGGTAATGGGGATACGCAGCCGCATCTCGGTGCCGGCTCCCACGCTGCTCGTTGCCTCGATGACGCCGCGGTGCGCCGCGACGGTCTGCTGCGCGATCGCCAATCCGAGCCCCGTGCCGCCGGGCTTCGTGGTGACATACGGGTCGAACATTCGCGCCAGCACGTCGGGCGTCACGCCGCATCCGCTGTCGCGCACGACGATGCAGACGCCCGGTTGTCCGTTCACGGAGTCGGGGCGTACCTGCACCACGATCCGGCCTGTCGGGCCACATGCGTCCACTGCGTTGAGCAGCACGTTCGCGACTGCGCGCACCAGTGGCTCGTGATAGCCGAGCACCAGCGGAAGCTCCGGCGCAGCGTCGATCGTGAGGGCGAGACGCTCCGGCACCGTCGACCGCGCCGTGCGCGTGACCAGCTCCACCACGTCGATCTCGGCGGCCGTGCCATCGGGGAGGCGGCCGAACTGTGCGAAGCTCCGCGCCATCGTCTCGAGGCGCGCCGACTCTTCGGCCAGCACGTCGACAGTTTCGCGCAGCTCGTCGGGAATCGTGCGGCGCAGTCGTTCGACGGCGAAACGGATCGGCGTGAGCGGGTTCTTGAGCTCGTGCGCGAAGCGGCGTGCGGATTCTCGAAAGGCCTCGGCACGTTCTGCTTCCAGGGCGCGCCGCCGTCCGACTTCGAGCTCTGCCGCCATGTTGCGCATCCCACTGCGAAGGGTCTCGAACTCCGGCGCGCCCCGCCGGCCGGTCTGCTCCGGAATGGGTCGTCCCGTACGAATCAATCCGGTCCATCCCACCAGTTCGTCGAGCGGCCGGCTGAGTTGCCGGCTGAGGTGTCCCGCGACTCGCGAGGCACCGAGTGCCACCAGCACCACCACGAACAGTGCGCCGACCAGGATGAGTCGCATCGTCCGGCTGGCGACGTAGTTGAAACGCGTCGCCAGTTCCACCGACTGCCGGAGCTCCGCCTCGTGCGCGTCCAGCGCCCGCACCCCTTCCGGGGAGAGTGGCGCCGTCCGTGCCGCGGCGATTGCACGCTCTCCACTCGCCGCGATGCGCTCCCACGCCGAGCCGGCCGACATCATCGACAGCGCCCGGCTGGCCGTGCCGGCCCAGACGAGGGTGACCGCGATGGTGGGAATCAGCGCGAAGAGGAGCAGGATCGCGAAGAGACGCGTCCGGAATGGAGCGCGAGACTGTCGGCGCGGCCTGGAGCCCACCTGGTCTCCGGGGCGCGCCCCCTCCGTACGCGGGTCGGAACCGGCGGGTTTCCCTTCAGGGGGCGCCACCGACAATGGCGGGGTCGGCTTCCGCATCTCCTTCATGCTAGATAATTTACGTGGCTGCACCATAGGTGTCGCACGGTGTCGCACGCGCTGATCCTGGAGTGGAATGGCAACGTCGTGGTCCCTTGCCCCCCTCATCGAGGGGCTCGCCCGGGAAGTCCCGGAGCGCCCGCTCGTGATGACGGGCGATCGGACATGGAGCTTCGGGCAGGTCGACGCGCAGGCGTCGTCCCTCGCCGCGGCATTCTCCGAACTCGGTCTCGGTGCCGGTGATCGCGTCGCGGTCAACCTGCCCAACACCGTGGAGTGGATCGTCACCCTGCTCGCATGCGCGAAGCTGGGTGCGGTGGTCGTGCCGGTGAGTCCGCAACTGAGTGCGCACGAGTTGCGCTACCAGCTGCGCCATGCCGAAGCCAGTGCGGTCGTCACCATCGAGAACTACGGTGGCGTCGATTACCTGCAGCGGTTCGAGGATCTCCTCGGCGAGCTGCCGGACCTGCAGTACGTCGTCACGGTTGGCGACGAAGACCTGTGGTACGACGACCGGATCTTTCAGTTCGAGGATCTCGTGTCGAGCGGATCAGGTCGGGAGTATCCGCGGCCCGCGACCTTCGATGACGGGGCGGATCTCGCGGTCTTCTACACGTCGGGCACGATGGGCAAGCCCAAAGGGGTGCGCCTGTCGCATGCGGCGGTGGTGGAGAATGCAGTGCAGAGTGCCACGGTCCTCGGCGTACGGCCGACGGACCGGGTGCTCGTGGCGATGCCGATGTTCGCGCTCTTCGGCTTCGGTGTCATGGTGGGGACGATGGCGGCGGGTGCGACACTGGTGATTCAGCCCGTGTCCGATCCGTCCGGTGCGCTGACGCTGATCACCGATCGGGCGGTCACGGTGCTGCACGGCGTTCCCACGTTGTTTCACCTCCTCATGCGAGAGGAAGGGTTCGACCCCTCCCGGCTGCGCTCCCTGCGCACCGGGGTGATCGCCGGCAGTTCGGTGGCCGAGGACCTGGTACGGCGCGTTCGTCGCTGGTGCGACGTGCACGTGGCGTACGGGCTCACGGAGACCGGGCCGATCGTCACCATCACGCGCGCCGACGACAGCGAGGATCGCCGTGTCGGCAGCGTGGGATGCGCCCTCCCGGGCGTCGAGGTGATGGCCGTCGACATCAGGACGGGGCAGTTGCATGGCCCGGAAGCGGTGGGTGAAATCGCCGTGCGCGGGCCTGGTTTGATGCGGGGATATCTCCGCATGCCGGCGGAGACTGCCAAGGTGCATACGCCGGAAGGTTTCTTCCTCACCGGTGATCTCGGGATCATCGATGAGGATGGTTATGTGAAGATCGTCGGGCGGCGGCAGGAGACGATCTCGCGCGGGGGCTATCAGCTCTTTCCGCGCGAGCTCGAGGATCGTCTGCGTGCGCATCCGGCCGTCGACGATGTCTGCGTGATCGGGTTGCCCCATGATGTGCTGGGGGAACAGGTCTGCGCGTGCATCGTGCCCGTCGAGGGCGCTGTCATCACCGGAGGCGAAATCAAGCGATTCGCGATGGAGACGATGGCCGCCTACAAGACCCCTGATCTCGTGCGCTTCTTCGACAGCTTCCCCATGACGGGAAGTGGTGTCATCCGGCGACGAGAACTCGCGCGCGCCATTGCGCTCGATCACACTGTTTCGCATTCCGGGTAGGATTCTTCTTTTCATGCCTTCACGTCACACTCGACCGTCGCCGGCCCCGCGCCGCGCCGTCGCCCCGTTCCACAGCGGCCCGCAGGCCATGAGCCCCAGTACGGCCGCCGCCGGCAGCCCCTCGGTGCACGCACCGAACGCCGCGCTGCTCATCGACTTCGACAACGTCACGATGGGCATCCGCTCCGATCTGCAGACGGAGCTGCACATGCTGCTCTCGAGCGACATCATCAAGGGCAAGGTCGCCGTCCGTCGCGCCTATGCCGACTGGCGCCGCTACCCGTCGTACATCGTGCCCCTCACGGAGTCGTCGATCGACCTCATCTTCGCGCCGGCCTACGGCACGTCGAAGAAGAACGCGACGGACATCCGCCTCGCGATCGACGCGATGGAGCTCGTGTTCACGCGCCCCGAGATCGGCACGATCATTTTGCTCTCCGGCGACTCCGACTTCTCGAGCCTCGTGATCAAGCTCAAGGAGTACGGCAAGTACGTGATCGGCGTCGGCATCCGCGAGTCGTCGAGCGACCTGCTCGTGATGAACTGCGACGAGTACTACTCGTACAATGCGCTCGCCGGCCTCGTCAAGAACACCGAGGAGGAGAGCACCCGGTGGGATCCGTGGGAGCTCGTGAAGGAGTCGGTCACGCGCATGAAGCGCAACGGCGACGTGATGCGCTCCGATCGCCTCAAGCAGGTCATGCAGGAGATCGACAACAGCTTCGACGAGAAGAACCTCGGCCACCCGAAGTTCTCGCGCTTCGTGCAGGAAGCCTCGCAGAAGGGACTGCTCAAGGTCACGAAGCTCGAGAGCGGGCAGCTCGAGATCGACCTGCCGGACGGCATGGCGATCATCGCCGCGCCGGACGCGGGTGGCGCCGAGACCGAGAGTGCCGCCGATGCCCGTCGCGAGCGCGAACGCGAGGATCGTCGCGGCCGTCGCGGCCGTCGCGGTCGCGGACGTGATCGGGACCGTGGTGACGATGGGCGCGATGAACCCGCCGACGCGGCTGCCGATGCGGCTGCCGATTCAGCTGCCGATGCGGCCGCCGAGATGGCGAGCGACGACGCGGGTGACGACGCACCGCGCGAGCCGGAGTTCAAGGCGGCGCCGATTCCCGATCCTGATTTCGCTGCGGCCGCCGCGGCGATCGCACCGGCCGGCGCAGCAGGAAGCACACCGTCACGCGATGGTGATCGTCCGCGTGGCCGCGACCGTGACCGCGGACGTGGACGTGGCGGACGCGATCGTGATCGCGAGCCGCGCGCTGAGACGGCGACCGGCGGGGCGGCTGCCGCACCGTCGGCAGCGGCTGCTGCCCCGGCGTTCGGTACCAGCGTGGCCGAATCGATCGGCACGTCGGGCGAGCGGCTCACGCGCAGCGAGGCGTTCGACCTCGTGCGTCGTGCCGTCGAGTCGCTGGTGCAGGGCGAGGAGACGACGAGTGCGAGCGCGGTGCGCCAGCGCGCGTACGAGACGTTGCAGCGTGACAGCGAGTCGCTGTCGGCGCGCAATTTCGAGCGGGTCCTCCAGGATGCGCACGATGCGGGCATGGTCGACCTGCGCCGTCGTGGCAACGACTTCGAAGTCGCGCGCGCGGCCGATGCACCGGAGATCGTCGAGCAGCTCAAGTCGGCGGATCAGGCCCTCAAGGCCGCGGCGGCTCTCAATGCCCCACCGGCTCCGCCTCGTGGCATGTCGCACCGCGGTGTCGCGCCGCGCGGCATGGGCGGGCGGAAGGGCGCGGGTGCGCCGTCGGCTGACCTGCTGATGATCGGTGTGGTGCCTCGTCCGGGTGGCAGTCTCCCGGCCGCGGTCACCCCGCCTGCCGCGACGGCGACAGCTGCGCCCGTGGCGGCCCCGTCGGCGACGAACGGGACGGGCGAGAGCGCTACGCCGGCTGCCGCCACCTCGACGGAGTCGGGGCGGGATAGCGGGACGGACACGATGCAGGAAGCGGCCGCGACCCTGACGGACGCTGCGGAAGCGACCCCGTCAGCGCCGGCTCGCGGTGGTCGTGCGCCCGCCAAGGCGGCCAAGACTCCAGCCAAGAAGGCGGTCAAGACGGCAGCCAAGGCACCGGCGAGCGCGCCGGCCAAGGCGGCCCGAGGGGCGGCAAAGGCGCCGGCCAAGGCCGCAGCACCTACGGCGGCGAAAAAGGCCGCCAAGGCCCCGGCGAAGAAGGCAGCGAAGGCCGCCAAGCGGTAGTCGCTGCCGACTTTTCCCGGCCAGTTCACCTCTCCCTTGAGGTCGGTGACCCCGAAGCAGACTGAACCAGATCGTCAGAAGGCCGCTCCCCTGGGGGCGGCCTTCTACGATCGTGCCCCTGAGCTCGTTGCCCGGGCCCTGATCGGGTCGGTACTCGAAGTCGAGGACGACCTCGGGATCGTGAGCGGGCGGATCATCGAGACGGAGGCGTATCTCGGCCCGCATGACCCGGCCTGTCACGCGGTCGCCGGACGCACGGCCCGCACGTGGCACCTCTTCGGCGGGCCAGGCACGTGTTACGTGTATCGCATCTACGGCATGCACTGGTGCATGAATGCGGTCACGCGCGAGGAGGGATTCGGCAGTGCGGTGCTGGTTCGCGCCCTCACGCCGTTGCAGGGCATCGAGCGGATGCGTGCGCGACGGCCCGCAGCGGGCTCCGATGCGGAGCTGTGCAACGGACCGGGAAAGTTGTGCGCAGCACTGGGGATCGATCGCTCGCACGACGGCATGCTGCTGACGGGGGTGAGCCGCATCACGATTCGCGCGGGCGACTCGGTGCCCGATTCAGACGTTCTCGCGGGCCCGCGCATCGGGATCACGCGGGCCGCGGAGTTGCCACTGCGCTACTGGATCCGGGGTGCGAAGGTGGTAAAGGCCAAGGCGGGCGCCCCGTACCGGCGCTGATGCAAGCGTGATCAGCGCGCTCCGCTGAAGCGCGGGTTCACGACCGTGTTGTAGATCGATCCGAAGGTGTAGCTGAGTCCGAAGTTGAGGAAGTATCGGTAGTTGGTGGCCAGTGCCTGCTGGCGCGCAATCACCTGGTTGTCGGACAGTTGGCCGCGCCGGAGGTACAGCTGGTCGTTCACGCGCGAGTAGTTGCCGCCCACGTTGATGGCGAGCCCCTTCGCGATGCGGAGATCGGTGGACAGGCCGACACCGTAGCTGTAGAACGACGGGTCGTGCAGGAACTGTGCGCCATTGATGTTCGCATTCACCGATCCCCAGGGCTGCCGGGCAGTCCACGCGACCAGGAGACTGTGCAGCGGCCGGGTTTCGGCAATGCGGTTGTAGATCGTGACTTCCTTGTAGCGCAGTGAGGCGACTCCGACCGTGTACAGCGCCGTGAGCTGTCTCCGCGTGAAATCCTTGTAGTCGAAAAAGTTGTACTCGACTGCCGGTGACACGCGCAGGTTGAGCTCGTAGTTGCTGAAGTCCGAGTACGAGGCGCTCGCGGTCGCACCGGCCGACAGGTGGCTGCCCAGGCTCTTCACGACGATCGCGCTGCCGCCGTAGTTGCGCTGGATGTTGGTGAACTCCGTGCCATCGCTCAGCGAGAAGCGGCTCTGGTCGTATCCCAGGTTGCCGCTGACGCCGATCCGCACGTTCTGCGTGACGCGGTTGGCGCTGGCGCTCAGGAAGCCGTTCTGGAAGCTCTGCTGCTTCTCACCGTTGCCGTATCCGTTCACGCCGACGCGGTACACCCAGAAATTCCATGGATCTCGGACCGATTGCGGATTGGCGGCGGCGGTCGTGGGTGCGGCGTAGCTGAGCGTCATCCGCGGGGCCAACCCGGTCCGCGCGGCATAAGGCGCCAGCATCAGCGAGAACGTGCGGGCCAGCTGTCGCCGCACGACATCGGGAGCGTCATTCGGATTCGTGAACACCACGACCGTGTCGGCCCGACCGCGATACCGCCCCTGACCGAGCGCCGCGATGGTGTACTCCGAGCCGCCGGCGCCCGTGCGCAACGACGTCACGAGCAGCTGCACCTCCGACACCATGCGGTCACGCACGAAGTTGAGCCAGCGCAGCTGGTCACGGAAGAAATCGAAGTCGCAGTTGCTGCTCTGGCAGTCCAGGTAGACGCGCACGGCGCCTGCCTGCGTCGTATCCGTTGCCGGGGTTGCCGCCGGCGCCTGGCCGGAGAGCGTTCGCGGCGTGAGCAAAGGCCACATGGTCACAAGCAATGCAGAAAGAGCGAGACGGCGCAGCTTCATTTGGTTGGCGAGTTGGGGGCGTCGACACGTGGAAGGTCCGGCGCCCCGAACTTGCGATGCCATCCGATGCCCCGATAGCGAGGCACGCGGATCCTCATCGGACCTTAACGTGGCCCGATCGCGGCGGGCGTCTCCGCTACGCGAGCAGTCCCAACTCTCGTCCCACCTCGACGAATGCGGCGACCACCGCGTCGAGGTCGTCCTTCGTGTGCGCGGCACTGACCTGGCAGCGGACACGCGCTTGGCCCTGCGGTACAACCGGGAATCCGAAGCCCGTGACGAAGACGCCGCGGTCCAGCAGCATCTCGCTCGTGCGGATCGCCAGCGACGTCTCGCCCACGATGATGGGGACAATGGGTGTCTCCCCCGGCATCGGCGTGAATCCCGCTTCCGTCATCGCATTGCGGAAGTAGCGCGAGTTTTCGTGCAGGCGCGTGACCAGCTCCGGATGCGCCTCGGTGTGCAGCACCGCGGCGAGCGAGCTCGCGGCGACCGTCGGCGGGAGCGCGTTCGAGAACAGCTGCGGGCGCGAGCGCTGCGTCATCATGTCGCACAGCGCGTCCGGCCCCGCGATGAAGCCGCCCGCCGCGCCGCCCAGTGCCTTGCCGAGCGTCGACGTGATGACGTCGACTTCGCCGAGGACGCCGTAATGCTCGGCCGTGCCGCGTCCCGTGCGGCCCAGCACACCCGTCGCATGCGAGTCGTCCATCACGACGATCGCGTCGTACTCGCGCGCGAGTTCGAGGATCTCCGGCAGCTTCGCGATCGAGCCTTCCATCGAGAAAACACCGTCCGTCCAGATCACGCGACGGGTTGCGCCGCGCGCGCTGGCAAGTTTCTCGCGTAGGTCATCCATGTCGCTGTGACGGTACACAGCCGTGGTGCACTTCGTGATCGCCTTTGCAAGCCTGACCGAGTCGATGATCGACGCGTGATTGAGAGCGTCGGACACGACGAAGTCACCTTCGCGCACGATGGTCGGCGTCAGCGCCTCGTTGGCGTTCCACGCCGAAACGTAGGACAACGAGGACGGTGTGCCGACGAACCGGGCGAGTGCGAGCTCGAGATCGCGGTGGACGGTGAAGGTGCCGCAGATGAACCGGACGGACGCGGTGCCGGCGCCGTAGTGCTGGAGCGCATCGATGCCGGCCTGCACGACCGAGGGTTCGTTGGCGAGTCCCAGGTAGTTGTTCGACGAGAGGACGATGACCTCGCCGCGTCCCTCCATGCGGACGCGTGGACCCTGTGGCCCCTCGAGATAGTTGAGGCGCTTGTAGACTTTCTCGTCCTTGAGTGCCTGGATCTGCGTGTCGAGGTCGTGAACGAACGAGCGGTTGATCGTCATGGCAAAGTCATCGTGGTCGGCCGTGGTCGGGCCGGTGAGCAGTCGCCGGACGCCGGACGCCGGCGAGTGATGGTCGTGGAGCAGTCGTGGATCAGTCGTGGATCGTGAAGATGATCTTGCCGGCGTCGCCGGACTTGATCAGCGCCATCGCCTCGTCGACCGCTTCGAGCGGCAGGCGATGCGTGATGACCGGCGTCGGATCGAACGCGCCGGAGCGCAGGAAGCGGGTCATCTGGTGCCACGTTTCGTACATGCGACGTCCGACGACGCCGTACACGGTCAGACCCTTGAAGATGATCTCGGAGGCGAAATCGATGTCGATCGTTCGCGAGGGGATACCGAGCATGTTGACGCGGCCGGCCGGGCGCGCGAGCGCAAAGGCCTGATGAACCGCGCTCGGCACACCCGACATCTCGAGCACCACGTCGGCGCCGTGCCCATCGGAGGCGCGGCGGACCGCGGCCTCCGCCTCGTCGGGATGCACCGCCTGATGCGCGCCCATGCGGCGGGCGAGTTCGAGGCGTCGCGGATTCACGTCCGTGGCGATGATGTGCGAGGCGCCCGCCGCCTTGCAGATGCCGACGGCGAATGCGCCGATGGGCCCGCAGCCCGTGATCAGCACGACCGCGCCGGGAATCTCGGCCGTGAGCGCGGTGTGAAACGCGTTCCCCATCGGGTCGTGAATGCCGCCGATGTCGTAGCTGATGGCGTCATCCAGCTGCCAGACGTTTGTGGCCGGCATCGCGATGTACTCGGCGAAGCAGCCGTCGCGATCGACACCGATGATGCGGGTGCTGGGATCGACGTGGGCGTTGCCGGTGCGGCTGAACAGCGAGCGGTCGTCGACGATGTGGCCCTCGGCCGTGACCCGATCGCCGACCTTCACCGAGTCGACGAGCGAGCCGACTTCGACCACGTCGCCGGCGAATTCGTGGCCGACGACGAACGGCGGCTTGCAGCGGCCCGACGCCCAGGCGTCCCACTCGTAGATGTGCACATCGGTACCGCAGACGCCGGCGCGCCGGACACGAATGAGCACTTCGTCGTCCCGGATGCGCGGTTCGGGGACCTCGGTGAGAGTCATCCCGCGGCCTGCAGTCTGCTTGACCAACGCTTTCACGATCGCTCCACGACAGGAGAAACACGGCTCGACATACCGCGACACGACGGAGATGTCCGGCGCGGGAAGGTCAAAAGTCGCACTCGTCCGCGTTGCGTGGTAGGCCCGCCGATCGTCTGGCGGGTGATGTATTCGCGCGCGTTCTTTATACGCACTATTGCGCGTTCGAATTATCAACGCGTATATTCGCGACACACCAACGACTTGCGCATGGTATCCACATCCTCGATCACGAGATGCGCAGTCCTCACTGGAAACGCGTGGCGATAGTACGGCGCGAGTTCCTCCAGCGGTCGGGTGCCGGAGTCATGGCACCACTCTTCGTAGCCGGCGCAGCTCTGCCGGCCGCCACTTTGTCGCCGACATTCCTGTCGTCGGCCTGCTCCGCCGTCGCTCCCACAGCGCGCGAGCCGCGATTCCCGATGCGAATCGCCTCTTCTCCCTTCGTCGCTCCTGCTCTCGCTCTCGTGCCGCGCTCTCGCGCGGTACGCATCACCATGCCTTCCGCGCGCCGCCTCGTGGCGCGCGCGGGGGCGACCACCTGCACGGTCCTCACGAGGGCCGCGTAGCGCACACCGCCGCAGTGCTTGCACTGCTCGAGGTGCGGCTCACCTTCCCACCGGGGGAGAAGGGAGCACCACAACCTCCGTTATTGGAGAGTAGTCTCATGGCACCAGCCAAAAAGGCCGCGAAGAAGTCGGCAAAGAAGGGTGGCCGCAAGGTCGCGAAGAAGGTCGGCCGCAAGGTCGCGAAGAAGGGCGCGCGCAAGGCCGCGAGGAAGGGTGGCCGCAAGGTCGCGAAGAAGGGCGCCCGCAAGACGGCCAAGAAGGGCGCGCGCAAGACCGCGAAGAAGGCCGGCCGCAAGGTCGCGAAGAAGGGCGCCCGCAAGGCTGCAAAGAAGGGCGCGCGCAAGACGGCCAAGAAGGCCGGTCGCAAGACTGCAAAGCGCTCGTCGGCCAAGCGCGCCAGCAGCAGCAACATGTCGTCCGACTCGATGGCGTCGTAAGCTCCACGTCAGTGCAGTTGCAGTCGACAAACGCGAAGGCGCCGGCATGTCTGCCGGCGCCTTTCACGTTCCCATCGGTTGCTGCGGCTTATCGCTGCCTGGCTCGCTGCTTACTGCGCGGCGAAGGCCAGTGGCAGCTCGTCGTGCGGCAACCCGTCAAGCAGGACGAGGTCGTCCGGCACCGGACCCCAGACGAACGCGGACACGCGTGACGGCTGATCGCCGCGGCCGCCATCGGAGATGACGATGCCGATGGGTTCATGATCGGACGGTTTCGAACGAGACAGGCGCATGGGCGGTCCTCCACCCGAAGAATTGCTGGAGACTGATCGACGTCAGCCCGACGTCACGGGGCGCGCATTCCTGCAGTGCGCCCCCTCTCCAAAGGCAACGGTGATGCCATCCGTGCCCGATTCGTATGTTGTTCATTTGCAATCACTTGCGCATTTACAACCACCGGAATCAAAGCCGTTGTGTCATTAGAACACGTCACTTTGGTGGCAATCGTGTCCCACTGACACTCTTGGTCCCGTCAGGCGACCGCGTCCTTCCGGGCCATGAACGTCTCTCGTGTGCCGACCGCCGGCTCGATCGAAATGGTCCAGCCGCGGTAGCGCGAGCGCAGCTCGTCCATGGGCAATACATCACCCGAGAGCTCGGTGCCCGAGGCATCCGTGCCGGCCACGATCGACTCCACGAGATGCACACCACCGTCGACGGTCGCGCTCTGCAGTACCTGAATCACCCGGTCGCGATCCTGCGGCGACAGGCCGGCGAACGCGGACGGCGAACACACCACGGCATGCAGCTCGACATCGGGCAACCACGCCCCGAGGTCGGCGCAGTAGCTCCGAAGTCGCCGGGTAAGGCCCGCCGCCTCTGCTGCACGCACGACCCGCTCGACCGCATCCTGTTCGGGCTCGATCGTGGTCACGGCGCATCCGCGCGCGGCGAGATAGAGCGCCGGGCCTTCCTGCGATGCGCCGGCAACGAGCACATGCCGGTCGGACGAATCCTTGAGCGCGCGCACGAGCACGGAGTTCGCGTCGAGGCCCCAGTGCTCGGGTCGACGATACGCCTCGAGCGTCTTCAGGCGGCGACGCTTCCAGGTGGCGTAGGCCGGCAGGCGGAGTCGCTTCGCGATGATGCGATCGACTTCCTGCCAGACGACGATCTCGGTGAGTGTCTGCTGCGCCTCGTTTCTCAGCACGGCGACTGCCTCGTCGCCGATCTTGAGAAGCGAACTGCGTGAGACCGAGTCCTTGTAGTCCTCGATCTCGCGCTCGACGTACAGCTCGTACTCGTGCTTGAGTGACCGGGGAGAATCGATCGGGGTACCCCGTGTGGAAGACTGTGGAGAAAGTATGCAATCAGGCATCATTCCGCCATGCCTGAACTTCCCGAAGTCGATGATGCTGCTCGACGATTACGCGCAGCGACCGTCGGTCGCACACTCGATCGTGCAACGGCACTGCATCCGTCGCACCAGCGCTCACTGACAGAGGTCGCCGCGCAGTCGCTCGCAGGCCGACGCGTGGTCGCGGTCACACGTCGCGCAAAGCTGCAGCTGGTGGAGTTCGACAGCGGCCACACGCTCGAGGTGCACTTCCGCATGAATGGCGACTGGGCGATGTCGGCGCAG
>JAZKCW010000074.1:0-11174 GCA_040387895.1 Gemmatimonadota bacterium
AAGTCGTGTGGCTCACCCTCGAGTTCTACCGCCGCAACTACATCGAGGGCCTGTTCCTCAGCTCGGGCATCATTCGCGGGCCGGACTACACGATGGAGCAGCTGGTGCATGTCGCGCGCTCACTGCGCCGCGACCATGGCTTCGCGGGCTACATCCACCTCAAGCTCATTCCGAACGCCGCCCCTGAGCTGATCGCGGAAGCGGGCCGCTGGGCCGACCGCGTGAGTGTCAACGTCGAGCTGCCGAACCAGGCCGACCTCGACCGGCTCGCACCGGACAAGGAGCTCGTGCAGATCCGGAGCGCCATGCACGGCGTGCGCGATCACATCGACAGCGCCAAGTCGGAAGCGCGTGAAGCACGTCGCGCGGTGCCGGATGCCGGCGACAAATCAGGGCTGCCGCGCTTCGCACCGGCGGGCCAGAGCACGCAACTGGTCGTCGGTGCGACGGAGACGGACGACGCCTCCATCCTGACTCTCGCGAGCTCGCTCTACAGCACGGAGCGATTGCGACGCGTGTACTACTCCGCGTTTTCGCCGATCCCCGATGCATCACCGGGGTTGCCGCCGGTCGCGGCACCGCTGGTACGCGAGCATCGCCTGTACCAGGCCGACTGGCTGCTGCGCTTCTACGGATTCTCGGTGGGAGAGATCGCGCCGGCCGAAGCGCGATCGCTGGACCTCGGCATCGACCCGAAACTGGCGTGGGCGTTGCGCAACCGCGCCGAGTTTCCGGTCGACCTGAATCGGGCGCCGCGCGAGTCACTGCTGCGAGTGCCCGGCCTCGGCGTGCGGAGCGTCGATCGCATCATCGCCTCACGCCGCTGGCGGCTCGTGCGCGTCGAAGACCTCGCTCGGCTCCGGGTGCCGTTGTCGCGCGTGCTGCCGTTCGTCGAGACCGTCGACCATGTGCCCCGTGGTGCGGGCACGCCGGACAATGCGGCGCTGCGCGATCTCGTGGTGCCGGTGCAGCAGCTCGACATGTTCGCGCTGTCGCAATCGGCGCTGCACGGCGAGGTGTAGGAGGTGGCGGGTAGCACCGCGGTGTCCGGCACGACGGTCACTGTCCCGGATCGCAGCTTCGATGCATGGCGGAGCGTCGCGCGCGAGCTGTTGATGCAGGACGTTCCGCCGCAGCATGTCGCCTGGCGGGATGCGGGTGCGGTGCAGACGGATCTCCTCTCCGAACCAATGCGCGAGCGGGATGCGTTCCCGGGAGCCCGGCCGACGCAGGCGGGTGGTCCACGAACCGTACCGGCCGCGTTCGTGAAACTCGCGGGCGCCGTGCTCTGCCACGCGTCGCCGGATCGGTATGACGCGCTCTATCGCCTGCTGTTCCGGCTCACGCACGGTGAATCGGCGCTGCTGGAGGTGGCCACCGATCCGGATGTGCATCGCGTCCTCATGATGCATCGCGCGATTCGGCGGGAGACGCACAAGATGCATGCATTCGTGCGGTTTCGTACGGTCGGGGAGTCGCTGCCTGGTGACACCGCGAAATCGTACGCCGCGTGGTTCGAGCCCGTGCATCACGTGGTGCAGCGTGCCGCACCGCTGTTCGTCCGCCGTTTCGCGTCGATGCAGTGGTCCATCCTGACACCACTCGCGTGTGCACACTGGGATGGCACGACGATCCGGTTCACCGAAGGCGTCACCCGCGACAAGGCGCCGTCGGAGGATGAGCTCGAGGATCTGTGGCGCAGCTATTACGCGCACATCTTCAATCCGGCGCGCGTATCGGTGTCGGCTATGCAGGCGGAGATGCCCCGGAAGTACTGGCACAACCTGCCCGAGGCGCGGCTCATTCCGCTGCTCACACGCGAGGCGCCGGCGCGTGTCGCTCGGATGCTCTCGCAGCTCGATGCACCGGCCGAACCGTTGCCACCGGAGCTGCAATCACCCGTGGCCGTCGGGCCGGTGCCGGATCGTGCCGCTGCACCGGCCAGCGAGCCGTACGGACTGTCGCATCGAGCGCCGGATGGGCTCGACGAACCGGGCGCATGGGATGCGGTGCATGACCCCGGTGTGTCCTCGGCTCGCGCGCGTGCAGCAGCTGCGCGTGCGACAGCGGCGCGTGCGACCTTCGCGAACGAAGATGGTCGCGTTGGCCGCACCGGCGAACGTCCGATGACGCTCACGCTGCACGGGGTGCCGGTTCGCGTGGGCACAGCTTCCTGGACCGATCCGACGCTCCTCGCGCGCGGCGTGTTCTACCCGGATACCGTCTCCACACCGGAAGCGCGGCTGCAGTTCTACGCTTCGCAATTTCCGCTCGTGGAAGTGGATGCGACGTACTACGCGCTGCCCACGCGCGCGATGGCGGCGGCGTGGGCGACACGTTCGCCGGACGGCTTCGTCTTCGACGTCAAGGCGTTCGCACTCATGACGGGGCACCCCGCAGAGACGAAGCGCCTGCCCGACTGGTTGCGTCGCCAGCTGCCACCATCGGTCGCAGGAGCGCCGCGCGTGTACGCGAAGGACCTGCCGGGGACGCTGATCGATGAGGTATGGGCACGCTTTCTGGGCGCGCTCGCGCCACTGCGTGACGCCGGGAAGCTGGGGCCAGTGCTGCTGCAGTTTCCCCGGTGGTTCGACCCGTCGCGCGCGAACGCCGACGTCCTGCGCGCCGCGCGCGAGCGTCTCGGCAGCCATCTCGCGGCCGTGGAATTCCGAAATCCCGCGTGGATGACGGGCCGCGTCGCGTCACGCACGCTGGCGCTGCTCGAGGAGCTGCAGTTCACGTATGTCGTCGTGGACGCACCACCCGGTACCGCGAGCTCCATGCCGCCGACGGTAGCCATCACGACACCCGGACTGGCGATGGTCCGCCTTCACGGCCGACGGGTCGGGACGTGGGAGGCGCAGAATGCCGTCGTCTCCGAGCGCTATCGCTATCTCTACGATGCTGCCGAGCTCGCGAGCACGGCCGCGCGCGTGCAGGACGTCGCGCGGCAGCTGTCAGGGATGCAGAGCAACTTTCCGGACATGGCGCATGCCAGGCAGGGCGTACACGTCGTCTACAACAACTGTCACGCCAACTACGGGACCACGAACGCCGACGAGATCACGGCGCTGCTGATCGGGTTCGAGCTGGACCGTCAATAGCTGCGCGGTTCCGAGTGCAGGCGGAATCTCCGGAACACGGTCAGGGGTGCAGCACGTTCTCCAGATGCCGCATTCCGAAGAGTCGCCGCAGTCGACCGTCTCACCCTCGGAGCACCCATGACCGCACGGAAGAAAACGGCCACGAAGAAGGTGGCGAAGAAATCAGCGCGAAAGAAGTCAGCGACGACGAAGTCGACCGCGAAGAAGTCGGTCGCGAAGAAATCGACCGCGAAGAAGACCTCGACGAAGAAATCACCCGCCAAGAAGTCGCCGGCCAGGAAGACGTTCGCCAAGGGCGATCACGTCGCGTGGACGACCCCGCAGGGAGAGACCCATGGCGTCGTGGAGAAGAAGCTGACGAAGCCGATGTCGATCAAGCAGCACAGGGTGGCCGCATCGCCGGAGAATCCGGAGTATCTCGTCCGCAGCGACAAGAGCGGTGACACGGCAGCGCACAAGCCGGGGAGCCTGCGGAAGAAGGGCTAGTTCCTGGACGTCCGGCTACCGCACCTGCACGCGCGCGCCCACCGGGATGTACCGGTACAGCCACTCCAGGTCGTCGTCCGCCAGTCGAATGCAGCCATGGGTCGTGTCGGAGCCGATCGTCGACTGGTCCGGCGTGCCGTGCAGCAGGTAGCCATTCCCGAGATCGAGCGCGTACCTCCCCAGCTCACCGACAAGGTGACGGTTGTGGCTGTCGATCGGCGGGATGAACAACGTCGAGTCGAACACGATGTGCTCGTCGACCGGGAGGGCGAGGAAAGTCGTGTCGCCCTCCCGCATCAATCCCGCGACGGAATCGCGCACCAGCACGCGTGATCCGTCGCGCAATCGTGCGCCGCCTTTGGGCAATGGACGCAGCTTCAGGCCGTGCGTCTGCGCCACCTCCGCGTAATGCCAGTCGGGAGGCAGCCACTTCGGGTCGGTCCGCTTGCCCTGCACGCGCAGCGTGCCCCGCGGCGTCGCGAACCGCCATTTCCGTCCCTCGTACGTGAAGTCACGCCCGGATGCCACCGAGACGCGCGCCTGACGCACCGTATCGCGGCCCGCGATGACCCACAACTGCCGCTCCTTTACGGATACAACGACGCGGACGTCGGATGGCTTGTGCGGCACCCGCGTCGACTCGGCGCCTGCGACGGTGGTATCCACACTCGACGGCCATGACTGCGCAGCGGCAGCGTGAGGCCACGCTGCCGCTGCCAGTGCACCGCCAAGTGCAAACGCGAGTGCGCCTGCGAAGCTCATGGCGAGAGACGATTACGAACCAGCCGCTACCGGATCTTCACGCCGAGGACGACGGGCACCCACTGCAGGTTGCTGCTGCGCCCGTTGCCGAAGAAGTCGCGGAACCGCACGTCGTCATCGCGGTCGGCGAACACACTCTCGAGCCGCGACTCGAGGAACACCGATGAGGCGCCCACCTGCCAATCGAGGCCTGCGCCGATCTGCACGCCGTACTTGTTGCGCGTCGACTTCAGGCTCGACTCGTTGGTGGCCAGCACATCGTTGCCGAGGAAGCCGCCGAGGGCGGAGTTGCCACCGAACGAACGGAAGTGATACAGGCCACCACCGCCCACGCCGTACAGCGAGAGATTGCGCACGAAGTTGAGCGGCACCTGCGCGGTCAGATTGAGCGTGCCGGAAAACACCTGCGGATTCGCATTCGTGAGCGTCACCGGGGTGCCGGCGCGGCGCCCGAGGAAGGTGCGGCCGCTGAACTGGCTGTAGCCGAGGTCGAGCCGCACACCGAGCAGGTTGCCCTCACGGTGCCAGCCGATCGGCACGTTCACGCTGAAGCCGCTGTTGTATCCGATATTCTTGAAGTCGTTCGTCGGCGCTGCGGTACCGCCACCGATGCCGAGGTACCAACCGGTGCCACCGAAGCGATACGCCTGCAGCCGCTGCTGCTCGCGGAGCTGGGCGTCACGCGCGATGGAATCGACGCGAGCGATCGAATCCGCACGCATGCGCTCGACATTGGCGATCGAGTCCCGGCGCATCCGTGCGACGTTGTCGATGGAATCCTGCCGCGCGCGCTCGATCCGCTGTACGTTGCCGATGGAGTCCTGACGGACACGCTCGACGTTCGCGATCGAATCACGCTGGCGCTGCATCGCCATGTCCGTCGAATCGGTACGGGTGCGCTCCGCTGCACTCAGGGTATCGCCCAGCGTGCCGGCCGCTTCTCCTGTCTGCCCTTTCTGCACGCGGATCCGCTGCTGCGAGGTGGCGGCGGGCTGCGAGCCGGACTGTCGTGGCGGCTGGCTCATCGTGCCGCTGCCCTGGGTGCCCGTCGTGCCTCGCGTGGTGCCGGTGGTACCGGTAGCACCCGTGGTGCCGCGGGCCCGCGTCGTGTCCTGCGCACGGTTGCGCATGGTGTCCTGCACCCGCATGCGCGTCGTATCCCGCATCCGTGTGGTGTCGCGCATCCGCGTCGTATCACGCATGCGGCTGGTGTCCACCTGGGCACTGCCAACGACGGGAGAGAGCAACGCCGCCGTGCAGGCTGCGGTCAGGATCGATGAGGAAAGTCTCATGACATGTTCTCCTACTCTGCAGTTCTGGTTGATGCCTTCCGGTTTGATGGTGAGCGATGCTGCTCTGTCATCGCAGTGAAAAATCGCTTTGCAAAAGCCGTGCACTTGTCACGCACACTCAGGCCGCGGGTCTAGCGGACAGCGTCTCCGCGCAGGCGGTCCAGGAGCCGAAGCCCATCCGGCCATGCGCCATGCCCGCTCGCCGCATTGATGTGACCGGCGCGTCCGATATTCTGGAACTCGCTGCCCCATGCACTGGCGTACTCGTGGGCGATGGCGACCGTGACATACTCGTCGTTTTCGCTGGCCACGACGATCGAACGGAAAGGAAGCCGCTCGCGGGGCACCGGTGCGAAGCCCGTCGCCCCGGAGGGATAGTGCGGGCCCAGCGGATCACTGGGCGCGACGAGCAACGCCCCACGCACGCGGTGCAGGAGCTCCGGAGCCGCGATGCGCGCCCAATGCGCGACGAGCGCACACGAGGAGCTGTGCGACACAAACACGACGTCTCCGGTGCTCGCGCGTACGGCGGCGTCAAGCGTCTGCGCCCAGTCCTCGCACCGGGGTGCGTCCCACTCCGCCTGCATCACGCGGATGCATGTGCGATCGCCTCGCTCCCAGTGGCTCTGCCAGTGCTCGGGGCCCGAGTTGCCGAGCCCCGGGAGCAGCAGGGTCGTGACGGATCCGGTGGCCGATTGGATGGCAGGCGTGGCAGTGCTGGACGCGGGATGTGTCATGGGAGAGCGGGAGTCATCGCGCCGCCGGTGCACCGGCGGAAAATGGTGGCCCGACACGCACGAACCGCCACGCACGAAGGCTGTCAGTGCCGAGGAGCAGCGAATCGTTGCTGATGCGGAAATAGTTCGCGCGCTCCATCGTGCTGCTGCGAGGCGGTAGTTCTCCTTCGATGCGGTGGCGCACCGTGTGGTCGATCGAGTCGACGACGAACGTCCCGAAGTACGCCGTGAAGCCGTTCGTCAGGTCGTAGAGCTGCGCCTTCGGCGCGTTTCGCGATGCCCCGGTGCGCAGCGAATCCATCGCACTGCGACGCAGCGCCTGAAAGAACACGTGACCCGTGGCGTCGTACACGAGGTATCCCATCGGTCTGTTGCCGATTGGAAATGCATCGCCGGTGCTGTCGGCCGATGCAACGGCGTAGCGCACGATGCGCCACGTGCCCAGGAGACTGTCGCGGGCGGTTCCGGTGACCGGTAGCGGTGCCGGGGGCGTGCACGCCAAGGTCATCGCGACGGCGACCCAGCATGTCACGCGGGCGAACATGTGGTGCGCGGCGCCCGCCTCCCTCGCGCCGCAATGCATGGTGCTCCTGCGCGAATTGGCAGAGCGGGTTGTCATGCGCTGGCATGGCGCAGCGTGATGACATGCGCCTCCGCTGGAGCATTCCACCGAAACGGCAGGCCACTGGTGCCGATCCCGCGACTCACGAGCAACGATCCACCGGACTGCACCCGATACAGCCCGCCCGAATACGCTCGCGAGAGGGCGCCCCGGGGCAGGACGAGCGGCCTGCCCGACGGAGTTGCGATCTGTCCGCCGTGCGTGTGCCCCGCCAGCGCGAGCTCGAAGCGCGCGTCTCCGAGATCGAGCAGGCCTGAGGGCGCGTGCATCAGCACCACGCGCGCGCATCCGTCAGTCGCCATGTCGGCCGGAAGCGCCGGATAGCCGGACTGATGATCGTCGAGACCAAGCAGTTCGACGCCGCTCCACGGTGCCGGCAACCGAATCGCGCGATTGGTCAGCATCACCACACCGGCCCCCTCGAGCGCGGAAGCCACGGCCCGAGCGCCGGTCCAGCGGTCATGGTTGCCGAGCACGGCGAAGATGCCAAGCGGAGGCGCGAGCAACGCGAGCGGCCGGCACACACGCTCGACGTAGTCGGCGCGAAACGACACGAAATCGCCGCCAAGCAGCACGACGTCCGGCGCCGCGGCCGCGAGCCCTTCGATCGCACTCGCGATCACCCGCGACGGGGTGAGCGGACCAGCGTGAAAGTCGCTCGCGAAGCCGATGCGCAACGTCGTCGCATCACCCAGTGCATTCGCGCTCTCGATGTCGAGGTTCTGCACTCCCACCGGTACGACAGCACCCGCCCACTCGACGAGTCGTGCGGGCCAATCCATCGGGGTCGCGAGCTCCTGCAGGCGCTCCCACCATGCTTCGCGTCGCGTGTAGTTGCGGGCCCCGTCGTTCATGGGGTGAATGCTCGGCGCCTGCATGGGGCGGCGCTACCCCTGCGCGCCCGGCTGCCCTAGCGGCCGGCTGCCCTAGCCGCCGCGCTGCGCGAGCAGAGCGATGCGGTCGCGCGCCGACACCACGACACCGCCCGCCCGCTCCACCGTGACGGCGAAGACGACGGCGTTGCCGACGCGGAGGCGAGCGGCGATCGGCACCAGCACTTCACCGTCCTCGCTCGCAATGTCGAACACCCCCCCATCGACGGGATACTTCTCGTCGCGCGTCTTGTCGAAGATCCACAGCTGGTACTGCCAGCGTTCCCGATCGTTGGGCTGAAGACCCGCGATACGGAGCACGCCCTGTTGCAGCCGGTCACTCCACACGACATCGCCGGTCGCACCGTGCGCGGTGGAGTCGGACGTTGCGGCCCAACTGATCGGCACCACGGTGCGATCACCCTGCAGCACACGGGCGCGCAGTTCGGCCGGAGTCTCTGCGGCGGCGGTGACTGTAGCTGGCGCGGCGTCGGGCCCCGGTGTGCGATCGGCGCCCCCGTCACGCGGCCCGATGGCCCAGAGCAGCACGGCCGCCGCGGCCGCCATCCAGCCGGTCCACCGCCAGAGATCCGCCCGGGATTTCACGGGTGCGGTATCGCGCACATCCGTGCGCACATCCGTGCGTGCGTTCGTCTGCGCGTTCGTCTGCGCGCTCGTCTGCTGAACGATCGCGATCGGGCGCGCGAGTTCACCCTCGCGTCCCATCCGGATCATGGCCTCGCCGTCGGCGATGACACGTGCGGCGAGCGCCGCGCGCATCCGCTCCCCCGCCGGCGGAAGGTCGGCGCTCATCGCCGCGGTCAGGTCGGCCGCCGCCTCTTCATCCTTGCGACTGTCCATCAGAACTCTCCCTTCAGGCTCGAAGCACGCGACTCCAGCAGCGCTCGTGCGCGCTGGATCCCGCGGCGAATGTGCGACTTGACCGTCCCGAGCGGCGTATCCGTCGCGGCGGCGATCTCCTCGTGGGTGCGGCCGTGCAGCAGCGACAGCTCGAGCACCTGCCGCTGCGCCGGTGACAGCTCGTCCAGCACCGCGCGCGCTCGCCGCGCCCGCTCCTCCCGATCGAGATCGGGCTCGCGCTCGTCCGCGATGTCGAATCCCTCCGGAAGTGCATCGAGCCCCGGCTGCCGCGCGTGACGTCGGGCGCGATCGATGAGCCGACGGCGGGCGATCATGGCCACCCAGCCTGCCTCGGTCGTACGCGCACCATCGAAGCGCGACGCCGTCTTCCAGAGATCGAAGAAGATCTCCTGCACTGCGTCCTCGGCGTCACCGGTATCGCTGCCCCAGCGGCGCGCCAGCGACCACACGAGGGCCCCGTAGCGCCCGACGCACTCGGCGACGGCACTCTCGTCGCCGGCGGCGAGTCGTGGCAGCAACAACGCATCGGAGGAGCTCATCCCGGGCATTCGCCACGAACGCGATTTCGGATGCAGCGGTGCCCCAACGGCTGCCGCTGGCTCCGGGTGCATCCGGAAATCGCGATCCGGCGAACAGTGTGGCGTACCGCGTGGCGCAACGCCCTGCCGTCGCGCCCTCCTGCTCTACCTCACTCGTCCGGAGTCTCCCATGCGCGCCCTCGTTCGCGGCATCCCCCTCGCCCTCGCGACCCTGCTTGCAGCAACCACCGTCACGCCAGCGAGCGCGCAACACGCGACGCGCTCGGCATCCATTCCGCAGGTGGCCCGCACGGCGGGACAGTTCACGACGTTGCTGGCGGCCGTCGAGGCCGCGGGCCTCACCGAGACACTGCTTGGCCGCGGTCCATTCACCCTGTTCGCGCCGACCGACGACGCATTCCGGCGACTACCCGGCACGACGGTGAAGGACCTGCTGCGCCCCGAGAACCGCGAGAAGCTGGCGACCATCCTCAAGTATCACGTGGTGGCCGGGCGTGTCACGGCGGCACAGGCGAGCGCACTGCGGAGCGCGGAGACCGTGGCGGGCGCCACGGTTCGCATCTCCACGAGTGGCGACGAGCTGCGCATCAACGATGCGACGGTGCGCATTGCCGACGTACCCGCCAGCAACGGGCTCATTCACGTCATCGATCGCGTCCTGCTGCCCACCGACGAACGTTCGGGCGGGGCGAACACACCGCTCGACCTCATTGCATTCGCTACTGACCGCGGATCGCGCTTTCTCAACAACGGGCAGGCCGACGCATCGGTCGCCGTCTACGAGCTCGCCACCAACGCGCTGCTGGCCCTTGGCACCCAGCTGCCGAACGACGCGCGGCAGGCGCTGCGACGCGCGCTGGCGGACACCCGCTCGACCGCGCGTGACCGTGCATTCGCACTGCGGGTCGGGCTCGATGATGCGCGGTTCGCCCTGCGCGACCGCGACCGCGGGCGCGCTGAGGGAGATTCCCGTCAGCGGTGAGCGGAGCCCACGGTCGGACGGCTGCCCGGAGTGTCGGGCAGTCGTGCGGTCAGTCCTGCGGTCAGTCGTCCAGCACGACGATGGTGCCGGCGGCCTTGTCGCCCAGGCGCTGCCGCTTCTCACCGAAGATGAACACCCAGTCGATGGGGCCGAGCGCCGCCTGCACGAAGTTGCGCACGAACGACTGGCCGAACGAGCACGGGTAGCCCGTTTTCCGGTCGATCACGCGCATGCCGAGCCAGGTCTTTGCGAGACTCTGGCCACCGCTGAGGCCATCCGCGAACAGGTAGTACCAGCCCGAGAGGAACGCGCCGACGGTGAAGACCGGCGCTTCCATCACGCCGAGCACCTCGGTGACCATGACGGCGAAGATCATCGGCACGGCCGCGATGATGGCGTCCATGATCTGCGCCGTGAGTCGCAGGAACTGCGACGCCAGCTGCACGGGAGGCTCGTCCGGTGCGAAGACCAGAGGGCCGCGGTCGTACATGTCCGACGATTCTCCCATCCGTGAACGATCGCGTACGTCTTGCACCGTCAGTCCACCCTGCAGTTCATGTGATCGTCCGAACAGGAGCTCATGGGAGCTCCCGATAGTAGAACGTCGTGCCGATGAGGCCACCGTGCGGATGGAGAGCGAACCCGGGAACGGTGCCGACCCGGTTCCAGCCCATCCGCTCGTAGAGCCGTTCCGCATCCGTGCTGGCGGTGTCGAGCACGAGCAACGTCTTGCCGGTGTCGCGGGCGGCATCTTCCGCCGCCCGCATGAGTGCCGCTCCGAGCCCTCGGCGCCGCGCGCGCTGATGCACCAGCATCTTCGACAGATCCGCACGGTGCGGCTGGTTGTCCGGCTGCCGGAGAATCAGCTGCACCGTCCCGCACACGCCCTCACCGTC
>JAZKCW010000075.1:0-17978 GCA_040387895.1 Gemmatimonadota bacterium
CTGTTTCAGCAGCTGGAGTACGGCCCGGAGCGCGTCGTCATCGCCGTCAACCGCGAGGGCCCGGGTGATGTGCTCTCCTGGCAGGACATCGCCAAGGCACTCTCGCGCAACGTGGATGTGCGGCTGCCCAACGCATTTCAGTTGACGACGGATGCGCAGACGCGCGGCCTCCCCGTGGCGCAGGTCGCGCCGGGGTCGCCGCTCACGGGCGCCTATGAACTGCTCGCGACGAAAATCAGTGGCGAAGTCTCCGTGATCGAAGAATCCGAGACACGCTCACCTGCAAACAAGCTCGGCCGACTGTTCGGCCTTCGACGGAAGTAACCATGTCCCCATCCCTTCGTGATCGTCTCCTTGGCCGGGCGCCTGTTCCAACGCCGCCCTCCAGTGAGGCGCAAACCGCCCTGACGGCTCCCGGTTCGGCGGCGCCTGAAGAAACGGCCGGCCTGCCGGTCGTCGCCGATCCACTGGCCGGCCTGATGGTCGCCAGTGCGGCAAAGCCGTACGTCGGCCCGGATGTCGAAAGTCCGGTTGATCGCCTCAAGCGCGACCTGCACACGAAGCTCGTCGAACGTCTCGACCTGACGGCCCTCGAGGCCATCAAGGACGAAGCCGTCCTCGTGCAGCAGATTCGCTCCGCGGTGTTGGAGTTCCTGCGCGCCGAGCAGGCACCCCTGTCGGCGATCGAGCGCGATGAAGTCGTGGAGGAGATCG
The DNA here is from genome assembly GCA_040387895.1 of Gemmatimonadota bacterium. Classification (GTDB taxonomy): domain Bacteria; phylum Gemmatimonadota; class Gemmatimonadetes; order Gemmatimonadales; family Gemmatimonadaceae; genus Gemmatimonas. Next base: position 715 of record JAZKCW010000075.1, read on the forward strand.
TGTGGGAGGTCACGGGCCTCGGCCCGATCGAGCCTCTTACCCGCGATCTCTCCGTCAGCGACATCCTGGTGAACGGCCCCAAGTCCGTGTACGTGGAGCGCCGCGGCAAGCTCGAAGCCACGAATGTCACGTTCCGCGACGATGCCCACCTGCTGTCGGTGATCGATCGCATCGTGAGCCGCGTCGGCCGGCGTGTCGACGAGTCGTCGCCGATGGTCGACGCGCGACTGCCGGACGGCTCGCGTGTCAACGCCATCATCCCGCCGTTGGCCATCGATGGCCCGGTGCTCTCGATCCGCCGCTTCGGTGCGACTATTCCGCCGGCAGAGCTCGTCCGGCGTGGCGCAATGACCGCCGAGATGATGCGCTTCTGCGCGGCCTGTGTGCTGTCCCGGCTCAACATCCTGATCTCCGGCGGTACCGGTTCCGGCAAGACCACGTTGCTGAATGCCCTCTCGGCGTTCATTCCCGATACCGAGCGCATCGTCACCATCGAGGATGCCGCGGAACTCCGGCTTCAGCAGTCGCACGTGGTGCGGCTCGAGACGCGCCCGCCGAACACGGAAGGACGTGGTGAAGTGCAGGCACGCGACCTCGTGAAGAACGCGCTCCGTATGCGTCCCGACCGCATCATCATCGGTGAGGTCCGTGGTGGCGAATCGCTGGACATGCTGCAGGCGATGAACACCGGTCACGAAGGGTCGCTGACGACGGTCCACGCCAACAGCGCCCGTGACGCACTCGCGCGTCTCGAGACCATGGTGCTGTTCGCGGGCACGGCGCTGCCGCAGCGCGCCATCCGTGAGCAGATGGCCTCCGCACTGCACCTCATCGTGCAGGTCTCCCGACTGTCCGACGGCACGCGTCGCATCACCGGCATCACGGAAGTCACGTCGATGGAAGGTGACATCGTCACCATTCAGGACATTTTCCGATTCCGCCGCCGCGGCGTCGCCGAGGATGGCACGGTGCAGGGTGTGTTCGAGGCCACGGGCGTCCGTCCTTTGTTCGCGGATGCCATCGCGACCCGCGGTATCGAACTGCCGGCCGATCTCTTTGCGATGCAATAGTCGCCGCTAGCCGAACATGACCGTACTCGTTCTATCGCTCGTCTTCCTCGGATCCCTCTTTCTCGTCATCGGGGGATTCGTATTTCTGAATCGGCGGCGCCTGGCGTCGACCGACGCTGCGCGTATCCGCGTCGGCGAAGTGGGTGGCATCCTCCGCGGCCAGCTTCCCGCGTCCATCCTGCGCGACGAGCGCGTCTCGGAGATCAAGGCGCTCAACGAGCTCCTGTCCGGACGTGGTTTCACCGTGCAGCTCGAAAAGGAGCTGGCGCGCGCCGGATCACGGCAGCGTCCTGGCGAGTTCATGATGTTGACGGTGCTGGGTGGCATGATCGGCCTCACCCTGATGTCGTTCATGGTGGGTGGCCTGCTTTCGGTGATCGGGCTCTTCATGGGCGCTTTGGTGCCGTGGGCGCTGCTCATGCGGGCACAGGGGAAGCGTCGCAGCAAGTTCGAATCGCAGCTGCCGGATGCGCTCGACTTGCTGACCAACTCGCTCAAGGCGGGCTACTCGCTGCAGGCTGCCATGGAGTTCGTGGGGAAGGAATCGCTCGCACCACTCGGGCCGGAGCTCATCCGATTCTATGACGAACAGCGGCTGGGCATCGACGTGCGCACCGCGCTCGTGGCGATGCAGGAACGCATCGGAACGGACGATGCCCGCATGTTCGTGACCGCTCTGCTGCTCCAGCGCGAAACCGGAGGCAACCTGGGCGAGCTGCTCACCAGCATCTCCAACATCATCCGGCAGCGCCTGCAGTTTCGCGGCCAGCTGGCCACACTCACGGCAGAACCTCGCGCGTCCGCCCGCGTACTGGCAGCAATGCCGTTCGTGATGTTCGGCGTTCTCTATGCGATGAATCCCGAGTACATGCAGCCGTTGCTCACGACTCCCTCGGGCAAGTTCGCCATCGTGTACGCGGTTACGTCGGTCGCCTTCGGGTACTTCGTGATGACGCGCATCGCCAACGTGGAGATGTGATGCAGAGCCTCAGCTCCATTCCACTGTCGCTCGTATTCCTCGTCGCGACCATCGTCATCGCGGTAGGCACTGCGGTGTACGTGGCCCTTGCGGCCCGCGAGCGCCAGGCAACGCTCGATCGCGTCGCGCCGGTTGTCGATGCCGACCGCATCGTCGAGCGCCTGCTGTTGTCGTCGCAGCCGACACGGGCATCGCGTCTTGCCGGATGGCTCAGCGAACAGCTTCCGAGTTCGTTCTCCGAAGGCGGCGGCAACAGCAAGCTCATTCAAGCCGGCTTCGATGGAGCGGCGGCACCGGTGCTCTTCACTGGTGCGCGCATGGCGGCCGGGCTGTTCTTCCCGGTACTGGCGTTCGTGCTGGCGCCGAGAACGAGCATACTCTGGGTCGTCGGCATCACCATGCTCGGTGTGCTCATCGGCATTGCCGGCCCGCAGGCCATCCTGGACCGTCTGGTGACCGCGCGGCAGCTGCGGGTACGTCGCGCGGTGCCCGATGCGCTCGATCTGCTGGTGGTCTGCGTCGAAGCCGGCATCTCGCTCGACGCCGCCCTGCTCCGGGTGTCCCGGGACATGGCGGCGCTCCATCCTGATCTTTGCCTCGAGATGGCGCAGGTCGTGCGGCGTGTCGGCGCAGGCATGCAGCGTGACAAGGCTTTGCAGGGCATGTACGCGCGAACCGGCGTCGAGGAGATCCGCACGTTGGTCTCGAGCATGATCCAGTGCGAACGCCTCGGTACGTCGATCGCGCGCGTGCTCCGAATCAACGCGGAGTCGCTGCGCATGCGCCGTCGGCAGTACGCGGAAAAGCGGGCGGCCGAAGCCGCGCTCAAGATGATCTTTCCGCTCGCGCTCTTCCTGCTGCCGGCACTGATGGTCATCATCGTGGGTCCGGCGTTCATCGAGATCAGGCGCCAGCTCGGAGCCCTGGGCGGCGGCTGATCCGCCGGATCCAGGTCCTGCTGTGCTTGCTTCGCTGTGGTATGCGGTGAGTGTTGGATATCTGATCATCCTCCTGCGGACGGACGCGACGATGCGTCTCGCCCGCCCGCAGGCATCCCGAAGGAGCGTGTGATGCCTGGTCAACCACATCGGCAGTCCCGTCCGGGTCGCCTCCGCCGTGAAAGGCGCGGGGCAACTCTGGTGTTCGTGGCGTTGCTCACGATCGTTCTCGTCGGCATGACGGCATTCGCCGTGGATATCAGCCGCATGTACGTCGGCACGAACGAACTGCAGACCGGAGCGGACGCGGCGGCCCTGCGTGGCGCCCTGCGTCTTCAGCGCGTGCCCGGAGTGAGCCCGGCGCCGCAGGTGGTCGCGTTCGCGGGCTCGAATGATGCGCTAGGCGCAGCGCTCGCCGTGTCCGAGGATCAGGTGCAGCCGATGTTCTGGGACCCGGCAACGGCGACCGCATCGACCGCGACGTGGGCCACTGCCAATGCCGTGGAGGTCACGGCGCAGCGCACAGCGGGACTTCTTTTTGGCCGGGTACTCACGGCCGTCGCGCCGACTCCGCAGCGCAAGGCTATCGCGTGGATCGCCAATCTCGGCGCGTCGACCTGCATCAAGCCATGGACGATGCCGATGAGTGGCGTGCTCGAGATGCTCGGCGTGGCACCGACACCCGAGCGTGCCCTGACGCAGGCGGAGATCGAGACCCTGCGCAATAAGCCGATCGCGGAGCGTACCGTTCTGCTCGGGGCTCCGCTGCAGACCGGCAAGGCCACGTACAGTGAAGAGCCATCAGCCGGCCGGTGGGCCGCCATCAAGAACTATGACGGAAGCGGCAAGCCTGGCTACGTGGATGCCGTAGGAGACAACGATTGCTCGAATAGTTCCACCAGCCTCGGCCCCGTCGAGACCGACGCCCCCAATGCCTCCCTCGACGGATGGACCACGGATGGCGTGAGCACTTTCTGCTACTTCGCGAGCGGTCAGGACAACTGCTACGATTCTGCTTCGTTCACGAATCAAGGTGTGAAAGTGATGGTCGCCTTTGCCTCACAGGCGACTGAACCCGGGAACGAAAACCTGGTCATCTACATGCTCGGTGAGTTCGTATTGCAGTGCTACAAACAGAAAGCAGCATCCAACACCTGCAGCAGTTCGTTCGTCTCGCCCACCGAATGGTCGAAGTACGACGAAGGTGCACTGCTCGGCTACATCAATCCGTCACTCCCCGAATTGGGCAACGGCATGGCGCTCGGCAACACGCTGTCGACGTCTCAGCGGCTCATTCTGGTTCGCTGACGCGGTTGGTGCAGCATCGTGCTGATTCGCGAGGGTAGCATGACCACGGGGCGACCGTCCCATCGTGCGGTGAAGACCATTGGCTGTGAGTGATGTGATGTCGGGGATTCGACGCTGCGATGGAAAGGTCCGCTGGATTCTTCGCGGTGGGTTCGTGCTGCTGAGCATTGGCGCGAGTGCAGGCGCGGGCGCACAGTCGCTGGCGTCTACACCCCCGGCGACGTGCACGGCACCCAGCAAGGCGCCGCTCACGGTGCTGACCGATATGTCGCTCATCACCGGCGTCGTCGTCCGATTCACGTCGAACGTGAATGCGAAGGCCACGGATGCCCATCTGGCCAAGGCACTCAGCGTGCGCAGCGCCGAGCACCTGCAGGCCCTCGTCGAGGCACCCGTGCGCTCCCGGTTCGACCCGAGCCAATCGCAGGGCAACGACGCACAGAGCGCGGTCGCCGAGGGTCGCGTGCTTGGCGTGCGTTGGGTCGTCACAGGCCGGGCCGAGCGCTCGAAGGACAGCGTTCGCGTGAGCTGGACGGTGCTCGACTCACGCACCGGCGAAGTGCGCGGGTCGGGGACGGCAAGCGACGCACTGGTGCGACTCGACGCATTGGCGACCGGGCTCGCGTTTACGATCGGCAAGCGCATCGGATACCAGGGACCGGCCCTCAAGCGCATGGTGCCGGTGTCGCGGTCAGTGAGTGCGATGGAGCAGTATCTCGCGGGCGTGTTCGAGTACGACTCGTTCGATCCGGAGGCGCTCCGGCGCTCTGTCGCATCGCTCAAGGGTGCGACGCAGGCGGAGCCCGGCATGCGGCCGGCATGGAGCGCACTTGCGGTCACGCTCACGCGCCTGGTGGAGTGGGGTGAGGGCGCGTCGGCGCGCGGCCGCAGTGACCGGAGCAGGGAAGCGCTCACCGCCGCCAATCGCGCGCTTGCGCTGGCGCCACGTGATCCGCAATCGCTGGCGACGCTCGCGCACATCCATGTGCTCCGCGACGAGCCGGTGCCCGCAAAGCAGGCGCTCGATGCACTGCGTCGCGCCGCTCCGGTGAGCGAGGACATCCCATGGCTATCCGCCGAACTGTCGCTGCTGCGAGGCGGTGATCTCGGGATGTCGATCGACCGGCGCGAGTTGCTCAACAGCCGGAACGCGCATGCGCTGTTCACCCGTGCCGATGGTGAGCGCATGCGGGGACGGACGGTACAAGCCTGTCAGGCGCTCAATCGTCTCATCGTGCTCGAGCCAGCGTGGGCGCCGGCCTACGTGGAACGGGCCCTGATCCGCACTTCGCTTGGCGATCGCCGTGGCGGGTGGCAGGACGCGGAAATGGCGACGCGTCTCGGCCAGCCCTCCTGGGGAGAGCTGGTCAGCGCGATCATCGATTTCTCCGTGAGCGATTCACTGCGGACGCGCGAGCGCCTGCGCCGGCTCGGGCCAATCAGCGATGACACCGTGCTGCCATGGTTCGATGTGCTGCTCCGTGGCGCCGTCTACAGCGCCACCGGCCAGGCAGAACGCGCGGCCCAGGTGCTGTCGCTGGCTCCGTGCGACGACCCGAGACGCCGTCGGCTCCTGCGTGACCCGCTGTTGCGACGGATCAAGGTGCCGACGGCGTGCCGGAACTCAGTCGGCAGCACGAATCCAACGAAAGATCTCGCGAACTGACGGCCGTTTTCCGTACATCAGGAGTGCGGTGCGATAGACGCGGCCTGCCGCGAGCAGTGCCAACACCCCAGTCAGCCCCAGCACTCCGATCGACGCCACGATTTCGGTCGTGGGTACGTCGGTCAGGCCCAATCTCAGCGGCATCATGATTGGTGACGAAAACGGGATCAGCGACAGCCACCAGCCGATCGCGCCGTTCGGGTCGGCGAGTGCGGGCTGCAGCAACGCCATGCTCGCCACGAGCAGCATGATCACCGGCGTCTGCGCCTGCTGCGCCTCCTGCTCCGAGGTCGCGATGCTGCCGACGATCGCGAAGAGCGCGGCATAGAGCGCGTAGCCCATCACGAAGTACGCGCCCAGCAGCACGAGGGAATCTGCGTCGATCGACGGGAGCGGCACCGACGCTGCGGCGATGCCGAACTTGGCAAACAGGGCCGCGCGATTGGCGAGCAGCGTAATGATCGCCGCTGTCCACAGGCCCAACTGCACCAGCGCAACGCCGCCGATACCCAGAATCTTGCCTGCCAACAACACCCGCGCGGGGACACTCGCGAGCACGACCTCGGACACCCGGGACTGCTTCTCCTCGGTCACGCTGCGCAGCACGATCTGCCCGTAGAGCACGATGGCGATGTACAGCAGGATCGCGACACCGAAGCCGAACAGCAGGTTCACGCGCGCAGACGCCTCGCGGCCCTCCGCATCGAGCCGGATCGTGTTCACGCGCACCCGTACGCGTGCCACATCGTCCGCAGCTTCCGCCGAGAGGCCGAGCGCGGCGAAGCGCTGCCTGCGGATCTGGCGGTCGAGCGCGGCCGACAAGCGGTCCGTGAACGCACCCGGCACACCGTCGCGTAGCACGAGACGCGCGGCGCCGGTGCTCAGGGTCGCGGGATCGAGGACCACGAAGCCGCTGATGGCTCCGTCCAGGAGCCGAGCGCGAGCCCGGCTCGTGGCTGCGTCGAGACTGTCGGGCGTCGTCTGCGAAACCGCAGGCGGCGTGGCAGACGACTGGATGCCACCCGCGAAATCACCCGCCACTGCGTCGCCGAGCCGGCCGCCGGTAGCGTCGATGAACAGCAGCCGAGTGGGATCGATCGTGGCTTCCGTCCTCGACGCGATCCACGGCGGGATGATCAGCAGGGCCGCGAAAAGAATGGGGCCGAACAGGGTGGTGAGCAGGAACCAGCGTGAGCGCACCCGCTCACCGAACTCGCGCCCGATGACAGCCGACAGCTTACCCATGACCCGACATCCCTGCTTCGACGCCAGCGGCGCCGACGCGATCGAGGAAAACCTGATGCAACGAAGGTTCGAGGCGGTCGAATCGCGCGATGCTGACGCGCGCCGCGACGAGCCGTTCGAGGAGCTGCTGGGAGGTCGCGCCGGGCGCCAGCGCCACTTCGACCAGGTTCACGTGATCGTCGACCTCGGAGACGAGGGTGCGGTCGGCCAGCACGCCAGACGCGAGGTCGGCGGATCCTGAGTCGAACATCATGGAGACGCGTGGCGGGCCCGCATACTGGGCCTTCACGTCGCGCAGCTCGCCGTTCAGCACGATCTTGCCGCCGTTGACGATCGCAACGGCGTCGCACATCCGCTCCGCGACATCCATCAGGTGCGTGCTGAACACGACGGAGCGTCCGCGGCGGCGCAGGTCCACCACCGTGTCCTTGATGGCCTGTGCATTCACCGGATCGAGGCCGCTGAACGGTTCGTCGAGGATGATCAGTTCGGGGTCGTGCAGCACCGTGCCGATGAACTGGATCTTCTGCTGCATGCCGCGCGAGAGTTCATCGACCGCGGCGTTGGCGAGGTCCCGTCCTCCACCGCGCATCTGAAAGCGCTCGAGCCATTCATCGATGCGGCGGTCGGCCTCGGCCGCCGGGATATCCTTGAGCCGGGCGAGGAATCGCAGGACCCGTCGCACTTTCATCTTCCGATACAGCCCGCGCTCTTCGGGCAGGTACCCGAGGCGATTCACGAGCGACGGGTCGCTGGACGGGACACCGAGGACCGTGATGGTGCCCTCGTCCGGCAGCATCAGGTTGAGGGAGAGTCGGATGGTCGTCGTCTTGCCCGCGCCGTTCGGGCCCAGCAATCCGAAGATCGTGCCGGGGCGAATCGCGAGCGAAATCTTGTCGACCGCCTGATGGCTCGCATAACGCTTGGACACACCATCCAGGCGCAGGGCATACTCGGGGCTACGGGAATCCGGCAGGGTCATACCCAATGCTGAGTGGTCACACGTTGCGCGGCAACGCCCATGGTTGTCCAGTTCGAGGTACCCACGCACGTTTCCGTGCGGGCACACCTGCAGGTCACCATCCCTACACAATGACGGAAAGCCACAGCCCCACAGGATCGACGATGGACGACGATTGGCGACGGGACGTCGGCACATCGTGGCAATGGCTGCTGGTGGCACTCACCATTGGTTGCGCAGTAGCCGGGGGGCTCTTCCCGCTGATCGATCCCGACCTGGCGATGCACCTGCGGACGGCCGAATGGATCATGCAGGAGGGCCGCGTCCCGTATGCGGAGCCGTTCTCCTGGACCCGGCCCGGCGCGCCGTTCTATGCATACTCCTGGCTCGCGGAGCTGCTGTATTGGGGCGCCTTCACGACGGCCGGAGCGCTGGGGCTGCACCTGGTGCACGCCTTCACCGCCGCGGGCGCTTTCCTCACAGTCGTGGCACTGGGACGCGGAAGCCGCTGGACGCCTTGGGCCACGCTCCTCGTCGCATTGATGTCGTTCGCGATATGGATCGCCTTCATCGGCGCGGTGCGGCCGCAGGCGCTGATGGGCCTCACGGTCCCACTCTCGTGGCTGGCCGCGGAGTGGATGGTGCGCGGCCGTACCCGCGCAGGCCTCCTGCTGGCGTTCGCGATGGCGGTGCTGACGGTGAACACGCACCTACTGTTTCCCGTGACGGCGATGCCGGTGATCCGCATGCTCGTGGAGCCGCGGCCGCAGTGGCGTACGGCGGCACTGTTCTGCGTGGCGAACGGCCTCGGGTGGTTGATGACGCCCTACGCGTTCGAGTTCGTGGAGATGATGCGAATCAATTTCACCGGCAACGCACTCATCGGACCGCAGACGATCGTGTCGGAGCTCGAGCCGGGCTTCCGCGCATTCGGACATGCCGCGATCAGCATCCGGATCGCGACGATCATTCTCCTGCTCGTGCCGTTCGCGATTCCCGGCCGACTCCTCACCGATCGTGAGCGCATACTGTATGGACTGCTCTGGGTGGGTGGCCTTTTTCTGTTCGGAACGGCGGTACGCGGGCTCGTGATCTGGCTTCTCGCTGCGTTGCCGCTGCTGGCACGTGCGGCCGCTGCCATTCCGCTGCCGCAGCAACCCATCAACCGGCGAGTCACGGCTGTCGCGACGCTGCTCGTGCCGCTCGGCCTGCTTGGCAGCGAGTTCAACCAGCAGGCCGACGTGCCGACGCTCACCGCAACACGCGCCACACGGCAGCTTCCGTCCCCGGTGGCCGTGGTGATCGAACCGCTCGCGCGATTCGCCGAATGCCGGCTCGGCGTGACTCGAGGCGCGCGCGCCTACACGGTCTTCAACTACGGGAGCTATCTCGTGTGGCGCTTGCCCGCGTTCAGCTACTCGATCGACGGCCGCAACATCTACCCTGATTCCGTGGCGGGTGCCGAAGCGTACCAGACGGCGTACAACGGACCGATGCAACTTGGGCCCTGGCGGTCGGCGGACGTGGCGATCGCCCCGTTGCAGCACGCGGTCGCGCGCGCACTCGACGCAGCTCCCGAGTGGCAGCTGCTGCGTGTGAGTCGCGCTGAGAAGGCCGAGGACGGCGAGGCTGGCCTGTGGGCACAGCGCACCTGGCTCGCAACGCGAGGAATCACAGCGCCCGCGGCCGACACCGTTCGCATGGGGCGCAACCTCCCGGCACCCGGCGCATGCTCGGCTCCATGACGGGCGCGTATGTGGCACCCGGTGCGCTCGAGACCGGAGCCCTGCAGGACGACACGCAGCCGGTCTTGTTCTCGTTCACCCTGCTTGCGGGGCTGATCGCGTTCGCGGTCGGGCTCAACACCCGGCTCGTGCTCTCGGATGCCGACAGCTACTGGCATATCGCGGTCGGGCGCTGGATGCTCGAGCATCGCACGGTACCGGTGCGCGACGTCTTTTCGCACTCCGTGCCGGGTATTCCGTTCACGGCGCATGAGTGGCTGTCGGAGCTGCTGATGGCGCGCGTGCACGACACGGTTGGGTGGCAGGGGCTGCAGGTCATGGCGGCCTTGAGCTTCGCCTTCGTGATCATGTACATGCTGCGCTTCCTCTTCGCCCGGATGGAACCGCTGCACGCGATCGCGCTCGCGACCGTGTGCGCCAGCATGATCGTCACGCACCTGCTCGCCCGTCCGCACGTGATCGTCTGGCCCATCACCGTCGTGTGGACGGGCACGCTCGTCCAGGCCGTCGAACGGCGCACGCGACCGCCGTGGTGGTTGCTTGCGATGCTGCTGCTCTGGACGAACCTGCACGCGAGCTTCACGCTTGGACTGGTATTCGCCGGTGCACTCGCGCTCGAGGCCTTCTGGGAAGCAGGAGAACGCGACGCGCGCTGGCACGTCGTGCGGCAGTGGGCGCCTTTTCTCGCCCTCGCTGCGCTCTGTGTCCTCTGCAACCCGCGCGGCGTCTACGCCATCACGCATGCACTGTCGGTGATGCGCCTCAAGGCCACCCTCGCACTGGTGGCGGAGTGGCGGTCTGCCGACTTTCATCACATGCAGCCGTTCCTCGTGTGGACGATCGCCGTGCTGCTGCTGGCGTTCACGGGCCGGCTGCGTCTCACGCTCTTCCGCGCATTCTTCGTGCTGGGGCTGTTCTACCTCGCACTGAAGCACCAGCGCTACCATTCGCTCGTGGGCCTCGTGTCTCCGTACCTGCTGGCGGGGCCACTGGCCGCAGTCGCGCGCGCGCACGCCGGCACCGGCGGCAGCGACGTCGACGCATTGGACCGCCTGTTCCGCAAGCTTGCGAGTCGCGCCGGAGCTGTCGGTGTGGGGATTGCGCTGCTGCTCGCCGTCGGCCTCGCGTGGTTCTCCGCGCGAGTGAATCCGGCGCGCCCGAACGTGATCGTGACTCCCGAAAGGGCGCTCGCCGCGTTCAATGCGACAGGCGCCCTGGGCAACGTGTTCAACACGTACAGCTACGGCGGCTATCTCATCTACCGCGGTGTCCCCGTCTTCTTCGATGGCCGCGGCGACATGTACGGCGACGCGCTGATGACCGAGGCATCGAACGCCTCGGAGTTGCGCACCGACCGCGCCTTGCAGAAGCTGCTCGCGAAGTACCGCATCGGATGGACGCTGCTGCATCCAGAGTCGCCAGCCGTGCAGTTGCTCGATTTCCTGCCGGAATGGAAGCGCGTGTACGGTGACTCTGTCGCCGTGGTACACGTGCGACGGGACCTGTTGCCCGCCGTATCTCCTGCGTCACTGCCTGCGTCGCAGGACACAGCGCAACCGACGCACCCGACGAAATCGCTGGTGCTCCCCGCGACTCGTTAAGCGGACGCGGGTGCCGACATGTGCGCGGCTGTCCGAGCCGCACCGCCATCCGCGACGAATACCGCCACGACCAGCATGAGCAGCGCGAGCGGTGGCGGAACCAGTACGTGCAGTGCGAGTACGGCGAGCAGCTTGAGGAATGGGGAGTTCCGTCCGGGAGTGACCGCCACTGCTGCGGGCGCAAGTACCGCCAGCTCGTAGTTCATCCCGTACGGCGCGAGCATCAGGCTGCCCGCGACCAGCGACACGAGTCGCGTGCTCACCGGGCGCGGGCGTCGAAAGCCCCACCACGCCACTGCGATTCCTCCGAGGGCGAACACGAGCTGCGCCGCGCGCAGTGGCGCGCCATCCACGCCCATCCGCATCAGGACGCTCGTTGGCGTCAGCATGCCGGGCAGCAATCCGAGCGCGAGCGTCACTTCCGTGAAGCGAGGTAGCGCCTCGACCCACGCGATCCATGCACCGGCTCCCACCAGTGCGATCGACGCAAGGATCATCGCGAACACCGTGACGCTGGCGCTTGCGAGCGTGCGCCACTGCCGAGCAGCGACGAGCGCCACGGGCAGGAGGACGAGCAACTGTGGTTTCACTGATGCGGCGATGCCGAGCGCGACGCCCGAGATGATAGGTCGCTCCGGCGTGGAGAGCGCAAAAAGCACGAGTGCGGCAATGAGGAACGACAGCTGTCCGACACTGCCGGCGAGCACCACGATTGGAGCGATCACCAGCAACACCATGGCCCAGCGGTCGCCAACGAGGCGCCATGTAGTGGCAAGCATCGCCCCTGAAGAGAGCACGCTGAAGACGACGAACGCGATCCGGAAGGGCAGCATCCCCAGCACCACGAGCAGCGGCAACGCACTCGGCGGATACGCAAACGGGCGCACGAGATCGGTCACGCGCAGTTCGGAACGTTGCAGGCCGGTGACCGCAGCGAAATCGTACAGCTGGGCGGGATTCACGAGCGCCTGGCGGAGTCCGGCCCAGATGGCGAGAAAGTCGAAGCCGGGCGTCTGCACACGTACCATGTGGCGCAGCAGGAACACGTCGGAAATGACGAAGAGCAGCAGCACCACGAAAAACGTCATGATGGTCACGCGCGACGCTGGCAGCGTCTCGTCTGCAATCGTCATCGAGCAGAGTGCATGGCAGGGTGCTTCACCGCGGGCCGGACGAACTGCTGCGTTCCCAGCGCACGCGGTCGCGGCGCACCAGCGAGAGCTCGCGCGCAGCCCGCAGGAAGTCGACGGGGCCGACCTTCGAACCTTCCACGTGCCGCCAGCTCGCGAGCGGCTGCTCGTAGACGGCACTCTCCACACCGGCCGTGCCGCCCGCACGAAGGAAGCTATCTGCACGCACCAGCAGTTCCACGTCGAAGATCCAGCGCGAGCGGAATGGCTCCGAGAGCACGTGCTTCAACAGGGGCGCACACCGGAACAGCTTGGCACCGCACTGCGTATCGTACGCATCCACGTGCAGCACCAGCGATGTCGCCGTAGCAAACACGCGACCCAGATAGTGCCGCAGTGCACGCCGCACGACGTTGCGGCCAAGTGCCCGCAGACGGATGCCCCACACCCATGACGTGGCGGGTCTCGAGGAGAACGTCGCGCGCAGCGCGTCGATCTCGGCGAGCGGCGCCGCAAGGTCGGCGTCCCAGAAGCCGCACAGCGGTGCACCGGACTCGCAGGCCGCGAGGAGTCCGCGCCGCACTGCTTCGGCTTTGCCCGCGTTCGTGGTCAGCGCAAGGATCGTGACGCGTCCGCCCGATGCGCGCTCGAGCGTCTGCAGCATCTCGAGTGTACGATCGGTGCTGCCATCATCGACGAACAGCAGGTCCAGCCAGGACCGCTCGGCCAGGGCGTTGGTGAACGCAGTCGTGTCGAGGCGCAGCGCCTCGTTGTAGCAGGGCACCACGAGCACCAAGCGGTCTGCGACGTGCGCTGTCATGCGCGGCCGTTCCGCGCGATCGCGATGAGCGAGAGGCCGAAGGGAAGCTGCCGGTTCGGGATCCAGCGTCGTTCCGTGTGCCAGATGCGAAAGAGCAGGCGATTGAGGCCGGGCGACGGGGTCACCTCATCGGCTCGATAGCCGACGACGCGCTCCTTCGCGCGCTGCAGGATCGCAAGCGGCAGGAGCAGGCTGTTGAAGTACGACAGGTACTCGACCTCGAGTCCCGCCGAGACGAGGTCTGCGCGGAGCGACCTCGCGGTGTAGCGACGGTAGTGATGGTGCGTGACGTCGTGCGGCCCCCAGAGCCACGGGTTCGCAGGCACCGTCAGGACGACCGCGCCGCCCGGCACCAGGCGCGCGCGAATTGCTGACAGGGAGAGGGCAGGCTGTTCGAGGTGCTCGAGCACGTCGAACAGGCCGACGGCGTCGAATCGCTCGTCCGGAAAGGGGATGCCATCCGGTAGCGAGCCGTGGGTGACTGTGCCGATGCCTCGCTGCTGGGCGGCGGCGAGGGCGGTCTGATCGTATTCAAAACCGAAGGGCTCGCCGAACTCGCGGAGCAGGGCGAGATTGCCTCCCGATCCACAGCCGGCATCGAGCACACGCGCTCCCTGCCGGAGCGCAAGCCGCTGAAAGGCGGCGCGAATGAACACGCGTCGGCCCTTGAACCACCAATGGTCGGCTTCTGCGGTGGTCAGCAGGTCGAAGGCGTCTCGTTCCATGTGCCTTGAAGACGATGGTGCGCGCGGCGCGTCTCGTGACGCATCACAGCGCGGCGGAAAGCTACGAGAAGCTACAACCTGAACACGCGCGTCTCACGGGACGATGGCGCTGGAGGAACCCGGTGGAGGGAGCAGGGCAACGAGGACGTTGGACGACCGCGGCCGTGATTCTGGCGGCGTGCGTCGTGCTGCTGCCGAGCTTTTTCTTCGGCCCGCCGGCCGTGGACTCGGGCGCCTACAACTACAGCTGGACGCTGCAGTTCGGCGAGGCGCTCGCGCGAGGCGAGTGGTATCCGCGCTGGCTCCCCAGGTCAAACGATGGTTTCGGCAGTCCCACGTTCTACTTCTATCCGCCGCTCGCGTTCTACCTCTCGGGTGCCATCCACCTGCTTGGCGTCCCCGTGTGGCAGGCGATCAATGTGGCAGGGCTGCTCGCGCTCGCGGCCTCCGGCCTGACCATGGCGCGGTGGCTGCGCGAGGTGGGCGGACATCCGGCGGGCGCGGTGCTGTTCGTCGTGGCGCCGTATCATCTGGGCGACTTCTACACCCGGGCAGCGTTCGCCGAGTTCGTGGCGTACCTGTGGCTGCCGGTGATCGCGCTGGCAATGACGACGCGCCACCGGTGGTCGGGGCCAGTGCTCGCGCTCGCGTATGCGGGGCTCATTGGCACGCACCTGCCGCTCGCTGTCCTGACGGGCGTCCTGCTCATGCCTCCGCTCGCGCTGCACGCGGCGTGGCGTCTTGGGCGCGCCGACCTGCGCTTTCTGGCGGAGCGGGCCGGGTGGGCGCTGCTCGGGGTAGGGCTCAGCGCCGTCTACCTGGTGCCGGCGCTGACGCTGCAATCGCACACGTCGATGGGGCAGAAGCGCCCGGCGATGTTCCAGCCATTCACGTGGTCGGTATGGCACGTGCCCGAGGAGTTTCGGACCGCCCTGCTGTGCTTCGCGAGTATCGCGGCGGGCGGGGTGGTGTTGGCGGTTGCCGCGGCGCAGCGCGAACGGAGTGTGCGATTCTGGGCCGGGCTCACCGTCGGCATCGCGGCGCTGGCCGTCGGAGTCGTGCCGTGGCTGTGGCTGCTACCGGTGCTCAAGCGCGTGGAGTTTCCGTGGCGGACCCTCGCGCTGCTGGAATTCGCCGCAATTACTGCCTGGGCGATGCGCCCGCCGTCGCGAGTGCTCGTCGGGGTCGCGCTCCTGGTGGCGACGTTCGGGATTGCGTCGCAGCTCACGTGGGGTGTCATGGCGGTTCGGGGCTCCACTCTGGAATTGCGCCGGCAGATCGCCGCGGACCTGTGGGATCCGCCGGAGTACCTGCCACCGACGTTTCGGCAACGGGCGACCGAGGCGCTCGATCACTCCGTGGATCAGGCGCGGTTACGGGCGTTCGCCGTGCAGCGGCCCGGCCAGACGGTATACCGGCAGCTCGACTTTCCGAGCTGGGAGGCCGAGCGGTACGGCGTGCGTGTGCCGAAGGGGAAAGGGCCGCTCGTGACCGTGGACGGGGAGGGGCGAGGGGTGCGGTTGATGCGTCGCACGCTACCGGAGGAACGGGCGGGATGGTGGATCAGTTTGGGCGCGGCGGCGGTGTATGCGGCTGCCCTGATTACGCGTCGGCGCGTCGGCGCGTGATCGAGCGTCCGTAGCAGGTTGACCCCACCGTGTGAGCTGGCGTCGCTTCAGGCGGCTGTTTCGGAAGCGCGACGCGCCATCCCATACGCCAGCGTTCCGACGACGAGCGCGACGGCGTAGCCATACGGAACGAAGACGGCAGTCAGCCCGCAGGCGATCGCGGCGATGAACGCGGTCTTGTCGCCAGCCTGGTCGCGCACGAGTACCAGAATGGCGATGGCCTCGACGAGCAGCAGGGCGCCCAGCATGGCGCTCGGAAAGAGTCGCGCGAACGCCGCGGGATCGCTGCTCAGGAACAGCCCGGCGGCGATGAGGAATGCACCATACAGCACGACGCTGCCGCCCGTGCGCGCGCCGAAGGCGAAGTGGCCCGCAATGCCGCCGCTGCCATGGCACACCGGCAGGCCGCCCAACGGAGCGCTGAGGAGGTTCATGAGCGCGTACGTCGTGCCGATGCGGCGCACGGTCAGAGGTTCGCGTTCCGGAAAGAAGTCGGCCACGACCTGCCGAGTGGCGAGTACGGAATTCCCGAGCGACAGGGCCAGCTGCGGCAGCGCCAGCAGCAGCGCGCCCTCCACGAACTCCGCGTTCGTCGGCAGGCGGTCCGGGAGCTGTGGTAGGCTCAGTCCAAAGGGGGAGGGGAGGCCGGCGGGCCACGTCACCGCGGCGACCACGAATCCGAGTGCAACCACCACGAGGGCCG
The DNA here is from genome assembly GCA_040387895.1 of Gemmatimonadota bacterium. GTDB lineage: Bacteria > Gemmatimonadota > Gemmatimonadetes > Gemmatimonadales > Gemmatimonadaceae > Gemmatimonas. The sequence continues at coordinate 17,234 of JAZKCW010000075.1, forward strand.
CGGGAATGCGCCGGCTGCGAATCAGGAGCGCAACGATCGCGAGGGCTATGGCCGCCAGGGCCCAGCCCAATGCCCCGTCCTTCGGCACGTAACGGGTGAGTGCGAGCTGGGCGAGCTGCAGTCCGAGTCCGACCTGAATGCCGCGAACGATGGGCTTCGGCACCACGCTGGCGATCCAGGTGAGTCCACCGGAGAGCGCGAGCAGCAGCATGACGGCGCCCACCACCAGCCCTCCGGCCGCGAGCAGAGAGGGTGAGACGCTGCCGGCGATGGCAATGGCGGCCATCGCCTTGAGCGGCTGGACCGGCATCGGCATGCGGTAGACGAGCCCCGACAGGATCTGCAGCGCGCCATAGACCACGAACGTGGTCGTGGGATCGAGTCCCGTGGCGATGACGACCCCGACCAGCAGCGGCAGGTCCGTTCCGATGTCGCCGAAGGCGCCTGCGAGCTCGGAGCGGTCGAAGCGGAGGGGGGTGGGACGGAGGTCCGACGCGTGCCTGATGGCGTTTGAGCCCGATGGAGTGAGTGGACGATAGACGGGTGACATTGGAATGGATCCGCCCGCAGATTCCCCGGTCAAATGAATCCGCCCCACACCCTCACCGCTATTCCTACGGCGCATTCTGGCCTTTCTGCAAGTCAGGCGAGCGTCATGTCGCCTGCGCAGGATTCGCGGCGTGTGCTCTGGTTGATCGCATTGCTGGTCGTGGCGGTGACGGCGTTGCTGCAGTTCTGGCGACCG
>JAZKCW010000076.1:0-14927 GCA_040387895.1 Gemmatimonadota bacterium
ACGTGCTCGGCGACTCGATCGCACGGGTGTCGGACGATCGCGACCTGGACTGGACCTTTCAGGTGGTCGACCAGCCGGACGTGAACGCGTTCGCCGTGCCCGGCGGCTACATCTACATCTACCGCGGCCTGATCGAGAAGACGGCGAACATGTCCGAACTCGCGGGCGTTGTGGGCCACGAGATCGCGCACGTCACCAAGCGGCACAGCATGAAGCAGATGGCCTCGCAGCAGCGCGGCAGCGCAGTCGTGGGCGGCGTGTGCATCTTCGCGCCCTCCTTCTGCCAGAGCGGTGCGGGCAACGCGGCCATTCAGGTCGGTGGCGGGGCGCTCTTCGCGAAGTTCAGTCGTGACGACGAGACCGAGGCCGATCGGGCGGGCGTTACCTACGTGACGCGCGCTGGCATCGACCCGCGCGGCATGCCGTCGATGTTCCGCACGCTGCTGTCGCTGCGCTCCAGCAGCCCGAGTTCCGTGGAAGGCTGGTTCTCGTCGCATCCTGTCGAGGAGACGCGCGTGCGGGTGACCGAAGAGGAGATCGCGAAGATCAATCCGACGGTACTGCGATCGCTGACGAAGGACTCGCAGGCGTTCCGAAGCTTCAAGTCACGCCTGGCGTCACTGCCCCGCACCGCACGTCGCGCGGCGCAGTAACACGCCCCCCGCGGTCGCAGCACTCGCCGTCAGAGCGTACGCACGAACTCCGTAACGAGCGCCTCGAACCGGGGGCCAACCTGGTGTCCGATCTCCACCACCTCGTTGTGGTGGAGTGGAGCCAGCGACAAGCCGGCGGCCTTGTTGGTGATGCACGAAACCGCCGCGACCCGCATGCCGAGGGCGCGGGCGACGATCACCTCGGGCACAGTGGACATCCCGACGGCGTCGGCGCCCATGCGCTCGAGCATGCGCACCTCGGCCGGCGTCTCGTACGTCGGCCCCAACAGCCCGCAGTAGACCCCGTCCTGCAGCGGCACGCCGACCGTCTGCCCCGCCGCGTGCAGCAGCGCACGCAGGCGCAGGTCGTACGGCTCGGACATGTCGGGAAACCGCTCGTCGCCGGCTTCCAGCGGACCGGAAAGCGGACTCCGGAACATCAGATTCATGTGATCGGCGATCACCATGAGCGTGCCGGGCGAGAACGTCCGCCGCACGCCCCCAGCCGCGTTCGATGCGAAGTACACCGGCGCGCCCAGCGCATGCATGACGCGCGCGGGAAAGCCCGCTACGCTCGCGTCGTGTCCTTCGTACATGTGGAAGCGCCCTGCGAGCGCCACGACCGGACGTCCGCCGAGCGTCCCCACGATCACCTGCCCTGCATGTCCGGCGACGGTCGTGATCGGAAAACCGGGTACGTGCGAGAAGGGTATGCGCGTCGCATCCTCGATGCGGTCGGCGAGCCCGCCGAGGCCTGACCCGAGCACGATGCCACACACCGGTGTCGCCATCGACGCTCCGACCCGGGTGCGAATGGTATCGGCCGCCTGCCGTGCTGCGGCGGCGCTGGTGAGCGTCATGGCGGAGCCCGACGAGGAGGGAGCGGCTGACGCAGTCATGTGGCGTGTGTCGTGAAAGTCGAGCCGCGAAGCAGCGCGGCGATATCCGATGCCGCTTGCGCACGCAGGGCACGTCGCACCGTCAGGTCCACGAACGCGGCGTCGAATGACGCAATGGCGAGCGCGCCCAATGTCGCGAGATCGAACCCGAGGTGGGTCGCGCACCGGTGATACTCGTCGGTGAGGGAGACACCACTCATCAGGCGATTGTCGGTGTTGATGGTGACCACGGCGCCGAGGCTCACGTACCGGCGCAACGGATGTTCGGCGAATGTCGGAGCGACGCGTGTCTGGACGTTGCTGGTGGGACACACTTCGAGGGGAATCTGCCGGTCGACGACATAGGACTCGAGCGACGTGTCCTCGAACAGGCGCGTCCCGTGTCCCAGCCGATCCGCCCCGCAGTCATGCACGGCCTGCCGGATCGACTCGGCGCCGAAGCCCTCGCCGGCATGAACGGTGACCGCGAGATCTTGGCGACGCGCAAAGTCGAATGCACCTGTGTGGTCGCGCGCCGGATTGCCGGCCTCCCCGCCGGCAAGGTCGAACGCGACGACACCACGATGCCGGTAGGCCACCGCGAGTTCAGCCATCGCCTGCGAGTGCGCGTTTGCGAAGCTGCGCAGCGCGCAGACGATGACGCGCGCGACGGTGCCGGTCAGGCCCTCGCCACGCGCGAGCCCCGCGAGCACTGCGTCCAGCGCAGCTTCCGCAGACAGGCCATCGCGGGTGTTGAGCTCCGGACAGAACCGCACCTCGATGTATCGCACCCCGTCGGCGGCGGCGTCGAGCACGAGTTCCATGGCGATCCGCTCGATGGACGCGGGATCTTGCATGACGGCCAAGGTGATCTCGAAGCGTGCGAGGTAGTCCGAGAGATTGCGGGCGTCATCGACGCGCATCCAGTCGCCCAGCGCCTCGGCGCTGCTGACAGGCAGCGGCTTGCCCTGCGCCGTCGATAGCTCGAGCAGCGTGGCTGGGCGCAGGGAACCGTCGAGATGGCAGTGCAGCTCGGCCTTCGGCAGCAGCCGCAACGTCGTCATGAGCGGCGACGTCTCCTCCCCGTTCACCGACAACAGCCCTTGCACCGACCGGATGGACTCCACACCAGACGTGGTCGAAGCGTCCGTCACGTCCGCTCCTCCGCCGTACCGTCAAGCCCGCGCGCCGACTCGCGCACAGGCAGCACACGCAGGATCAGGCCCCCGTGCACGGGTGCGGAGCTTTCGATCGGCAGGCCGCGGCTGTCCGTCAGCCGCGCGCGCCCGGCCGCGAGATCCTCGCCGAGCTCCGTCGAGAGCACAGCGACCGCATCCACCGCTGTCGATCCCGGCGAAACCGACACACCACGCTCATTCACATAGACTCGCACGCTGCGAGCCGCGTCGCTGCCATGATCGGGCGTCCTGTCCATCATCGGCTTGCGCCCTCGCTGACGTCGCGAAAGCGTGGCTCGGTCGGGCCTCGTACCGGCTGCGGCAACTTGCGCAGGTAGCCCGCAAGCGAGTCGGTGTCACGGATGTTGAGAATCTCGGTCGACACTGCGCGCATCGCGGTCATGGCCTCCGCATCGTCGATCATGTAGTCGTTGATGATCAGTGTGTAGATGCGATCGTCGGCGAGTACCGCTCCCTTGCCATCAGTCACGCGCACCACGCGTGAGCCCGCGGCCTTGCTCCGGTCGTATTCCACCACCATCCCGCTGATGTGCACGTCGGGCGCGGCCCCCTGCACCCAGGATTCCGCCACCCGCCGCACGTCACGGCCTCGCAGCCGCACCCGCACGAGCAGGTTACCGAACGGCGAGACTTCGTGCACGGCGCCGAACTGCAGCGGACCTTCCCGCACGTCCGCGCGGATGCCGCCGTTGTTCCACGCGGCCATTTCGCCGCCGCCGTTCGAACGCGCCGCATCGGCGATGAGGTTGCCAAGCCCGTACTGTGCACCGCGCCGGGGCAGCGCCTCGGCGATCGTCGCGACGGGTTGCTCGAGCCGCGAGCGCACCTGGGCGAGCGAGGCCCGCGCGATGGAGTCGACGCGCGGGTTCGCACCCGCGGTGGAGTCGCCGTACACCGGACGCACTTCGGCGCGTGCCTGCCCGCCCTCGAGCGGCACGTCCACCACGATGATCGCCCGGCCACTGGACGACGGCTCGACGACCGGCATCGTGCCCACCGCAATGGTCGCATTGACGTGCGCATGGCCCATCACGAACACGTCCGGACGATCCGTGAGGGCGCGCGCGACGTCGAGCCCACCGCCGCGACAGTCCTGCGGCCGGTCACGCTCACAGCGGACGCCGTCGTGAATCACGCCGACGACTACCTGGGCGCCTGCCGCCCGCAGCGCGCGGACGCGCTCGCTGATGAGCGGTGCGGGATCGAGGAAGCGAAGCGAACTCACATTGCGCTTCTTGGTGGACGTGGACGTATGCGTTCCCGCCGCACCGACGATGCCGATCTTCACGGAGCCGCGCTGCACGATCGTGTCGGGACGCAGCCATGACGGAATGCGGCCGTCGGCGCCGCGCACGTTCACGCCGAGCATTGCGTGGCGCAGCTCGCGAAGCCGTGTGCGAAGCGTATCCTGGCCGAAATCGAACTCGTGGTTTCCGATCGCGCCCGCGGCGATGTCGAGCTGATTGACTGTGGCGACGGTCGGCCGGCCGGCATCCCAATCCGATGCGGGAGAGCCGGTGAATAAGTCGCCCGCATCGACCACCACGCTGACACAATCCCCGGTGCATTCCGCCTGCGCCCGGCGAATCGCTGCCGACAACGCGACGGCGCCGCCCTGCATCCGCCCGGAGCCGTCGGGCCGGGCGGTGAGCGCCGCGTGGAAGTCGCTCATCGCGATCACTCGAACCCGTCGTCCCTGCACTGCGGGAGCCTGCACCGGGCCAGTCGACGCCGGGGCGCCCGCCGTTTGCGGCGGCCGCGGTGCCGCACCGCCCGCGGGGGCACTGCCCCCTGCTTCCCGGGCGCGCCCACGATTCTGCTCGGCGTAGGCCGCGGCCACGGCGGCCGCCGGCTCGAGACGCCAGTTGCGCGCCGCATACTGACGGGGGTCGAGCTGGCCGACTCGCGCCACCTCATCGATGACCAGCTGCCGAATGTCGACGTCCTTCTCGTACACGACCGGTGCGCCTGCGAGCATCGCGAACCCGCCGCCGCCACCCTGCCGATAGTTGTTGACGGCGAGCGTGAACGAGTCCGTCGGCTGCACGGAACGCCCGCGGAACTCGAGGCGCGTGATGCGCTGACCCAGGGGGCGACGGAGGTCGATCGTGTAGTCAGCCCCGGAAATCACGTCGAAGTTGTAGCCGGGCACGGCGTTGTCGACGATGCCCGCGGCGGGCACGCCGCCGCTCGCATCGAGCCCCCGGTAGTAGCGCGCCGAATGTTCGAGGAACGCGCGGACCGCCGCGCCGCTCACTCGCACCGCGCGCAGCGTGTTGTCGTATGGATAGAGTCGCGCGAGCTGCGCCCGGGTGATCTGGCCGGCGGGCAGGGACGCATCGAGCGAGAACGCGGCGGTCGCCGCGAGATCGGCACCTGTCTCGCGCCGCATGATCTCGGTGATGAGGTCCGTGATCGGCATGTCGGCCACGCGCGCGCTGTCGCCCGTCCACGCGACGGCGGTGCGGCCGACCGATTCGGTGGCCCAGGCCACCGCCGCGCCGTGCGTGCTGACGCTGGCCGCCAGCACCTGCGGCGACTCGGCGTGGCCGGCCACCGCGACCGACGAGCCGCGACGGGACACCACGCGCCACGTCCGGCCCTGCCGCTCCATGGTGAGCGTCGCGACACCGACGGACGCCGCCCAGTTGCGCGGCTGGATCAGCAGTGCACCGTTGATCGTCGTATCGACCATCTCCCGATGCGAGTGGCCGTACACGACGACGTCGATGCCGTCGATCTCGCGCGGGACACGCGCGGCGACGTTTTCCGAAGGCAGGCCCGTCGAGACCGTGTCGTACGACGCCGGGCCCGAGAGGCCGGAGTGCAGCAGCACCACGATCACGTCGGCGCGGGCGCGCTTTGCATCGGCCACGGCACGACGCACTGCAGGCACGATATCCGTGACCGTGAGGCCGGCGGCGCGCATGTTGTCACGGTCCCACACCATGCTGCCGGGCGTGGTCGCGCCAATGATGCCGATCCGGATGCCGCCACGCGTCACGATCGTGTACGGTGCCGTGAAGAAGCGTCCCGTCGAATCCACGACGTTGGCGGCGAGAAACGGGAAGGCGGCCTTTCCGATCACCTCGCGCAGCAGCGGCACGCCGTAGTTGAACTCGTGATTGCCGATCACGGCAGCATCGTAGCGCATCACGTTCATCGTGGCGGCCACGGGATGCACCGGCTGCTTCCTGACACGTGCCGCCACGTACAGGAGCGGATTGCCCTGCAGCAGGTCACCCGCGTCCACCAGCAGCGTGCGCTCGGGGTGCACCCGCCGGATGGAATCGACGATCGTCGCGGCCCCAGCGAGTGTACGCGCGGGATCGGCAGCGTTGGCGTAGTAATCCCAGGCACGCAAGCGACCGTGGACGTCGGTAGTCGCGGCGATGACGAGGTCGGATCGGGCCTGCGCGGCAGCACTCGAGGCCGCGCTGACCAGTGCGGCACAGGCAAACGCGAGCATCCGCACCGGCAGCACTCTGGCCGCAGTACGTGACGCACGGAGCGTCGCGAATCGAACCGCCGTACTCAGCGTTGGCCGTCGGTGCGCGTACGGCGCGGCGGACGTCAGAGGATCGGCGCCGGGAGCAGGCAGGATTGGGTATTCCATGGGAGAAGTCTAGCCACCGGCCGGGGACCGCTGCAGGGTTAAGGCATTGGGCCTATTGTTCGGCAACCCGGTCGGGATGCCCGACCAGATCGCCGGACACCGGGCCTGATACTTACCCGTTACACCGTTGTGGCCGTTCGGACACGACGCGCCGCCAGCCTACGCCCCGTGGTGATGCAATCGATACACGTGCCCTGCCAGGCGAGACCGTGAAGCCGCTCATCATCGGCATTGCCGGGGGCACCGGCTCCGGCAAGACGACGGTCGCCCGCAAGGTGGCCGAAGCGTTGCCGGACGCGTCAGTGGCGTTCATCGAGATGGATGCGTACTACTGCGACTTTCGCCGGCTCACCCTGGACGAGTTGCATCAGGTCAACTGGGATCATCCCGACGCCGTGGACATGGAGCTGCTCACGCAGCATCTCGCCGCACTCTCGCGCGGGGAGTCCGTGGAGACGCCGCTGTACGACTTCGCCACCCACTCACGGAGCGCACGCACGCGCCGGATCGATCCGGTGGATGTCATCGTGATCGACGGCATCCTGCTGCTCGCCGATGCGGGCGTGCGGGAGCACTGCGACGTGAAGGTGTTCGTCGACGCCGACGCCGACATTCGCCTGGTGCGCCGCATCCGGCGCGACACCGCGGTGCGCGGGCGCTCGGTGGAGTCGGTACTGGACCAGTACGTGCGGACCGTACAACCCATGCACCTGCAGTTCGTCGAACCCAGCAAGCGCTATGCAGATGTGATCGTTCCGCGTGGCGGCAGCAACACCGTCGCCATCGAGATGATCGTCGCGAAGATCCAGCGTCGGCTCAACGCCCGTGCGTCCGAGCGCAGCCTCGCTGGTGTCAACGCACTCGAAGGCTGATCCACCACCCGACGCCCATGAACTCCACTCCTCCGAACGCAGAACGCATTCTCGTCGTCGACGACGAGCCGGAGATCGTTGCCCTCGTCGCGTACCACCTCGCGAAGGCCGGCTATCGCGTCGCCACCTCGGCCTCCGGGCAGGATGCGCTCGAGAACGCACGCCGCGAGCGCCCATCACTGATCGTGCTCGACCTGATGCTGCCCGGCATGTCGGGCTTCGACGTGCTCGAGCAGCTCCGTGGCGACGAGACGACGCGCGAGGTCGCGGTGCTCATGCTCACGGCGCGTCGTGAAGAGCCGGATCGCATCCGCGGTCTCTCGCTCGGCGCCGACGACTACCTCACGAAGCCGTTCAGCCCTGCGGAACTCGTGCTCCGCGTCGCCGCGATTCTGCGTCGTGCCGGCGCCGCGCCCGCGGGTCCGAGCGACGGCCTCACCATCGGACCTCTTCGCATCGACAAGTCGGCAATGACGGTGGTCGTCGACGAGCATGCGGTGGAGCTCACCCCCACGGAGTTCAAGCTGCTGCTCACGCTCGCCGAGCGCCGCGGACGCGTGCAGGGGCGCGGGCACCTGCTCGAGACGGTGTGGGAGGCCGCACCCGATATCCAGACCCGGACCGTCGACATGCACATCCAGCGACTGCGCACGAAGCTCGGCGTCGCCGGCGACATGATCGAGACGGTTCGCGGCTTCGGGTACCGGCTGCGCGCGGCCGCCGGACGCGCCGTCTAGCGCGGCCCGACCACCCCTCGTGCGTCTCGCGCAACGGCTCGTCCTCAACACCTTCGTCGTCGCGACGCTTCTCGTCGCCATCGTTCTCTTTGTGGTGGAACGACGCGTCACCGAGCGCGTGCGGACGAACAGTTCTCCGACAACTGCATCTCCAACCGCTGCTCCGTCCGCGTCTACTGACGCACTGCTGCGAAACGTCCGGCAGGACATTGTTGTCGCCGGGCTCGCAGTGCTCCTGGTTGGCGTCCTCTTCGCCCGACTGCTCGCGCGTCCGCTGGCCCGGCCCATCGAGGAGCTCAGCGAGGTCGCGCGCGCCATGGCGGCCGGTGATCTGTCGCGCCGACCCACGCTCGTCGGCGTCGGGGAGACCGGCGATCTGGCCGATGCGCTGCGCCGGCTCGCCGAGCAACTGGAGGCTCGCATCAGCGCATTGCAGGCGGAGGAGGCGCTGCTCGTGGCGCTCACCGAATCGCTGAACGAGGGCGTGGTTGCCGTCGACCGGCGGCAGCAGGTGGTGCGCATCAACGAGACGGCACGAGCGCTCCTCCGCCTGCGTCAGCCCGTACCCTTCCCCGCCGACTATCTCCCGCGCGATCGCACGTTGCGCGAGGCGCTCGCCGCGGTGCTTGCCGGCGACGATGCATCCCCCGGCGAGGTGCGGGTGGACGACCGCATGCTCTCACTCACGGCACGCCCGCTGCCGGCCGGTGGCGCCATTCTCGCCATGTACGACCTCACGCCGTTTCGCCGGCTCGAGGCCGTGCGGCGCGACTTCGTCGCCAACGTCTCGCACGAACTTCGTACGCCGCTCACGGTCATCAGCGGCTTCGTCGAGACGCTGTCGGACGAGGAGATGCCGCCGGAGTTGCGCCGGCAGTTCCTCGGGATGACGGCCGGCAACGTACGACGCATGCAGCGCATCGTGGACGACCTGCTCGACCTGTCACGGATCGAGTCGGGCGGGTGGCTGCCCAACCCGACGGAGCTCGATGTCGCGAGCGTGGCGTCGGAGGTGACGCAGCCGATGCAGGATGCGGCGCGCGACAAGGGCGTGCTGCTGCTCACGCGACTGTCGCCGCAGGCGTCGTCGCTCTACGTGGATCCGACCGCGGTGCGACAGATCCTCATCAACCTGACCGAGAATGCGCTCCGCCACACCAGCGCCGGCGAGATCGTGGTGTTCTCGGAGCCGGAGGGGAGCGGCGCATGGATCGGCGTGCGCGACACCGGAAGCGGCATCGCGCACGATCACCTGCCCCGCATCTTCGAACGCTTCTACCGCGCAGACCCCGGCCGATCCCGCGAGGCGGGCGGCACGGGGCTGGGACTGGCGATCGTCAAGCACCTGGCCGAGGCGCACGATGGCCGGGTACGCGCCGAGAGCACACTCGGCGTCGGCACGACCATCGCCGCCTGGTTCCCCGCGCACGAGAGCAACGGGCGAGCCGGGGCCTGAAGCCCTCGCTTACTGGCCGCCGAGCCCTTCGCGGCTACGGATCCGCTTCCCTGCAAAGGCGGCTTCCACCAGTCGCGGCAACATCACGCCGGCTGGTCCTTCAAGGGGAAGCACGCTCGCGCCGGTACGCTGCCCTTCCATCGTCGGGTTGACGACGATCACGGTCGCTCCGTGCGACGCGGCGAGCCACGGCAACGAGGACGCCGGTGCGACCACGTTGGACGTGCCCACCGAGAGAAACAGGTCGCACGCCAGTGCGGCCGCGCGCGCGGCCTCGAACGGCTCGGCGGGGAGCGGTTCGCCGAACCACACGACGTCGGGGCGCAATGCTGCGCCGCAGGTCGTGCAGGAGGGAGGCACGTTAGCACTTTCCGGCCCGGCCGTGAACGTTCCCGGGCATCCGGCGCTGCACCGGACATCGAGCAGCGAGCCATGCAGCCGGATCACATCCCGGCTGCCGGCGCGCTGGTGCAGGTCGTCGACGTTCTGCGTCACGAGCGTGCAGTGTGACACGCGCGCGGCCAGCGCCACGAGCGCCGCGTGCGCGGGATTCGGCGCGGCGTTGCGCACCGTCTCGCGACGGCTCGCGTACCACTGCCATACCCTTTGCGGATTCGCGGCGAACGCCTCGGGTGTCGCGAGCTCCTGTGCGGAGAACCTGGCCCAGACGCCCGTCTGCGCGTCGCGAAAGGTCGGAATGCCACTCTCCGCGGACACGCCCGCGCCCGTGAGCACGCAGACGTGCTCCGCGGCCCGCAATGCGCGGGCGGCGATGGCAAGTGCTTCAGCGCGGGTCTGTGGCACCCGGCTGGGGGGGGACGCGACGCGTCGCCCATCGAGATTCAAGTTAGGTCGGCCCATTTCGGGCGACGATACGGCGCAGATCGGCGACAGGCAACCGGCGCAGCCGTCTTTCCCATCATGGTGAACGGCTAATTGATGAGCTCGCTGGGACGAACCGACCTTCGTGACACAACCGTTGCACGTTCGTGGGGGCGCCGAAACGTAGGTCACGGAGCTTGATGGCATCCCGCAATCGGACTCGTCGTCCTGCTGCGATGTGCACCCTAGCCCGATCCCCATGCGGAATTCCGCGAACGTGCTCTCCGTCGCTCTCCCGGTCGTGTCGCTGCGCGCTGTTGCTGCTGCAGTCTCGAAGTCGGTGACGACGCTGCTGGTAGGCGTGGTCACCGCTGTTGCTCCTGTTACGCTCGTTACAGTCGGCGCTCGAGACATCGGCGCACAGGCTGCCCCCGTCGCTACGACCGGGCGCATCACCGGTCGTGTCATCGATGCAGCCAGCGGCCAGCCGATCGTGGCCGCGGGCGTGCAGGTCGTCGGCACGGCGCCGGCGCTCGGTGCCCAGAGCGGCGTGGACGGTCGGTTCACAATTCTCGGAGTGCCGGCCGGGACGACCACGCTGCTGGTGAAGCGCATCGGGTATGCGCAGAAGACACTCACCGGCCTCATGGTGCCAGCCAGTGGCGCGATCGAGCAGGACGTCAGCATGACTGCGGCGACTCCCCAGTTGACGGCGATCACGACGACCGCCACCAAGGAAAAGGGCACGGTCAGCGACGCGCTCAACCAGCAGAAGAACGCCACGAACGTGGTGAATGCGATCACCGCGGAACAGATCGCCCGCAGCCCGGACAGCGACGCCGCACAGGCTGCGCAGCGCGTGAGTGGCGTGACGGTGCAGGACGGTAAATTCCTGCAGGCGCGCGGAATGAGTGAGCGCTATACCACCGCGTCGCTCAACGGCGCGCGCATCCCGAGCCCGGAGCCCGAGCGCAAGGTCGTGCCGCTCGACCTCTTTCCGGCGGGGCTGCTGCAGGACGTCACCCTGAGCAAGACGTTCACGCCGGACCAGCCGGGTGACTTCGCGGGTGCCAACGTCAACATCCGTACGCGCGAGTTCCCTGCAGCGCGTCAGATCAACTACTCGGCCAGCGTCGGCGCGAGCGATCGCGTACTGGGCAAGACCCTGCCCTTCGCAGGACGCGCGGGCGGTGAACTGTTCGGCATGGCGAACTCCGCGCGCAACATGCCTGCGGCGTTGGCCGGCACGGACTTCCGCGGCAACGTGTCGCAGTCGCAGTACAACCAGATCACCGCGCAGCAGCGCAATGTCTGGAGCGCCTCGCCGCGCAATGGTGGCGGCACCGGCTCCTTCGGTGCATCCACCGGTGGCAACAGCATTTTCGGACGGCGCGTGGGCTACGTGCTGAGCGGCAACTACGGCTACGCGGAAGAGACCCGCGCCGACGAGCGATACGCCGTCGGTCAGCAGGGCGCGAACAACACCGTGCTTCCGACCCTCAGCCTCGAGGGCAGCACCGGTCGGTCGACCGTCCAGTGGGGGGGCATCGCCAACGTCTCCACCATGCTCGGTGCGGCATCGCGACTCTCGCTCAACACGACGGCGACCCGCAGTGCTGATAACGAAGCGCGCGTCGACCGTGGCTTCGATGCCAACCTCGGTGACAGCATCGCACGCACCACGCTGCGCTACGTCGAGCGCGGCGTGACCACCGCCACGCTGCAGGGAGAGCACCAGCTCGGTTCGCGCAACAAGACGTCGTGGGCGGGAACGATCGCGTCGACCACGCGCCGCGAGCCGGACCGCTCGGACGTCGTCTACTCGCGCGGCGCCGATGGCCAGTACGCACTACTCGGCTCGCTCGATGGTGCGCGCCGCCTGTACTTCGACCTCAACGAGCGCAACAGCACGGGCCAGATCGACCATGCGTTCAACATCGGTGGAAGCGCGGACCAGAACGCGATCAAGGTCGGCGCCTACTACCGGGCGACGGATCGCACCGCGAACGCCCCGATCTTCGCCTTCATCACGCGCGCTCCCTCCGACGTCCTCACCCAGCGGCCCGAACTGATCTTCAGCCAGGCGCAGGCGTGTGATTACTGCAACGTGCTGAATGTGCAACCCATCGGGCAGTCGGGTTCGTACGACGCGACGGACCGCACGACAGCGGGCTACGCGATGGCCGATTGGGGATTCGGCGAGCGGGTGCGCGTGATTGCCGGCGCGCGCGTCGAATCGGCGGACATCACCGTGAACGCCAGCACGCAGGGTGGCTTCATCGCCACGGCACGTCTCGACGACACCGACGTGCTGCCGTCGCTGCTCGTGAACACCAAGCTGACGGAAACACAGAACCTGCGCATGGGCGTCACGCGCACCCTGTCGCGCCCGGAGTACCGTGAGCTCGCCCCGATCACGTTCCGCGATGTGCTCGGCGGCGTGAGCGTGACCGGCAACGACAAGCTCGTGCGGTCACTCATCAACAACTACGACCTGCGCTATGAGTACTTCCCGAACTCGGGCGAGGTGCTGAGCATCGGTGTCTTCGCCAAGCAGTTCGACAAGCCGATCGAGCGCGTGGAGTCGGCAACGTCCGGTGCCTACCAGGCGCGGTATCAGAATGCCGTGAGCGCGACGAACGTCGGCGTGGAGCTCGAGGCGCGGAAGCAGCTCGGTTTCCTCGGCGCATGGCTGTCGCCCTTCAGCGGATTCACGAACGTCACCATCATGCGCTCGTCCGTCTCCCTCGACACCACGGCGGGCCTTTCGGTGACGGATACCGAGCGTGCGCTCGTCGGCCAGGCACCATACGTCGTGAATGCCGGCATCACGTACTCGAACCTGAGCGGTCGTACCAACGCCACGCTGCTTTTCAATGTCGTCGGCGAGCGCATCGTCGCGGCCGGCGTGCTCCCGCTGCCCAACATCGTCGAGAAGCCGCGGCGCGTCGTCGACCTTTCGATGCGCTTCCCGGTGTACGGCTCGCTCAGCGCCCGGATCGATGCGCGCAACCTGCTCGATGCGCGGTACAGCTTCATGCAGGGCAATCTCGAGCGCGAAGGCTACAACGTCGGACGGAATCTCTCGGTCGGATTCTCCTGGCGTCAGTAAGCCTGCGTGACAGGACCGTGACACAACGATGACGAGGGAAACACACGGCCAGACTTCCTTGAAGTCTGGCCGTGTCTCGTTGCTGCCGCGATCACTCATTCATTCTAAGGACACTACATGACGATGTTCATGCGCCTGCGCGCATTCGTCGCCGGTTCAGCTGCTCTTATCTCGCTTGCCGCCTGTGGAAGCGATACCGATCCCGTTCAGCCCCCGGCGAACGGTTCGCTCGTGGTGACCATTGCGGGACTGCCCGCTGCCACCAACGGCGCCGTGACCATCACGGGCCCGGCGTCCTACAACCGCGCACTCACCGCCACGACCACGGCGTCCGTCGCGCCGGGCAGCTACACGGTTGCCGCAACGAACGTCACCGCTGGAACGGCGCAGTACATCGGCACCGTCGTTGGTTCACCGGCGACGGTCACGTCGAACGGCACGAGCAATGTCACGGTCACCTACGCTGTCGTCACGGCAGCCACCGGTTCGCTCACGGTGAACGTTGCAGGCCTGCCCGCGGCGACCAACGCAGCGATCAGCGTCACCGGACCAAACGGGTATAACCAGCCCGTCACGGGCACCACGACCCTCGCGGTGCCGGCCGGGACGTACACCGTCACGGGATCGGCGGTCACCACCGCAACGAATACCCGCTACAACGCCACGGTCACCGGCTCGCCGGCGACGGTTACGGCAGGGGCTACGGCCACATCGACGGTGACCTACGCGATCGGTAGTGCGCCGATCGTCACGCTCTCCGGGTCGATTGCCGCGAGCCGCCGCCTGTACGCGGACACCACGTACGTGCTGCGCGGGTTCGTGTACGTCAACTCTGCAGCTACCTTGACGATCGATGCCGGAACACAGATCGTCGGTGACACCACGGCACTCGGATCGGCACTGTTCGTCCTGCGCGGTGCACAGATCGTTGCCAATGGCACCGCGGCCGCGCCCATCGTCTTCGGTTCGCAGCGCTCTGCCGGCAACCGCGCACCGGGCGATTGGGGTGGCCTCGTCATCGTCGGCAACGCGCGCAACAACCGCTCGGGCAGCGTCATCGTCGAAGGTTCGGACGGCTCTGTGGTCGGCGCCAACCCGGCCGGTGTCGTGTACACGGGCGGCACCAGCGACACCGACAATTCGGGCACACTGCGCTACGTGCGCGTCGAATTCGCGGGCTATGCCACACTCACCAACGCGGAACTGAACTCGTTCACGTTCGCGGCCGTGGGCAGCGGCACCACGCTCGAGTACCTCCAGTCGATGTCGGGTCTCGACGACTCGTTCGAATGGTTCGGAGGCACGGTCGACGGCAAGTACCTCGTGTCCTACGAGTCCGGCGACGACCACTTCGACGGTTCGGAAGGCTACCGCGGACGCAATCAGTTCCTGATCGGCCTGCAGTCCACCTACCTCACGCCGCGTGCGGGCACCGGAGCGGTTTCCACAGATCCTCAGGGCTTCGAGATCGACGGGTGCAGCGGTGGTGGCTGCGTCGCGCCGGCGGGTGGCAGCGCCGAGAGCTCTGGTCGGGACGACGGGCTGTACACGATGAACATGTTCGCCAACTTCACGATCGTCG
>JAZKCW010000077.1:0-2464 GCA_040387895.1 Gemmatimonadota bacterium
CTCGCTCGGCACGAGCTGCGCGACGTCCATGCCGCGGGCGATCTCCGAGCTCACGATGCTGCCGTTGTACCAGTACACCGACCACGAGCCGCCCATCTCCATGCGCGTGCCGTCGACGGGCCCGCGGTCGAAGCTGGCGATCTCCTTCGGCTTCGACGGGTCCGTCCAGTCGAACACGGAGATGCCGCCCTGGTACCACGCCTGCACCATCACGTCACGTCCCGGAATCGGGATGAGCGACCCGTTGTGCGCGACGCAGTTCTCGTTGGCCGTCTGATACGTCGGGATCTTGTAGTAGCTCTTGAACACGAGCTTCTTGTTCACGATCTCGAAGATCGCGTTCGCGCCCCATTCCGGCTTGTCGAGCGGGCGGCACTTCGGTGCGCCACCGCCGCCCCATTCGTCGGAGAAGAGGATCTTCGTGCCGTCATTGTTGAACGTCGCGGAGTGCCAGTAGGCGAAGTTCGAGTCGGCGACGGCATCCAGACGCACGGGCGCAACCGGGTTGCTGATGTCGAGCAGCAGGCCATGTCCTTCACACGCGCCACCAGCCAGGCCGAGCGCGGGATAGACGGTGATATCATGGCACTGCGAGCTCTCGCTGATGGTCTTGCTCGTGTCGACGGCATTCATGCCCTGCGCAGCGAGCATGCGCTGCACTGCGGCATTCACGATCGGACGTGCTGCGGCCGTATCGGCGGCGGTCGCCGTCGTGCCGCCGCGCGCCTTCGTCACGCTGTCGATCACCGGCTTGGCGAACGTCGGCGGGAGGATGATCTCCTCGTTCATCACGGGGATGAAGACGGTGAAGGCACCCTTGGCCTTCGCTGCGTCGAGCTCCGCCTTGTCGGCGGGTGATGCACCGTGCGACTTGGCTGCGCCGAGGCCGGCGAAGATGTTGGCGCGTCCGACGACGGCGGCCTGTGCGGGATTGGCGAGCGGCACCTTGATGATCTCGATGCGCAGGCGCGACGACCCCGGATCGGTGGCCGGGGCATTGGCGCACTCCGGCAGCTCATCCTTCGGACGGATGGGCGACGAGCCGGAGACATAGATGTAGACGTTCTCCTTGTCCTTCGGATCCTCGAGCACCGTGTGCGTGTGCGAGCCGCGGCACGTCTGCACGTTGGCGACGAGCTTGGGTTCGCGGATGTTGCTGATGTCGAACACGCGAACACCGCGCAGCCGCTCCTTGCTCACGGCCTGCGGCACGCCGCCGGGCTTGCAGTCGATGCGGCCGTTCATTGCTTCGGCCGACATGAACATGAGGTTCTTGTAGACCGAGACGTCGTTCTGCGACGCGGGGCACTCATACGCGACGACGAGCTTGGGGCTCGCGGGATTGCTGATGTCCCACACCACGGGGCCGTTGTAATTGCCCTGAATGACGTAGTTGCCGGTGAAGGCCAGGTCGGAGTTGGTCTCACCCAGGAAGCCCTTCGGCGACTGCGCCTTCGCGACGACCTTCATGTTGGACGTGAACTCGCCTGCGTCGAACAGGCCGGGCTTGAGCGTGTTGCGCGGATCGCTCGCCGGCGTCGGCGCGGTGTTCGGCTTCGCGGACGACGCGCAGGCGCCGAGGGCGACGGACGCAGAAACCGTCGCGGCGACCACGAGCGTGCGCAAGGATGCGTTGTGCATTGGTGCTCTGGGTCTGTTCGGAGGGAAAGAATGCTGAGTGCGCCGGCGTGAGAATGCCTGCCGGCGGATGGAATACCTGAGAATACTGCCTCTCCTCGCGCACGTCACGGCTGGACGGGCACGACGGCACACAGTGGTACCTCGAAAGGCCCCTGCAGTGCCAGCCGGGACGAGCTTCAGTGGTCTGCCTGCGGGTCGGCGTCGGGAACAGAAACGGCAACAGCGTCTCACGTGGAGGTTGTGGCGGACCACGGAGGTACGAGGTAAGCCGCCGGTTTCTACCGCCTCACGCGGAGGCGCGGAGAACAGCGCATGGAGGCGCGGAGGGGTGCAGGCAGCGGCGCTCGCGCAGCGACCTTGTATTGGTGGCTCCGTGGCATGCCACACATCCCATCCAAGAAAAGCGGGGCATGCCGCGATCTCCTCGGCGTGCCCCTCTCCACGCCTCCCTGGTCCTCCGCGCCTACTTGTGAGGCTGTAGAAACCGGCGGTGCGCTGCGCCACTCCGTAGTTCGCCGCAATCTCCTCCTGAGACGCGGTGGCCGTTGCGTTTGTCGTTCGAAGTCGCCGCTTCCGTCTGCAGCCCTACTGCACCCGCACCAGCGCGTTGAACAGGAACTTGAACGAGCCGTGCGGCTGGGCGCGCTGCAGGATCTCCGGGCCGTAGAGCAGCACACGCCCCTTGCCGAGCGGAACCTCGACGGCGGCCAGGCCACCCTCCAGATATTTCGCGCCCCATGCCCATCCGCTGCGGAGCGGGTTCGGCGAGTCGTACCATGCCACGCGTCGCACCCCCTGCGCCTCGGCGCCCGGGCGCAGGCGG
>JAZKCW010000078.1:0-28694 GCA_040387895.1 Gemmatimonadota bacterium
GTTGATCGCATTGCTGGTCGTGGCGGTGACGGCGTTGCTGCAGTTCTGGCGACCGTATTTCCACCTCACTGACGACAACCTTTCGGGCTATCTGCCCGCCGCTACCGAGTTCAATCAGCGTTTATGGAGCGGTCGCTGGCCATTCATCAGTGAGGGGGTGTTCGGGGGCAACCATAACCAGTTGGCGGATCCGTCCGTGTTCGGGCTGCTGAGCCCCTGGATGGTCCTTTTCTCCTGGATCTCACTGACACCGTTCGCGCATCTGTTGGTGGACATCGTCAGCCTGTGCAATTCGCTTGTAATTGCACTGGCATTCGGCTGGTCAGCGCTCTGGCTGCGCGATCACTTCCGACTGACGGCTCCGGACTGGCTCATCATCGCACTGAGTGTGAGCTATGTATTCACGCCGTATAACCTTCGGATCGGCAGCTCGTGGATTGGCTTTCTGAACGGACAAGCATCCATGCCACTCATGTTGGTGGGGATGCTGATGACACGAAGCCGTCACGCCGTGCTGCTGCAATCGGCGGCGCTCCTGTACGCGCTGTTCGGCGGGCATGCTCACACGTTCGTCATGACGTGCCTGTTCTCCGGTGTCCTCGCGGTGGGGGTGTCCGTGGGAACACGCTCGCTGCGTCCGATGGTGCGCACGCTGCTTGCCGGCATTCTGGCAGGTGTCGTGATGCTTCCGGTGCTGGCGCAGTCGATGACTGGCTTTTCGGGCTCGGCGCGCGACGTCGGAGTACCCATGGAAGACGCACGTGCGCGCCGACTCGATCCACCGATCCTGGCTGGGACCATGGTCACCGGGCCGCTCGCCACGATCGTCGCGCACGCCGTGGGTGCGTACTCCGAGGGTATGGCGACCACATTTTCGGTGAGCTACTCGCCGGCCAACCTGCTGTTCCTGCTCGTGTTGATCCGAGCAGCGAAACAGCGGCAACGCATCCCAAACGTTGCCTGGGCATTGCTCTGCTGTTTCGGCGCGGCCGCCCTTATGGTGTCTCGTCCGGAATGGTTGGCGGCTCTCACGTCGCGCTTGCCCGTCCTCCGAAGCCTCCAGTGGCCTTTTCGCGAAATCTGGGTGCTGCAATTCGCGCTGCACGGATTTCTGCTCTTCGCGTCGGCGCTCGTGAGCGTGCAATCGCTTCGAGTGCTGCTCGTTGCCGGGGCGCTGATCACCGGCATCACGCTTGGCAGTCCGCCCCCAACTTTCAATGCCTTCGACATTGACCGGCAAGTTCTGTTGTCTGGCCGCGCGGAGCGCTACTGGCAAACTCTCCGTGCAGCGGCGGGCGGGCCTCCGCACATCGTCGTAGGAATCGAACCCCACCTCATCCCGGACTACGAGAAGCACATTCCGTACTCCCTGCTTGGGGCCTACAATTATGGCTCGCTCTACGGGTTTGTGTCCCAGAGTGGCTACACCTTCAACACGGATCTGCGTCGGTGGAAGCGACCTGGTTCGGTGCGTCCGTTTTACTCGGCGGGAGCGTACCGACCGACGGAAGCGCGCTGGCTCGCATCGCAGGACTCCACGTTGTGGCTGATCGAGCTCACGCGGGTGAAACCGGCGGAGTGGGATGTCCATACGTCCGCGGGCGTCAGGCGATATCGCCTTGACGAGCCGTCGGGTCAAATCGTCGAACGAAAGTAGCCGCGGCCCACGCAACACCCGCGATGGATTCGTGCACCGGTCACAGACTATTCATGCCTCCGAAGAAGATCAGCATCGTCACCCCATGCTTCGCTGAAGAGGGCAACGTCCGCGAGTTGGCGGGAGCGGTGCGCGACGTAATGCGGACGCTGCCGATGTACGAGTACGAGCACGTATTCATCGACAATGGATCGATGGATCAGACGCCCGCGCTGCTGCGGGCGCTCGCCGCACAAGACAGCAGAATAAAGGTGATTCTCAACGCGCGTAACTTCGGACAAGTTCGGTCGGGCTATTACGCGATGCTGCAGACGACTGGTGACGCGGTGATCGCGATGGCGTGCGATTTTCAGGACCCCCCAGCGTTGATTCCGCACTTCGTCAAAGCTTGGGAGAGTGGGGCGAAGATCGTGCTCGGCGTGAAGGAGACTGCGGCCGAGTCGAAATTGTTTTATGGCCTGCGTAGCTGGTACTATCGACTGCTCGCTCGAATCGCCGACGTGCAGGTCGTGAAGCACGCCACAGGATTCGGTCTGTATGACCGGTCGGTCGTGGAGGACCTTCGACGCATCGACGACCCATACCCCTTCTTCCGGGGCCTGCTCGCCGAAATCGGTCACACTCCTGTCACTGTGCCATACCACCAGCCCCTCCGTGCACGCGGGGTGACGTCCCAGAATTTCTGGTCATTGTACGATGTCGCACTGCTTGGCATCGTCCATCACTCCAAGGCACCACTGCGTCTCGCTACCGTCACGGGTTTCTTCATCGCGTTTCTGAGTGTGCTCGCCGGTTTCGGGTATCTCGTGTACAAGCTCCTCTTCTGGAATCAATTCAGTGTCGGCGTCGCGCCACTCGTGATAGGAATGTTTTTTCTCTCCTCCGTCCAGCTGGTCTTCATCGGCGTGCTCGGAGAATATCTGGGTGCCGTTTGGACCCACGTTCGAAAGCATCCGCATGTCTTCGAACGTGAACGCCTGAACTTCTGATCATGGTGGACTCTCCTCTGCTCGTTTCCTTCGTAACTGTCGCATGTCATCGATGATCAAACCGCCGGTTCGCGTCGCGATTCTCGCCGGCGGTTTCGGCACTCGACTTGGAGAAGAGACGACGTCACGACCGAAACCGATGGTGGAGATCGGCGGGACTCCGCTGCTTTGGCACCTGATGCGGTGGTTTGCGCATCATCAGTGCAGGGAGTTCGTCATCGCGCTCGGCTACAAGGGCGATGTCATCAAGGACTGGTTCCTCAACTACGTGTCGCGCAACAGTTCGATCTCGGTCGATCTACGTTCCGGGTCGACGAAAGTGCACGACGGCGAGCGTCCAGACTGGAAGGTGGACCTCATCGACACGGGTCTGCTCACGCATACGGGCGGGCGGCTGAAGCGACTCCAGCCCTGGCTCGGCGAAGGGACGTTCGTCGCCACGTACGGGGATGGGCTCGCGAATGTCGACGTCGCGGCACTGCTCGCTTTCCATCGCGCACAGAACCGGTTGGTAACCGTGACAGCGGTGCGTCCACCGGCACGGTTTGGAGCGCTTGAACTGGATGGTGATCGTGTTGGCAGCTTCCTGGAGAAGCCGCAGGCCGGCGAGGGGTGGATCAACGGGGGCTTCTTCGCCATCGAGCCTCAGGCGCTGGACTACATCGAAGGCGACGAGACTCCATGGGAGCAGGCGCCGCTCGAGCGACTCGCGTTGGATGGCCAGCTGTCGGCCTTCCGGCATCACGGTTTCTTTCAGCCAGTCGATACACCGCGTGATAAGCAGCTGCTCGAGCGACTCTGGGAACACGGTCATGCACCCTGGAGCGTCCTGTGAGCGTGTCGACTTTCTGGCGCCATCGCTCAGTGTTGGTGACGGGAGCGTCCGGGTTTCTGGGGGGATGGCTGGTGCGCCACCTCGTGAACCACAATGCAGCCGTCGTAGCCCTGCTTCGTGACTGGGCACCTGACAGCATGCTGCAATCGGACCCGTCGCTGCGCGGAGTTCGCCTGGCCCGCGGCGACGTTCGTGATCAGGAGGTCCTCGAACGGATCATGGGCGAATACGAAGTCGACACGGTCTTTCATCTCGCTGCCCAGACCGTAGTGGGTGTGGCGAACCGCAATCCCGTTTCTACTCTCGACACCAACGTGCGCGGCACGTGGGCCGTGTGCGAGGCGGCCCGACGCAGCCCGCTCGTTCAGTGCGTCGTGATCGCATCGAGCGACAAGGCATACGGGGATCACGAGCAGCTTCCGTACTCGGAGGATGCGCCGCTTCGTGGAGCACACCCGTATGATGTCAGCAAGTCGGCGGCAGATCTGATTTCGCGCATGTATGCGGTGACGTACGAACTCCCGGTCACGATAACTCGCTGTGGCAATTTCTACGGTGGTGGTGACCTGAACTGGAATCGACTCGTGCCGGGCACCGTCCGCTCCGCACTGCTCCGCGAGCGGCCGGTCATTCGCTCGGATGGTTCGCTGATTCGAGACTACTTCTACGTCGAGGACGGCGCGCTGGCCTACCTGACATTGGCGGAGGCGCTGCACCGGGATGCATCGCTCCGGGGCGAGGCCTTCAATTTCTCGAATGAGATTCAGGTGGATGTGCTTTCGTTGACGTCGATGATCCTCGATCGCATCGATCCGTCGCTGACACCCGACGTTCGCGGAGATGCACCCCACGAAATTCAGCACCAGTCGCTCAGCGCGGCCAAGGCCCGCACCCGGCTCGGCTGGTCGCCCCATTACTCGCTCGAGGAAGGACTGGATCGCACCATTGCGTGGTACAGGGAGTTCCTGCGTGTCTGATCGCCGATCCGAGCTACGGGAGCAGATCCGTGCGTTGGTCGCCGAGTACCATGCGGCAGCGTTCGAACCGGGGGCATTCGTCGCGGGTGCTTCGCCCGTGCCGGTGTCGGGCAAGGTGTTCGGTGCCGAGGAACTGCAGCATCTCGTAGACGCCGGACTCGATTTCTGGCTCACGACTGGCCGGTTTGCCGCGCAGTTCGAGCGGCAGTTTGCGCAACGGATGAATGTGCGGCACGCAATTCTCGTGAATTCGGGCTCCTCGGCGAACCTGCTGGCGCTCAGTGCACTGACCTCGTCGCAGCTTGGCGCGCGTGCACTGCAGCCGGGCGATGAAGTCATCACGGTTGCAGCAGGGTTTCCGACCACGGTCAACCCCATCATCCAGGTTGGCGCTGTCCCTGTATTCATCGACGTGGCACTGCCGGGCTATGGCATCCGGCTCGAAGATCTGGATCGCGCGAGAAGCGACCGCACGCGAGCCGTTATGATTGCGCACACGCTTGGCAACCCGTTCGACGTAGCGGCCGTGCGAGCGTTCTGTGACCTGCATGAGCTCTGGCTGATTGAGGACTGCTGCGACGCAGTCGGCGCCACCTGGGACAATCGCGCCGTCGGCACGTTCGGCGACCTGGCCACTGTCAGCTTCTATCCCGCGCACCACATCACCATGGGGGAGGGCGGATGCGTGCTGACCTCGCAACCGCGCCTCAGGACGATCGTTGAGTCATTCCGCGACTGGGGGCGCGACTGCTGGTGCGAACCCGGGAAGGACAATACCTGCGGGAAGCGCTTCGGTCACGCACTCGGCAGTCTCCCCGAAGGGTACGACCACAAGTACACCTACTCGCACATCGGCTACAATCTCAAGGCCACAGATATGCAGGCGGCCGTTGGGGTAGCGCAGCTGTCGCGCCTGGATGGGTTCATCAAGGCACGACGGGAAAACTGGACCTATCTTCGCGCGGCCCTGGATTCACTCTCGGACATCTTCGAGTTCACTGTCGCCGACGCGCGGGCCAACCCAAGCTGGTTCGGCTTTCTGCTTCGCGTCCGTGAGGACGCGGGATTCCAGCGCAGTGAACTGATCCAGCACTTGGAATCGCGTGGCATCGCGACCCGGCTCCTGTTTGGCGGAAACCTGCTTCGCCAGCCAGCCTACGCGGGCATCACGCACCGTGTCGTCGGAGACCTGGCGAATACCGACGCAGTAATGCGCGGATCCTTCTGGCTCGGATGTTACCCCGGGCTCACGCGCCCCATGCTTGACCATGTCGCACAAACGATTCACGAGTTCGTTGAGGCGAGGAGCTGATACGTGGCCTCCACTCTTGGCGACCAGGATCTGATCGAGATCCTTGAAGACACGAATCAGATTTGGCCCAGTCTCAGCGGCGCAACCGTGTTCGTCACTGGTGTGACTGGCTTCGTGGGTACATGGCTGGTGGCGGCGCTCGCTCGGGCCCGGGCCGAGATTGGAGTGAACATATCGCTCGTGCTGAATGTTCGGAGCCTCGAACGATTTCACGAGCGCTTTCCAGATCTGCGGGAAGCCCCGTGGATCACTCTGGTCGTCGGCGATGTTCGCGAGATCATTCTCCCGTCTGTCGCTATCGACTTCGTGGTGCACGCTGCATCGACTGTCAGGCATGATGTGTACGTCGCGGACCCATTCGGAACCTCGGATCTGGTCACGCGCGGAACCCAGTCCGTACTGGGGGCCGCCGTCGAGCGAGGCGCAACGCGCGCACTCGTGATCAGCTCCGGTTCGATCTACTCCCGATCTCGCGCACGAACGGCGCCCATTCAGGAGAATGACGGGTTGTTCCCCGATCCATTTTGCGGAGACCGCGTTCTTGCCGAATCGAAGAGACTTGCCGAGAGCAGCGCCGCGACCATCTCACAAAGGTCCGGAATGCAGGTAGTCGTCGCGCGTGGATTCGCCATGTCGGGTCCATGGCTGCCGCTAGATAGTGCGTTCGCGATCGGAAATTTCGTGCTCGACGCGCTAAAGCGTAGACCAATTCATGTCGCTGGCGACGGTTCTCCCGTTCGGTCGTATCTGTATGGGGGCGATGTCGCGACGTGGTTGTGGACTTTGCTCCTGAAGGGCGACTCCGGCCACGCGTACAACGTGGGGTCTCCGGATCAGATAAGTATCGGCAAGCTTGCCGAGCTCGTTGGTGAAATCGGTCAGGTACCCGTGGAGCGCTCTCAGTCGATGGGTGCTGCGGAACCGGACTTCTTTGTTCCGGACGTCTCGAAGAGTTCGACACTCGGACTCCGGAGCCGTGTTCGTGTTGACGATGCAGTGCAACGCATGCTGGCCTGGCATCGAAGTCGGATGCTCGGCAACGCGGAACAGCAGCTGCAGACTTTCTACTTATAGCACCCCAGGGATGATGGCAATACAACAGGATATCTTCGACGAACTGTTCGTGCTCGAGTTGGCGAACAATCACTGGGGGTCGCTCGAGCGCGGGCTGAGAATCGTGCGGGACTTCGCGACGATTGTCCGGTATCATGGCGTGCGTGCGTCGATAAAGCTTCAGTTCCGCGATGTCGACAATTTTGTGCATCGGGAGTTTCGGCAGCGCCAGGACATCCGTTACATCAAGAAAACGATCGACACACAGCTGTCGAACGATGATCTGGCCACACTGGTCGAGGAAGTACGGCTGAACAATTGCATTCGCATGGCGACGCCGTTCGATGAGAAGTCGGTCGAGCTGTGCGTGCAGCTCGGTATCGAAATCATCAAGATCGCATCCTCGGACATTGTCGACTGGGTGTTGCTGGAGGCCGTCGCGAAAACGAAGAAGCCCGTCATCGTCTCGACGGGAGGCGCGACGGTGCGCGACATGGATGCCATGGTTCGGTTCTTCACGAATCGCAGCATTCCCTTCGCCATCAATCACTGCGTTTCTCTCTACCCCAGCGATGAGCGCGAGCTGGAATTAAACCAGATTGATTTTCTCCGGCGGAGGTATCCGGGGATCACGGTAGGATGGTCCGGTCATGAGACTTCCAAGGATGTGGACGCCACGATGCTGATGGCGTACGCGAAGGGAGCACGTACCTTCGAAAGGCATATCGACATCCGATCGGATGATCGGCCATTCGCTCCGTACTGCTCCACGCCCGACGAGATCTCGGCCTGGTTCTCCAGCTTCGATCGGGCGAAGCGAATCTGTGGTGGCTCACCCGAGCAACGCCGTATGCTGCCTCAGCGGGAGATCGAGTATCTGGATGCGCTCGTCCGAGGCGTGTACGCCAGGCGTGAGCTTCCGGCTGGCGCACGCATAACGACAGACGACATCTATCTTGCCGTTCCTCTCCAGCGGGGCCAACTGTCGTGTCGTGAACTGATCGCCGGAGAGATTCTGCAGAAAGCTGTTCCCGCAGATGGCGCGATCACTATCGACATGCTGGACAACCCGTACTCGCGCGATGCAGAACTGCGACGAAGCATTGAGGAGCGCGGGCTTCCATGACAGGCGCACCGCACCGTGCGTACTGAGCGATCGTGCCCCGCCTGTGACGGTGCGAGCGCCACTCTTCTGCACGAGAGCAAGTTTGTGCTTGTGGACGGTCATCCACTGACCGATGGCTATGCCGTGGTGATTTGCAACAGCTGCGGAACGGGATTCGCTGATCGGTTGCCGCCGCAACGTGTCTTCGATGAATACTACGCGAAACTGTCGAAGTATTCGGATGCCGCCGGCGGGACGGGCAGCGGCGCGCTATCGTGGGATGACCGCCGCCTGAGAGATACTGCACAGCACATCGCGGACTTGGCACCCGATAGGTCGCTGCACATCGTGGATGTAGGGTGCGCTAGCGGCGGCCTCCTTCGTCATCTTGCCGCCCTCGGGTATGGGAGTCTGTCCGGAATCGATCCAGCGCCCGCGTGCGTGGCGGAGGTGCGCAGTATTCCCAATGTCCGCGGTTTCCTTGGCTCGCTGCTAGAAGTTCCCCCCGATGTTCTGCCGGCGGACGTTGTTCTCCTATCGCACGTACTCGAGCATGTGCGTGACGTTCCCCAAGCGTTGCGCACGGTCGAACAGCTGATGCAGAGAGACGGGCTCGTGTACATCGAAGTTCCTGATGCGGCTCGATACACCGCCTACCTCGTCGCGCCGTTTCTGGACTTCAACACCGAGCACATCAATCACTTTTCGGAGCGAACGCTGACCACCTGTATCCGGCGGATGGGATGGCGAGTCAAAGGCAGCGGCACCAAGGAGATTTCATCGTCTGCGAGCACACTTTACCCGTGCACTTGGGTTCTTGCTCAGGTCGCGTCCGATACCGTAGATGAGGTCGAGCGGGATCCCTCACTCGGTGTCGCATTGGCGGAGTACGTCGAGGCTTCTCGCTTGGCGCTCACGCAAGTGTCCGCGCGGTGGTTGCAGAAGGACATGGCCGAAACCGAGGTCGCTGTATGGGGAACCGGCCAGACCACGTCCATCCTGCTCGCGGAGTCCGCCCTCGGAGGTGCGAACGTGACGATGTTTGCGGATTCCAGTCCACGCTATCTGGGTCGCACGTTTCGTGGAGTGCCTGTATTCCCTCCTCACTATCTTGTGGCGCACCCGACACTTCCCATCGTGATCGGGTCACTCCTCCACGCTGACGCAATCATGCACGACATTCATGCTTTGGGGCTTGCCAATCCAATCATCGACTTGAGGCCGGGCGGATGAGTTCCATGCGGGTCGCCGACTATGTGATGCAAGCGCTGGTGAGCCATGGCGTGACGAACGCATTCGTCGTCACGGGCGGAGGCGCCATGCACCTAAACGATGCACTCGGATCCACGGAGGGACTTCGATGGCTACCCTGTCATCACGAGCAGGCATGTGCGATCGCAGCTCAAGGTTTTGCTCGGCTGACAAGTCGGCCAGCGTTGGTGCAGGTGACGACTGGACCGGGCAGCACCAACGCTTTGACGGGAGTGTTCGGTGCGTGGGTGGATTCGTTGCCCATGATCGTGGTGTCTGGACAGGTCAAGCGCGAGACGCTGATGCGTTCATACGACGTGCCGGGATTGCGACAGCTTGGAGATCAGGAGGTGGACATTGTCGCCATGGCCACACCGGTGACGAAGTATTGTGTTTGCGTCACTGATGCGCTCACGATTCGCTATCACCTCGAGCGAGCCGTCTTCGAAGCCAGTCATGGACGCCCGGGACCGGTGTGGCTCGACATTCCAGTGGACGTGCAGGCGGAACTGATCGACCCCGTTGCTCAGGAAGGATTCACTCCGCCAGTAGTCGCCTCGGACGGTGTTCAGAGGCTAAAGGATCAGGCTGCCGAGGTCGCACGCCGGCTGGCAGCAGCCAAGCGGCCTGTCGTATATCTGGGCTCGGGCGTTCGACTCGCGGGTGCAGCCGTGGACGCGATGAGGATGGTCGAGCGACTTGGCGTCCCGGTAGTGACCGGGTTCAATGCGCACGATTTGATGGAGTCGTCACATCCACTATTCGCTGGCCGGCCAGGCACCATTGGAGATCGCCCCGGCAACTTTGCCGTGCAGAACAGCGACTGCCTGCTGGTGATTGGATGCCGGTTGAACATCAGGCAGATCTCGTACAACTGGAAAGCATT
The DNA here is from genome assembly GCA_040387895.1 of Gemmatimonadota bacterium. GTDB lineage: Bacteria > Gemmatimonadota > Gemmatimonadetes > Gemmatimonadales > Gemmatimonadaceae > Gemmatimonas. The sequence continues at coordinate 10,066 of JAZKCW010000078.1, forward strand.
CGCACGAGATGCAGACATCCTGCTGGTTGACGTCGACCCTGCAGAATTGGACAAGCCGACCTTGAGTCCAGCGATGCGAGTCACCGCCGATGCGGGCGCGTTCATTGATGCGCTGCTCGAAGAGGTGAGCTCCCCGTCACTGTTGCATCAGGAATGGGTTGCTTGGTGTCGGGAACGGCGGGAGCGCTACCCCGTCGTCCTGAGTGAGTATTGGCAGCGCGAGTCGCCGGTAAATCCGTATTGTTTCGGCGACGCACTTTCTCGGGTCGCAGCAGATGACGAGATCATCGTCACGGGCGACGGTACGGCCTGTATTGCGACGTTTCAAGCAATGCGCATTCGAGGACGCCAGCGCCTCTTCTCCGATTCCGGCAGTGCACCGATGGGGTTTGACCTACCGGCCGCCGTCGGTGCATGCATCGCGTCTGAAAGGCGTGTGGTATGTATTGCGGGCGATGGGAGCCTCATGATGAACCTTCAGGAGCTGCAGACAGTGGCCGGGCACGGGCTGCCGGTGAAGATCTTTGTCTTCAACAACGACGGATACCTCTCAATAAAGCTCACGCAGCGGGGATTCTTCGCAGGTCGAATGGTAGGCTCCGGCCCAGCAAGCGGTGTGACCTTTCCGGACTTTCAGCGAGTCGCTGAAGCATTCGGGTTGCCGTTCAAAAGGATCAGCTCCAACAGCGAGCTTGCAGCGAGCATCTCAGAGGTGCTTGACCTTGACGGTCCTGCTGTCTGCGAGGTAGTGCTGGACCCAGAGCAAGCATTCAGCCCTCGAGTGTCTTCGAAGCGACTCCCTGACGGGCGCATGGTGACTGCACCACTTGAAGACATGTTCCCATTCCTGTCGCGCAACGAACTTCGGGCGAATATGCTCATCCCTCAGCTCGGGGACGTAGAGTCATGACGGAGTTCCGAAAGTGACCCTGCTCGATCAGTTGGAGTCGCTACTCGAGGGGGACGCGAGTGCAATTCGAAGTGAGGCTATTCGGCGCTTCGACCAGCTCGCTGGGACGCGTGGAGTAATTCTGTTCGGGGCCGGCGGACTCGGCCAGAAGATCGTGCGCGCGATGCTCGCGCACGGCGTACGACCGGTTGCGTTCGCCGATAACAACGCCCTGCTGCATGGGCGAGTAATCGAAGGCATTCCCGTGCTCGCTGCGGAGCGTGCCGCACGCGAGCACCCGGACGCGCTGTTCGTGATCTGCATTTGGCACGCAGGCTCGTCCTATCGTCAAGCGCACTTCCGAGGTCAGCTGGAAGGCTATGGGATCACTAGAATCTGCTCGTTCCCAGTGGCACTCTGGCGATTCCTGCCAGCTGATCCGCACTTCCTTGTTGATCTGCCCGATGGACCGGTGGTCGCAGCGCACGAAGTTCGAAGCGCATTCGATATGTGGTCTGATGAGGCGTCACGCCGTGAGTTCGTGGATCAGGTTCGTCTGAGACGCACAGGCACATTTGATCACCTTGGGCATCCGATCGCCCACGCGGCTTACATGCCTCCGGACCTGCTGCAACCCAGTGAAGAAGTCGTAATTGATGGCGGTGCGTTTGACGGTGATACGTTTGCGTCCTGGATCGACGTTTGGGGGGAAACGTTCGCGCTGTGGCTCGCCGTCGAACCGGATCCGTGGAATGTGCGAGCCCTTCGGGCCAGAGCGGACGCATTGCCCCGTGAGATCGGCTCCAAGATCAAGGTGTCGCCCTGCGCATTGTCAGATCACGAGCATGCCATGTCGTGGGAACCTCAGGGGTCGATGTCAGCAACGTCGCGCCATGACGGTGATGTTTCTGTTCACGCGACGACGATTGACGTGCTGGCGAGAGAGCTTGGGGTACGCCCCACTATCATCAAGCTGGACGTCGAGGGAGCAGAATCCCTCGCACTGGCTGGTGCAGAGTCCGTCATACGCGATGCCCGGCCGGTATTGGCGGTGTGTGTGTACCATTTGCAGGATCATCTATGGACACTCCCGCTGCAGATAAAGGCGTACTGCGATGATTATGATTTCTTCCTCCGAGCACATAACGAGGAGGGGTTTGACCTGGTTTGCTATGCGGTGCCCAAGGAGAGAAGGCTCAGTCAGTGATTCGATACCATGCCGTCCCACAAAGGGTTGAGGACGACTGTGAGAGTCTCATACTGCGAATGCTGCACATCTGAATGAACGCTTCGTGCAGTTCCGAGCGGGGCCGGACGTGGTGCCGAACCAAATATTTCAACGTCATGGGATTAGGGCGACCTCACCGATTCGTTCACGGTATCGGAAGGCACACCCCTTGCGCATCCGCGCCAATTCCTCCGTGCGCACCGCTGCCTCCATGCACCGCGCACGGCCTGAGCCGGATCGTGGCTCGCCCGCACACACGAGCACTGCATGGCCGAAATCAAGATCGAAGAGAAAAAACGCAGCAACCTCCTGCCGCTGATCCTCGCCGCAGTCCTGTTGCTCGCCCTGCTCGGCTGGTGTGCAACCCGCAATAACGACGATGGCTCGGCAACCGCCGGCGCCGACACCATGCGCGCGGTCGGCGACACCGCCACCGGCGCTGGTGCGGCCGGTGTTGGTGCCGCAGGCGCCGGGGCTGCCTCGGGAGCCGCCGGCGGTGCCGTCGGCGACTTCGCCAGCTACGTCGCGGCGCGCGATACCACGCAGGAGACCGAGGGCAACCATCAGTACACGGCGGGCGGCGTTCGCCGTCTCGCGGCCGCCCTCGAGTCCATCGCGGCCGGCAACCCGAACATCGGCGTCTATGCCGATAGCATGCGCAGCTCCATCGACCGTCTCCAGCGGAGCGCGAACACCGACAAGCACGCCGACGACGCCAAGGCAGCGTTCAGCGCCGCGGTGAGCGCCATGGAGCAGATCGATCGGGCGCGTGGGCGCACCCGCGATGTCGCACCCATGCGCACGATCTACAACGAGCTCGACTCACAGCAGACGCTGATGCCGCAGCTGCCCGTCGTCCAGCGCTTCTTCGAGGCGGCGCGCGATGCGCTGCAGGCAATGGGCGCAAGCTGATCAAACGGCACGCACGGTAGCTCGGCTTCTCATGGAATCTCATCACACACCGTAACGATCAATCCGGAGCATTCGATGGCGAATCGCGACATGACGACCGGCGCGACCAACGCGAACACTGACCTCTCGCGCCTCAAGGACCTGCACGACTACGACGTGGCCGACGGTTACCCCGACATCCGCGGCTGGGAGGTCAAGACACGCGACGGACTCAAGCTCGGCAAGGTCAAGGACCTGATCGTGAGCCAATCCGAACTGCGCGTGCGGTACATCGACGTCGAGCTCGACAGGAGCATGCGTGGCGATACCAGCAGCGCCAGGGGGACTGGAACGAGCGCCGGCATGGGGACGAGTTCGACGGCCGGCATCGTCGGCGATCTCGACGAAGGGCACGTACTGCTGCCGATCGGCACCGCACAGCTCGACGATACGAACGACGACGTGATCGTGGAAGGCCTCGGTGGCGACGTCGGGTCGTACCCGCGCTACAGCGGCACGCACATCACGCACGACTACGAGCGCTCGGTGCAGAGCCACCTCGGCGGGGCCGCCGCTGGTGCGGCTGGTGCGGCTGGTGCCGCCGGTGCGATGGGGGCGTCGTACGACAGCGAGCAATATGACGACCAGCGCGCCTTTGCACGCCGCCGCACCAATCGCGGCACCGCAGGAATGGCAGGCACCACCGGCATGACCGACAGCGATACCGAACAGCGCATCACGCTCAACGAAGAACAGATGCGCGTGCGGAAAGAGCAGCACCAGGCCGGGGAAGTCGAGATCCGCAAGACGGTCGACACCGAGCATGTCCGCGAGAACGTGCCGCTGTCCCACGAGGAAGTCACGCTGGAGCGCCGCCCCATCTCCGACACCGGCATGAACGCCGGCACGATCGGCGACGACCAGGAGATCCGCGTGCCCGTCATGCGCGAGGAGGCGGTCGTGGAGAAGCGCGCGGTGCCACGTGAACAGATCATCGTCCGCAAGCAGACGCGCACAGAGAACCAGACGGTGGAAGCGGATCTCCGGCGCGAACGGTTGCAAGTCGAAGGCGACCAGAACGTCTCCGGTGACATCGACCGCCGGATCTGATCGCCGAAAGCATCGGAAGGCATAGCCAGCACGCTTGGCAAACCCGGGCATGGGCTGGTAGGATGCGAGGTGAATCCTCGAGCCGAGCCAGCCATGCCCGCAAAGAAGAAAGCGCCGCAGTCCATGCCGTACGACCAGGGCAAATGGGCTGCCGCCTTCGCACCGCGCAAGAAGGGGGAGAAACGCTACTGGCTCATCAAGTCCGAGCCGGACGTCTTCTCATTTGACGATCTGATGGCGGCGCCGGAGCGGACGACCTGCTGGGACAGCGTCCGTAACACCGGTGCGCGCAACTTCATGCGCGACGGCATGAAGGTCGGAGACGGCGTGCTCTACTATCACTCGAATGCGGTGCCGTCCGCCATCCTCGGCACGTGCACGGTGGTGCGCGAAGGCTATCCGGATCATACGGCCTTCGACTCCAAGCACGAGTACTATGACGCGGAGTCCGATCCGGCGACGCCGATGTGGTTCATGGTGGACGTTCGCGCCGATCGGAAGTTCGCGCACCCGGTTGCATTACCGGAGATCAAGGCGACACCAGCGCTCGCCGAGATGGCGCTGCTGCGCGTCAGCCGCCTCTCCATCGTGCCGGTCACGCCGGCCGAATGGAAACTGATTGGAGACATGGGGAAGGGCTGACGCCCCTCTCGTCAGACGCTACCCCGGCGCCCCGTCCACCGTCCGTAACACCGGCCGGATCTCCGCGGTCCGCCCATCGAACAGCGTGTGCTGCATCGGATCCGCGAACAGCACGTCGAAATCGTCGGGCTCGAACGCTCGGGCCAACCTCGCCGCGAACGAGTCCCGGAGCAGGCGCACATAGTAGGCGGCATCGTACTCCGGCGACGCCGCCGACGGCACCGTCGCATCACCGTCCTCCCGCTCCTCCACCACGGCCCCGCCGCCGCCTGTGGTGCGATACACCCGGGCACGCTCCCCGACGCGCCATGAGCTGCGCCCGCTCGCCAGCATCGCCTCGTACGCCAGCTCGCGGCGCCGCTCGCGCGTCTCCCCGTACTCCTCCGGCGACTTGGTCAGCCGCACGAGCGACGACACCGCGTGCACCGGGACCTCGCCCCGCCGCAGCTTGCTCACGCAGTCGATGTATGCGGCGTGCACACCCGGCACGTCGTCGCGCAGCAGCCGCTCGATCGCCGTCCGCAAGAAACTCTCGCCGAACGGCTCGGCTCTGCTCGAGCGGAACGCGACGCCGCGCAACGTCAGCCGGCCGTCGTAGCCGAGCAGGGCATAGTTCTTGGGCTCGTGCGAGAGCATCGCGGCGTAGCGCCCCTCGAACTCGAGCTGCACGAGCGGAGGCAACAGCGCTGCCACATCAGCCACCACGGCACGCTCGTCCGTCTCGGTCCACGATGCCGGCACCGCGAAATACACGCCGTCCGTGTCCGCCTCGAGCAGCGTCACCCCGCGCGCGGCCAGCTCGCGGCACATGACGCCGAGCGTCTCGCGCCCGCGGCGTGTCACCTCGTTCGCCGCGTGCACGTCGGCAAACCGCGTGAGCCCGCCACCGGCACCGAGATACCCATACGCCGAGTTGATCACGATCTTCATCGCCGCGGACATCGCCTCGTACGAGTGACGCTCGGCCGATCCCGCCGGCGCGGACCGCGCACTCGACTTGGCCGCCAGCCGCTGCTCGACGAGGCGATCCACCAGTGCGAGCATCGCACCCAGCTCGTCGCGCGCGGGCCCGATGCGATACTGCCGCATGAGCGACGGGTACAGGCTCGCGACGTCCGCCTTCACCACGCGATGCGCGACACCCGTCGCGAAGAGGTGAAGTGCGGCACCGGTGTGCGTGGTGCCATCCCCATTGGCATGCGCAGGTAGTGCGGCGCCGGCGCGCAGGTACGCACGCACCAGCAGCGGGTCGATCACGCCGGTCGCTGCACCGGCGTCGGCAAGGCGCTCGTACCGTCGCGGTGCCATGCGCGCGAGCGCGAATGCGGCACCGCCCAGCATTTCCGCCAACTTTGACACTTCCTGCACATCATCGGTGGCGTACCGACGCACGCGCTCGGGGTCCGTCGTGTACGTCGCATAGATCTGGTCGCCGCGGATATACTCACGCTCCGGCCCCGCAATGCCGAGATGACGCGCCACGGCCTTGAGCCCGTGACTCGGCAGGTCGCGGGTCGAAAAATCGTAGCGACGGACGGCATCGAGCGTGTCGATCATCTCGCGCCCCGGCGCCACGTACCGCACACGTCGTCCGGAGTCGTACTCGCTCGGTGTCCCGCGCTGCGCACCGCGTGTGAGCAATCCCGCACGCCCGGTTCGCCCCATGACCAGCGGCACGCCGGTCTTGCGCGCGCGCGTCACGAGAAACGGCAGGTCGAACCCGTGTAGGTTGTGGTTCTCGATCACATCGGGATCGGCCTGGCGAATCGTGTCCATCAGCTGACGGATCAGCGCACCCTCGGCTGCCCGACTCTCGTTCTCCGCCTCGAGCGTGCGCGTTTCACCCGACGGCAGTCGCACGGCCACCATGAACATGCGCGCGTGCTCCGGGTCGAGCCCGGTGGTCTCGAGGTCGAACTGCAACCGATGCAGCTTGTCGAATGTGAGCTCGCGAAAGTACGTGCGCCCGGTGGCGACGAGATACTGCTCATCGGGTGGGAGCACGAACACGTGCGTCTCGCCAAGGTCACGCACGTTCGACGTACGCGTGCCGGTACGGCGTGCTGCGCCATCGAGCACCGCCGTCGTGAGCGTGTTGAACGTCGACGCGCTCACGAGATAGCGGAGCGCACCGGTGCCGGAGCGCTCCTGATAGTGCACGGCGTGCGGGTCGCTCGCGAAGGATGCGCCCGTCGGGACGTCGCCATCCGCAGGTTGCAGCCGGCGCCCGAGATGCTCGATGTCCTCGAGGGAGTCGAGCAGCAGCCACGGGCGGAAGCGTGAACGTTCTCGGAGCAGCGTACGTCCATCGTCCACACGCCGCCACACGGTCGCGGTGCCGTCACCTTCGGCCCACACCGACACGATGCCCGGAGTCGGGTCCCAGCCCCAGAGCCACTCGTCCTGCACCGCAGCGGACGCGCGCGTGACTTCCACGGCTGAACCAGCGTCCGCGGCTGGCTCGGCCGTTGCGTGGTTTGGTGTGGAGGAGGGCGGGTGAGTGTCACCTGACATGCCGCCTAAGCTACACGGCCGGATTACTGCAGTGCTCTGGCTTGCGCGCACTCATCCGAACCGGCAACCATGACTGACCCGACGTCCCGCATCACGCCCCCGCTCGACAGCTCCGACACGCTCGATGTCGTGGCCCGCACCGCCGCCGCGAGCGCGGCCGCCGCGGCCGCGCGCGAGGGCTGGCTCAATGTCAGCCCGCACGAGGAGACTGGCCGCAACGCACTCGCGCTCCTCAGCCGGCAACCGGTCCCCGGCCCGCAATGGCCGGATCTCGACGCCGTCCGCCGTCTTCTCCCCGCCGACTTCGAGTTCGATCACGACGCCGTGAACGTCGAGGTGGAGCTGGACATCGACGAGCGCGGGCTTGTGGTCGCGGCCGCGCCCGTGGATGTCCCCATGTCGCGGGGCGAGTTCCTGCACGCCCTGCTCCCGGGCCTCAAGCTCGACGATCCCTACGGGCCGACAGGCACCGTGGCGCAGGCCGTGGCGCTCTCGCATGTCGGTCAGCATTTCGAACCGGCCGAGATGGACGGAGAGCCCGTGGCGGTGCGTGGTTTCCGGGTCGCCGTCGGGGTGCGCGCGTCCGACCTCTGATCGGAGCAGGGACGGGCGGCTGAGCCGTCGCTGAAACTGGCCCTGCCGGGGCCGCGTACGCGAGGAAAGACGTCCCTGAGACTCGCCTCCCGTCCCCGGTCACCACCCGGCAATGAACGCCAGCCTGCGCGACATCCGACTCGGCCTCCGCTCGTTGCGGAAGAGCCCCGCCTTCACCGCCGTCTGCATCTTCGCCCTCGCACTCGGCATCGGTCTCACGACCCTGATGTTCAGCATCGTGTACGGCGCCATGCTGGCCGGGCTGCCGTACCCCGATGGCGATCGCATCGTGGCGGTGAACTGGACCAACCCCGCGCAGGGAGACGGGCGCGGGCAGGTGCCGCTGCAGGACTACTACGATCTGCAGGCGGCACAGAAATCGTTCATGCACTTTGGTGGCTACACGTCCGGAACCATGAACGTGAGCGGCACCGAGAAAGCGGAGCGCCTGAATGGCTCGTGGGTGACGTCGTCACTGTTCCCGATCACGGGCCAGCGTCCCGCACTCGGCCGCGCGTTCAACGCCGGCGACGACGGGCCGGGCGGGGCCAAGGTCGCGGTCCTCAGCCATCATGTGTGGCGCGATCGATATGCGAGCAGCCCCGCTGCCATCGGCCAGACGATCAAGGTGAATGGTGCGCCCTACGAGATCGTCGGTGTCATGCCGGAGGATTTCAAGTTCCCAAATGGCGATGACCTGTGGCTGCCGATGCAGACGGATCCGCTCACGGGAGAGCGCGGTCAAGGGCGAGCGATGCAAACAGTGGCGATGCTCCGGCCGGACGTCTCGCTCGATCAGGCGAACGCGGAACTCGTCACACTCAGCAAGCGACTTGAAACCACGTACCCCGTCGCCAACAAGGGCTTCGTCGCGAGCGCCGACGATTTCGTGAAGTCTGCGCTGGGACCGGAACCGCAACAGCTGCTGCTCACGATGCTCGGCGCGGTGCTCTTCGTGCTGCTGATCGCTTGTACGAACGTGGCGAACCTCCTGCTCGATCGCGCGGCACACCGGAGCAAGGAAGTCGGCATCCGCTCCGCACTCGGCGCATCGCGAATGGCCGTGATGCGCGTGTTCCTCTCGGAGGCGCTCGTGCTCTCGATCGCCGGGACGGTGCTCGGCATCGGCATCGCGTACGTCGGCATCGACATTTTCACCCGCGCGATCGTCGACTCGCGGCCGCCATTCTTCATCCAGATCGGCCTGCAACCGATGGTGCTGCTGTTCGCCGTCGGCATCGCGTTGCTCGCGGCACTGTGCTCGGGGCTCATCCCGGCGATGCAGGCATCGCGCTCGGATATCTCGGAGACGCTCAAGGACGAGTCGCGTGGATCGTCGAGCCTCAAGATCGGACGCATCAGCCGTTCGCTCGTGGTGTTCGAACTGGCCCTGTCCTGCGCATTGCTGGTTGCGGCCGGCCTGATGATCAAGAGCGTCGCGAACGCCGGCTCGAGCGACACGGGCTTCACGACGAAGACGGTGTTCACCTCGCGCCTCGGATTCCCGTCGGAGTACACGGACAGCACGGCGCAGCGTCAGTTCTTCCAGCAGCTCGTCGAGCGCACGGCGGCACTGCCGGGCGTGCAGGCTGCGGCGCTGGCGTCGGGACTGCCGGGCGCACAGCAGGGCCTCAACGACGACAACTTCGCACTCGAAGGCGCGTCGTACGCGAACGAGAATGCGTATCCGGAGACGCGTACGACATCGGTCTCGCCGTCGTTCTTCAGCACGCTCGAGATTCCGCTGAAGAGTGGCCGCCTGCTGTCGGAGACGGACCGCATCGACGGGTTACCGGTGGTCGTGGTGAACGAACGTTTCGTGAAGCAGCACCTGGGGGGGAAGGACGCGATCGGGCGCCGCATCCGCATGGGTGGCGCCGAGAGCAAGGCACCGTGGCTCACGATCGTGGGCGTGGTGGGCGACATCGCGGGTGGTGATCCGGAGAACCCGCGTCCGGCGGTCGCCTTCCGTCCGTTCGCGCAGAACTACTCGAACTTCGCGTACATCACGGCCCGCACGACGGGCGATCCGATGACACTGACGGAGCCGATTCGCGGTGTCGTGGCATCACTCAACCCGGACATCCCGCTCTACTGGCCGCAGACGCTCGACAAGGCCATCGCGGCCCAGGTGTGGTTCATCCGCGTCTTTGGCACGATGTTCATGATCTTCGGCCTGGTGGCGCTGTTCCTCGCGTCAGTCGGCCTGTACGCGGTGATGTCGTTCTCGGTCAGCCGCCGGACGCACGAGATGGGCATCCGCATGGCGCTGGGTGCCTCGTCACGGGACGTGATTCAGCTGATCCTCGGCAGCGGTGCTCGGCAGATCGCGATCGGGCTCGGATTGGGACTGCTGGTCGCGGCAGCGATCTCGCGCGTGATGACCGTGGTGCTCTTCGACGTGAAGCCACTCGATCCGGGAGTCTTCGGCGGCGTGGCACTGGTGCTCGGGCTGACGGGCGCGCTGGCCTGCCTGCTGCCGGCAACGCGAGCGACACGCGTCGATCCGGCGGACGCGATGCGAGGGTCGTAACGGCGCGCGGCGAGCAGCAACTGCGTCTCACGCATAGCCCGTCTCGCCCCGCAGCGGGCGCAGCGAAGCCTGGCTTTCTACAGCCTCACGCGGAGGCGCGGAGAACAGCACGCGGAGGCGCGGAGGTTCAGCATCCGGCGAACTCAGTGCCGATGACTCTTTGAGGGGCGGCTTTGCTGGATGCGACGGACCCCTTACAAGAAAGAAAACGGGGCACGCCCTGATCCTGCCGGCGTGCCCCGCTCTGTGTATTGTCGTTGCTGTTCTCCGCGCCTCCGTACGCTGTTCTCCGCGCCTCCGCGTGAGGCTGTAGAAACTCGCATTACGCTGCGCCACTTGCGATGCGCAGCAACCCCTGCGTGCTACGGTTGCTGTTCGCTTCTAGCGGTCGAGCGTCAACTGCGAATCACCACGCGCCAGCTTCCGACGCTGCGATGCAGCCTGCAGCTTGCGGAAAACCATGGGCGCAAGCGTCGTTGCCGCCGTCACCACCGCGAAGCGCAGGAGCGGATTCGGAATGCGGCGGGCCACCATCTTGCCCGCGCGACGGCCGGCCATACCCGATGCGATGCTCTTGAAGAGTGCCACAGGTGCTCCCTCGTAGTGATCACGACGTCATCGCCGTGAGAATCTGTTCGGTTCGATCCGTTGTCGACTACGAGAGAAAGCAAATGCCATTCCGCGCCGTTCACCGCGCCGGGCACGACCGTGACGCGTGACACGACCCATGCGACACTTGACCCGCCACCACTGCGAGCTCAGCCGCGCGCCATCGTCAGCAGCCGCGCGAGGTCCACACCCTGCCAGAGCCGCTCCCGCATCGCGCGGGTCTCGTGCAGTGCCCCCGCACCAGATGCCGTGAGCTGGAACAGGCGACGTGACGGTCCGCCCGACGCCACTCGGCGCGACTGCAGCAGCCCCTTGGCCTCGAGACGGTCGAGCGTCGCGTACACTGCGCCGATCGCCAGCTCGCGCCCCGTCACCCGCTCGATCTCGCGGCGGACGTGCATCCCGTAGGCTTCGTCGCGGGTACGGAGCACCGCCACCAGCGTCTGCTCCTCGAACACGCCCAGGGGCGCCCAATCGGAGTCGCCGCTCATTGTTCGCGCAACACGAGCGCCGGGTCAACGCTGCCCGCGCGTCTGGCCGGCACGAACGCCGCGATGAGCCCCGTGATCAGCACTACTGCGCTCGCGCCTGCGAAGGCCAGCGGGTCGATGCCCGTTACGCCGAACAGGAACGACGCCAGCAGCTTCGACATCGCCACCGATGCGAACGCGCCGATCACGATGCCGGCCACCACGAGCGTCGCGCCCTGGCCGAGGATCTTCGTCACGACGCGACGGCCCGGGAGGCCGAGCGCGACGCGGATGGCCCAGTCGCGTTTGCGCCGTGCCACGAAGTGCGAGATCACCCCATAGATGCCGACCGCACCCAGCAGCAGTGCGAGCGCCGAGAGCAGCGTGAGCAAGGTCATGATCTGGCGTGCGGGGCCCACGGCGTTGTCGAAGACGCGGTTCATCGTGCTCGTGCCCTGCACCGCGAAGTTCGGCGCCACGCGATTCACTGTCGTGCGCGCCATGTCGAGCAGTGCCTCTGCGTCCCCGGGTCGCGACGTCTTCACCACGAGCGACGTGTTGTTGCCGAACCAGACCTGACGCGCGAGGTAGTACCGTGTCGGCTTGGGCGGATCGAGCAGCGCACCCTCCGCGACATCCGCGACAACCCCGACGATGCGCTGCGGCACTCCGAATCCGCCACCGACACGACGGCCGATCGGATCGACACCCGGGAAGTACATCTTCGCGAGCGTCTCGTTGATCACCACCGAGAGCTGTGTCGAGTCGGGCTGGTCGGTGTTGTCGAACGTGCGGCCGCGTGTCACGGCGATGCCCATCGTCTTGAAGTAGTCCTGGGACGCGACGCGGAAGAACGTCGAGCTCTCTTCACGGTCAGGCTGCCCTTCGACCGTGATGCCGAAGTTGTTGCCGTTGCCGCGGAGCGGGAGCTTCATGGCCATCGCCGACGACGTGACCCCGGGCAGCGCGCCCACGGAGTTCACCAGCTCATCCATCGCTGCCAGACGCTGCGGAGGCGTCATGCCGGCGCCGGCGACGATGTCGATCACGGCAACGCCGCTTGGCGTAAACCCCGGATCGATCGCGTAAAGCTTCGTCACGCTGCGCACCAGTAGCCCCGCCCCCGACGCGATGAGCATCGCGAGCGCGACTTCGGCAACCACCAGCCCACGCTCGACGCGCGCACCGCCACCCTGAATGCCACCGGTACGCGAGCGGCTCAGCGTGCCGTGTAAGTCGTCCTCGTGCCGGAAGAGGGACGTCGACGGAATGAGCACGACGAGCAATACCGCGATGATCGCGAACACCATCGCGGAGGCAAACATCGTCCAGTCGAATTGCGCGCTCTCGCTCCACGCGCCGAGTGGCAACGCATGTGCCAGCGTGCCAAATCCGACGGCGGCGAGTCCTGCACCCAGCAGCCCTGCCACGACTCCGATCACGAGCGCTTCCACCACGAGCGGCTGCGTGAGCCGCCGGCGATTGGCGCCCAGCGCGGCGCGCACCGCGAGTTCCGGTGCGCGTCCTTCGACCTGTCCGAGCATCAGTGCAGCGACGTTCGTGCACGCGATGAGCAGGATCAGCCCCATGGCCGCGAACGTGGCGAGAATCGCCGGCTGCATCTTGCCGAGCAGGCTCTCGCGGATCGGAAACACTTCCGCGCCCTTGGTCTTGTCCCACTCGGCGCTGTAGTCGAACCGCTCGTCGATGATCTTCACGAGTGCCGAGATCGGTCCCGCCATGTTGTTCGGATCCTGACCCGGCGCGACCTGCCCGACGAAGTTGTAGCTGCCGTTCTGCCCCTCGGGGTTGAGCGGCCGCGGCGTCCAGATGCGCACCGACGGATCGGGAAACCAGAAGCCGCGCGGCATGACGCCGACGACGGTGCGCGGTGTGCCATCGAGCGTGACACGCGACCCGACGATCGACGGGTTCGCACCCAGTTCCTGCCACACGCCGTAGCTCAGGAGCACGATCGGCTCCGCGCCCTGCACATCGTCGCCGAGCTGGAACGTGCGTCCCATCATGGGAGGTGCGCCAAGTACGTCGAACAGCTCGGCCGACGCGGTGATGCCCGGCAGCAGGCGCGCGGGTGAGTCGCCATCGCGGAGCGTCATGTCGCCCTGACGGTAGGCCGCCACAGATTTGAAGCCAGGGAACTTGCCGCGCAGGTAGACGAACTCCTGCTCCGTCCACGAGCCTCCGAACCAGAATGTGACGACGCTCTTCTCGTTGCCATAGGGCAGAGGGTCGAGCACGAGCGGCCGGGCAACGCCGAACACAGCCGCCGTGCCGCCGATGCCCAAGGCAAGCGTGAGGATCGCGAGGACCGAGTAGCTCGGACGGGCGCGGAGGCGGCGGCTGGCAAAACGAAGATCGGCCATCAGGTGCTTGAGCATTGGCCCTCCGGGCCGAAATTCGTTCGCGTGGGGTTCGAAGCCGGTGAGTCCGCGCCACGAGGTCCATCGGAAGAGCGAGGGAGCGGAGCCCATGGACTGCTTCCAGAGCCAGCGCCGGGCTTCGGCCGAGCCGTCCTCACGCGACCGTGTGCCGAACTCCTCGAGCACATCGGCCATGACCTCGTCGCGTTCGGCGCGCGGCAGCAGCAGGCGCAGCACCGCGACGGGGAGTCGGGGCGGAGGCAGGATGGGAGGGGGCGGTGGCTTGGACATGGCGGCAGCTGGAATTCTACAATGTAGAGGACGATAGCACGACAACAGGTGCACTCGCCACTCTGCCTTCGACGACAGGAGTCGCCAAAAGGTTGTAAGATCCAAAATGAACCCTAGCCACGACCTGCTGTCGGAATCGTCCACCCCACCCCGACGGTGGCTCGGTCTCGCCGGATGGATCGGCATCTCGCTGCTGACCGGCGCGGTCGGCGGACTTGCGTCGATCAACGCCACCGAATTCTACCTCCAGCTCGATCGGCCGCCCTGGGCACCACCGGGGTGGCTGTTCGGGCCGGTGTGGACGGTGCTCTACCTGCTCATGGGCGTTGCCGCGTGGCTCGTGTGGCGCGCGCGCGGATGGGACGGGGCGCGCGGCGCGCTGACGCTCTTCGTCGTGCAGCTGGCCGTCAACGCCCTCTGGACCTGGGCCTTCTTCGCCTGGCGCAGTGGCGCGCTCGCACTCGCGGACATCGGCCTGCTCGCCATCCTCATCATCGCCACCATGGTGGCGTTCGCGCGCGTGAACCGCGTCGCCGCGTTGCTGCTTCTTCCGTATCTGTGCTGGGTGGCGTTCGCGACAGCGCTCACCATCAGCGTCTGGCAGCGGAACCCGACACTGCTGTGACACACGGCATCCCGGCGAGCGTCCTCGCCTCCGCGCAGCCTTGCCGCGTGCAGCGCACCCTCTGATACTCCCGCGTGCACACAAAAGCCGACAATCCCGCCCCGTTCGAACCACGCGCCCCGCATCTCATCGCGGCCGCCGTCTGCATTCTCGCCGCGCTGCTCCTGCTCTGGCCGCTGCTCACCGGGCAGATCCTGTTCGGTGGTGGCCGATCGGACATGTTCATCGCCGGCTACTCGTTCCGCCTCTTCGGCGCGGAATCGTTCAAGGCGACGGGGGCGATTCCACAATGGAATCCGTACCTGTTCGGCGGCCTGCCGTACATCGCCGCGATGCATGGCGACATCTTCTACCCGACCGCGTGGCTACGCTGGATCATGCCCGTCGACCTCGCGATCACGTGGGGCATGGCAGTGCATTTCGTGCTCGCGGGCTGGCTCACGTACCGTTTCTCGCGCGCGCTTGGCCTGAGCTGGGGTGCATCCGTTGCCGCCGGAGTCGCATACGAACTGTCAGGCATCGTCGCGTCGCAGATGAGCCCGGGGCACGACGGCAAGCTGTTCGTGTCCGCACTCACGCCACTCGCATTCTGGACGCTGCTGCATGCGATCCGCGGTGGGCATCGCTGGGCGTACGGTGCGTTCGCGTTCGTGGTCGCGCTGTCGGTGCTCGGCCACTACCACATGTGCTACTTCCTGATGATCGCGCTTGGCCTGTGGGCGCTGTATCTGGCGTTCTGGGACTTGGAGCGTCTGCCAGGAAGCAACGCGTGGATGGCGATCGGCATGTCGGCACTGGCGGTCGGTGTCGGTGTCGGCATCACGGCGCTGCAGGTGTTGCCGTTCTTCGAGTACATCCCGTTCTCGCCGCGCGCCGAGGGCGGGCCGAACACGGGGTGGGAGTTCGCCACCAGCTATGCGCTGCCGCCGTCGGAGATCTTCACGGCGATCCTGCCCGAGTTCAACGGAGTGCTCGACAATTACTGGGGTCAGAACCCGATCAAGTTCCACACGGAGTACATCGGGTTCCTGCCACTCGCGCTCGCGGCGCTGGCGTTCGGTGATCGTACGAAGCGCCGGCTGGTGATCGCGATGGGGGTTGGCGCGCTGCTGTTCCTGCTCTTCTCGTTCGCGGGTTACACGCCGTTCTACCGTCCGTTCTTCGAGCTGCTGCCGCTGCTCAAGAAGATCCGCGCGATGGGCATGGTGTTCTATCTCGTGGCCTTTCCGGTCGCGATCCTCGCCGGCATCGGGTTGGACCGCGTGCTGACGCGCGCGGTGCCGATCCGCACGGTGCTGCTCGTCGTCGGCGGGTTCGCGGCCTTCGCGCTGCTCGGCGTGACCGGCGCGCTGCAGGGTTTCGCCGAAGCGCTGGCGATTCCGGAGCGCTTCGAAGCGGTCAACGGCAACGAGACTGCATTGCGGAGCGGCGCGCTGCGGTTGCTCCTGTTCGTGGTGGCCGGTGGGGCAGCGCTCTGGGCGGCGGCATCCGGTAAGCTCAAGGGCGTCCCGGCAGTCGCGGCGATCGTGGTCGTGATGGCGGTTGACCTCTTCTCCGTCAATCGCGAGTTCTACACGTTCTCGCCGCGGGCGGACGTGCTGTTCGCGAACGACGCGGTCACCTCGCACCTGCAGAACGTCAAGCCGCCGTACCGCGCCTTCGATGCCGGCAGCTACGGGCAGTCGATCCTCATGAAGTACCGCATCCCGATCGCGACGGGCTATCACGGCTTCGAGCTGCGCAGCTACGACGAACTCGGTGGCCTCCAATCGGGATGGAGCAATCTGCTGACTCCGAACCTGATGGACCTGCTGGCGATCCGGTTCATCATCGTGCCACAGGCGCAGCCGATTCCGGGATTCCACGAAGTCGTTCCCGCAACGACGACTCCACTGGGCACGACGGCCGTGCTGTACGAGGCCGATTCGATCCCGGCATACGCGCGCGTCATACCGACGGCCGCGAAGGTGCCCGCCGACCAGACGGTGCCGACGCTGCTCGACGCACGCTTCCCGGTGAGCAGCGTGCTGCTCTTCCACGACTCGTCGTCGGTGAAGGCCGACGCAGTGCAGCAGCCATTTCCGACGACGACCGCCAAGGCGACGGTCACCGAGTGGGCGCCGGGCAGCATGACGGTCGCGCTGTCGGATACCGATGCCAACGCGAAGCACCTGCTGGTCTCGGAGAACTGGTATCCGGACTGGCACGCGGAAGTCGACGGCAAGCCGGCGGTCGTGCGTCGTGCGGACCAGTCGCTGATCAGCGTCGAACTGCCGCAGGGCGCGCGCTCGGTGCGGCTGTGGTTCGACTCGCCGACCTACGCGCTCGGCAAGATGATCAGCATCGTCGCGGTGATGATTGCGCTGGCGATGACGCTGCTGCCGGTGATCATGCGTCGCCCGCGCACTCCGGCGGTGAACGCGGGGTGAGTTGCGCGTGGTGCGTTCTGGTTTGGGCGACTTGAACCGCGAACTCTTTTCCGCGGATTCGTGCGGGCGACTTGAACTGCAACGGCTTTCCGCAGATACGAACTGATTTAACGGAAACGCGCGGATTTATCCGACTAGCGCGACGGGAGCACGGTGCGCGTAGCGGGATCGTGATTTGGGGGGGAACAGCATGCGGGGGCTGGGACCCGTGCGGAGCCCCACAAAAAGAAAAGAGCGATGCCAGCCGTGCGCGTCGCCCTTGCCCCTGCACCATACAGATCCGCGCGTTTCCGCCCAATCAGTTCATATCCGCGGAAAGCAGTTGCCGTTCAAGTCGCCGCTTCAGTCAGTCGCAGCGCACCCGCAGTATCCGTTTCGTTCCAGCTGCTATCTGTTTCTATCCGTTTACCTGCAGTTTCAGGTTGCCCACAATGACCCTCTGGCAGTCGACTGAGAAATCCGCCTGGCGCGACGCGCTCGAGAGGTACGGCGAGACCGTCGAGTTGCAGGGTGTGGCCAAGCTTCCCGAACTCGACCGCTGGTACCGCGACGATCTTCCGGCTGCGATCGCTGCGCGCGCGGAGGCGCATGTCACGCACGACGAACTCGTGCGACTGACGGAGTGGAAGATGGGGCGGGGCGTCTGGCGAGCACCCAACCTCGTGCTCGTGCGTGGTAATGCGGCCGAGCAAGTCCGCTCCGTGAGTCAGGCCGCGCTCGCCAGCATTCCGCATCCGACCGCGCCGATCTCAGCGCTCGCCAAGCTCGCCGGTGTTGGCCCGGCCACTGCATCTGCCGTCGCGGCGGCCGTCGCGCCTGCCCTCTATCCGTTCTTTGACGAGTTGGTGGCCGAGCAGGTGCCGTCGCTCGGCAAGGTGGCATGGACGCTCGGCTATTACTCGAAGTACGCGACGGCGCTCCGTGAGCGCGCTGCGAGCCTTGGCGACCGCTGGACGCCCGTGCTCGTGGAGCGGGCGCTCTGGTCGCATGTCGGCGGCAAGACCGGCGCGCGCTGACATTCCCTCATTTCAGATGCTCTCATGATTCTGCTCGTCATCGTCGCCATCGCCATCGGCATGGTCGTGTCCGCCCAGGCCGGTGTGAACGCTCAGCTGCGCTCGGTGCTCGGGCATCCCGTAACCGCCGCAACGATCTCGTTCGCCATCGGCACCATTGCGCTGCTCCTGGCCGGTGCCGTCGGGCGCATTCCGTGGCCCACTGCCGGTGAGGCCGCGCGTGTGCCGTGGTGGGCGTGGACCGGCGGCCTGCTCGGCGCCGTGTACGTCGCGGCCAGTGTCGTGCTCGCGCCGCGTCTCGGTGCGGCGGTGCTCACGGCGGCGCTCGTGGCAGGACAACTCGCCGCTGCGCTCGTGCTCGATCACTTCGGCCTGATCGGATTCGAGCAGAAGAGCGTGAACACCAC
>JAZKCW010000078.1:28794-36180 GCA_040387895.1 Gemmatimonadota bacterium
GACTTCGGGTCGTCGATCAGCATGTTGAGCGTGATGACCGGATCATCGTGCAGGCCGTCGGACTTGCCGCTCACGAGTCCCTTCGACTCCATGTGCTTCGCCACGCCGGCGTAGTCGTAGTACTCCTGGATGTGCGCGACCACCGGCGACCCGTTCCACAGCTTCGTCACCGAGTCCGCCACGGCGCGCTGCGGCCCCTGATTGCCGCCGCTGTCGCCGATCAGGATGATGTTCTTGAAGCCGTGCATCTTGAGGCTGTGCACCACGTCCGTGAGCATGGCGACGAACGTCGACGGGCGCAGGCTCAGCGTGCTGGGGCTGGTCATGTGGCTCGTCTGCGGTTCAATGCCGCCTTCCGGCACGAGCTTGATGATCGGTGCGCACAGCGCGTTGCCCAGCTTGCGCGCGATCGCCTCGCAGTTCGTGTGGAGCACGTAGTTGTGCTTGCCCGCGACGAGCCAGGGTCCGTTGGGCTCCATCCCGCCGGTGGGAATGATCACCGTGGTCTTGCCCGCCTTGAGCGCATCGCGGACATCCATCCACGTCATTTCCTCGAGCCACACCGTCTTGGCCGCGGGCAGGGGATTGGGCGCATCGGCACAGTTGTACGGGCTGGCACTGCACTGGCCGCCACCCATGCTGCGGCCGGCCGCCGGAGCTGCCGTGGCGGGTGCAGTCTGCGCCGCGCTGGTGATCGCGATCGTCGCCGACATGGCCGCCAGCAGCAGCCCATGCGCCAGTGGGTGTACCCGGGCATTCATCATGGTGTCCCTGTCTCGTTGCAGTGGATGGCGTCGACGGGTGTGCTCTCGACGCCGAGGGAGATTGCCGCCGCGGCCTCCACATCGCCAGAGGCACTTCGCGCGTAATTATCACGTGACCCTGAATGCGGTGCGAAGCGCGTTGCGAATTGCGCTGCCGGATCCCGTGGGGCACAATTGCACCATCACTCACGCCTCACGTACTGCGAGCCGAGCCATGCATCCTTTCCGAATCGCGCTGATCGCCCTCTCGTGCTCTGCGCTGGTCGCGGCCGGAGCGTCGGCACAGTCCGCTCCGCCACCCGCTGGCGCGGGCGACACCAAGGCAGCGCCGGCCGCCGCGGGAGCCGCCGGGGCAGCCATGTCGGAGGCCGACATCCGGGCGTTCGCGGCGCTGCACGTGAAGATCAACGCCCTGCACGACTCGAGTGATGCGCAGCTGGCACAGGCCCGCAACAAGACGCTCGCTGCACAGACAGACCTCAAGGCGAAGCGGCGGAAGGACGTCGCTGCAGTGATCGCGGCCAGCGGCCTGTCGGATGCTGAGTACCAGCGTCGCCGATTCCTGGTGAGCACGGACGGCGAGACGCGGAAGGTCTTCGATGTGGCCGTCGCGAAGCTGACGGGTGCGCCGGCACCGGGTACGGTGGTGCCGACCACGACGCCGGTTCCGACGATCGCGGTACCGGCAGGACCCGCGGGAGTGCACATCGGGCACGTGGTCAACGCGTTCGGTGACACGCCGGGTGGCATGGGCCTGCTGCCAGTCGCAATGGCGGAAGCGCGCATCGCCGCGCAGCACGCGACACTCGCCTCGCGCGCGCCAATGGACCTCGCGGCGATGCAGCTGCACGCGGGGCACGTGATCCACGCGCTCGACCCGACGATCGTCGCAATGGGCCCGGGGCGCGGCTATGGCCTCAAGCGCGCCGCGGCCGGTGTGGCCGCGCACATCGAACTCGCCGCCAAGGCGGAAGGCGCACCCGCCAACGTCACGGCCCACGCGCCGCACATCGCCGCCTCGGCACGCAACACGGGCGAGCGCGTCGAGCAGATCATCGCCATCGCGAAGCGCATCCAGGCGGCGACCACGGCCGTCGATGCGGCGACGCTGATCGGCCAGCTGTCATCGCTCTGCGACGGCCTTGTTGCCGGCAAGGACGTCAACAGCGACGGCCGCGTGAACTGGGACGGCGGCGAGGGCGGGCTGCAGCAGGCGCAGGAACATGTGAACCTGATGCTGAAGGGGTGAGGCAGAAGCGGAACGGCAGAAGCGGAACGGCAGAAGCGGGACCGCAGAAGCCGGGAGGAGCAGGCGAGATGTCAGCGTGAGGTTCGGGATTTTTGCTTGATCCAGGTTCGGAGCCGCAGGATCATGCCTTGGAGAATCGCAAGTTCTGAGTCGATGTGATCCAGCTTCGCGCCTGGCAGCAGCGACAGTGCACGCAGCTCCCCGCAGTGGTTGGCTGATTCCGCCACCGAACCAAGCGACATTGCGAGGTACCGGCAGAACTGCGCACCGCTGCTCTGCGCATGTCCTTCCGCTATTGTCGCGGCGATGCTGGCCACCGACCGCCGCAACTGGAGCCGATAGTGCTCCGCGCCTCGTTCAAGGTCCGCCGTCGCCCGATAGACGTAGACGCTGAGCTCCGAAGCGCGCACCCACACACGAAGCTTCCGATGATCTCGCATCCGGTAGGCTGACTGTTTGTTGCGCGCGAGGCGTCACCCAAACGCAGCAGCGCCCAGCAATCCATCGCAGGATTGCTGGGCGCTTTCCAATTTGCTTCAGCAGTTCCGCTTCTGCTGTTCGGCTTCTGCTGTTCGGCTTCTGCTGTTCCGGCTTCTGCCTTTTCGGCTTCTGCCGTTCCCTAGCAACTCACGCACTTGTGGCTGTTCTTCGCCCCGAGCTTCTCCAGCAGCGCGATCGTCTCCGGGATCGGTGACAACCGCTGCACCGGACCGTTCGCCATGTCGACCGTCGTGCGCCCGTTGCGCGAGACAGCCTTCACGTCCGCGCCCTTGCTGACGAGGTAGAGGATCATCTCGTTGTCGCCGCGTGCGGCGGCGTGGTGGAGCGGAGTGTATCCCGTCACGTCGCGCTGGTTGACGTCGGCGCCGAGCTCCTCGACCAGGTACTTGAGCGTCGGCATCCAGCCACCGGGGGCATGACGATGCGAGTTGCCGGCGAAGCCGTTGCCGTATCCCACGCCGGCGGCGGCGTGGATCGGGAACACGCCGATGCCCGGCGGGACTGCCTTGGAAGCAGAGTCTGTGACCGGATCGAGCGCCGCTCCCGGCGGGCCACCGAATCCGCCGCCACCGCCGCCGCCACCACCACCACCACCACCGCCTCGAGCGGCACCACCAGCGGCGCCGCCACCACGCGCAGCACCGGCCGTTGCGGCGACAGCACCGCCGCCGGCCGCTCCCGGGGCGCCTGCCAGTGCACCGGGCGCACCTGGGGCGCCACCGCCACCACCACCACCGCCACGCCCGCCTCGACCCTGCGCGGCCCGCTGCGACGGCAGCGTGTGGTCGGCGCCGTACTTCTTGAGCAGGCGCATCGCCTCCACGTCAACGGAGTACGCGGCGCGCCAGAACGGCGTCGTGCCATCCAGGTATTCGAGGCCGCAGTTCGCGTTGCCGCAGTTGTTGTAGCCGAAATACCAGAGGTTCTTCTTGAGCCGAAGGTTCACGTTGGCGCCGGCCTTGATGATCGCTTCCATCAGCTCAAGGTGCGTCGTCTTCTGGTTCTGCACCGACTGGGGCTGCGGGAACCGCGACCGCGGGAGCCACTGCGTGTTGATGGCGGCGTAGAGCGGGGTCGCGCCATGCACGCTTGCCAGCTTCACATCCGCGCCGCGCCCCACGAGCTGCATCGCGAGGTCGAAGTGGCCGTTGATCGTCGCCATCAGCAGCGGTGTCGTGCTGTCACCCAGCGTGCGCTGGTTGATGTCGGCACCACCGTCCAGCAGCGCAAGCGTCGCCGAGATGTTGCCCTGACGCACGGCGTGATGCAGCGCCGTGAGCCCACCCATTCCACCGATCGTACCCTCGAATCCAGCCACCTGACCGTCGGAGGTGTCACTACTCACCGTGATCGGACCCTTCTGCGGAGCCGTCAATTGCTCGCGGCCCGCCTCGATGGCCTGCTGGATCTGCGTGGCCGTCAGCAGGTGCGCCGGAGGCGGCTGATTGCCACCACCGCCACGTCCCTCGCCCGGGGGCGGGGCCAGTGCTTCCAGTGCTCCACCCGCTGGCGGAGATGCGGCCGGCACCGCCGGCGGCGTTGCCGTGGCACCTGCCGCGGCGGCAGCCACGCCCGCTGCGGGCGAGACGGCACCCTGCACGGCCGCGACCTTCACGGCTGCGGGAGATGCCGCGACCTGTGCGGCGGGATTGGCTGCAGGTGCGGCCTGGGGTGGCCGAAGCAGCGGCGGAAGAGCCGCGCGCGCCGCTGCTGCCGCGGAGTCCGCAACGGCCTTGAGCGAGTCACGCACACGCTGCGGCAGGAACGACACCATCACTTCGTTCCGCTTGCGCGTGGCTGCCTGCTCCCGCGACGCCTGTTCCGTCAGGTCGACAGTGCGCGTGGCGATCTTCGGATCGGCCTTGCCCTGAAGCAGCGCCTTGATCGCGTCGCCCCGGTTGGCCGCGGCCGCGAACATCAGCGGCGTCTGGCCCCAGGCCGATTCGCGCGCGTTCGGATCGGCCTTCGCCTGCAACAGCGCCGTGACCCCGTCCGGGTCACCCGATGCCGCCGCGAGATGCAGCGCAGTCGCGCCACCGTCGGTCAGCTTCGCGGCATCGCCGCCCGCCTTGAGCAGCGCCTTCACGATCGCGCCATGGCCATTCTTCGCCGCGATGTGGAGCGGCGTGTACGAGCCGATGCGGGACGTCGTGTTCAGCTTCGCGCCGGAGCGCATGAGCAGTTCGGCCAGCGCGAGATCACCACGCTCCGCCGCCCAGTGCAGCGCCGTCATGCCATCGCCCTGCGGGGTGTTCACGTTCGCGCGCGCGGCAATCAGCGACCGCACGGTTGCCGTGTTGCCGCGCATCGCGGCGTCGGCGATCTTCGACCCCTGCGACACCGTATCCTTCCGAACGGGCTTCGGGATCGGCTGCGCGTCGAGGACGCGCGCCGGGTTGCCGCGCGGGATGTCGTGCCCCTGCGCGCCAGCGGCCGCGGGAAGCATGCATGCGGCGACGAGCGCCCCGACCGAGAGCGCAGGAATGCGCCCCCGGGTACGTACGGTCTCGGTCAGCATGGTGCGCACTCCTCAGGCGCCCAGCGAGAACTCGCCCACGCTGTCGCCGAAGCTCGACATGTCGTCGACGCCGAGCTTGTGCAGCAGGGTGAGCATGACATCGGCCATCGGCGTGCCGTCCGGCGCCTTGAGGTGCAGGTTGCCCTGCAGCTTGCCGTTCGCGCCGCCGAGCAGGATGAGCGGGCAGCGGCGATGCGCGTGCAGGTTCGGGTCCGACATCGGCGAGCCGTAGATGATCATCGTCTTGTCGAGCAGGTTGCCGTCGCCTTCCTGCGTGTTCTTCAGCTTCTCCATCAGGTACGGCAGCATCCCGACGTGGTAACGGTTGATCATGTTGAAGTCCATGATCGCCGACTCGCGTCCGCCATGGTGCGACGCTGGGTGGAAGCCCTTGTTCGTGCCGCTCTCCGGGTAGGTGCGGCTCGACGAGTCGCGGCCGGTCTTGAAGGAGAAGACGCGCGTCATGTCGGACTCGAACGCCAGCACCTGCACGTCCATCATGAGCTTCACGTGCTCCTCGAAGCTGTCCGGCACGCCCGCGGGCGCTTCGGGCAGTGCGCGCTCCGCACCGCTCGTGTTCTGCAACTCGATCTGCTGGATGCGGCGCTCGAGCTCGCGGATGTTCTCGAGATACTGGTCGACACGGCGCTTGTCGGACGCGCCGAGGCCCCGCTTAAGCGTACCCATCTCGCCGGTGATCCAGTCGAGGATGCTCCCGTTGGTCTTCCGGCGAGCCGTGCGGTCGGCGTTGTTGCTGCCCGCGCCGAACAGCAGCTCGAACGCCGCGCGCGGGTTGCGGATCATCGGCAGCGGCTCGGTCGGCGACGCCCAGCTGATCGTGTCGGTGTAGGCGCAGGCGTAGTTGTAGTAGCAACCGCCGGCCTGGTCGAGATTCTCGATGCACAGCTGCATCGACGGGATCGGCGTGTCCTGGCCGATGCGCCGCGCGACGATCTGGTCGAGCGACGTGCCGACGAACAGGTCGGAGCCCTGCGTCTGCTTCGGGTGTGACTGCGTGAGGAACACCGCGCTGGAACGGAAATGGTCGCCGCCGATCTCCGGCGCCTCGAACGCTTCCGCCATGCGCACGTCGGTGTTGCTCACGATCGTCAGATACTTGCGCCACGGCTCCAGGTCACGGAGCGCGCTGTTCTGGGAGAACTTGAACGCGCTGCCGGTTTCGGCAGGCGCCCACAGGTTCTGAGAGGCACCCCACGCGTTCGAACCGGCGGCGCCGTGCACCGCCTCGATGGCGATCAGGCGCGTCTTGTCCGTCGGGGCAGCGGCACCGGCGAACTTGCCCATCACCCGGCCGGCCGGCTGCATGGCCTCGAGATAGGGCAGGGCAACCGTGGCGCCGAGCCCCTGAAGGAACGTGCGGCGATGCAGGGTCTTCTGAGTCAGGAACGTCATGTCGTGGTATCCTCGGCGGTGGGCTAACGGCGTCCAGACTGGGAATCGTTCGAACCTGCATCATCAGCGACCGCGTCGGCTCGCTTGCTGCGGAATGCACTGCTGTTCACGACGGACATGACGAAGGCGGACATCTTGTAGCCCTTCGTCGCGGCGTCCTTGGCGATGGCACGGATGGCGGGCTGGTCGGCGTCCTCGACACGGCGGCCGACGGCATATGCCATCAGGTTCTCCGTGAACGAGCGCACCAGCGGGATCGGGCGGGAGAGCAGCGACTTCGTGAGCTCCTGCGGCGTGGACACCGACATGCCGTCGTACATCTTGCCGCGGGTATCGAGCGCCGCGCCGTTCTCGCGGTAGCGCAGCTTCCCGGTCACGTCGAAGTTGTCGAGCGCGAGCCCGATTGGGTCCATGTACTGGTGGCACGCGTTGCACGTCGCGTTCGCGCGGTGCATCTCCATGCGCTGGCGCGTCGTGAGCGGCTTGCCCTCGTGCACGGACTGCGTCTCCTCAAGGTCGGGGATGTTCGGCGGCGGCGGTGGGGGCGGCATGCCGATCAGCACCTCCATGACCCACTTGCCACGCAGCACAGGCGACGTGCGGTTGCCGAGCGACGTCTGCACCAGCACACTGCCATGACCCAGCAGGCCGCGGCGCGTGTCGTCGGCGTACATCACCTTGCGGAAGTTCGTGCCGGAGACGTTCGGGATGCCGTAGTGCTTCGCGAGCCGCTCGTTCACGAACGTGTAGTCCGCGGTGAACAGGTCGAAGATGCTGCGGTCGTTCCGCACGACGTCGTTGAACAGCATCTCGGTCTCGCGCTGCATCGCGTTGGCGAGGTACAGGTCGTAGTCCGGGAACAGGAACGCGTCCGGGTGCACCTTCTCGAGATCCTGCAGGCGCAGCCACTGCGCCGCAAAGCGCGTCGACAGCGCCTCCGA
>JAZKCW010000079.1:0-20498 GCA_040387895.1 Gemmatimonadota bacterium
AGGCGCGGTATCACCCCTACAGCAACGTGATCACCCGCTGCGTGGGGGCGAACGCGAGTGTCGAAGCCGATGTGCTGCATGGGGAGCTGAAGAACGGCGACCTGTACCTGGTCGCCTCCGATGGCCTGACGGGCATGGTCGAGGATCCGCAGCTCAAGAAGATTCTCGAGACCCGCACGAACCCCGGGCAGATGGTCAACTCGATGATCACCGAGGCCAACCGGCGCGGTGGCCTGGACAACATCACGGCTATCGTCGTCCAGGTGTTGCAGGTGCAGGGGAGCGGCGGAGAGCCGGTCGCCGTCGGCCATGGCTGACTCGCGGGAGCCCGTCGCCCCCGGTGAGCCATCGGGGTCTGCCGGGACGACGCGCGAATCTGCCGGAGCGATCGCCGAGCTCTACCTCGGGAACATCCTGTACGCGATCGAGCGCTGTGCGATGTCGCTCGAAGCCGAAGACAAGCCGATGGATGCCGCGTTCTATCGGGGAATCGGCCGAAAGCTGGCGGACGCCCACGGCCGGACCCGGCCGGATCGGTAGGCCCAGCCGGTTCAGTCGAGGAGTGGAGCTCCGTGATCGAGCCGAGCGCGTACGTCGCTGGCGTCCCGGCGCAACACTGTCAGCAGGCGATCGACTGGTGTGGCCGCCCGGTCCGTCGTGAAGACCCGGAGCTGCCGCGCGCTCTGATAGAGCTCATCGCTCAGGCGTGGCAGGTTGATCGCGCCCTCCCAGCCGGCACGGGTCAGCTGCTCGATGCTGCCATTCCGGCGGAGCATGGGGAGTTCGAGGCCGAGCATCTGGGTCTTGACCGGGAAGTCGAGGAGTATGGCGCCGCGAGGCAGGTCGAGCTCGCGGGCAATCGCATCTTCGGCTCGACGGGTGAGCGCATAGTCGCTCGCGATCCACTCGCCGACGTCCTCCCCGAGGGAGGCGGCCGGACATTCGTACGCCCGCTTGTGCAGCCGGCGGGTGCGAATACCATCGAGCATGATGCGCGCATCCGGGGGCAGGGCTGCCGTATCGAGGTGCACCAGTAGCCCTTCGTCCGTGAATCGAGCGACGTCCCTGCTGTCCACCGCGCCCGCATCGAGGGCGGCGGCGACGAGGCGCTTGTACATCGCCGTCGCACTGCGGACCGCGTGATGCCAGTACACGTTGCGGTACATCTGGTACTTGGCGAACAGGAGCGATTCCAACGCCGATAGTCCCTTCTCCTGCACACCGATCGTGGGACGAGTCGTTTCCGGGTGCGGCACGATCACGAGGGAGTTGAGCAACCGGTCGACATCGATCTCGCCGTACGGGACGCCACACATCGCCGCGTCGCGCTTGAGGTACTCGATCTTGTCGAGGTCGATCGAGCCCGAGATCAGTCCCTGGAGCGGGCTGTCGCTCTTCCCGGTAATGAGGGCGAAGACGTGCGCAGGAGCATCCGCGCCGAGTCGCGCTGCGAGGCATTCGGCGATCTCGCCTTCGAGGAGCAACGGACGTGCGAGCTCCTCGTGATGCGTGACGCCGATCTCCTCGAGGGCGTGCGAGAACGGGTAGTGCCCGACGTCGTGCAGTAGTGCCGCCGCGCGGACGACCTGCTGCTCGTATGGATCGATGCCCTGCAGGGCTCCGCGCTCGTCGAGCAGGCGGAGCGCGACGCCCGCGAGGTGGTAGGCGCCGACCGCATGTTCGAAGCGCGAGTGCGTTGCCCCTGGATACACGAGGAACGCCAGTCCTAACTGCCGGACATAGCGCAGGCGCTGCACGACCGGCGTGTCGAGGAGCGCGAGGGCCAGCGGGTCCAGGCGGACGTTATTCCACAGGGGATCGCGCAGGATTTCCATCTGCCCAACATAGCGCAGACTTCCGCTCACCACCGAACCATCGCAGCGTGCCCGGTATCGAGCCGACGCAGGACCGGCGTGGGAACGCTGCAGGATTGGTGATGTTCAGCGAGATTGGGGGGTTGTGCGTGTTGTATGCAGTGCCGGCCCCGCTCTTCGGCGTGCCGATCAGTACCGGGCACCGGCTTCCAATGGGTGCATTAACGTTTCCCGGAATTTTCCGTCATAAACGCCGTGACCATAAAAAGACTCTTATCCATCGTGGCGGCCGCAGTACTCGCGGCAGCCGGCAGCACGCCGCTCTCGGCCCAGTCGGTCGACATCATCCGCGGGCGGGTGGTCGGGCCGGACAGCACCGGTATCCAGGGCGTCCTCGTCACCGCGACGACGCTTGACGGCAACGTCAACCGAACGCGGCGCACGGACGCGACGGGTCGATACACGATCTCGTTCCCGGGCGGCGAGGGCGACTACTGGGTCTCCTTCCAGGCGCTTGGTTTCGCGATGCGACGATATCAGGTGAAGCGCACGGCCGACCAGGAAATCCTGATCGCCGATGCACGCCTCGAGCCCTCGGCGCAGGCCCTCGCCCTCATTCAAACCGTCGCCTCGAACCCGGTGGCGCGCAATGACACGATCAGCGATGTCAGCGGAACGGAGCGCACCGTCGCGGCGAATGAACTGAACCTGCTCACGCCGGACCAGATGGGCGACCTCGCGGCGATGGTGTCGTCGATTCCGGGAGTGCAGCTGCTTCCGGGTGCCGATGGAGCGTCCGACGCCTTCTCGGTTTTCGGTCTTGGCGGTGACCAGAACAACACGCAGCTCAACGGCCTGCTCTTCGGCGACGCTTCGGTACCGCGCGACGCGGGCCTGAGCACGTCGCTCAGCACCTCGCCGTACGACGTCTCACGTGGTGGTTTCTCAGGCGGCCAGGTACAGATCCGCACCAGCAGCGGGTCGAACTTCATTCGCCAGAACCTGAGCGGCACGCTCATCACGCCGCAGACGCAGTTCCTCGACCGCGCAGGCATCGCCGCCGGTCAGCAGTACACGAACATGTCGCTCGGCGGTGGAGCCTCCGGTCCGATCAAGCCCGATGAGCTGTTCTACAACACCTCGTTCCAGCTCGATCGTCGCATGAACGACCTGCAGACGCTGCTGAACACGAGCGATCTTGGCTTCGAGACGATCGGCGTCGCGTCGGATTCGGTGTCGCGACTGCTCGACATCCTGTCTGCCCAGCAGCTTCCGCTCGCCATCCGCGCCGGCATCGACCAGCGGCTCAACGACCGCGGGTCGTTCCTCGCGGGCTTCAACTACACGCAGCCGAACTCCGAGCGTGGCAACACGTACTCGCTGACGTTCACCGGCAACATGAACCGCTCCGCCCCGGTTGCATCCGGCGGCGGGTTCGGCGGCGGCCAGGGCGCGCTCAACACGCCATCGCGCTTCGGCACGACGCTGTCGTGGGGTGGCGGCGCGCAGTTCGCGGCACGTGGTGAGCTCGGCTTCAAGGGCATCTTCACCGAGAGCAACATCGGCTACAGCACGAGCCGCAGCGGTGGTACGCCGTACGCGGTGCTGCCGTCCGGCGTCGTTCGTGTCAGCTCTGCGCTCGGTGACGGCACGACCACGGTCAACAACCTTGGTTTCGGTGGCGCCCCGGGCCTCAATGCATCGTCGATGAACCAGACGGTGAGCGGCCTGAACACGCTGTCGTACTTTTCGAGCGACAACAAGCACCGCGTCAAGTTCACGACCGAGTTCCGCTACGACCAGTACTCGCAGGACCAGAACAACAACGAGCTGGGCACGTTCACGTTCAACAACCTTGCCGACCTCTCGGCAGGTCGCCCGTCGCAGTACACGCGGCAGCTCTCCCCGCGCCGCCGCGACGGCAGCCAGCTGGTCGGAGCGTTCTCGCTCGGCGACGCATGGCGCCCGACGCGCGACGTACAGATCCAGTACGGTGTGCGCGTCGACGGCAACAAGTACCTGTATGGCCCGCAGGCGAACCCGCTCGTGTCCGAGGTGTTCGGCGCCAACAACACCGACGTGCCGAGCCGCCTGTACGTGAGCCCACGTATCGGCTTCAGCTGGACGTACGGCACGGCGCAGCAGCTAGCACTCGCGCCCGGAATGGTGCAGGCCCCGCGCGCGGTCATCCGCGGTGGTGTCGGCGTCTTCCAGAACACGCCCGGGGTGCAGCTGATCGGCAGCGCGATCGACAACACCGGCCTGCCGAGCGGCATCCTGACGCTCACGTGCATCGGCGCCGCGGCGCCGACGGCCAACTGGGGCCAGTACATCGTCGACCAGGCGGCGATCCCGACCACCTGCGCCGACGGCAGCAGCGGCAGCGTGTTCGCCAACAGCACGCCGGCGATCACGGTGTTCAATCCGGACTACGCAGCCCAGCGTTCGCTCCGTGGCAACCTGCAGTGGTCCGGCGCGATCCTCGGCAATCGCTTCTCGTCGACGGTCGACCTCACGGTGTCGCGCAACCAGAACCAGGCGAACAACATCGACCTCAACTTCCCGGGCGAGCTCGGATTCACGCTGGCGGACGAAGGTGGCCGCCCGGTGTACGTCCCGACGTCGGTGATCGTGCCGAGCACGGGCCAGATCGGCTGGCGTGACTCGCGCGTCGACTCGCGCTTCGGCCGCGTCACGCAGAACCGCTCCGACATCACGTCGGACAGCAAGCAGCTCCAGGTGAGCCTGCGTCCGTTGGCGCTGAACACGCTGTACAGCTGGAACCTTTCGTACGTGCTGTCCGACGTGAAGGAGCAGTTCCAGGGATTCAACAGCACGATCGGCAACCCGCTCGACATCCAGCGCTCGCGCGGCAACTTCGCACGCCATCAGCTGCAGGTCAGCGGCAACCTGAATCTGTTCAACACGGTGCGCATCAACGTCGGCACCAACTTCCGGTCCGGTACGCCCTACACGCCCGTCATCTCCGGCGACGTGAATGGCGAC
Organism: Gemmatimonadota bacterium; assembly: GCA_040387895.1. Classification (GTDB taxonomy): domain Bacteria; phylum Gemmatimonadota; class Gemmatimonadetes; order Gemmatimonadales; family Gemmatimonadaceae; genus Gemmatimonas. Next base: position 4,821 of record JAZKCW010000079.1, read on the forward strand.
AGCTACGGCAACGATCGCGCATTCATCTTCGACCCGGCGGCCGCGTCGGATCCCGTCGTGGCGCAGGGTATCCAGAGCCTGCTCGACAACGGCACCAAGCAGACGCGGGACTGCCTGCGCGCACAGCTCGGGCAGCTCGCGGCCCGCAACAGCTGCACGGGGCCCTGGACGGTGCAGGCGAACATGGGCGTCTCGTTCAACTCGCTCAAGATCGGACTCCCGCAGCGCGCGGTGCTGTCGTTCAACATCCAGAACCCGCTCGGCGGCCTCGATCGCATCATCAATGGCGAGAACGTGAAGGGCTGGGGCCAGACGATCAACCCGCCGCAGAACCTCCTGTTCGTACGCGGCTTCGACCCGGTCACGCAGGCGTTCAAGTACGAAGTGAACCAGCGCTTCGGCAGCACGCGCGTCGCGCAGACGACCAACCGGTCGCCGACGATCATCACGGCAAGCCTCCGCTACGACCTCGGTCCGACGCGTGAGCGCCAGCAGCTCCTTCAGCAGCTCGATCGCGGCCGCACGCGCCCGGGCAACAAGCCGAACGTGCAGCAGATTCGCGGTACGGCGAATTCGGGCCTCATCAACCCGATGCAGCAGATTCTCGCGAACGCCGACACGCTCAAGCTCACGCGCAAGCAGGCCGACAGCATCGTGGCGATGAACCGCCGCTATGTGCTCCGCTCGGATTCCATCTGGAATCCGGTGGCCCGCGAACTGGCCGAGCTGCCGGACGAGTACAGCCACGGCATGGCGTACGACAAGTACCGCGTTGCCCGCGAGCAGACGGTCGACATGCTGATCCGCGTCGCACCGGCACTCAAGGCGCTCCTCACGCCGGCGCAGTTCCGCATTCTCCCGACGCAGACCGCGGGCTATCTCGACAAGCGCACGCTCGAGTCGATCCGCTCCGGCACGGCGGGCGGCGGTGGCGGTGGCATGGGTGGTGGAGGCCGCGGACGATGAAACGTTCCCGCACGCGCTCCGCTTCACAGTCGGTACCCGTTTCCCGGCCAGGTTCGGCCGAGTCCTCATGCTTCACTCCTCGATCCGGTGATGTCACCATGATCGTTCGATATGCAACGCGCAGCGCCTTGCTGCTCGCCGTGACGGCGACTCCTGCGCTCGCGCAGACGCCGCCGACTACGCCGCCGACGACCACGACGCCGGCGCCACCGTCCGATCTCTCGACGGCCAAGATTCCGGTGCGGGATCTCGGCCCCGTGATCGCCAAGTCGACGCATCAGTTCAGCAACATCTCGTCGCTGCGCGGATTGCCCGACGGCGGACTGTTCGTGAACGACAACCAGCGTCGTCAGGTCGTGCGTCTTGATGCGACGCTGCAGCAGGTCACGATCGTCTCCGATACCGGTGCCGGCGCGAAGTTTCCGTACACGCAGCGTCAGGCCGGTGTGCTCTCGTATCTCGGTGACAGCACCATCGTCGTCGATCCCACGACACTCTCGCTCGTCGTGCTGAACCCGCAGGGTGATCCCGTGCGTGTCATGGCACCGCCTCGCCTGAACGACATGGGCCAGCTGACGTCGCAGAACATCGGCGGCAACGCGTTCGACAAGCAGGGACGCCTGATCTACAAGGGCAGCGCCTTCAGCGGCACGAACAACGCTGGCTTCAACACCGGCGGCGGTTTCGGTGGTGGCGGTGGTGGCGGTGGCGGCGGTCGCGGTGGCCCTGGCGGCGGTGGTGGCCCGGGCGGCTTCGGCGGCGGCCCCGGTGGTGGTGGTGGCCAGCCCGGCGGGCAGGGTGGCCCCGGTGGTGGAAACCGCGGCAACAACCCGCTCAACCAGCCGGACTCGCTCCCGATTCTCCGTGCCGACTTCGATCGGCGCGCTGCCGATACGGTGGCGTTCATCAAGGTGCCGCGCACCGAGATGAGCATGAGCACGCAGCCCGATGGCTCGATGCGCTCCGTGGCGATGATCAACCCGCTGCCGCAGGGCGACGACTGGGCGTTGATGGCCGACGGGACGGTCGCAGTCGTTCGCGTCCTCGATTACCGCGTCGACTTCTTTGCCCCGGATGGGTCGAAGAGCACCTCGGGCAAGCTGCCGTTCGACTGGAAGCGCATCACCGACGCGGAGAAGGAGAAGCTCGTCGAGGAGCTCAAGGTCACCGCGAAGGAAGCGAGCGACCGAGCGGCCCAGCAGGGCGGCGGTGGCGCGAACAATCGTTTCCGCATGACGTTCGAGCCCGTGCCTGCTTCCAAGCTGCCCGACTACGTGCCGCCCATTCGTCCGGGCACCACGCTGGCGGATCATGACGGCAACCTCTGGCTGCTGCCCATGACGTCCAACGTCGCCGCGCAGATCGCCCAGCAGCTGGCGGCAGCGCAGGGCGGGCAGGGTGGCCGCGGTGGTGGGATGCCCGGGATGGGCATGCCGGGCATGGGTGGTGGCGGCTTCCCGGGCGGCGGTGGTGACCGCGGCGGAGACCGTGGTGGTGGCGGCGGCGGTGCTGGTGGTGGCCGCGGCGCCGGCCGTGCCGGCGCCGCAGGTGCGGCCGATACGGCAGCGGTGCGTCGCGCTGCCGCCGACTCGGCGGGCCGCGCGAATGCGCCGGCCCCACGGGCACCGGCACCGTTCCAGCTCGTGTACGACGTGATGAACCGCAAGGGCGAGCTCGTCGAGCGCGTGAAGATTCCGGAGAACCGCACGATTCTCGGTTTCGCGCCGGGCGGCGTCGTGTTCCTCGGCTACCGCGATGGCCGCACGATGACCATCGAAGTCGCGAAGCGCCCGACGAACTGATGGGTCCTGCGCAGGAAGCCCCCGCGATTCAGGATCTGAATCGCGGGGGCTTCGTGTATGCACGAGTGGCGACAGCGTACCGGCTGCGCTTCCGACGGCTAGAGCACCCGCTGGTCCAGGCGATATTCCTCGACCGCCGCCACGACGATCTCTCGTGCGTCCGGATGCGCCGGATCGATCAGGAGGTTCTCCTCGAACGGAACGACCGCTGACGGCACGCGAAGCACCGCGCCACGCGCCTCCGCAGGCCCTGAGAGCCACTGCTCGCCAATAGCGCAGCACTCCGGATGATTGGGGGTGCGCCAGTCATCCGGCAGCGCGTCCGTGGAAAGCTGGTCCGTCCGAATACCGTCGGGGATGTCGATCGCCATCGCCACAAGGTCCGGTGGCGTGTCGCCATTCCGGTGTGCCAGGAACTCGAGCGTTGCCAGTGCACCGGAGGTCGCGGCGTACACCAGCGGCCGCCCCGCGCGATGCCAACGGCCGCCTTTCGCCTTCGACTCCTCCCCGTCCAGCGAGACCTGGCCGGGGGTCGTGATTCGCCATGCCTTCATGCTGCCCACCGAATGGTCCTTACTTCGGTCCCGCTGCGAGAATGGACGGAGACACCGCACTGCCGAACTTCTTGATGTTCTCACGGAACATGCCAGCGAGCTTCTGCGCCTGCGTGTCATACGCCGCGGCGTCCGCCCACGTACCGCGGGGATCGAGCACTTCCGTGGGCACACCTTCGATTGCAGCCGGAATGTTCAGGCCGAAGATCGGATCCGTCTTCGTGCTGCCCTTGTCCAGTGCGCCGCCGAGCGCCGCGCGAATCATCGCACGCGTGTACGAGAGCTTCATGCGCTTGCCGGTGCCGTACGCGCCACCGCTCCAGCCCGTGTTCACGAGCCACACCTGTGCCTCGTGACGCCGAAGCAATTCGCCGAGCATCTCCGCGTACTTCGTTGGGTGCCAGACGAGGAACACCGCGCCGAAGCATGCGCTGAACGTCGCCTGCGGTTCAGTGACGCCACGCTCCGTGCCCGCAACCTTGGCCGTGTATCCGGACAGGAAGTAGTACATCGCCTGTTCCGGCGTGAGCTTCGCGATCGGGGGCAGCACACCGAACGCGTCCGCCGTGAGGAACACCACGTTCTTCGGATGACCACCACGGCCACTCGGCACGTGATTCTTGATGTAGTGCAGCGGGTACGACGCGCGCGTGTTCTCGGTGATCGACTGGTCGGCGAAATCGACCGTGCGCGACGGCTGGCTGAGCACGACGTTCTCCAGCACCGTGCCGAACATCTGCGTGGTCTGGTAGATGTCGGGCTCACTCTCGGCGGAGAGGTTGATGGCCTTGGCGTAGCAGCCACCCTCGAAGTTGAACGTGCCGTCGGGTGACCATCCATGCTCGTCGTCGCCGATCAGCCCGCGCTCGGGATCCGCGGAGAGCGTGGTCTTGCCGGTGCCGGAGAGGCCGAAGAACAATGCCGTGTCGCCCTTCGAACCGATGTTGGCCGAGCAGTGCATGGAGAGCACGCCCTGCTTCGGGAGCAGGTAGTTCATGACGGTGAACATCGACTTCTTGAGTTCACCGGCGTAGCGGGTGCCACCGATCAGGATCGTGCGCTCGGCGAGATTGAGGACGATGAACGTCGACGTGCGCGTTCCGTGACGCGCGGGATCTGCCTGCATCTCCGGCGCATGGTACACGGTGAAGTTCGGTGCGAACGTCGCCAGCTCTTCGACGTCCGGCCGGATGAACATGTTGCGCACGAAGTTCGCGTGCCATGCGTTCGGCAGCACATAGCGTACGCTCAGTCGCGTCGCGGGATCGGCGCCGCAGTACAGGTCCTGCACGAACAGCTCGTCGAGCGTGTTGAGGTACTGCTTGACGTCCGCCTTGAGCGTCTCGTAGTGCTCGAGCGACATGGGCTGGTTCACCTTCCCCCAGTCGACATCCGCTTCGCTGCCGGGCTCCTTCACCACGAACTTGTCGTTGGGCGAGCGGCCGGTGTGCGGCGAAGTGACGGCGACGAACGGCCCCATGTCGGCGAGGGTGCCTTCACCACGCCGGATCGCCGCTTCGACGAGCTCCGGTGCCACGAAGTTGTAGTGCACCTGGCCGGCGGGCTTGAGCCCCTGTGGCGCGAGACCTTCCGCGCTCTCGCGACGAACGGTGGAAGACGGACTGACCTGTGTCGCCATGCGCGACCCCCTGTATGAGTACGAGAACGGGGGAGACGCCGCCCCCGTGAGTTGACAGTGCCCCGTGTTGTGCTCGGCCACCCGATGATCACCTGCTGACCACCTGATCATCGCCCGGGGGACACGAGGTCGGACCTCAGGAAATGCGACGATACCGTCGCGTCTCACCGTTCGCCGAATTTGGTGTCCTTTCGGTAGGTAACCGGGCCGAAATGTAAACATGTTGGAACACACGGTCCCGCTCAAGCTGGCGACGGCAAACCCGCATTTTCGATCGCCGCGCACGCTCGCGCATTTGCTAACGAATTTGCTTGCGCATCCGCTGCTGCACGCGCGACCGGGCCGGTGCGAGGGCACCTCCGCCACCTGTGGTGTACGGGTGAGCAGCGCGCGTGGGGTGGTGTCCCGACGTCGATGCAATACTGTTCAGGAAACGCTGCTCAGGACACTCTCCGAAGATCCGGACGAGGCAGCTTCCCGTACTCCCTCCTGATGATCCGAGCGCTCCACCGGCGGCTGTCACCGCTGATTCTGCTCTTTGCCTGCCTGCAGGCGCTGGTGCCGGGACTGGCAGCGGTGGCCGATGCGTGGCGCGTGGACAAGCGGGAGCCGTACGCGCACGTCGAATCGGAGACGCATTCGGCTTGCGTGCTGGTGCACGGCCACGATTGCATGCTGTGCGCCGTGGCGACCTCGACGAGTGGGGAGGTCCGGCCGACATCGCCGGTACCGTCGGCGCTGCTTCGTCAGTCGGCCCCCTCGGTCGCGGCGATCAGCGCCATCTCGCGGCATGACTCGCGGGCCGCATCACAGCGTGCGCCACCGGAAGGACGAGGCTGACCGAACGCGCATCACGCCCCCGTGATGCCTGCCTCCGGGCGCACCGTGCCGCCCGCAATCCCTTTTCGAGTCCTTACATGCAGTCCACATTTTTCGCGCAGCCGCGCGCGCGATCGCGCATGCTCTCGCGTACGCCCTCTCGCTTGCTGATCACCCTCTGTGCCCTGCTGGGCGGAACCGCCTCGACCGCGCACGGGGCGCCACAACCTGGCGAATCGGCGCCCGCGCCCGACCTGGCGGCCGCTCCCGTCCCCTCGCGCGAACCGGCAGTCATCGGCACGGTGCGCGACACCGCCGGCGCGCCGATCGGCAACGTGCAGGTGGTCGTCAGCGGCGTGAACCGCAATGCGATCACGGACGATCGCGGCGAGTTCGTGCTGCGCGGCCTTCCGGCTGGCACCTATCACATCGATCTCGTCCGCATTGGATACGTCGGCGAGCATCAGGTCGTGGTCGTCCCCGAAACCGGACCGGATGTCCGTGTGACCATCGTGATGCGCGTCGCCACCGTGCGACTCTCGAGCGTCAACGTCACGGCCACACCGACGGGCGCCGATCTCCTCAACGTCACGCAGGCTACGGTGCAGCTCTCCGGCAAGGAGCTGCAGCGCGCGCTGAGCACGTCGGTGGGCGGCACGCTCGCCGGCGAGCCCGGCATGGCGAGTCGCTACAGCGGCCCGCTCGCCAACGCACCTGTCATCCGTGGCCTCACGGGCGAACGCGTGCTCGTGCTGCAGGATGGCGAGCGCGCCGGTGACCTGTCATCCGCCGCATCGGACCACCTCAACGCCGTCGACCCGAGCAGCGCCGAACGCATCGAGGTGATCCGTGGCCCGGCATCGTTGCTGTATGGCAACAGCGCAATCGGTGGCGTGGTCAATGTCATCTCCAACGAGATCCCCACCAGCGTCCCCGGGCGGATGTCGGGATATGTGCTGGGGCAGGGTGAGTCGGTCACACCCGGCGGTGTCGGTGCCGCCGGACTCCTGCTGCCGCTCGGCAAGAGCTTCGCGATAACCGCACGTGGCGGGTTCCGTCAGTTCGAGTCCCTGCGCGTAGGCGGCGGGTTCACGCAGCCGAACACGGATGGCTCGACCAACTACGCCACGGTCGGAGGCGGATTCGTCGGGAGCCATGCGTCGGTGGGTGTGGTGTATCGCCAGATGGACTTCGAATACGGGCTGCCCTTCGCCGACGGTGAGGAGCAGGTGCGGCTGGACGGGATCCGTCGCATGGCCGCGCTGCAATCCACGGTGCATACCGGTTTTGCTCCGATCTCGTCGGTGCGTATCGATGGCACCGTGCAGTCGTACAAGCACGACGAGATCGAAGACACGGGGGAGATCGGTACGCGCTTCCGCCTGAAGACGCAGACGGCGAATGTGCTCGCCCGCACGCACTTCGGCTCGATGGGTGGCGCGATCGGGGTACAGGGACTGTTCCGTCAGTACGCGCCTGCCGGGGACGAGGCATTCACTCCGGGTGCGGACAACGACAACATCGCCGCGTACATCTACCAGGAGTTCCCGTTCGCGGCATCGCGCGTGGAAGGGGCGCGTCCGCAGCTGCAGTTCGGCGCGCGCTACGACTACTTCTCCATCGCGACCAAGCCCCGCACTCCCGACGACGAAGAGCGATTCGGCACCCCGACGTCCCGCAGCTACAGCAACGTGGCGGCATCGGTCGGCCTGAGCGTGCCGCTCGCACCAGATGTCTCGATCACCGGCAACATCTCGCGCGGATTTCGTGCACCGACCGTCGAGGAACTGTTCGCCAACGGGTTTCACGCCGCGGTGGGGACCTTCGACGTGGGCAACGCGACGCTCGACCCCGAACAGAGCACCGGCTTCGAGGCCGGACTTCGCGCCAGCAGCGGGCGGACGTTCGCGCAGCTGAACGGCTACTACGACTTCATCGACCGGTACATCGCGCCGCGGGCCGTGGGCATGCAGGACGTGGACGGCAGCGATGTGCCGCTGGTGAACTACGTGCAGGCCGATGCAAAGCTCTACGGCGCCGAAGCGCAGATCGAGACGAAACTTCCGTACAGCCTCGTCGGCGGCCTGCTCGCGGATTTCACGCGCGCATCGTTTCGCGACGGCAGCGGCAACCTGCCATACATCCCGGCGGCACGCCTGGGCGGCTCGTTGCGATACGACAACGGAAAGTTCTCCGCGGGCGGAGACGCGCGACGTGTGTTCGGCCAGACGCGTGTGAGTGGAGACGCGCTCGACCTTCCGACGGATGCCTACACGATGATCAACGTGAGTACATCGTGGCTCTTCACGGTGAAGGGCAGCACCGTCCACTCGCTGACATTGCGCGCCGACAACGTGCTCGATGAGCAGTATCGCGACGCCACCAGCCGCATCAAGAGCTTCGCGTTCAACCCGGGCCGCAACCTGAGCGTCGTGTACAAGCTGCTTTTCTAGCCGCGGTCAGCCTGCTGCGTACTCCCGCAGCAGGCGCAGCATCCGCCCGTCCGTTTCGGCCGGCGTGTCGCCTTTGGGCGTCTCGATGATCTTGGGCACGTTGGCCAGCCGTTCGTCCGTCATGATACGGCGGAATGCGCCTTCGCCAATCGTGCCCTCTGCGATGCACTCGTGCCGGTCGAGATGGGATCCGAGCATGGCCTTCGAATCGTTCAGGTGCAGGCAACCGAGCGCCTCGAAGCCCAGCGTGTCGCCGAAGCGTGCCATCACGCCATCGTAGTCGGTCGCGATGTCGTAGCCCGCGGCCCACACGTGCGCGGTGTCCAGGCACACACCCACCCGGTGCCGCACCGATGCCGGAATCGCCGCGAGCAGAGCCGCCATCTCCTCGAACGTGGAGCCGATCACGGTACCCTGACCTGCCGTAAGCTCCATGAGCAACCGCGTTGGGCCCGGCTCCGCTTCGAGGGCGATGCCGATCGCCTCCGCATTGCGTGCGACCCCGCTCGCCCGATCATCGATGAAGTTGCCGGGGTGCGACACGAGCGCGTCCAACCCAATGGCATGGCAGCGGCGCAGTTCTCCGCGAAAGCATTCGATCGACCGTTCGCGCAGCTCCGGCACCGGCGACGCGAGGTTGATGAGATACGAGTCGTGCGCGCAGCTCCAGCGCACCCTCGACGCCTCCATGGCGGACTGGAACTGCGCAGACTCCTCGGCCGTGATCTCGCGTTCCGCCCAGCGGTTCGCCTGCTTGGTGAACACCTGCGCGCCGGTAGCGCTGATCTCCCGCGCGCGAGCGGCCGCCTCCCACGTCCCCCCGGCAATGGACACGTGCGCGCCGAGCGGGGCACGGTCGCGCGTCCAGTCGCCGGCGTCGACCACGATCGGTGCATCGATTGATGGCGCGGGCGGAGCAGGGGCCTTGCGTGTGGTTGCTTTCTTTGCGGGTGCTTTCTTGGCGGGCATGCCCGGAATCTATCGCCGCTGCCGCCGCAGCCAATCGAGCGGATCGACCGCGCGACCCTTCGGGCGGATCTCGAGGTGCAGGTGTGGAGGCAGGTCCGGATCCGCGGCACCGACCGTGCCGATCGCCTGTCCCTTCTGGATGCTCTGGCCGACCCGCACATCGATGCGACCGAGTGATCCGTACACCGAGTAGTCACCACCGCCATGCTGCACGATCACCGTGCGCCCGTATGTGCCGACTGCGTCTGCGAGCACGATCTCGCCGGCCGAAATCGAGCGGACCGGCGTGCCGGCATCCGCGCCGATGCCGAGGCCGTTCCAGCGCGTCGTGGTGTTGTTGGGGTTGATGACCTTGCCGAAGCTGTACAGAATGCTGCCGTCGACGGGCCAGTCGAGCTTTCCGAGATCTGCCGTGCGGATGGTCGATGGCGCAGCGGGACGTGCGTTGGGCGACAGCTCGGCGCGCCGTCGCGCCGACTCTGCGTTGGCGATGATGTTGGCGACGCGGGCCTCGTCGCGGGCGATCTGCGCGAGTCGTTCACGCGTCTGCGCGGCATTCCGCTGCGCCACAGTGAGCGTCCGCTGTCGCGAGCGCTCGAGGTCCGCGAGGCGACGCGCCTCCGTTTCCTTCTCGCCGCGGTTGCGGGAGACTTCGTTCTGTAGTCGCACCAGCAGCTCCCGCTGCGCGACGATCTTGTTCCGCAGATTCTCCACGCGCGTCACGAGTGAGCGGTCATACCGGGCGAGTTCGTGCAGGTACTTGTATCGCGCGACGAGCGACGCGAACGACTGCGCGGAGAGCATCGCTTCGAGGTCGAACAGGCTACCCCGCTTGTAGATCTCCACCATGCGCCGCTGCAGCACCGTGCGCTTCCCGGCGAGCTCCTGCTCTGCGCTCGCCAGCCCGGTACCCGCCTTGTCGACTTCGTCGTTGATCGTCTCCAGCTGCTCGTCGAGTGCCTTCACGAGGCGCGCAGTGGCGCTGCGTTGCGCCTCGATGTTGTTCACCTCGTCCGACAGCGATCGCACGCTGCGCTGCAGCTGTGACATGCGCTGCTCGAGGTCGGCGCGCTCCTTCCGCAGCTTGTCCAGCTCGTTCTGCGATTGCCGCAGGCGCGCGTCCGTCTGACCGGCGGCCTGCGCAGCGGCAGTGGCGGGCGCGGCGAGTGCGATCGCCACCACACAGCACAGGCGGAGCAGGGAACAGGAAAACGCGGTCGTCAGGCGGCGCGAGCTCTTCACGCTAGTCGCGCCAGACCTGACGCAGGTGTCGCCCCACGGAGATCCAGCTTCCCACGAGCCCGAGCAGTGCGCCCGCCAGGATTCCGAGCGCGATCTGCCGCGAGTCGAAGAACTGTGTCGCGACGAGGTTGCGGCTCACGATGGTGTTCGCACCCCAGGCCAGCGCGGTCGCGACGACACCACCGAGTACACCCTTCATCACGCCGTCGATCAGATAGGGGAATCGCACGAATCCGTTCGTGGCGCCGACGAGGCGCATGATCTCGATCTCGCGGGTGCGCGCAAGGATGGCCATGCGGATGGTCGCGCCGATGATGATTGTGGCAACGAGTGCGAGCACCAACCCCAGGCCCATGCCGACGAAGCCGGCGATGGTGCGCAGGCGGTACAACTTCTCCACCCACTCCCGTCCGTAGCGCACGTCCTCGACCGCCGGGAACACTGCAAGGCTGTTCGATACTTCCCTGACCTTGTCGGGGTCGCGCAGGTCGGGCTTGAGGCGCACTTCGACAGACTGGGGCAGCACCGTGCCGTCGTAGACGTCGCGAAACTCGGAGAGCTCGGCGCGCGCGCGCTGCAGCGCCGAATCCGGGCTGACGTACCCCGCACTGGCCACCTGCGGCATACGCAGCGCCGCCTTGATGACTTCCTCGACCGCCTCGCTGCTCGCTCCGTCGACGAGAAATGCGCGCACCTCGACCCGATCCTCGATCTCGCGCAGTGCGGACCGGATGTTGATCGCGACGAGCCCGAACAGGCCGAAGGCGAACAGGGAAAAGGCGATCGTGGTGATACTGAGAATCGCCAGTACGGGTGCGCGCCGAAAGGCGAGCATGACCTCACGCAGTGCGAGCCTCATGGCTGGACCGCCGCGGCGTCCGGGTGCGGCACCCGCGGCGTCGCGTCGTTGCGCCGGCGTCCGCGCAGGTCCGCCATCAACCGCGCTGCGTCGGTGCCGTCGAACACGAGCTCGCCCTGGTCCAGCTCGAGGAAGCGCATTCCGGCGCGCTGAATGAGTGCGACATCGTGCGTCGCCATGATCACGGCCGTACCCGACGCATTGATGTCGCGCAGCAGGAGGTAAATCGCGTGGGTCGCGCGATCATCGAGATTGCCGGTCGGTTCGTCGGCGAGCAGGATGAACGGGTCGTTGGCGAGCGCCCGCGCAATCGCGACGCGCTGTTGCTCGCCGCCGGACAGCTCGTGCGGGAACGACGTCGCCTTCGATGCCAGCCCGACCTGTGTCAGCAGCCGCGACACGCGGGGGCCGATGTTCGCCCGCGGAGTGCCGATCACTTCGAGCGCGAATGCGATATTCTGCTCGGCGGTACGGTCCGGCAGCAGGCGGAAATCCTGGAACACGATGCCCAGCCGGCGGCGTAGCTGCGGGAGTTCGCGCGGCTTCAGTGTCGCGCTCGAATAGCCCGACACGCGCACCTCACCAGACGTTGGGCGCTCGGCCATCGTGATCAGCTTGAGCAGCGTGCTCTTGCCCGCGCCGCTGTGACCCGCGAGGAACACGAACTCGCCCTTGTTGACTTCGAAGGAGAGATCCTTGATCGCCACGCCGGAGCGTGGGTATTCCTTCGTGACCTTCGCGAACCGGAGTATGCCCGCCACGGTTACGGCGCTCCCGTTGCGTCGGAGCGGATCTCGGCCGATGCGAGCAGCCCGCCCGCCAGGTCGGCGATCAGGTCGTCTGCGTCCTCGAGGCCAACGCTAAGCCGAAGAAACCCGTCCGGGATGCCGAGCGCGGCCCGCTGCTCCGATGTCATGTGCCGATGCGAGGTGAACCTCGGCTCGCTCACCAGCGAATCGACGCCGCCGAGCGAGGTCGCGTTGACGAACAGGGAGAGCGCGGGCAGCATGCGACCGACGGCCTCCAGACCACCCGCGAGTTCGATGGCCAGCATGCCCCCGAATCCGTCGAGGTGTGCGACGGCGATGTCGTGGTCGGGGTGCGACGGCAACCCGGGGTAATGCACGGCGCTGATGGCCGGCTGCGCGAGTGCCCACTGCGCGACCCGCATCGCATTCGCATTCTGTCGTTGCACGCGGACGTCGAGCGTCTTGAGCCCGCGCTCGAGGAGCCACACCGCGAACGGGTCCGGAGCCTGGCCCCACACCGCCATCTTCGCGCGCACTTCCTCGATCAGCGACTCGGAGCCGCACACGACACCCGCGAGCACGTCATGATGCCCGTTGAGGTACTTGGTCGCGGAATGAATCACCACGTCGGCCCCATGTTCGAGCGGCCGGAAGTTGATCGGGCTGGCGAACGTCGAGTCGACGACCAGCGCGATGCCCATCTCGTCCGTGATCACGCGCGCCGGCCGCAGGTCGAGCACGCGCGTCGTCGGGTTGACCGGTGACTCGAGAAACACCACGCGCGTGTTGCGCTGCAGCGCGCGACGCCAGCCACGCGTCTCCATCGGATCGACGAAGGTCGTCTGCACACCGAACGCCGGCAGCTCGCGCTCGAGGAACTGGCGCGTGCCGCCATACAACCAGCTGCTCGCGACGACGTGGTCTCCGGGGCGGAGCAGGGCGAGCATCGTGCAGGTCGTCGCCGCCATCCCGCTCGAAAGAATCAGCGCATCCTCCGCGCCCTCGAGGAGCGCGAGCCGCCGCTGGACGAGCGTCGCATTGGGTGTATTGCCGTACCGGCCGTAGCGCACACCACCACTGCCGTCGAACGGCAGGACGTAGTTGACGGACTGCGAAAGCGGCGTCACCACGGGGTCGCCAGGTGATGCCGGCGGACGTCCGCCATGCAGCAGCAGGGATGGTCGCGACAGGCGCTGGGCTGGTGGAGAGGACGCGTCCGGCTGCGTCATGCGGCGCGACGGGCGCCCTCCGGGTCTCTCGTTGTCGTTCATGAGCGCCTGAAATCCGTACACATCGCAATGCCGATCAGGTCAGATGCCCCGCATCGGTATCCAGTTTGATCACGCGGATGATCTCCGAGAGCGACGCGCCCACCACATCGCGCAGCACGACGCCGCCCCGGGGAAGGGATTCATCCGTCTCGAGCACGGCCAGCTCCTGCCGCCGCTCCGATACCACACGCACCAGCTCCCCGTCGGTCACGAGCCGGACGAGTGCATCATCCGGCCGCATCCGGACCATGGGCCCCCGATCCGGATCGCCCTTGCGCGTGGCGATGAATCCCACGACCTGGAGCGGCGGCGCGAAGCCACTGAATCCGCCCGGCCGACGAGCCGAATTGCCGACTGAACTCATGAAGTCCCCCGTACCATGCCTGGTACCGTGTAGCTGTCGTCCCGCCGCATGAGCAGGCGCCGATGCCGCAGGCGCTCGAGGATCTCGGCAGCCGCCACGGGCTCCAGCCCCGTCATGAAGGCCACGCTTGCCGCGGTCGCGGCGCCGGCATCACGCACGGCCTCCCAGTGCCAACGCTCCATGTCATCCACACACCCGAACAGCTCGGCCGATCCCTCGAACCATGAGACCATGGCAAGCTGGTGGTGCTCGAGGACCGTCTCGATCGGATCGAGATGGTCCTCCTGGATGCCGGAGAACAGCAGGTAGCCCTGCGGGCCGTCGTCGGCCGCGAAGCGGAGCAGCAGTTTCGCGACGATCTCGTCGGCGCAGGAGAAGTCGAGCAGGCTGACCTGCGAGAAGTCGATGGTGGTGACCACCGGTTCACCGACTTCCGATACCTGCCGTTCGATTGCAACACGGACGGCAGCGCCGGTGGGTCGCGTGACGAGGTTCGAGTACAGATCGCACACCGTGCCCCGCAGCACGGTTCCGACGTCGATGAGCAGCGTCATGATGAACGCTCCCGTGGACGCGCGCGGCCGGTGGTCGCCGTGCCGCTACCGGTCTTCGTCGTGGCTTCCCCGATGCGCTCGGGGATGATGATCTGCATCTGCGAGCCCGGGAAGTACGGGAGCGCCTCGCGCATCGGCTGATCCTCGTCCCACTCGGGCGTGATCGCAATGCGCGCCGTGCCGCTGCGGACGGAGAGCTTGCCATGCCAGCGGCCGATGAAGCGACGCACGCCCGCGAGCCCCTGACCGCGGCCCTTGTCCCCCATCCGGAATCGGCTGGTCGCGCGCAGCACCGCATCCTCGAGCGCCATGGCGTCGTCCCATCGATCGGTCGGCCGATGATTCGGCGCGCTCTCGAGCGAGCGGCGGAAGCCCAGGCCAGCGTCACAGACCGCAATCACGACGACACGCCGCCCGAGCCGCTTGGTGTACTTGTACGTCTGCACTGCGACCCAGCCGCCCTGGCCCGCGTGTTCGACGATGTTCTGGCAGGTCTCGCTGAGTGTCATGCCGAACAGCCCGGTGACCGCCGGATCGAGACCGAGCTGGCCGTGCAGGATCGCGGCGGATCGCTCGCGGATCCGGCCGACGACGCCGTGCACGTCGTCGATCTGTGCAATCGGCGTGATCTCGAGCAGCACACTCGACTCGTGCGCGTCGCGGGATCGCGGCACCTGACCATGCAGCTCGAACAGGTCGCCGGCATGCCGGAAGAACCCGGTACGCGACCAGTAGGACACCGTGTCCGGATTCTCGGGCACCGCGAAGCCGACGCGCTCCCCGCCGGCGCCCGTACGCGCCTGCGCGATGCAGAGAAGCGCGGTGAGCCCGTACGGCGACGCCCAACGCGCGTGCCTGGCATCGAGCAGAATTCGCGCGTCCGGCGGCAGCGGTGCGAGCTGCTCGAGAATCGTCTCGAACGTCGTCTCGTCGAGCGATGGCGGCACGGTGATGACAGTCGTCACGTCGCGCTGAGCTCCCCTCGAAGATGATGGGCGAGGCCGGTCGCCCCGCGATGTTCGACGTTGCGAGACGCGGCACGATTTGCCGCGACGATCGCATCGATCAAGTTATCACCGGCGAGCAGTCGGGAGAAATGGGTTGCGCCCCAGACATCACCGCAACCTGTGGGATCGCCGGGGCCATCGGTCCGTGGCGGCACGGCGGGTACCAACGCGGTTCGCACTGTTCCGAGCGCGCCGCCGCCGCCGCGGGAGCCGGTCGAAATCGTGGTGGACAGCGCACCGGACCGCGTGATGTCGGCCAGGCGTTCCACGCCCGGTGCCGCCACATACACCGCGCCGCGCTTCCCGAGCGTGACACAGAGGCAGCTGACACCGGAAGCCATGGCGGTCGCCGCGAGCGCCATCGGATCGGGCGCCATCAGTGCCATCTCGTCCTCGTTCACCTGCAGGATGTCGAAGCAGCTGCACCACG
>JAZKCW010000080.1:0-4322 GCA_040387895.1 Gemmatimonadota bacterium
CGCTCACGATCTCGAGCACCGATGCCAACATTCCGATGTCGCTCGGCATCCCGTCTATCACGATCGACGGTGGCGGAATCGGGTCCAACTCGCACTCGCTCGACGAGTGGTACGATGATCGCACGGATGGCTACAAGGGGCCGCAGTGGGCGCTGCTCGTCGTCCTCGGCCTGCTGGGCGTTCGCTAGACTCGATCGGAGAGCAAGCGATCGGAGAACAGGGCCGGCAGCTCGTCCACCGCGACGGGTCGGCGACGTGCTGTCAGCCCGGCAAGGTACGCGGCCTCGCCGAACAGGTCGGCCGGCGTGGCACCACCGGCGCGCCGCTCGCGAAGTGACGTGTCGTTGTTCGCCTTGCTGAGCTTCGTGCCATCGTCGCGCACCAGCAGTGGGTGATGCAGGAACAGCGGCGGCGACGGCCGGCCGAGCAGCCGCGCCAGCTGCAGTTGCCGACCGGTGCTCGCGAGCAGGTCCTCGCCGCGAATGACGACGTCGACGTGTTGCTGGAAATCGTCCACCGTCACCGCAAACTGATAGGTCCACCCCCCATGACGGTCGCGCGACAGCACGTCTCCGCACTGCTGCGACGGCTGTTGCGACTGTGGTCCGAGGCGCAGATCGTCGAAGTGTTCCACGCTGTCGTCCAGCATCACGCGGCGGGCCAGCGTACTGTCCGGTGGTAGCGCGCGAGCGCGGCACGTGCCCGGATAGCGAAGCTCTTCTCCGGGAGTGCGCGGTGCCAGCGCGGCGATGTCCCGCCGCGTGCAGATGCAGGGGTATACCAGCTGCCGCTCGGACAGTACCGCCAGCGCGGCTGCGTAGCGATCAGGGTTGTCGCTCTGTCGCAGCGGATGTGGCGGCGAATGCCGCGGCGAATGCCGCGGCGGTTCACCAGAATGCTGATCACTCGCATGACGTGCGGCGTACGACGCCAGTGATCCCTCGTCCGGATGGAGGCCGAGCCACTCCAGATCCGCGAGCAATGCCGCTTCGTATTCCGTCCGGCATCGCGTACCGTCGTGATCCTCGACCCTGAGCAGGACGCGTCCACCGAACGCGCGTGCGATGCCCCAGACGAAGATCGCGTTGACCAGGTGACCGAGATGCAGGAAGCCGGTCGGAGCGGGAGCGAATCGTGTACGCCAGCCCGCGGTGGGCAATCGCGCCCCCAGCCCAGCGCCGGCGTTCGAAGGGACTACTTCCAACTCGCGATGTCGGCGTTCTCGCCCTCGCCGCCTGGCTTGCCGTCGGCGCCGAGCGACTGCAGGTCGTACGTCTGTGGGTTGACCTGGCCTGGTGACGCGTAGAGGTAGGGGCGCCCCCACGGATCCCGTGGCACCGCCTTCCGCAGATATGGCTGCTTCCAGTTCGCCGGCGGATTCACAGCGGGGCGCTGCCACAGGGCGTCGAGGCCCTGCTGCGTGGTGGGATACGTGCCGTTGTCGAGCCGGTACGAGTCGAGTGCCGCGCCGAACGACTCGATCTGCGTTCGGGCCGTGGCCGTGCGCGCATCACTCACGTTGCGGAAGATGTTCGGTGCGACGAGCGTGGCGAGGATCGCGATCACCACGATCACCACCAGCACCTCGATCAGCGTGAAGCCCCCGCGGCGCCGGAGCGCTCGCGTGGTCCGCCAATCAGCCACGCGTTCTCGCACTGTCTGCATCGAAGTGTTTCGGGTTGACCCATCCGGTCATGCTGTCGGAGCGCACCTGCCGCCATCCGGCACGTCCCGTTCCACCCAGCATCGCGCGCGAAGCCGGCTTGATGATACCGACCACTTCGGCATCACGCCCTTCGTTCGTGCGCACGTTGACCCACGTGCGGGCCACTGCTGGCACCCACTGCACAGTATCAGGCAACGCCGCCGGCGCAACATCCCCGGGAGGCGCGACGACCGCGATCTGCGTGGGAACCGCGGTCGGCGCGGGGGCGGAAGTCGCGGGCGTGGAGGAGACGGAAACCCCCGCCGTGCTCGCGACGACGGACTGTTCTCCCGATGCGGCCGACCGAGGCGACGCGAACGTCGCCCGGGCCGAGGCAACCGTCGCGGAGACAGTGCCCTGCAGGGGGACGCGGTAGGTCCACGCCATCGCGCCGCTCAGCCCGATCGCGACCAATACCGCAGCCGCTCGCGCGGCCGGACCGCCGATCGCCGCGAGACCCGACCCCGTGCCGGCGGGACACCAGTGACAGGCCGTGCCTTGAGCGTGCATGATGCCGCAACCCCGGCATTTCACGAGCGTCGCACGCTCTCCGCGTCCGTCGAGCAACCGGAACTCATGCGCGCAGCGGGGGCAGCGGGAGGCGGCGACCAGTGCCTTCGAGCCGCAGGATTCACATCGCAGGTAGGCCATACGGAGACCAGCCGATTCCGATCGGGCTAAGGTTGGGCTTTGAACTTGGTCCTGAACCGCACTTCATGGAACAGTCCACTATCACAGGACCGGCACGCGCGGTAGTTGGTCACAATCCAGCCGCGTCCACACGCTCCGAGAATTGCCAGTTCGGCCCTTGGCGTACGCGGTCCGGCAACGTTCACTTCCCCGAATGCCGGAACTCACGACTTCGATGGGCGCAAACCAGGTTGCAGATGGGGCCTCCACGGCGTTTGCCGGCCCCCTGGGAATCATCGGCACCGGGCGTGCGGCCCGCGCGTTCGCGCGTGGACTCCGGGAGGCGGGCGTCGAGGTCGACGGGCCATGGGGGCGAGGCGACTCCATGCTCACCTCCAGGGTCATCCTGCTGTGCGTGCCGGAACGGGCAATTCCCGCCGTCATGACGCGAGTACCTGCGGCCGCCGTGGTCGGTCACTGCAGTGCATCCGAGCCGCTCGATACTCTGCGGCCCAATCGGCGGTTTGCCCTCCATCCGCTGATGACGCTGATCGGAGAGGCCACGTCGCTGCACGGCGCCCACTGCGCCGTCGACGGAAGCGACGACGCGGCCCTCGAGACCGCGACCGCGCTCGCCACACGACTCGGAATGACCCCGATGCACGTGCCGGCAGACCGGCGCGCGCTCTATCACGCCGCGGCGTCCATCGCGTCCAACTATCTCGTCACGCTCCAATGGGCGGCCGAACGGGCCGCTGCCCAGTGTGGCGTCCCACGCGAGGCGCTCGGACCACTGGTACAGGCCACACTCGATGCCTCGCGCTCCAGAGGCTTCGCCGGCGCCATCACGGGACCGGTGGCACGCGGCGATCTCGCAACCGTCGCACGGCAACGTGCGGCCATTGCCACTACGGCGCCTGAACTCTTGATACTATTCGACGCCATGGCACATACCACCCGACTCGCGTTGCACGAGTCTCCGCCCATCATGCCCGGAGCGCCGACGCTGTCGTCGCTCCCGACCTCGGCTCATGCGACTTCGTCGCACGTGCCGTCGGCGCACGTGCCGTCGTCGCCGACTGGAGCCTAGCGCGCCCGTGCAGGTCGTACAGTCGATTTCAGAGCTCCGGCAGCGCGTCGCCGACGCGCGGGGTGCCGGGCATCGCATCGCGCTCGTGCCAACGATGGGCGCGCTGCACGACGGACACGTGTCGCTCATCCGGGCCGCGCGGCAGGAGCGCGCGTTTGTCGTCGTCTCCCTGTTCGTCAATCCGACGCAGTTCAACGAGGCGCGAGATCTCGCTGCGTATCCCCGTGATGAGGCGCGTGACGCAGAGCTCGCGGAGGCCGCAGGCTGCGACGTGCTCTTCGCACCGCCCGCGGCGGAGATGTATTCGACAGGCTTCGGCACGTTCATCGATGTCGGCCCGATCGCACTGCCCCTCGAGGGTGAATCACGCGGTCCACTGCACTTTCGCGGCGTGGCGACCGTCGTGGCGAAGTTGTTCAACATCGTGCAACCCGACGCCGCCTACTTCGGCCAGAAGGATGCGCAGCAGACGCTCGTCATCCGGCAGCTCGTGCGCGACCTCAACTTTCCGATCGACCTGCACATCGAACCAACGGTTCGCGAGCCATCCGGCCTCGCCCTCTCGAGCCGCAACCGGCGTCTGTCCGACGCCGGCCGCGAGAAGGCGCTCGGCCTCATCGAGGCGCTGCGCGCCATCGAGGAGCGCTTCGACGCGGGTGAGCGAGAGGCGCAGGTGCTCGAAGCTGCTGGCCGTGCCGCGCTTGCTGCACGCGATCTGGCCGGCAAGGACGTCGAGTACCTCACGGTGTCCGACTACGAGACGCTCGCGCGACTTCGCCGCGTCGATACGCGCGCGCTGGTGTCGACCGCGGTGACCGTCGAGGGCGTACGCCTGATCGACAATGTCGTCCTCACGCCATGATGCACCGGTGACCGGCGCGACCGAAGTGCGGCGCG
>JAZKCW010000080.1:4332-12213 GCA_040387895.1 Gemmatimonadota bacterium
TGCGCTTCCACCCGATCTTCGAGGCGCGCCGTGACAAGAAGGACCTGCGCGCCGGGCGCACCGACGGCGAGCAACTTGGTACCTGTCAGCTCCCAACCGGTCGACGTTCGCCGCGCAACGGTCGTGCGCGTGGCCCACGGGCCAGGAAGCGCAACTTCATCATGCGCGAGCGACGCACGCGCCCGGCCCTCCATCAATGCAGGCAACCACGCATCGCGTTGCGCGGCCGTACCGAGGTCCGCAATCATGCGGCTGGCCTGCAGCGCGCAGGCGTTGAACGGCTCGACCACGAGGTGATGACCGAAAGCGCGCGACAGCACGCCGATCGTCATGCTCACGGCCTACGACTTCATCTCGGCCAGCATCGCACAGGCGGCTGGTGTCGACATCATCCTCGTGGGTGATTCTGCGGCGAATACGGTGCTGGGCTACGCCACCACGCGTGAAGTCAGCGTGGAGGAGATGCTCGTTCTCACGAGGGCTGCACGCCGCGGTGCTCCGGACCTCGTGGTTGTCGGCGACCTGCCGTTCGGCAGTTACGAGTCGGATGACGCGCGTGCGCTGGCAAACGCTGCCGCGTTCGTGGATGCAGGCGCGGACATCATCAAGCTCGAAGGCGCCGGCCCGATGCTCGAGCGTGTGCGTGCCATCCACGAGGCCGGCATTCCGGTGATGGGGCACGTCGGGTTGCTGCCGCAGGGCGCGCAATCGTCGAGCGACCTCCGGGCACGTGGCCGCTCTGCCGTCGAAGGGATCGGTATCGTCGAGGACGCAGTCGCGCTCGAGCAGGCCGGCGCGGCGATGATCGTCGTCGAGGCCGTGCCCGCGCCTGTAGCGGACGCGATCCGTGCGTGCGTCGGTGTGCCCGTGATCGGCATCGGTGCAGGATCGCGTGTCGACGGTCAGGTGCTCGTCTACCCCGACATGCTCGGTCTCACTCCGGGCTCGGTACCGCGCTTCGTGCGCAAGTACGCGGACCTGCGCTCCGGTTGGGAGGGCGCAGTCCGCGCATATGCTGCCGACGTCCGCAGTCGCGCGTTCCCGTCCGGAGCGGAAGAGTACGGGATGATGGACGCCGAGCGCGAGGACTTCGAGCGTCGCCTCGCGCAGTATCAGGCGGCGACTCAGTCGAGCTGACGCTCGCGACGATCGTCCCACCTCGTCAGCGCAGCCACCACGAACGTCACGGCCGCCAGCGTGTAGCAGGCGTTCCGCGCAGCGCGATGGCGCTCGAACCCGAGCGCACGGGGCAGGAACGGCAACGCGAGGCCGATCGCGATTTCGGCTGCGCCGTGAGCGCGAAACGGTACCACACGCGCCAGACTCGCCGGGTAATCGGTCACGCTCGACAGCGCCGTGTAGCTGCCGGCGAGCGAGGAGAACAGCCGCGTGGCCGGCGTGGGAAAATCGAGCACGTGGGGAGCGACCGCGACTGCAGCCGACGTGGCATAATCGAGCGCACCGTGCATGGCGGGGGAAATCGGCTTCTGCATCCTCTCTCCGTCGTGAGGCTAGTTCAATGCTCCAGCGGCAGGCGGCTTGCCGTGTCTCGCAGCGTTCCGCACGGAGCGATCCGTCGAACAGCATCGGCAAGATGATGTCCAACGGTTTCGGACCCCCGCTGTGGGCGGCGGAAAGGCCCGGCACCCTGCTCTGCCAAGGCTTCGGGTTGCCGCTGGCACTGCTATCTTGCAGCATGGCGACGCCGCACAACTTCGATTCCGACCGCACGGTGCCTCAGCAGCCGGCCACCGACACTGCCATGTCCGCAGAGCTGCGTTCGGCCGCTCTCGAGCGTCTCGGCCTTCCCGACGTGCTCCCGCTCGACCTCACGGGCCTAAGGCGCTTCTACGAGGCATGGTGCAGCAATGTCCCGTTCGACAACGTGCGCAAGCTCATTGCGCTGCGGACGGGAGAGGAAGGCCCACTGCCCGGTACGGATGCAGTCGACTTCCTCGAGCATTGGGTGGCGCATGGAACGGGCGGAACCTGCTGGTCGAGCAGCAATGCCCTGTTCACGCTCGTGCAATCGTTCGGCTTCGACGCGCGCCGTGTTGCGGGTTCGATGCGCGACCTGGGCGTGCCCGGACACGGGTCCGTGAAAGTGAAAATCGACGACGCCGACTGGCTCGTCGATTCGTCCATGCTGACGATGTACCCGATCCCGTTGGTGGATGGCGTGCACGTCGACCGGCATCCGGTGTTCGGCGTCGAAGCGGAGGCGGTCGACGGGTCGCATCTGATCTGGTTCGACACTCCCCCGTACGACGAATACTTCCCCTGCCGGCTGCTGATGGATCCGGTGGACCATGCGTTCTATGCCGAACGCTACGAGATCTCGCGCACGCGGGGCCCGTTCAATCATCACCTGTCGATGCGATACAACCGTGGCGGCGCGCGCTTCGTGTTGCAGGCGCGTACTCGGTACCGGCAGACCACGGATGGCGTCGAGGCCACCGATCTCACCCGCGACGAGTTGCTCGCTGAGTTGCAGGACGTCGTCGGCGTTTCGCCGGAGATGGCGATGCGATTCGAACGTTCGGGGGCGCTCGATGCTGCGTTCGAGCCCCCGTTGACGCCGCCGGTTCCTCCCACCGGGCGTCCACCATCCCGGCGGAGCGGTTGACGTCCATCGCACTGGTGTGCCTCGACATCGACGGCACGCTCGTGGGTTCTTCGGGCAGGATCGACGAGACCGTCTGGGCTGCGGCGGACGCCGCGCGCCGCGCAGGGATTCGCCTGGCTATTTGCTCGGGGCGCCCGGCCCTCGGCGTGGCGCTCGAGTACGCGGAGCGACTCGACGCGACCGGATGGCACAGCTTCCAGAATGGCGGCAGCATCGTGCACCCGGCGTCCGGGGCGTCGCGCTCGGTCGCGCTGCCGCCTGATGTCGTGCCCGCACTGATCGAACGTGCGCGCACGTCCGGACGCACGCTCGAGCTCTACTCGGACACGCAGTACGTCGTTGAAAGCACATCGCCACGCGCCATCGCGCACGCCGCACTGCTCGGCGTGCCCTTCGTCGCGCGGCCGCTCGAATCACTCGACGGAGCGATCGTGCGAGCGCAGTGGGTCGTCGGTCTCGACGAAGTGGACGCCGTGCTCGCCGAACCGCATCTCGGTCTCGAGATCGCGCCGTCCACGTCACCCGTCATGCCCGACACGATGTTCGTCGGCGTCACACCCGCCGGCGTGAACAAGGCGATCGCCGTGCGGGCGATTGCCGCGGAGTATGGCATCCCGCTCGACGCGGTGATGTTCGTCGGCGACGGCGGCAACGATCTCTCGGCCATGCGCATCGTGGGCTGTGCGGTCGCCATGGCGAACGCCGAGCCGGAGCTTCGCACGATGGCGCACCGCGTGGTCGGTCACGTCGATGCGTCAGGGGCGGCCGAAGCACTCCGGTTCGCGATGCACTCGAGGGTGGCGCTCGCCACGTAACGGGCGGTGGACCTGCGAGCCACCGCGCGCTGCGCTACTCCGTCGGACGCCGCCAGGCCACGAGTGTCGTTCCGCGCACGTGCTGCAGGTCGACGGACTTCGCGAGCGCGTTCAGCGTGTCGAACACGCCCGGCGCATGGCGCGAGCCCGCGTAGTCATGCCATAGCACCAGCCCGCCGGGCCTGACGATGCGCATGGCCTTCTGCGAATCGCTCTCGACGTAGGAACGCGCATGCGAACCATCGACGAACACCAGATCTGCCCAGTCGCGCCACGGGCCTTCGTCGAACTGCTTGCTGTCGCCATAGAGCTGCTCGATCGCCTCCTCGGCCTGCGTGCCCGTGTACAGGAAGTCCTCGAACGCCGACTCCATCAGTGCGAATCGTGTGTCCTTGTCGGAGTCGCCCGGAGCGGCGACGTACTCCTGCTGCTGCGACGGCGCGAGCGTCAGCGTCACTACGCGCGCGCCCTGCGGCGCGTTCTGGCTCCACAGGTACGCCGTCTTTCCGGTGCACGTGCCGAATTCGAAAAGGTGACGGGCCCGCTTTGCCAGCACGGCGAGTATCCAGGCTTCCGTGTCGCTTGTTCCCCCAGGCACGACGATTGGCCCGCGCCCGATGAACGACACCTCCGCGTCGAGCGACGGCCCGAATGGACCGGCCGCGAATGCGGGATCGAGAGCGTCCAGGCTTACGACTGGAATCGGCCACGGCCGGAAGAGGCCCTGCTGCTTTCGCCGCGCGCGCTCGCGCAGGACAAAGTACAACAACACGATGACCGCCAGCAGCAGCACAACCGAGACGAGCCAGCCACTGGATACCGCAGAGAAGTCAGACATCACGGGAATTGTTCATCAGGAAGCCGGAAGTGTCAGCCATGCCCTGCATACGTGCATGTTCACTTCTTTGTTCGACCCCAGTGTGGCGCACTCTGCCACTGTGCAGGATCGAAGAGCGAAGGTGCCAGCTCCACACCTGTTTTCCAGTCCGAGTATTGCTCTTCCTGCACCAACTTTCCGCCGACGTGGATCTTCACGTCCGTGCCGAGCCACGCATTCGCCGTCTGCACATAGCCGTCGAGATGCACGTCCATCACGGGTGCTGCATCGGAGTCGCGCAGGATCATGCGGACGACCACGTTGCGCTCGATGTCCACCCAGAACTGCGGACGCGTGCTGTCGGCGGCTGATGTGCTTCCAACGATCCAGACGGGCCGCGCTCGCCATTGTCCGCGGCTCACGCGATCCATGTCGATACGGGTCTTCGACAGCTCCCGCACGGTTCGTTCCACCGGCTGCAAATACACACTCTCGATGAGCGGCAGGAACTCGTTGCCGGAAGGGCGAATGGCCGCGAGCCTGCCCCCGCGCACAATCCACGTCGAATCCGCCGTGTAGAGCATGCCATTGCCGGCCGCGAGGTCACCTACGTCGATCCGTAATTGTCCACCCCGGTCGGTCGTATGGCGTACGCTCTCGTGCCATGTCTGGCGGGTCGTGGCGCCGTCGGGCCGGTGCAGGATCGTGGTCTGCACGAACGTGAGCGTCTTGTACCACTTGCCGTCGAACGCTGAACGCATGCGTTCCAGTACGTCCGCGCCACTGGCCGGAATCGCTGCGGCGGTACCGCGCTCGGCGCCTGACTGAGCGCCGGCACTCAGTGGCAAGCAGGCTGCAACGGCCAGCGCGGCAATGACGGGCATCGCGCACCGTGCGCGGCGGGTCCGGCTCATGAAGTAGGTCATGCGTGGAAGCTGTCCAG
Organism: Gemmatimonadota bacterium; assembly: GCA_040387895.1. Classification (GTDB taxonomy): domain Bacteria; phylum Gemmatimonadota; class Gemmatimonadetes; order Gemmatimonadales; family Gemmatimonadaceae; genus Gemmatimonas. The sequence goes on from JAZKCW010000080.1 coordinate 9,534, forward strand.
TGGTCCGGTCTACTTCCAGCGTTACCCTTTGGAAGGCGTCACGCAGGGACGAAACCCCGTGAGCCGGGGCGGGTCGCACACCCGTCGATGCGCGTCACACGCGAGCTTCGTGGGCACGGGTGTGCCGGGACGGTGCCATATTGCAGTTATGAATATCTATGACATTGCAGTCACGACCATCGACGGCACGCCATCCTCGATGGGCGAGTACCGCGGCAAGACGCTGCTCATCGTGAACGTGGCAAGCCGGTGCGGAATGACGCCGCAGTATGCGGGACTCGAGGCACTCTGGCGCAAATATCGAGACCGCGGACTCGTCGTGCTCGGGTTTCCGTGCGACAGCTTCGGGCATCAGGAGCCCGGCACCGAGGAGGAGATCGCTTCGTTCTGCTCGCTGACGTACGACGTGACGTTCCCGATGTTCTCCAAGATCGAGGTCAACGGCGCCGATACACATCCGCTGTTCGTGTTGCTCAAGGCCGCGCAGCCTGGAGTGCTTGGCACGGAGGCCATCAAATGGAATTTTACGAAATTCCTGGTCGATGCGCATGGCACCGTTCGCGCGCGCTTCGCTCCGACCGATGTGCCGGAGAGCTTCGAGGCACAGATTGCGTCCGCCCTCCCCACCTCGGCCTGACTGTTACGGCAGTGCGTGCCCGGGCTGCCAACGCTGGCGCACGAGCGCCGCAAGGAGCGCTTCCACCGCCGGCCGGTCGTCGTGGATGGGAAACACCAGCAGATCGTCCTCTCGTGCCCAGTCGAGCGCCGCGCGAACGGCCGCAAGCTCGCTGGGGGCGACCGTGACCCGTTCATCCTCCATCCCGCCACGCTGCAACTCCCCGCACAGCACGCGTGGCACCTCGCCGACCGCGCGCCCGCGCAGCATCCCGGGCATCTCCTTGACCACGATGCGGTCGAACCGCGCCTGCCCGGCGACACGTGCCAGTCCCTGCAGCTGCACGTCGTCGCGATCGCCGGCCTGACCCAGCAGCAGCAGTCGCCGCGTCGCCGGAATGGCGCCCGCCGTCGCCAACAGTGTGCGCAGGCCATCGGCGTTGTGCGCATAGTCGAGCAGCACCGTCACCCCTCCGACCAGGGTGCGCTGCAGTCGCCCCGGATTGTCGCCCGCCTCGGCCCCGAATGCGCGCAGCGTTCGGGAGATGGTGCCCGGAGCGAGTCCAAGACATGCGGCGGCAAGTGACGCCGCCAGCGCGTTCGCCACGTTGTGAGGCGCGGTTCCCCGAACACTCGACGGCATGTCATCGACGCGCACGATGTCGTACCACCCACCGGCCGCGGCCACCTGGAGCACCCCATCGACCAGTCGTGCCGCGATGCCGGTGCGCGTGAACGACTCGTGCACCAACGGGTGAGTGGGTGTCGTGCTCCACCATACCACAGGCGCGTCCGTCATTGATCCGATACGCTCGGCGGTCGTCACGAGCAACGGGTCGTCGGCGTTGAGCACCACGTGCCCTGACGGCACGATAGCACGCACGATCGAAGCCTTCACCGTGGCGAGATCGGTCAGTGAATGCACGCCGTACTCGCCGAAGTGATCCTCCGCGATGTTGGTGATCACCGCAACCTGCGCCCGCGATGTGCCGAGGCCGCGCCGGAGCAGTCCTCCACGCGCCGTTTCCAGCACGGCGGCCTCTGCATCCCTGTTCGTGAGCACGGAGAGCGCTCCACCGGGACCGGTATAGTCGCCGGATTCCGTCATGACCACCGCGGCGCCATCGCTGATGTAGACACCGTCGCTGCAGCTCCACCCTGCCCGCTGACCCGCTGCGCGGAACATGGCGGCGAGCATGCGCGTGGTGGTGGTCTTGCCGTTGCTGCCCGTGACCAGCGCGATCGGAATGTCGGTGACATGCCGCGACGCAATGTCGGCCGGTGGCACGGCCCCCGTCGGCCAATGCAGCCCGACGGGGCCGCTTCCTACGCGCGTGGTGTCATCGTCGAAACCGAAGGACACACCCGCTGCGTGTGCCCATCGCTCAGCGTCAGCAAGGCCCGGCGCGGCCGCCTGTTCTGCTGCGCACTGCGCACGCAGCTGCGTGATGACGGTCGCCATCTCCACATCCGGAGCAGGTGCGTCTGCACCCGCGCGGGGCGAGTTCGATGCAACGGGCAGCGAAAGTTCCAGCGTCGCCAGGCGCCACGCCTGCTCTGCCAACACGGTCGCGGTCATCAGCGCATCCACCGGTGCCGAGAGGAAGCAGCTTCCATCCCGCGCTCCGCGTACCACCGTGAGCACCGGATCCTGCCACCCGATCGCGCTGGCGAGCGCGCGAGCATGGATCGGCCACAGCTCGATTGCGGCGCGCACGTCTCGCTGCGCGATGGGCGATCCATCATGCACTACCTCGAGCACTGCGCCGGGTCGTGCGCTGTAGAAATTCGCGCCCATCAATCTTCGCGAGGAGACGGACGGCGCCGTGGGCTCGGCCACGGTCGTCCCGGTATCAGTCACTCTCTTCCGGCGCGAGCATGACGCCCCGCTCCCCGCGAAGCAGTTGTGCGTCGTCCGGGAGTCTCGACCACACTGTCACCGGTCGCGTATCCGGCACCTGGGCGACTGCAGGTGCCGCTACTGCCGGCGCGGCGTCGTCGGCCGGGGCGTCGTCCTGCACTTCGGCACGCGGGACCGCACGTGCTGCCCGCGGTGCGGGCAGCA
>JAZKCW010000080.1:12223-24258 GCA_040387895.1 Gemmatimonadota bacterium
CCCACCACTGCGCCGTCATCCGGCCGGAAGTTCACGATCTGCTTCCACCCACGCGCCAGCGAGTCGGCGAATATCAGCAGCAGGTCTCCGCTCCGCGCCATGCGCAGCGCGGCTTCGATGGCCTGCCGCTCGTCGACGATCAGCGTGATGCTGGCCCTGTCGATGCCATGCTCCTCCAACGCGGCCGCGAGCATTCGCGGGATCTCGTCCGGTCCGCGACCTCGCGGCGAGTCGTCGCGCCGGCAGATGTAGTGATCGAACCTCGCCTCGGCCGCGGCGATCGCGATATCGCGGATGTCGGAATCACGACGGTCGCCGGGTGCCGACAGCACGCAGAGTCGCCGGCCTGCAGGCGCTATACGATTCACCAGCTGGCAGAGCGCGCGCACGGCATGTGCGTTGTGCCCGTAGTCGAACAGCACCTTGAACGGGTGCTGGTCGTACACATTCAAGCGCCCGGGTGCCTGGAAGAACGTGGTGTCGAACGTGCGCAGGCCGTGCCGGATGTCCTCGAGGCGCACGCCCATCGAGAACGCCATCGCGGCGGCGAACATCGCGTTCTGCACGTTGAACGTCGCCTTGCCTTCCAGCGTCGCTGGAATGAGGTGTGTCCACAGCAGCGGGATGTGCGCACCACGATCATAGATCGTGATCATCTGGCCGTTCACGCCGGCCTCGAGCGCGATGGCCCGGCCACCGGCACGCACGTGCTCGCGCACCAGATCGTGCTCGGGGTCGAGCGTCACGTAGCACACGTGACGCGCGCGTGTATGCGCCGCCATGCGGAGCGTCAGTGGATCGTCGGCATTGAGAACCGCCGTATCGGTGGCGATCTCCACGACAGTGCGCTTGACCGCAGCGAGCTGCTCGAGTGTGTCGATGCCGTGCTGTCCGAGGTGATCGGGCTGGATGTTGAGCACCGCACCGACGTCGACGTGACGCATGGCCATGCCCGCACGCAGCAATCCACCGCGCGCCGTCTCCAGCACCGCGACTTCCACGACGGGATCGCTCAGCACGATGCGTGCAGACGTCGGACCGGTCATGTCACCCTCGACCGTGCGCTGCCCGTCGATGTACACGCCATCGGTCGTGGTGAGGCCGACCCGCTTGCCTGCGAGCTTGTGAATGTGCGCGAGCAACCGTGCCGTCGTGGTCTTGCCGTTCGTGCCCGTGAGCGCGGCGATGGGAATCGTGACCGGCGCGCGATCCGGGAACAGCATGTCGATCACCTTGCTCGCCACGTCGCGAGGGCGCCCCTCGCTCGGTGCCATGTGCATGCGGAAACCGGGCGCCGCATTCACCTCGCAGATCGCGCCACCGATGTCCTTGTACGACTGGGCGATGTCGGGCGTGAGGAAGTCCACGCCGCCGACATCCAGCCCGATCGCCTTGATGGCGCGCACGGCCATCTCCGCGTTGTCCGGGTGCACGATGTCCGTCACCTCCGCGGCGGTTCCGCCCGTCGACAGATTTGCGGTCAGACGCAGGTACACGTCTTCACCCGCCGCCGGCACCGACTCCGTGGTGTATCCCGCACGCTCCAGCAGTCCGATCGCTTGCGCATCGAGCTCGAGCTGGGTCAGCACCTTTTCATGCCCGATGCCGCGACGCGGATCGCGATTGACCCCGGCGACCAGCTCGGCAACGGTGTGCTGTCCATCGCCTGTCACCTTGCCCGGCTCGCGCTTGCTGACGGCGACCAGCTCGCCGTTCACCACCAGCATCCGGTGATCGTGCCCCGTGATGTAGCTCTCGACGATCACCGAGCGTGAGATCGCCGCTGCGCGCTCGAATCCGTCCAGCACGTCTGCCGCGGTCGTCAGCGCAATCGACACGCCGCGCCCATGATTCCCGTTGTACGGCTTCGTCACCACGGGATAGCCGATGCGTTCTGCGGCGGCCACCGCCTGCTCCGGCAGCACGACGAGACGCTGACGAGGTACCGGCAGACCGAGATTGGCGAGGATCCGGTTCGTCTCCTCCTTGTCGGATGCGAGTTCGACGGCGATATGCGACGTGCGACCGGTAACCGTCGCCTGCACACGCTGCTGAAAGCAGCCATAGCCCAGCTGGATGAGACTCTGCTCGTTCAGGCGGATCCACGGTATGCCGCGCGTTTCCGCAGCGCGCACGATGCTGGCCGTACTCGGACCCAGCGCGCGCCGCTGCGTGAACCGGATGAAGCCATCCCGTCGTTCGGCAAGGTCGAATGCGATCTCCCCGTCAGTCCCTGTTGCCATCGGACGCAACGCGTCGGGCAGCAGGTGGTGCAACAGCTCGAGCGCAACGTCGGCGGCTTCGAGCCCTACGTCCTGCTGCGCGTACTCGAAGACCACATCGTAGACGCCGGGCCGGGCCGTCTCGCGTGTCTTGCCGAACGTCACGCTGACGCCTGCGATGTTCTGCAGCTCGATCGCCACGTGTTCGAGTACATGCCCGAGCCATGTCCCCTCTTCCTCGCGCATGCGGCGGACGAAGCCGCCGGGCTCGCCATACGAGCAGCCATGCTCCTGCAGGCCCGGCAGGGCCGACAGCAGCGACGCAATGAACTCCTCACCAAGACGGGCGGTGGGCCACTGCTCCAGCACACCGAGGTCGAGCACGAGCCGGATGACCGGAAAGTGCGCGTAGTGACTCGGGCCGACGTAAACGGAACGTTCGAGGATTTCCATGGGGTTACGCGCTGGTCGCGAGGGAGGCATACGTCCTGAACAAGCCGCGCATGGGTCCTGACGAATTGGTACCGTTCACTCCGTGAGTTTGAAAAGCTAACGCCGGCCGAGCCCGGCTGGTAACGTTGACCCATGTTTCTGCTTCGCAATGCCACGGTGTACGCACCTGAAGCCCGTGGCCTCAACGACATTCTGATCGGCGACGACCGCATCCTGTGGATGGGGCCGCGCCTCGACGCGCTTCCATCGGCGCTGCTGGTGGAAGAGATCGATCTCGCCGGCGCGGTCGTCGTGCCGGGTCTGGTGGATGGCCACGCACACCTCACCGGTGGAGGTGGCGAGGCCGGACCGCACACGCGAGTGCCCCCTCCCCCGCTCACGCAGTATACGAAGGCCGGAGTCACGAGCGTCGTCGGCGTGCTCGGCACCGACGACGTCACACGCACGACTGGCGAACTGGTCGTGTCGGCACGCGGGCTCGAGGCGGACGGACTCTCGGCCTGGTGTCACACCGGCGGGTATCATTTTCCGCTCGTGACGCTGACTGGGTCGATCCGGGGAGACATTACGCACATCGACCGGATCATCGGCGTGGGCGAGGTCGCGATCAGCGATCATCGGTCGAGCCAGCCGACGCTCGACGAGCTGTTGCGTGTTGCGGCGGATGCGCACGTCGGCGGGCTGATGACTGGGAAGGCGGGAATCCTTCATCTGCATGTCGGCGATGGGCTGCGCGGACTCGACCTGATTCGTCGCGCGCTCACGACGAGTGAGATACCTCCGCGTGTCTTCAACCCTACGCATGTCAACCGGCGGCGCGGACTGTTCGAGGAGGCGTTGTTGCTCGCTCGCGCGGACTGCGTCGTCGACATCACGTCGTTCGACGTTGCTCCGGATGAGGACGCGTGGAGTGCCGCCGATGCGCTGGAGCGCTATCTCGCCTCGGGCGCACCGCTGGCGAATGTCACCGTGAGCAGCGACGGCGGTGGCTGCCTTCCGGTATTCGACCAGGATGGGCGAGTCGTGCAGATGGGTGTGGGGCACGCGGGGTCGCTGATGTCGACGGTGCGCGATCTGTTGTCACGCGGGATGACATTGGATGAGGTACTGCCCGCTTTCACGAGCAACGTCGCTGCACTGTTGCGCCTGCCACGAAAGGGTCGCGTGGCGATCGGCATGGACGCGGATCTCGTCGTGCTCGATGCCGCATATCAGGTGCGCGACGTGATGGCGCGCGGCGCGTGGCATGTTCGAGGTGGGACCGCCGTACGCCGCGGTGCATTCGAGAGCTAGCGGCGAGCGGACACGCCTGTCGTGAAATGGTGTTGTCAAAGCGAGCGAAACCAAGGAGCGGGTGATCGCTGTCACCTCGCAAGCCACTGATTTCTTCATTGACATTGCTGCATGAAGATGGCGTCAAAGTTGCGATGATGGTGGCATCATCGCTCTCCAGGAGCGAGACACCCCAGAGCGCCGAACTCGACCGTAAAGGTTCGGCATACCTGACGTTCCACTCTTGAAGGAGACGTACCCGCCATGCCTTTCTCTCGAAGCACACTGGGGCTGATCTTCGCAGCCTCGACACTCATCCCGGCGGCGGCCTCGGCACAGGCGCAGCTCCTGTCCACCGGCGCGATTCCGAACGTCGGGGGCGGCCTCGGGTCAGTCACGACGATCCTCACGCTCAACAACACGAACAACGTCTCGAGCGGTTGCATCACGCCGATCGCGAAGGCGTGCACCGGCTACCCGGACAACATGGTGCAGACGTCCTCGACCGTGCGTTCACTGGCCGAGGTTGGTGGAGCAGCTGGTACGCTCGGTACGGATCTCCGCATCATCGCCAACTTCTCCGAGCCGGGTTCCGACGCGGCTACGGTGAGCGGCCTGTCGCTGTATCTGTACAACGCCACCGGTACGACGGCGATCAAGGTGGCAGACTTGAACACGGCCACCGAGTTCGCCGTGACGAACCCGGGTGTGGGTAACGCAGGCTTCGGTTTTGGCCTGAACGCTGCCGGCGTTTCTGCATTCAACGCTGCAGTCGCCACGTTGACCGCCGCCGGCGGTACGCCGTCGACGATCTTCATCGGCATCGGCGCATCGTTGACGAACGTGCAGGGTGGTCTCGACACGTTCTTCGTCGGCCGTCTTAACTCGTCGAACCCGAACACCGTCGTGCCGGAGCCGTCGACCTACGCACTCATGGCAGCCGGCCTCGCCGGCGTGCTCCTGGTGTCACGTCGTCGCCGCAACGCGTAAGACGTAACTCCGCCAGCGCAGCACGTGGTGCGAACCACGCGCTGCGCCGAACGGGTGGCAGCAGCACGAGAGCACCGGGGGCCGACAGTTCGGTCCCCGGTGTTTTTGCGTCCTGCAACGCCCTTCCGAGGCGGTCCAGGCGGGCGCGGCATGAATGCTGCCCCCTGTGCAAACGGTAGGGCAGTCACCGCCGCACGACCGCGACCCCGGTCGACATGTCTCACTTCACTCTCCGGCCCCACACCGTGACACCAGCAATGCGCTCAGCTTCCCCCGCGCTCGTGTTCTTCGGGCGCGCCGGTTACGCCGCCAAGGGAATCGTCTACATCGTCATCGGTGTGCTGGCGGCGCGTGCAGCATTTGGTCGTGGTGGACAGGCGACCGACACGAAGGGAGCGCTGGGCGTGATCGGAGACGGGCCATTCGGAACGGTTGCTCTGGCCCTTATCGCGGCCGGCCTGCTGGGGTACATGGCCTGGCGCCTGGTCGCCGCGATCACGGACGCCGAGGGTGAGGGCAACAAGCCCACGAAACTGGTGGTCCGGGCGGCACAGGCCGGTCGCGGACTGCTCTACGGCGCATTGGGCCTCCAGGCGATCCGATTCCTGCAGGGACGTGGCGGCGGCGAAGGGAGCGCGCCGGAAGACTGGAGTGCGCGTCTCCTCCAACTGCCCTACGGTCGATTTCTGGTGGGTGCGGCGGGTCTGGGGATGATCGGCTATGCGATCTATCAACTGTACCGGGCGTCTTCGGACAAGAAGGTTCGCAAGCATCTCGACCTGGGCTACGCGGGCCACACCCAGGCCACCTGGATCGTGCGGCTCGGAAAGTTCGGCATTGCGGCGCGAGCTGTCGTCTTCGGCATGATCGGTGTGCTCCTGATTCGCGCAGCCCGCGAGTCCGATCCGAGTGAGGCCGGCGGTATCGGCCAGTCGCTGCGTGAACTCGCAAATGGCGACAACGGGCAGATCGTGTTCCCCATCGTGGCCATCGGGCTCGCTGCATACGGCGTCTATCAGATCGCGACCGCCCGGTACCGGCGGATGCGCGCCGTCGGCTAGCCTCTTCGGCCTGCCTGTCGGCGGTTCAGTCGGCCCGTACGAACGAGCGTCCATGTCCAGCGAGGCACGCACCGCGGAGGAATTGCGGGAGAAGGCGTGGTTGGTGCACACGATCCTGTGTCGGGAGTACGAATGCCCGATTCGCTACTTCCACGACATGGACCCGCTCAGCGAGCTGGTGTCCTCCCTGCTGTCGCATCGTACGCGCAATGCGGACTCCGGACGCGCGTTCAAGAGTCTGCGGGCGAGTTACCCGTCGTGGCTGGATGTGCGCGATGCGCCCACCCCCGATATCGAGCGCGCTATCAGCGCCGTGACGTGGCCGGAACAGAAGGCGCCTCGCATCCAGCAGGTGCTCGCGGAGATCACGCGCCGAACGGGCGCCCTGTCGCTCGATTTTCTCTCGGAGATGAGCGTGCCCGACGCGCGTGCATGGCTCGAGGCATTGCCGGGCGTCGGGCCGAAAACCAGCGCAGCGACGTTGCTGTTCAGTCGACTGCGCATGCCTGCCCTTCCCGTCGACAGTCATCATCATCGTGTCGCGATCCGGCTCGGCCTCATCCGCGCGACGCTCGATGTCGGACGCGCGCATGCTGTGCTCGAGGCGCAGCTTCCGACGGGCCTGACGGCGCAGCAGGTGTACGACAATCACGAGGTGCTGATGCTGCACGGGCAGCGCTGCTGCTTTCACCGGGCACCGGCCTGCCATCGGTGTGCTGTCTACGATCTCTGCCCGACCGGGCAGGCACTGCATCCGCGCACTTCTGCGGAGCCGGAGTTGCGGGAATGACGCGCACCCGGTAACTCGGCAGATGCCCGATCATCAGCTCATCATCGCCGGGGCGCAGATTGCGCCCGTCTGGCTGTCGCGCGATGCGACGATCGACAAGGTCGTTGCCCGTATCCACGAAGCGGCCGATGCCGGCGCCGGGCTGGTGGCGTTCGGAGAGGCGCTCATTCCAGGCTATCCGTTCTGGATCGAGCTGACCGACGGTGCGCGCTTCGATGCCCCGGTACAGAAGGCGCTGCACGCGCACTACCTCGATCAGGCCGTGCAGATCGAGGCCGGGCACCTGGATCGGGTCACGCAAGCCGCTGCGGCTCGGCGCATCGCCGTCGTGGTGGGGTGCATCGAACGACCGGCGGACCGCGGTGGGCACAGCGTGTACGCAAGCCTCGCATACATCGACAACTCGGGCTCCATCCAATCGGTGCATCGCAAGCTGATGCCCACCTACGAGGAACGACTGAGCTGGGCACCTGGCGACGGTCACGGGTTGCGCACGCACCCGTGCGGCCCGTTTACGGTGGGAGCGCTCAACTGCTGGGAGAACTGGATGCCGCTGGCGCGCGCCGCGCTCTACGCGCAGGGCGAGAACCTGCATGTGGCGCTCTGGCCCGGCAGCATACGGAACACGGAGCACATCACGCGCTTCATCGCGAGGGAGAGTCGGTCCTACGTCCTCTCCGTCAGCGGTGTGCTCCGGCGCGAGGACATCGGCGACGTGCCGCACGCAGATCTCGTTCGCGCCGCGGCACCCGAGCAGCTGGCCGAGGGCGGAACGTGCGTCGCCGCCCCCGATGGCTCATGGCTGGTGGAGCCTGTCGCGTGCGACGAGCGGATCGTCTTCGCTACCTGCGACCTGCGGCGCGTGCGCGAGGAGCGACAGAACTTCGACGTCATGGGGCACTACGCGCGCCCCGACGTGCTGCAGCTATCCGTGAACCGCACGCGGCAGGCGGCTGTGCAGTTCACGGATGCGACCGGCACCGGATGACGGTGCGCCGGTGCCGGCACAATGGGGTTACTTCGAGGATGCAGCGGCCTTGAACCGGGCGCGTATCATCAGCAACTCGTCGCCCTGAGACGCGTTCTTCTTGGTGATGTCCTCGAGCATTTTCATGACGGCGATGTTGTCCTCGACAACCGTCGGCGTGCCGCTCAGGTGCACGCTGAATCCGAAGTGCTCTCCCGGTACCAGAACCATCTCGTTCTTGAGCACGACGTCGCTGACTGCATCCGCGACCCGGACCGCAACGAACTTCTTGCCGGACTTCTCCATGAAGTACACGCGCAGGCCGTCGACGCCTTCAGGCGTCGGCGCGTAGGCGCGCGAGCTCCCGTCGCTTCCCTCGAAGGTGTTCGTCGAGGGAGACAGGGACTTGAAGTTGCGCTCGAAGGAGCCGACGTACATCAGGGCGTGTCGCATGGCGATGCTCGGAGGGGATGGGCTGGGTAAGGGCGTTCCGACGCGTGTGCCGGAGCCAGCCGTAAACATCCGCCTCGAACGCCAATCCACAAGCGGCACGAGAGTCGTTTCACGCCGTGGTGTGTCTAGACCGAGGGCAGCCGCGGTGGAGGCGGGAGGTGGAAGGCGAAGTCGACGGCAGTCGCGCCCGCCACGCCTTTCCTGCCTGGAGGGTGTCCCGTCGGAACGGCTGAGCCACTTGCGCGGAGGCCTTTGGGAGAGTGGGCACACACTCTTGCCACCCTCTCGTGAGCAGCACAACGTTGCGTCGCCCTCAACTTCGGAGACGTTGTGCGTGCTCGACTGCTGACTCTGCTGTCGGTGTGTGGTATCCCCGTCGTGGTCGCCGCGGATCCGGCGATGCGCACGCGTGAACTTGGCGATGCGCGAGCTCGGGAACGCGCGACTGTGGAGATCACCGTGGACGCACGATGCACGGGACCACGCACCACCCGCGTGACCGTGAGCCCCTGGAACACGTCGCTGCGGCAAGGCGACAGCGTTGCGTGGGTCATCAACAGTGCGGCGAATACGGACAGCATCGTGATCGCCCCGAAAAACAGCAGCACCTGGCCCTTCCTTGCCACGCCGCCATATCGCGGGCGCAAGAATGCACCGGCGCGCGCCACGCGCATGCGCCCGGGTGCCCGCGGCAGATACTCGTACGACATCTCGCTCGTCTGCCGCGCCGGTGCCACCGCCGACACGGTTCGCATCGATCCAGACATCATCATCGAGTAGACCGCTCCACCGGCGCGCATGACTTCCGTCACCTCGGCCTCCAGGCCGCCGCAGCAGATCGGACCGTACCGAATCATCCAGACGCTGGGTGATGGCGGCATGGGCGTCGTGTACGAGGCGGAGGAGACGGAGCCCGTTCGCCGACGCGTCGCGCTGAAGGTCATACGCGCTGGTCTGGATTCGCGGGACGTGCTCGCACGTTTCGACGCCGAACGGCGCGCGATTGCCGTCATGAACCACGTCGGCATCGCGAAGGTGTTGCACGCCGGAAGCACTGGGGATGGGCAACCGTACTTCGCCATGGAGCTCGTGCGCGGCTTGCCGATCACCAGCTTCTGCGATTCGCGCCGGCTCACGCTTCGACAGCGCATCCTGCTCTTCGTCGCGGTGTGCGAAGCCGTGCAGCATGCGCATCAGAAGGGCGTCATTCACCGGGATCTCAAGCCGTCGAACGTCCTGGTCACGGACGAGGAAGGACGTCCGCAGCCGAAGGTCATCGACTTCGGTATCGCGAAGGCGCTGGGTCCGCTCGCGAGCGACTCCGTCACGGTGACACTGAGCGGACTCGCGCTCGGGACGGCCGCGTACATGAGCCCCGAGCAGGCTGACGCCGGCAGCATCGACGTGGACACGCGATCCGACATCTACTCGATGGGCGTGATGCTGTACGAGCTGCTGGTGGGGCACCTTCCCTTCGACCCTGCCGCAGTCGGCTTGTATCCCTTCCTCGCACGACTGATTGCCGGTGATGCACACCCGCCCACGCCGAGCGCCGGCGTGCAAACGCTCGAACGAGAGCGTGACGCGATCGCCCGACTCCGCGGAACCGACTCGCAGCATCTGCGACGCGAGTTGCGCGGAGATCTCGACTGGATCGTGATGAAGGCGATGCACCCGGATCGCACGCAGCGCTACGAAACCGCGAATGCACTGGCGACCGACCTGCGCCGACATCTGGCCGACGAGCCGGTGGCCGCGCGGCCGCCGAGTGCGCGCTATCGGGTCGGGAAGTTCGTGCGCCGTCATCGCATTGGCGTCCTGACGGCGACTGCGCTTGCATGCACCGTGGTCGCGAGTGCGGTGGTTGCGACCGTAGGCCTGGCGCGCGCCACCCGGGCGGAGCAGCGGGCGGAAGAAGAGGCAGAAGCAGCGCAACGCGTCACCGCGTTCCTCGTCGACCTGTTCCGCGTATCCGATCCCGGTGAAGCGCGGGGCAACACGCTGACCGCGCGGGAGATCCTCGACCGGGGCACGCGTCGGGTCTCCACGGAGCTCTCGGGACAGCCGGCCATGCGAGCGCGCATCATGCAGACCATGGGCACCGTGCACGCGGCGCTTGGCCAGTACGCGCAGGCGCGGAGCATCCTGGATGACGTGCTGCAGATTCGCGAGCGCGAACATGGGCCATCGCATCCCCTCGTGGGCGAGACACTCGCTGCACTGGGCGACGTCGCTCGGGCTCGCGGTGATCACGCGGAGGCCGACCGGTTTCTTCAGCGGGCGCTGGCGATCCGGCAGGCAGCGTTCGGCACCGAGCACATCGACGTGGCCAGCACTATCAGCCAACTCGCGACCCTCCGTGCACGCCAGGGTCGCTCGGCCGAGGCAGAGTCTCTCTATCGGCAGGCCCTGGTGCTCGACGCGCGAGTGCGCCGGCCCGAGGACCTGCGGACGGGGCGCGACATGCGCGGCCTGGGTGCGGTGTACCTCGCACAGAAGCGCTATGCGGAGGCGGAGTCGGTCTGGAAGGAAACGTTGTCCCTCCAGGAACGGTTGCTCGGCAGTGATCATCCGGATGTCGGCAGCACGCTCAACAATCTCGGCGGGCTGTACTGGACACTGGGGCGATTCCAGGATGCGCTCCCGTATTACGAGCGTGCGCGTCCGATTCTCGAGGCGTCGCTCGGTCCGGCACATCCGACGACCGCGAGCGTCATCAACAACCTGGCGGAAGTGCACTGGAAGACTGGCCGGTTTGCGCAGGCCGATTCCCTGTTCCGACATGCTCTGCTGCTCAAGGAGCAGGCGCTGGCTCCTGGGAACCCCAGCATTGCCATCACGCTGCATGGTATGGCCGGGCTCCGCACGGACGAGGGGCGTTTCCGTGAGGCCGAGCCGCTCTTCAAGCGCGCCTTGCAGATTCGCGAAGGTGCGCTCGGTGCGGTGCATCCGGATGTCGCCGAGACCTTACGCGAGTACGCCGGCATGCTTCGGCGGGCGGGCCGGGCCGGTGAGGCGGCCATACTGGATACTCGGGCGAGTGGAATCCGAGTCCCGTAGTGAAGTTGCGCAGACGGGATAGCCGGCGAGCTCGGCCTTGGCCGCCCGGTCAATGTGTGATTACCGGCCTCATGCGCCCGGTGGCATGCTTCTGGAACAGGATCGCGGGTGCAATGACGCCCGAGCACCCTGGCAGTGGCGAAATCGCACCGCGAAACCGTCGATTGCTTCTGAATGCGCCGGGTCCACACATCCCCGGGAGCCGGCTTGGCCGGAAAATCGGCTGCATGCGATGCAACTTCGTGATGGCTTCTTCAGGTTTCCCCACCCCGGGCCGTACAATGTCACGGCGTGCCAGATCTCCTTGAAATCGATCCGCTCATGAGCAGTGCTGTGCGCCGACTCGCCCACACGATCATCCCTGCGCCGATGCATCAGTGGCTCAAGCGCCATGTCCCGTATTCGGGCCCGCGCCCGGTCGGGTGGGTCGATATGGGACATCTGCGCAGCGTCGAACCGGTCTCCCGAGATTTCGGCACCCGCCGTGGCAGGGCGATCGATCGCTACTACATCGAGGATTGCTTCCTCCGGTCCCATGCGGCGGACGTAAGAGGTCGGGTGCTCGAGATCGGTGATGCGTCCTACACACGGCGTTACGGCGGAGACCGCGTCACGCGAAGCGATGTCCTGCATGCCGTTGCCGGAAACGCGGAAGCGACGATCGTGGGTGATCTCTCCAGCGGTGAAGGGCTCGATAGCGACGCATTCGACTGCGTGATCCTCACGCAGGTTCTCCTGGTGATCTACGATCTGCACGCGGCGATGCG
>JAZKCW010000081.1:0-4948 GCA_040387895.1 Gemmatimonadota bacterium
CCTTCGCGCCCATGTCGCCTACCCCGCTCCCGAACGATCAGCACGCCGACCTGCTGGCGGCCACGCGAGTGCTCGCGGCCCGACGCTGGCGTATCGCCGCAACCCTCACGGCCCTCATGGTGGTGGTCTACTTCGGGTTCATCGCGCTCGTCGCGTTCCAGCCCGCGTTGCTCGGTAGCCTGGTCGCCGAGGGCTTGTCCCTGGGCATCGTGCTCGGCGCGCTCGTGATCGTGGCCGCATGGCTCCTCACGCTCGCGTACGTGACGTGGGCCAACCGGGTCTACGATCCGGCGCTCGCGGCCCTGGGCAAGCAGCGCTCGGACGTGAACACATGAGACCTGATACCGTCCGGCCGGACACCGTCGCGATCGCTTTCTTCGCCGGCTTCATCGCGCTCACGCTCGGCATCACTTGGTGGGCGGCGCGGCGTACCACGACCACGGAAGGCTTCTACGCGGCCGGTCGGTCAGTGACCGCGGTGCAGAACGGCATCGCGCTCGCTGGTGATTACATGAGCGCCGCGTCGTTCCTCGGCATCGCCGGTCTCGTGTCCACCAGTGGTTTCGACGGGTTGATCTACAGCACCGGCTGGCTCGTGGGCTGGCCGGTCGTGCTCTTCCTCATTGCCGAACCGCTGCGCAACCTCGGGCGCTACACGTTCGCCGACGTGGTCGCGGCGCGGCTCGACCCGATGCCGGTGCGCATCGCCGCCGCATGCGGGACACTCGCGACCATCGCGTTCTATCTCATCGCCCAGATGGTCGGTGCCGGAGGCCTCATCCGGCTGCTGTTCGGCATTCCGTACGAGGTGGCGGTCGTCATCGTGGGCGTGGCGATGATGGCGTACGTCCTCTTCGGTGGCATGCTCGCCACCACATGGGTGCAGATCGTGAAGGCAGTCCTGCTGCTTGGCGGCGCGGCGGCCCTGGCCCTGCTGGTGCTGTCCCGGTTTCACTTCGATCCGCGGGAGCTCTTCGCGGCTGCGGCCGCGCAGTACGGCGCCGGAGTACTGGCTCCGGGCAAGCTGGTGTCGAATCCCATGGACACGATCTCGCTCGGTCTCGCGCTCATGTTCGGCACAGCCGGGCTGCCGCACATCCTCATGCGCTTCTATACCGTCCCGGATGCGCGTGCGGCGCGGCGATCCGTGTTCATCGCGACGGGCCTGATCGGCGCGTTCTATCTCATGACGTTCGTGCTGGGCTTCGGGGCGATGGTGCTGGTCGGGCCCGAGGCCATCAAGGCGGTCGATGCGGGTGGCAACATGGCCGCTCCCATGCTCGCCGAGCTGCTGGGAGGACGCCCGTTCCTGGGCTTCATCGCCGCCGTGGCGTTTGCGACCATCCTGGCCGTGGTGGCTGGTCTTGCACTGTCCGGCGCTGCGGCCATCTCGCACGATCTCTGGGCGAGCGTGATCCGGAAGGGTGCTCCGAAGCCGGGTGAGGAACTGCGCGTGGCCCGCGGCGCCACGATCGGCCTCGCGGTCGTCGCCATCGTTCTCGGCATCGCCTTCAAGGGGCAGAACGTGGCGTTCATGGTCGGTCTCGCGTTCGCGATCGCGGCCAGCGCCAACTTCCCGGCACTCGTGTTGAGCGTGTTCTGGCGGCGCACCAGCACGGCCGGTGCAGCGTCGAGCATGGTCGTCGGCACGGTCGCCACGCTCGTGCTGATTGCGATGTCGCCCGCCGTGCAGATCGACCTGCTGCACAACACCAGCGCGCTCTTCCCGCTCAAGAACCCGGCGCTCGTTTCCATTCCGCTGTCGTTCGCGGTGGGCATCATCGTTTCCCTGCTCTGGCCCGATGCGCGGTCCATCGAGCGGTATGCGGCCATCGAGTCCCGGCTGCTGCTTGGCGCCGAGAGCTCGACACCGTGACGAAGACACGGACGGATCGCGGTCAACTTTTCCGCCCCGGACATTTCTGACCGGCTGTTGTGGGCCGGTCAGGTCACAAATGCGCTCCTCTGGACCACGACAGCGCGGTCAGAACGACCGCTCGGGATATCACATATTGTAGTTTTCAAGTCGTTATGAGAGCGGCTGTTATGCGTTTGCGGTACGGCTTGCGCAGCCGCGCAATTGCATACAGAGGGTGGAACGGCACGTCGGTTGCGTAACTGATGAGTGCGCCAGGTTCGTGACTGCGGTCTGGCGCACAGGGCACCGATGCCGGGACCCGGACCGACAGCAGTTTCTTCCGTCAGGACCATGTTCGATCGTTTCGCCCTTCGTGCCACGTTCTGGGGCACCTTCGCCATCCTCGCCACCGCATGGGTCGCCGTCTCGCTCGGCGGTTCACTGTCGTGGGTCATCGAGTTTCTGCACGGGTTGCTCCGCCATGTCGGCCTCCAACCGTCGCCCGGGACGCTCGCGACCTTTGGCCTGGCGGCGCCCGGGCTGTCATTGCTCGCCCTCGCGGTGGCGGTGGGCGGGTGGCAGCTCCTGCACCGGGACCTCTCCGCGCAGCGCGATCAGCAGGGGTTGGCGAAGGCAAGAGCGGTGCGGCTGCAGACGATGATGCATGCCAGCGATGACGGGGTGTTTCTCCTGCGCCCGGTCAGGAACGAGCGGGACGAGGTGGTCGACTTCGAAGTGGATGAGGTCAACGAGATGGGCGCGCGCCTGATTCGGGCCACGCGCGACGGGTTGGTGGGCCGGCGCCTCCTGGGCGACACGCTCACCGCTACGCCCGCGCTGCCATTCGAGCTGTATGTCGGCACGTTGCAGTCCGGCACCCCGCATCGCGCGGACCTGAGAGTGAGCCGCCGAAAGTTCGAGGCGGGCTGGCTGTCGCATCAGGTGGTCGCCGTCGGCGACGCGCTCGTGGTCACGCTGCGCGATGTCACCGTGCAGAAGCGCAGTGAGCGTGCCCTGCGCCGCGCATCGGTCACCGACGAGCTCACGGGCCTGTACAACCGACGTGGCTTCATGGCGCTCGCGGACCGGCATGTCGCTGCCGCGCGCCGTGAGGTGCAGGACTTCGCCTTGCTCTACGTCGACATGGATGACTTCAAGCTCCTGAACGACACACATGGGCATCGCGAAGGTGATCGCGCACTGATGGCGGTCGGACGGCTCCTGCGGCGCGCGGTGCGCGACTGTGACCTGGTGGCGCGCATGGGCGGCGATGAGTTCACGATCCTGGCTGTGTCCGCGGACACGGCCGCCGCGCGACTCATCCAGCGTCGCATCGAACAACGCGTCGCGCTGCTCAATGCATCGGGCGAGCTCGCGGCACCGCTCTCGCTCACCATTGGGCACACGCGCGTACGCGCGGCCGACCACGCGCCGCTGGTGGAACTGCTGGGGCGTGCAGACGCGCTGCTGTACTCACGCAAGCGACGCCGGAAGGCCGCGGCACTTGCTGCCCTGCATGCAGAAGCACGGGGTGACATCCAATCGTCGCGCATGGCGACAGCGGCGCCCGTTGAACGCCGGTCACCACGTCGGACGTCGACGAGCAGGCGCACGAACACACTCGAGCACGCCATCACGGATCGGGTTGCCTGAGACGGGTTCGTCACCGAGGTTGCGACATGACCTTTCGAGTGACGGATCCGACTACGGGTGAGGTGGTGCGCGAGGTGCCGGCGACGACGGACACCGCGCGTGGGGCGCTGCTGCAGCGTGTTGCCGACGAACAGCGCGCATGGCGGCGAGTCGAGCTGCGGACGCGCGCCCTGTTCTCCACCGCACTTGCCGAGGTTCTGCGCACGCATCGTGAAGCGCTGGCGATGCTGCTGGTGCAGGAAATGGGCAAGCCGATCGCCGCTGCCCGCGGCGAGATCGACAAGTGCATCACGCTCTGCGAGGGCGCGCCCGCATTGGCTGAGGAGGCGCTCGCGGACGATGTCGTGCTCGACGACGACACCGCGCGTGTGCGAGTCCGGCACGACCCGCTCGGCGTCGCGCTCGCGATCATGCCGTGGAATTTCCCGCACTGGCAGGCACTGCGCTTTGCGATTCCGGCGCTGTTGGCCGGCAACGGTGTGCTGATCAAGCCTGCCGGGTCCGTCGCCGGCGGTGCGGTGCTGCTCGACGGGTGCTTTCGCGAGGCGACGGCCATCGCCGAAGCAGCGGGTGCGCCGCCCGCGCCAGTGCACATGATCTTCCTGCTGCACGAGCAGATCGATGCGGTGATCGCCGACGACCGCATTGCCGGTGTCACCCTCACCGGCAGCGATCGCGCGGGCAGGCACGTGGCCAACGTCGCCGGACAACACCTGAAGAAAGTCGTGCTCGAACTCGGTGGCAGCGATCCGTTCATCGTGTTGCCCGACGCGGACATCGCGAAGGCGGCAGCGACCGCAGTGTCCGCACGCACGGTCAACTCGGGCCAGTCATGCATCGCGGCGAAGCGGTTCATCGTGTGCGACGCCGTGTACGACGAATTCATCGGTCGCTTCACTGACGGCATGCGGGCGCTGGTCGTCGGTGACCCGCGCGATGAACGCACGCAGGTCGGGCCGATCGCGACGGAGAGCGTGCGCGACGGTCTGGCGGCGCAGACGCGCGACTCGCTCGCGCGCGGAGCACGTGCGCTCGTCGGTGGAGAAGCAGTGCCCGGTGCCGGCTTCTTCTATCCACCCACGGTCCTGGTGGACATCCCCGACGACGCACCAGCGGCGCGCGAGGAGCTCTTCGGCCCGGTCGCATCGGTGTTTCGTGTTGCCGATGTCGACGCAGCGATCGCGAAAGCCAATGACTCGCCGTTCGGGCTCGGCGCCAGTGTCTGGACACGCGACCCGGCCCTCGCGGAACGCTGCGCCGCCGAACTGGAGGCGGGCATGGTGTTCGTCAACGAGATGGTGGTGTCCGACCCGCGCTACCCATTCGGTGGAGTCAAGCAATCCGGCATGGGCCGCGAGCTGGGCCCCGCCGGATTTCGTGAGTTCACCAATCAGAAGACGGTGCGAGTCGCTCGTTAGTGTCGAGCACGTCGCTCGG
>JAZKCW010000082.1:0-18498 GCA_040387895.1 Gemmatimonadota bacterium
CCGGTGCGATCGCTCACGAACACGATCTTCTTCCCGTCCGGGGAGAAGCGCGGTTGCGCATCGAACGCCATGCCCTTGGTCAGCGCGACCGCCTTGCCACCCGTGATCGGCATCGTGTAGATGTCGCCGAGCAGGTCGAAGACGATGGTGCGACCGTCGCTGCTCACGTCCGACGACATCCAGTTGCCGGTCTTCGTGGTGAAGCTGAGCGTGCGCGTCGGGCGGAGCGGGAGGCCTTCCTGCATCGGGTCGCGCGCCGGGCGCGGCGCGGCGGGTTGCTGTGCTTCGAGGGCTGCTGGCGTGAGCAGCAGGAGTGTCGACGCGATGCGTCTGAACGCGATGCGTCGAGCGACCGGAGATGGGAACACGGTCATGGGAGCCTGGGAGAGGGAGGCGAAGGCGTGCGTGAGAGAAGCTTACCCGACGCGGCGATGTCACCACCAGTGAGACGCGAAAAGGCCCCGGGAAGTGATCCCCGGGGCCTCTCGTCATTCCGAGCAGCGGTGAAGCGATTACGGCTGCAGGAGCGGCAGCACGCTGAAGGTCTGCACTGGTCCGACCGGCGTGACCGTCGTGCCGGTCATCATGCCGATCGAGGCGCGGTACACGCCATTGGCGACACGTGCACCACCACCGGCGCCACCGCGTCCACCGCCGCCGCCGAAGCCACCGCCTGCGAGTCCGCCACCGCTGCAGGACTGCAGCGCGGGGGTCGCCGGCTGCGCACCGGTGCGCGCCGAATCAGGCGTTGCAGCCGGTGCACCGCCGCCACCACCACCACCACCACCACCACCACCACCACCGCCGCCGCCGCCGAAGCCACCTCGGCCGCCAGCACCTCCCTGACCACCGGCTCCGCCGGCTGGCGCATCACCGTTCAGATTCCAGGCAAAGCGGCGCAGGCCCGCCGTGCGATCGAGCTCGCACCGGCGCACCTGACGGCCCGTGTTGTCGCTGATCGTGAGCACCAGCTTCTTGTCGGCGGGAATCGTGTTCTTCACGTTGTACGTGATCCACGCGCCCACCGGCGGATTCGGCGTCGAGAAGTTGCCGGAGATCGCGAGCACACCTGCCGCACCGGCCGGCGCGAGGCCGCCCGGGATGAACGAATAGGCATGGCGCAGCGGGAACAGCCGCGCTTCCTCGGCCATCGACGCCGGCGTGATCTCGCGCAGTGCGCTGTAGTCGTCGAGCACGTAGAAGCCGCGCCCGAACGTACCCATCACCAGATCGCTCTCGCGCTTCTGCAGCGTGAGGTCGCGCACCTGCGTGATCGGCATGCCGCCCTTGAGCTGGATCCAGGCCTTGCCGCCGTCGACGCTCGTGAACACGCCGAACTCCGTGCCCGCGAAGAGCAGGTCGCTGTTCACGAAATCCTGTGCGATCGTCCAGACGTTGTTCTTGCCGCCGAGGTCACCCGTGATGTTCGTCCAGGTGCGTCCACGGTCGGTGCTGCGCGCGATGTACGGCTTGTAGTCGCCGCGCTGCCAGTTGTTGAACGTCACGAACACGGTGCCGGCATCACGCGGCGACGCGTACACGTCGCTCACGTACGTCCACTTCGGCACGCCCGGGAACGTCTCGATGCGGCGCCAGTTCTTGCCGCCGTCTTCCGTCACCTGCAGCAGGCCGTCGTCGGTGCCGGCATAGATGAGCCCTTCCATCACCGGCGACTCGTCGATGGACACGACGTTGCTGAGGGTCGTGGTGGACGCGTTGAGCGCTACCGACCCGCGCGGCCACACCTTGCCCATGATCGGCAGCGTGTCGGCGCTGAGGTTGCGGGAGAGGTCGGGGCTGATCTTGGTCCAGTTGTCCCCACGGTCGTCGCTACGGTAGACGAACTGGCTCGCGAAGTAGATGCGCGCCGGGTTGTGCGGGCTGAGCACGAACGGAGCGTCCCAGTTCGTGCGGTCACGTGGGCCAGCCGGTGCGCCTCCCGGTGCACCTCCACCACGCCCGACAGGTGCGCCGGTGACTCGTCCAGTGACACCTGCACCGGCTGCACCTGCTGCACCAGCGGCACCTGCACCAGCGGCACCTGCAGGTGCACCCGCCGCGCGCGCCGTATCCGGCAGGCTCGCACCGGAATCATCGCCACCCGCCGTTGCCGCCGTCGGGCGGATGCCGGTTCCGCGACCCGTGCGCATGTCGTAGCGTGACAGGCCGCCGTTCTGCGACTCGCCGTAGAAGATGTTCTGGTCCTCCATGTCGCCGCGCGCCTGGAAGCCGTCGCCGCCCACGATGTTGAACCAGTCGCTGTTGCGGATGCCCCACGTGTTCGTGGTGCGCGACGGGCCACACTGCGAGAAGTTGTCCTGCGTGCCGCCGCACACGTAGTAGAACGGCTTGGCGTTGTTGATGCCGACGCGGTAGTACTGCGTCACCGGCAGCGTCGCATGGAAGCGCCACGTCTCGCCCGCATCGTACGTCTCGTACAGGCCGCCGTCGTTGCCGAGGAGGAAGTGGTTCCGGTCGATCGGGTCGAACTCGAGTGCATGGTGATCCACGTGCACGCCGCGGTTCTCCCAGCCCGTGTTGCTCCACGTCGCGCCACCATCCGTGCTGCGCGACAGGTTGGTTCCGACCTCGTACATCTGGCCGACACGGTGCGGATCGATGAACAGCTCGCTGTAGTACTGCCCGAGCCCGTTCGTGAACCAGTTGGCCGCGGCGACTGCCGCGGCGGCAGCGGCCGCTGCTGCGCGCGCGGAATCGGGCGCTGCACCTGCGGCACCCGCACCGGCCGCACCCGCTGCTCCTGCGGCGCCCGCACCGCGGCCACCACCGCCACCACCACCCGGCGCACCACCGCGGCCACCGGCCGCAGCAGCGTTCTTGCCGAAGCGCGCCCACGTGTTGCCGTCGTCGGTCGAACGATAGAAGCCCGACTGGCCCATGCCCGCTTCGATGAACGCGTACACTTCCGTCGGTGTGGTGCGGCCTTCGATGGCGAGACCGGCACGGCCGAAATCACCCGTCGGCAGGCCGTTCGTCATCTTCTTCCACGTCTTGCCGCCGTCCGTGCTCTTGTGCAACCCGCCTTCGGGGCTGCCACCGATCGCCTGGCCGACATGACGGCGACGCGGGTACGCCGCTGCGTAGATGACGTCCGGATTCTTCGGGTCGAGCACGATGTCCGTGATGCCCGTGTTCTCGCTGATCGTGAGCGCGGCGGTCCAGGTCGCGCCACCATCCGTCGTCTTGTACAGGCCACGCTCGCCGCCCGCGGAGAACAGCGGGCCCTGCGACGCGACGTACACCGTGTTGGAATTGCGCGGGTCGATCACGACCTTGCCGATGTGCTCCGACGTCTCGAGCCCCATGCGCTTCCACGTCTTGCCGGCATCGGTCGACTTGTAGATGCCGTCGCCGAAATGCGCGCTGCGCTGGCTGTGGTTCTCACCGGTGCCGAGCCACACGATGTTCGAGTTCTTCGGATCGACGACGACGCAGCAGAGATTCGTCGCGCCGCCCTCGTCGAACAGCGGCGTGAAGGAATGCCCGCGATTGGTCGTCTTCCACAGGCCACCGAAGGCCGTCGCGACATACCAGGTGCTCGGGTTGGCCGGATCGATCTCGATGTCGGCGATGCGGCCGGTGACGATGCCCGGGCCGAGCGAGCGGATCGTGATGTTCTTGAGCGCGTCCGCCGTGAGGGGCGGCCCGGCAGGCTGCGCGGGGGCTTTCGCGTCCGCCCTGGGGGCGGGGCGCTGGGCGCTGGCAATGAGCGGCACAAGGCAGCTCGCCGCAACACCGATGCGGAGAGCTGTGCGGGGAAATGAAGGCATGGAGGCGGTGGGACGTGGGAGGGGAACAGGCGGACAGCGCCGGCCGACAGCAGGGGCTGGCCGCCCACGACCATATACGGGCGGGATCGGCAGCCCGCTGGGAGTGGGACGGGAAAGGTCAGTCGATGATCTGAAGGACTTCGATGTCGAAGACCAGCGTCGACATGCTCGGCACGCTCCCAGGCTTGCCCGCGAGCCCATAGCCGAGCGCCGGGGGCGCCACGAGCAGGCGGCGCCCACCGGCGCGCATCCCGCGGATCCCCTCCTCCCAGGCCAGCAGCAGCTGCTGCTGGCCCAACTGAATGCGCAGGGGAAGGTCAGCGGTCGTGGAGTCGAGCGTCCGCCCATCCGGGAGGCGGGTCCAATAGCGCACGAGGACGGTGCTGGTGCTGTCGGCGGCCTTGCCTCGGCCAGCCTTGAGCTCCTGGACGTACAGGCCGCTGGCGGAGCGGGTCATGCTGGCGAGATCGACGCCGAGTGCAGGGGCGAAGGTCGAGTCGACGACGTTGAGGCGGGCCGCGTTGGTGCTGTCCTCGACGGCCTGCGCGGCGGCGGCGACGCGCTGGCTGTCGGCTTGGAGCTCGGCTTTGGAGTCGCCGCAGGCGGCGGCGAGCAAGACGGCAAGTGTGAGCGAGCTGGGAATTGGGCGCATGGTGGGAAATAGCGGTCGGGCGGCGGGTGACGCCAGACGCCGGACGCTCAGCGCCAGCGGAAGCGCCCCTCCCAGCGTACCTTCAGTAGTCCCTCCTACCGTCCCAACGCCAGGCACTCTGCGATGACTGTTCGTCTCTCCCGCGCGTCCACGCTTGCCGTGGGTGCGCTCTCGATGGCACTCGCCGGCCCGTCCGCCCTCGCCCAGGGAGCGCCAGCCGCCTCCCGCGCGGCGGCCAGTGCGGCCCCCCGGATGCCCATGATGGCTTCCGTCGATTCCGCCCTCTTCCGCGGCATGCAGTACCGGCTCGTCGGCCACTCACGCGGTGGCCGCGCCACCACGGTCACGGGTGTGCCGAGTGAGCCACGCACCTTCTACATGGGCGTCGCCAGCGGCGGCGTGTTCCGCACCACCAATGGCGGCGAGAGCTGGACGCCGATCACCGACGGCAAGGTGCCGGTCGGCTCCATCGGTTCGATCGCGGTGGCCGACGCCGACCCGAAGACGATCTACATCGGCACGGGCTCGGACGGCGTGCGCAGCAACGTCAGCACCGGGCGCGGTGTGTACCGGACGTCGGATGCCGGCGCCACGTGGCAGTTCGCCGGTCTCTACGACGCCGGCCAGATCGGTGCGCTGCGAGTCCATCCCACCAACAGCAACACGGTGTGGGTGGCGGCCTACGGCGACATCTTCAAGAAGAACACCGAGCGCGGCGTCTTCAAGACGACCGACGGCGGCAAGACCTGGAAGAAGACGCTCTACGTGAGCGACTCCAGCGGCGCGATGGATGTCGAGGTGATGCCGGGCAACCCGAACACGCTGTTCGCCTGGATCTCGCGCATCGAGCGCAAGCCGTGGACGATCATCAGCGGCTCGCGCGAGGGCGGCTTCTACAAGAGCACCGACGGCGGCGAGACGTGGACCAGGGGCGGCACCGGCCTTCCCTCGGAGCTGATCGGCAAGGGCAACATCGCCGTGACGGCCGCGAACCCGCAGCGCCTCTACCTGCTCGTCGAAGCGCTGCCGGGCGGCGGCCTGTATCGCTCCGACAACGCGGGTACGTCGTGGCAGCTCGTGAACTCGACGCCGGGACTTATCACGCGTCCGTTCTACTACACGACGCTTGGTGCCGATCCGACCAACGCCGACGTCGTGTACGGCGGCGCGGAGAGCTTCTACAAGAGCACCGACGGTGGCAAGACGGTGACGACGATGCGCACGCCGCACGGCGACAACCACGACATCTGGATCAACCCGAAGGACGGCAACACGATGGTGCAGGCGAACGACGGCGGCGCCAACGTCTCGTTCGACGGCGGCCGCACGTGGTCGACGCAGGAGAACCAGCCGACGGCCGAGTTCTACGGCGTCACGGTCGACAGCAAGTTCCCGTACAACCTGTACTCGGCGCAGCAGGACAACTCGACGTACGTGATGAGCAGCATCAGCGACCCGTCGACCAGCATCCTGCGCACCGGCCCCGGTTGCGAAACGGGTCCGATCATTCCGCACCCGACGATGTCGAACATCATCTACGGCAGCTGCAAGGGGCAGTACCAGGTGATGAACACCGAGATCGGCTCGTCGAAGAACTACTGGATCGGCGGCCAGTCGCTGTACGGCAACGACGGTGGAGATCTCATCTTCCGCATGCAGCGCGTGTCGCCGATGGCGCTCTCGCCACACGACCCGAGCATCCTCTACTACGGGTCGCAGTACCTGCATCGCACTCGCGACCGCGGCGTGACGTGGGAGAAGATGTCGCCGGATCTCACGGCATTCCCGAAGTGCTGCCAGGGCGGCAGCGGTGAGCCGATCACGCGCGACGTGACGGGCGAAGAGTTCTACAGCACGCTGTACGCGATCACGGAGTCGACGCTCGAGCAGGGCGTGATCTGGACCGGATCGAACGACGGCCCCTTCCACGTGACGCGCGACAATGGCAAGACGTGGACGAACATCACGCCCAAGGATCTCGAGACCGGCGGCCGCGTGGCATGGATCGAAGCGTCGCCGCACCGTCGTGGCTCCGCGTACTTCGCCGTGTACCGCTACCTCCTCGGCGACTACGCACCGTACATCTATCGCACCGACGACTACGGCAAGACGTGGAAGCGCCTGACGGACGGCACGAACGGCATCCCCAAGGACTGGCCGACGCGCGTCGTGCGTGAAGACCCGAGCCGTGAAGGATTGCTGTACGCCGGCACCGAGTTCGGCATGTTCATCTCGTTCGACAACGGCGCCCACTGGCAGTCGTTCCAGCTCAACCTGCCGAACGTGCCGATCAACGAGATCAAGGTGCACAAGAAGGATCTCATCGTCGCGACGCAGGGCCGCGCGAACTGGATCATCGACAACCTGTCGGCGCTGCACCAGCTCACCCCGCAGACTGGCGCAGGCATCCACCTGTACAAGCCGCGCGACGGCTACCGCACGAGCACCGGCGCGGCGTTCCTTGGCCCGCACATCGAGTATTACCTGCCGTCGGCAGCGACGGACACGATCAGGCTCGAGATCCTCGATGCGGCAGGCAAGGTCGTGAACGCGTATCGCAGCGGCGCGGCAGCGGCACCGGCCGGTGGTCGCGGTGGACGTGGCGGCGGCGGTGCCGATCCGGACGACGCGGACGCTGCGATGATGGAAGGCCGCACGCCGCGGCCCGCCGTGGCGCCGCCGATGAACGTGGTCACCACCAAGGCGGGGCTCAACCGCTTCGTCTGGGGCGTGCAGGACGCCGCGGGCATGGGTTCACCGCCGGGCGCCTACCAGGCGCGCCTCACGGTGGCCGGCCGCGTGCTCACGGTGCCCTTCAACGTGCTCATCGATCCGCGTCTCGCGGCTGAAGGCGTGACGGTCGCCGACCTCGCGGAACAGCACTCGCACAACACGAAGGTGCGTGCGCTGGTGGCGGATGTCGGTTCCGCGGTGACGCGAGTTCGTGCGGGCACGACGCGCCTCAAGGGCGCGACCGGTGCAGCGGCCGACACGCTCAAGCGGGTCGAGGCCATCGCGGAGAAGCTCAACACGCAGCCGATCCGCTACGGCAAGCCGGGACTGCAGGCGCACGTGACGTACCTGGCGGGCATGACGGCGCGCGGCGACCAGAAGGTCGGCAAGGATGCGCTGTCCCGCTACGCCACGCTCAAGAAGGAATTCGACGCGATCGCCGTGGAGCTGAACCGGATCCTGCCGCAGCGTGTGAATCAGTAGGCGTGTCAATCAGTAACGATTGAGAGTACTTCGCAGGATTGCCATCGCCATCTCGTCGCTCGCGCTGCTACTCGGCGCGGCGTTCGGGGTGGCCTGGCTCCTCGCGCGGGAGAACATCGGCCGCCGTCCATCGGCTGCTGCGGTGCAGGATTCACCGCAGTGGCGCGATGGACGGTTCGTGAACAGGCTCGCGCGTGTCGACGGTCCGATGTCGGAGACCTTGCGCCGATGGTTCCTTGGCGGCGGCTCTCCGCATGCCTCGCCGTCTGGCCCAGTGCCGGTCCAGACGCGCACGGCGCCGGACTACGCCGCGCCGCCGGCGAGTGGCCTGCGCGTGACGTGGCTCGGGCATTCGACGACGCTCGTCGAGATCGGTGGGCAGCGCCTGCTCACCGATCCGATGTTCAGCGAACGCGCCTCGCCATTCGGCTTCGCCGGACCGATTCGATTCTTCGCGCCGCCGTTGGCGATCGGTGACCTCCCGACGATCGATGCCGTCGTGATCTCGCACGATCACTATGATCACCTCGACATGGCGTCCGTGCGAGCACTGGCCGCGCGCGGCACCCGCTTCATCGTGGGGCGCGGTGTCGGTGCGCGACTGCGTGGATGGGGCGTGCCCGACGCGCTGGTCACGGAGCTCGACTGGTGGCAGGCTACGACCGTCGGCACGTTGCAGGTGACCGCGACGCCGTCGCGTCACTTCTCCGGTCGCTGGGTCCATGATCAGAACGGGACGCTCTGGGCCGGCTGGGCGATCGTCTCGCCACAGCACCGCGTCTACTACAGCGGTGACACGGCGCTGCTCGATGACATGATAGACATCGGCACGCGACTCGGGCCGTTCGACCTCGCGATGATCGAGGTCGGGGAGTACGACGCGCTCTGGTCCGACGTGCATCTCGGCCCGGAACAGGCGGTCCGCGCGAGCAGGCTCGTGGAGGCACGTGCCATGCTGCCGGTGCACTGGGCGACGTTCGACCTCGCGCTGCACGGCTGGACTGAGCCCATCGAACGGACACTCGTTGCGGCCGCATCCGAGCGCGTGCAGCTCGCCACGCCGATGCCCGGTGGCATGTTCGAGCCGACGGTCGCGTTGCCGCACACGCGCTGGTGGCCTGATGTCCCATGGAAGTCCGCACGGGAAGCCCCCGCATATTCCACCGGCGTCGCTGCGCTGCTGGAGCGTACCCGGCCGCCATCGCCTTAGATTGGCGCGGATGCCCAGTGCTCCCGAGCCCACAGAGTCGAAGCCGAAGTCGCCGCGCGCCGTGCTGCGTGAACTCGAACGTGCGCAGCGTGCGCTCCACCCCGGCGCATCGAAGCGAAGGGCGCTGCGGCGCGCCATCGTGGATTCGGCGGAGCGATTTCTCGACGACATCGAAACGTTGCCTTCGTTCCGGGTCACGGACGATCAGGGCAGCGGCCTGCTCGATTCGCCGATCGGCGCTGACGGCATCAGTATCGAACGAGCGGTCGCCCTGCTCGAGCACAATGTCGTGCGTCCCGGCGCCAACACCGCCTCCGGCGGCCATCTCGCCTACATCCCCGGCAGCAGTGTGTACCACGCGTCGCTCGGCGACTACTTCGCCGCGGTTACCAACAAGTACGCCGGCATCTTCTTCTCGGCGCCGGGCGCCGTGCGCATGGAGAACATGCTGCTGCGGTGGACGGCCGATCTCGTCGGCTATCCGGCCGAGGCAGGCGGCAACGTGGCGTCCGGTGGAAGCATCGCGAACCTCACGGCGATCACTGCCGCGCGCGATGCCGCCGGCCTGAAGGGCGCCGATTACAGTCGTGCCGTCGTCTATCTCACGTCACAGGCGCATCACTGCATCGACAAGGCGCTCCGCATCGCGGGAATGGCCGAGACGCGTCTGCACTACGTGGCGATGGATGATCGCTTCCGCATGCGACCGGACGCGTTGCAGGAGGCCATCGACGCCGACCGCCGGCTCGGGTTCAACCCGTGGATGGTGATCGCATCGGCGGGCACGACCGACACGGGTGCGGTTGATCCGCTCGAGGCGATCGGCACGATCGCGCGGGGCGCGCGCTGCTGGTATCACGTCGACGCGGCGTATGGTGGATTCTTCCTCCTGACCGAGTACGGCCGCACGATGCTGCGGGGCATCGAGGGTTCGGACTCCGTGGTGCTCGACCCGCACAAGAGTCTCTTCCTGCCGTACGGCACCGGCATCGTGCTGGTGCGTGATCGCGCGACGCTGCTCGTGTCGAATCACTATCAGGCGAACTACATGCAGGATGCCGTGCGGGATGCGAGCGAAGTGTCACCCGCCGACGTGTCGCCGGAGCTCACTAAACACTTCCGCGCGCTGCGCATGTGGTTGCCGTTGGTGGTCGTGGGCACTGCGCCGTTCACGGCCGCACTCGACGAAAAGCTGCTGCTGGCGCGCTACTTCCGCCGCAAGGTTGCAAGGCTCGGCTTCGAGGTCGGCCCCGAGCCCGACCTCTCGATCGTGACGTACCGGTGGGCACCCGATGGCGTCCCCCTGGAGGAGGCGAACGCCATGAATCGCGCCATCCTGGAAGGCTCGCAGCAGGACGGCCGGGTGTTCCTGTCGTCGACAATGATCGGCGACAGGTACACGCTGCGACTCGTTGCGCTCTCCTCGCGCACGCACCGTCGCACGATCGACCTGGCGCTCGCCGTGCTCGCGGAGCAGGTCGCGAAGCTCCGGACGCTTTAGCCCGCCGGCTGCGCGAGCTGTAGCTCGCCTACTGCGCGAGCTTCGCGCGCTGCCGCTGCTCCACCGCGGCGATGAACCGGAGCGCGTCCCCGGGTGCGAAGACCGCTTCCGAGCCGGCGTTCTTGTCGTCGAATACCTTCACCTTCGCGCCCTTCACGTCGAACCGGATCTGCCCGTTCTGGAATCGCAGGTTCTCGATCGATTCCACGGGCACGCGCACCGAGAAACCCATCGCACTGGTGACGGCCTTGCTCACGGTGCGCGCGATCGACGCACCGAGTCCGCCCGAGTCGCCGGCGGACGACGCGATGTCCCCCCCGACCTTGTTGCGGAGACTGTCCGAGAGCTGCACGCGCACCGTGTCGCCGATTGCCGCCATGACGAGTGCGCCGTCGGTGCTCGTGATCAGCACGTCGCCTTCGCCGAGCGGTGGCATGCGGCTGGAGTCATCGGGGAACGACACCTGAACATCCCCCTTGGCGTCGTTGCTGGCCGTGGCGCTGTCGGTCGTGCTCGCACGATCGCCCCCGCAGGCGGAAACCATGACGGCGATGCTGGCGGCAACGAGGAGGGCGGATAGGCGGCGCATCGGGGCTCCGGTGAGACGGATCGGGAGGCAGGACGGCGTCGGGCACGACACCGATTCTTAATCTATGGCTAATCGGCCCGGAATGGTGTATCGGGGCCGCGACCCGCAGCGTGGGTGGCCGCTCGGTCCACCACCAATGGAGGGTCACGATGAGAGCTCGTACCGCTATGCAATTGATGCTCGCCGGCGCACCGCGCGTGCGACGGGCAATGCAGCATGTGTTCGTGGCCCAGGCGCTATCGCTTGGGGTGCTCCTGATCGTCATCCTCGCGATGCTGCTCCTGCTGATGCTCGTGTCGACGGGTGCGGGCACGCTGGGCGCGCAGTCACCGCTGGCGTCGCGCGCGTGGTCCATCGATCCGACACCGACCCTGCGCATCGGGCATCAGGCCGCGGCCGGCAGGGAGTTCTCGATCGTCGTCGGTGCGACGCGGCTTCCGGATGGCGGCGTGCTGGTCGGCGACCGCGGTGATTTCAACCTGCTGCGCTTCGATGCCAGTGGGTCGCTGGTGAAGCGGTCTGCGCGTGCCGGAAAGGGGCCCGGCGAAATCCAGTTCGCCATCTACATGCTGCGTTGCGGCGACAGCGTGGTGACGATCGACTCGGACAAGCGCGTTTCGATCTTTACGCTGGCCGGCGAGTACGTGCGCACGTTCCGCTTCACGAGTCCGCGTGACGCGTACCGCTCGGGATGCAGCAGCGCCGGGAAGTTCATCCACTATGGGTGGGAGCGCGACTCGGAAACGAAGAAGGGCCGATTCCGGGCTCTGGTACCGGTGTGGATTTCTCCCTCCGACAACGGCGCACCCACCATGCTGCCGTCGACCCTGGGCTCGGAGCGCAATGAGGGCATGCCGCTGCCGATGGGCAGGGAGCCGCGCGTCGCGCTTGGGCGCGATCGTGCGTACGTGGCGTCGGCAGACAGCATGTTCGTTCGCGTCTTCGCGCTCACGGGCGCCGAGCTCCCACCGTTGCGAGCGCCATACGCGCCGACGCGCCCGACTCCGGCCGACGTTGCTGCCGCCATCGAGCGGGATGTGGCGTTCATGGGTGAGAAAGCGCGCAACGCAATCGAGTCGGGCTATCGCACTGCACCGCAGGTGGAGTTGCTCCCCGCGACGCGCGAACTCGTGGTGGACGCCGACGACAACCTCTGGGTGCAGCATTATCCGCGTGGCACCGTTCCGACAGTCGCGTGGACCGTGTTCTCGAAGGCCGGCCGCGTGCTGTCGACCGTGCAGATCCCGCGCAATCTGGAAGTGTTCGAGATCGGTCGCGACTACGTGCTCGGCCGTTACACCGATCCCGAGGAAGGCGTGCCCGAAGTGCGAGCATACAAGCTCAAGCGCTAGTACGCATCAGCAGGGCATGGTTGGGTCGCCATCACGAAATCCCATCGTCGCGGTCCTGAACATGCATGAGTGTGGATGATCTCAACCACTTCTCATACGAGGCCAAACACATGGACAACAGGGACAACCGCGACGTGACGGACCAGACGGCGCGCGATCGCCATGACAGCACGGCGCCAGGGTTCGTGTCGCATGAGAACACGACCGGCGAGACCGTGGCGGGCAGTGTCGGTGGTGCCGCCGTCGGTGCCGCGTGGGGCACGCTCGCTGGGCCGATCGGTACGATCATCGGCGGACTGGCTGGTGCCGTCGGTGGCTGGTGGGCCGCCCGTTCTGCTACGGAGCAGCACCTGTTCAACCTCGACGACGACACGTTCTACCGGACGCACCACGAGTCCCGGCGCACGGCGGGCGATGCGAATCGCTACTCCTACGACGACGTCCGTCCCGCGTACCAGATCGGGCATCTCGCCGGCTCGAATCCCGACTACAGCAACCGCTCGTTCGACGACGTGGAACCGCATCTCCGCTCGGCGTACTCGACGGCCGGTCAGAACAACTGGGACGACGTCCGCGGCTACGCGCAGGATGCGTACACGCGTGGTCGTACGGTCGGTGTCGATCGTACGCCAGCCGCCGGTGCGCACGCGGCAGGTGGAATGGCAGCGGCCATGGGCACGGCGGGTACGACCGGCACCACGGGCGAAACCGAGCGCAGCCTTCGCGGTCATGAAGGTGGCCTCGTCGACCGCGTGGCTGATGCGGCGGACGATCTCAAGGATCGGGTCGACGGCAATCCCGCCAGCCGTCCGGGCCGCGACGCGACCGATCGCCCGACGCGATAGTCGCTGCCGTCTGGATGGTTGATGGAGCAGGGAACCACGGCGGCCAGCGAGCGTAGCAGCTCAGGTCGCCGTGGTTCGCTGTATCCCTTCTCCTGCCAGCCTTCATCGCCCGCGTGTCGACTCCTGCCACCGCACCATCCCGCATTCGGGCTCGTTGGACATCGGTGTTCGTCCGGTGGCACCTGCGACACTCGGCGATGATCACGGTGCTCGCGCATGTCGCGACCCTGGTCTTCCTCGGCACTGTACCACGCGGGCCCACCCGCACGCCGATCCGGTTCTTCGGTGCCGACATCGCCACCTTCGTCATCCTGCTGTCGGTTGCGCTCTCGATGTTCGACCGGCGACGCCAGGGCGCTCCGGACCTCATGGCGAATCTCGGATATTCGAGAACGAGCCTGATCCTCGTGAGCCTCGTGTCGACGATTCCGGTCGCGCTGCTGCTCAACGGCATCGTGATCCTGCTGCTGCGCAATCGATGAGGAGCTTGGATCCGCACGCTGCACGGGATTCCGAACCGCAGCGGGCATCAGCCGCGCCGATCCTCGAAGTGGACTGCGTCGCGAAGCGCTTCGGTGGCCGCACCGTGCTCTCCTCGGCGTCACTGCGCGCAGTGCCAGGGCGCGTCACCGCACTCGTCGGCCGCAACGGGGCAGGCAAGTCGACGCTGCTTCGCATCGCCACAGGCACAGTGGCTCCGGATGGCGGATATGTGCGGTTGCGCGGATGCACCCTCGAGCGAGTCTCCTTGTCGTCGATCGGGCGGCACGGAGTGTTCCTGCTCCCGGATCGTGACCTGCTCCTGCCTGGGCTTCCCGTCGGCGCCCAGATCAGGGGTGCCGCCGCGGTGTACGGCGTGCCGGTGGACGTCGGCACGATTGCCGGGACACTCGGGATTGCGGGGTGCCTCGACAAGCGTCCCGCGACGCTGTCCGGAGGCGAGCGTCGGCGCGCGGAGGTCGCGGTGGCGCTTGCACGCCGGCCGGACGTGCTGATCGCCGATGAGCCCCTGCGCGGGATCAATCCGATCGACGCCGGGATTATTCTCGGAGCGTTGCGCGCGCTTGCGCAGGAGGGTGCGGCCGTGGTCGTCACCGGTCACGAGACACCGCTACTCCTTCCTGCATGCGACCACGTGACCTGGTGCAACGCCGGTACGACGCGCGAGTTCAGTTCCGAGGCCGCTGCAATGAACGATTTCGCGTTTCGCCGGGATTATCTTCCGGCCATGCCGCCGCGTGTCGCGAGTTAGCAGTGGCCACGCCCCTACCGACCCCGTTCCGCATGACATGCTTCGCACTCTGCTGATCGTCGGCATGAGCCTCACGCTCGCCGGTTGTCCCACCAAGTCGGCCGAGAACCCCGGCGCCCTGTTCGGCGACCGCGGCGCGTCGATGGAGGCGACGCCGTTCGGTCCGGCCATCCTCATCGCCGCAGGTGACATCGCCGACTGCCGGTCGGATGGCGACGAATCGTCCGCGATATTGCTCGACAGCCTGCGCGGCACGATTGCCGTGCTCGGCGACAACGCGTATCCGAGCGGCAGCGATGCCAACTACGAGCGCTGCTACGATCCGACGTGGGGCAGGCAGAAGGCGCGCACCCGGCCGACACCCGGCAATCACGAGTATCGCACGGCTGACGCCGGCGGATACTTCCGCTACTTCGGAAAGGCGGCCGGTGATCCCGACAAGGGCTGGTACAGCTACGACCTCGGCGACTGGCACATCATCGTGCTCAATTCGAACTCGAATTGCGAAGACATCCGTTGCGATGCGCGATCGGAGCAGGTGAAGTGGCTGCGCGACGATCTCAGCCGAAACAAGAAGCTCTGCACGCTCGCCTACTGGCATCACCCGCGGTTCAACTCGGGCGCGCGGCATGGCAACAGCGAGGAAGTCATCCCGTTCTGGCGCGTGCTGTACGAGAACGGTGCGGATGTGGTCCTCAACGGGCACGAGCACCTGTACGAACGCTTCGCGCGGCAGACACCCGATGGTGACGCCGACCCGGCGCGCGGCATCCGCCAGTTCACGGTCGGAACCGGCGGGCGCGACAAGTACCGCTTCGGCACGATCAAGCCGAACAGCGAAGTGCGAGCCGGCGACACGGGTGGTGTGCTCCGGCTCGAACTGCACGACGACAGCTACAAGTGGGAGTTCATGCCGATCGCCGG
The DNA here is from genome assembly GCA_040387895.1 of Gemmatimonadota bacterium. GTDB lineage: Bacteria > Gemmatimonadota > Gemmatimonadetes > Gemmatimonadales > Gemmatimonadaceae > Gemmatimonas. The sequence goes on from JAZKCW010000082.1 coordinate 15,333, forward strand.
AGAGGACTTCAGGGACTCAGGCTCCGAACGCTGTCACTGAGGTGTGTCCGCGCGTACCGTGGTGTACGCACGGCCGCCCGTTCACGGCCGGATCGCGCCCGCCGCACCCGCACGTCGCGGATCGGCGCCGGCAGTGACCGTCTTGCCATCGATACGCACCGCCGCGCCATAGCCCTCGCGCAGTTCGCCGCGCATCGAGACGAAACTCACTTCGTAGCCGAGCTCGCGTAGTCGCGCGATGACCTCGGGGGCGAACCCGTCTTCGAGCTGGATGGTGTACGGCGGGCCACCTGGGCGCACGGGTGCACCCGGGACAGCTGCCGGTGCTCCGCCGCCGCCTGGGAGAAAGCGCGGAAGTTCGAGCGCCTGCTGCGGCCCGAGTCCGTAGTCCATCGCGCCCAGCAACGTCTGGTAGACCGCGGACGTGATCCACGCATTGCCGGCGGCGCCGACTGCGAAGATCGGAGTCTTGCCCTTGAACACGATCGTCGGCGCGAGCGTGCTGCCGTGGCGCGCGAACGGCAGCCGCGAGCCGTACTGCGACGGGTCGGTGCCGTACGACGTCAGCTTGTCGTTGCTCAGGAAACCGAGACCGGGGGTCACGTAGAAATTGCCACCCCAGGTGCCGAGTGTCTGCGTCACGGCGACGACGTTGCCGTCATTGTCGGCGACGGTGTAGGCCGTGGTGCCGGAGGAGTGGCAGTACGTCATCTCCGCGGCGTGATCGTCCCCGCACGGCGCGAGCGAAGCGTCGTTCGGCACGTCATCACCGTCGCGCCCGGAACCTGCTGGCGCTGCCTTCGATGCGGGGCCCGCCGCGCGCAGGCACGGCAGCGTGTCGCCACGCGTGTCGCTGGGGCGGAGCGCCTTGCCCGGGTCGAAGCACCCCCAGCGCACGCGCGCCGTGTCCTTGTTGATGATCGGCGCGTAGTCCACCGGCCACAGCGCCGGGTCGGCGATGCGGTTGCGCGACGAGGGCACGAGGAACCACGCGCTGAGCGCTGCGTGCAGGGTCGCCGCGTCGTCCGTGTACTTCTTCGGCGACGGGAACCGCTCGAGCAGGTTGAGACGCCCCACCAGGTCCGCGCCACCACTCACGGGCGGTGCGCTGGAGAACACGGTGTACTGGCGATACGTGCCACTCACCGGTTCGCGCTCCGGCGCGAAGTAGCGCGCGAGATCGGTGAGCTTCATCGCGTTGCCCTTCGGACGGATGTCATCGATCCACTTCTTCGCGACTTCGCCCTTGTAGAAGCCGTCCGCGCCATCCTTCGCGATACGCTCGAGCGTCCACGCGAGGTCGGGGTTACGCAGCGTGTCGCCCGCCACCATCGGCTTCCCGTTGCGGAAGAACAGCGCGCGGCTGCCCTCGTACTTCGCGAAGTGCTCGCGTTCCGTGGCGAGCGTGGTCGCGAGTCCGTCGCTCACGATGTAGCCGTTGCGTGCCGCGCGAATCGCCGGCTGCAGGATGTCGCTCCACGTCACCTTGCCGCTGCCGTACTTCTGCACGGCGGTGTACATCCCCGCGACGGTGCCCGGTACGTTGGCGAGCACCGGCCCGTCACTCGGGTAGCGGCCGTTCTGCAGCAGCGCCGTGTTCGACAGTCCGCCTTCTTCGGGCACGCGGCTCATGAACTCGATCAGTGTTGGAGCCTTCCCCTTCTGCGCGATCACCATCTCGCCATAGCCGCCGATGCCGCTGGCATCCGGCTCGACGACACCGAGCGCGAAACTCACTGCAGCCGCGGCATCGACGACGTTGCCGCCACGGCGCAGGATCTCGAGGCCGGCCTCCGTCGCGACGGGATGCGCACTCGACACTGCTGCACGGCCACTGGCCGGTGCACGCAGCGGCGGACGGTTCTGCAACATGTTGTACACCACGCGCTGGAGCGCGCTGTCGCTCGTGGCGGCGACCGCGAGCGGGCGGTATTTCGCCTTCACCGCCTCCCAATGTGCACGCCGCGTGCGACCATCGGGAGACGAATCGGATGCGAAGTACAGTGACGCGGAGCGATCCCACACGCGATCGAACGTGTCCCCGTTGCGCGCCGCGCGCTCGCGCGCCGGCACTGCCAATGGCGTCTCGGCGAGCCCCTGGTCCGGCGCACTCGGTGCGACGACGGTGTACAGCCGTTCGTTCGCATTGGGGCGATCGGTGGTGGACCGATCGAGCCCGCGATCCGGATCGCCGTTGTATCCGAGATTGCTCTCGTCGTACTCCGCGATCGCGATGGTACGCCCGTCCGGCGACCACGCGAGGTCACCATGCCGGGCGGACACGAAGTTCGTCCACCGGCCATCGGGCGGTGCAACGAACACGCCCGCGCGCGACGAGAATGCCACACGATCGCCGCCCGGTGCCCAGGCAAGACGGTCGGCGTTGCGGTCACTGTTCACCACGGTCTCCGTGCCCGCGCCGGCCACCGGGCGAACCACGACGCGCCGGCCCGTCTCCGTGACACTCACATACGCCACGCGCGCGCCATCGGGCGAGAACGCGGGAGCCGATTCTGCCGCCTCGCGCGTGTTGAGGCGGCGTTCCGCACCCGCTGCGTCACGAATGAAAACGCGGCCCGCGTTGCCGGCACCCCGCACGAACGCGATGCTGCCATCCGGCGCGACCGTCGGCATGGTCTCGTGCTGCGGCGTGCGCGCGATCGCCTCAGGTGCACCCGTGGCACCCTGCGGCCCGACACGCACGCGCCACAGGTCGTAGTTGCCGCCGCGATCCGAAGCGAAGATGATCGTGCTGCCGTCCTTGCTGAACACCGGGTCGCGGTCCCATGCCGATCCTTCCGTGATCCGCACCAGCGGGCCGCTCGCGGCTGGCCGCACGAAGAGGTCACCGCCAACCGAGAGCACCATGCGCCCGTCCGTAGCGAACGACGGCGCACGCGCGCCACGGGTGGTTGCCGTATCGGCGGGCTGCTGCGCCTGGCGTGCGGAGTGTGTGGGTGCGTGCGCCGTGGCGACGCCGCCGAGCAAGGCGAGGACGGGAAGAATCACTTGGCTGGTCCTGTGGGGCGAATGATGCGAACGGATTCGATCACGTCACCTTCATGGATGCGATCGACGATGTCGAGGCCGCGCACGGTGCGCGCGAAGACGGTGTAGTCGTGATCGAGCCGGAAGTTGTCGATCAGGTTGATGAAGATCTGGCCGT
>JAZKCW010000083.1:0-40185 GCA_040387895.1 Gemmatimonadota bacterium
CGCAGCCATAGCTTCACCAACCCCGTCGAAGCCAGTCACCCCCGTCACGACCGACTCCATGGAACAACCTTCCACGGCATCGACCGACCCTGCAACAGCTTGCTACCCACTCTCTACACTACACGCGGCACCGGCGTTCCGGCAACCGTGAACTTACGGGGCCAGCCGATGCGCGAGGCTCAGGCCGCCTCGCACGTCATGCTGCTGACATCCAGCTCCGCCACCTCGGCGTTGCTGGCCCGGATGGCGTCGTAATTCTCGAGGTACCGAGCGAAGATGCCCTCGACCTCAGAGAAGTCGCGTACCTGATGCAGCTGCTTGCGCAGGTCCGCCGAACCGGGCAGCCCCTTCACGTACCACCCGAGATGCTTCCGGAACTCGAGCGCCGCGCCGATGGCGTCGACCTCGTAGCTCTGCACCATCGCCGCGTGCGACAGCGCGACAGCGAACTTCTCGTGCACCGACGGCGTCTCCGGCATCGGCGTCCCGTTCAGTAGTGCCCGCGTCTGGTTGAAGATCCACGGCTGCCCGTACGATCCGCGTCCGATCATCACGCCATCGCAGCGGGTGTGCTCGCGCATGCGCAGCGCATCGTGCGGTGTCTTGATGTCGCCGTTGCCGAGCACGGGGATGTCGAGCGCTGCGGCGACGGCCGCGATCTCGTCCCAGTTGGCGGAGCCAGTGTACATCTGCGTGCGCGTGCGTGCATGCAGCGCGAGCACGCGCGCGCCCGCGTCCTGGCAGCGCAGCGCGATGCCGACCGGGTCACGCATCTCCTCACTCCAGCCGCTGCGGATCTTGCACGTCACGGGCTTGGCCGTCGCCCTGGACACCGCGCGGATGATCGACTCCACGAGGTCGAGATCCTTGAGGCAACCGGAGCCGCCGTTGCGACGCACGACCTTCTTGACCGGGCAGCCGAAGTTGATGTCGACGAAGTCCGGGTCGAAGAGGTCCGTGACCATCGCGGCCGCATCGGCCATGGCCTGCGGGTCGGCGCCGAAGATCTGGACGCCGATCGGTCGCTCGTCGGGGGAAAAGCGCAGCTTGCTCACCGTCGCCGGGTTCTCGCGGCGGATGCCTTCAGCCGACAGGAACTCGGTCACGACGACATCCGCCCCGTGCGCGTGGCAGAGGCGGCGGAACGGCGACTCGGAGACCCCGGCCATCGGCGCGAGGTACAGCGGGACGTCGTAGGGGACGGAGAACGGGAACGTCTTGATTGGCATACACTTGCAAGTTAGCCGGTCCCGCCCCGGCCGGCAACGCGCGCTTTTGACCGCAAGCGGATTCAGGGTTACCATTGAAGGCTATGGAACTGCGCGAATTCTTTTCGGAAGATGCCGTCCAGCTCGAGCTGCAAGGCACGAGCAAGGACGAAGTGCTCAAGGAGCTGATCAGCCTTCTCAAGCTCGACGAGAAGTCCGAGGGCATGCTGTTCAAGATGCTCAAGCGCCGTGAGAATCTCGGGTCGACGGGCATCGGGCGCGGAATCGCCATCCCGCACTGCCGCTCGCTCGTCGTGAACCGCCTGCGCGTCGCCTTCGGCCGCAAGAAGGATGGCGTCGACTTCAAGGCGATCGACGACAAGCCCGTCAACTTCTTCTTCCTGATCGTCGCGCCGCCGCTCGAGGTATCCAATCAATACCTGCCGGTGCTCGGCAAGATCGCGCAGTTCAGCAAGGAGAGCGACGTACCGGGCCGCCTGCTGACGCTGACGGAGCCCGCGCAGTTCATGGCGCTGCTGGAAGAGAAGCGGGTCTAGTTCTTCGCGCCGCGGTTACGGCGTGAGCTTTCGCATGCCCCGCCAGAGCACGATGGTGCCGCAGCCGCTGGCAGCGGAGAATTGCGCGGGGCGATTGACGGCGCTCGTGTAGACCTCCATCGAGCGCACCTCGCGGGGCGAGACGACGAGCTCGATGTCGACGCCTTCGCGCTCGGTGTTGTTCAGCAGCACGCCGTCGATGTAGATGTCCGGCGGGCAGTATCCGCCGTTGCTGAGATGGCGTGTGAACACGACTCGCATCTTCGCGGGATTGAAGGGGCTCGGCGTGACGCGCACGCCCGGTGTAGCCCGCAACAGGTCCGTCACTCGGCTCGGGTTCAGCCTCTCGATGGTCGCCTCGTCGACGAAGTGTCCATGTCCGAGCTTGCGCCGCTCCTCGAAACCCGTGAGCCATCGGTCCGCCAATGGGACCCGTGACGCGTTCACGCGCACCGTGTCGATCTCCTGGCCGGCAAGCGCGAGCACGATCTCGACTGGCGTGCCCGATACGCTATCGACGATGTCGACCGGAGTGCGCTGTGGCGCCAATCCGATGGCCTGCGTCTCCAGCGCATGGGTGCCCAGCGGCAATTCGCGCAGCGCGAACATGCCCTCGCTGTTCGTGATGGCCGATGCGTCGTGCGCTGACAGCGCAACGCGCGCTCCAGCCACGGGCACACCGTCCCCGCGCCGCACCGTGCCCCGCAGTTGACCGCTTCGCGTGATCCCTGCGCCGCCCACGAGCAGGTCGCGCTGCAGCAAACCGTCACGTGGAGCCGTCAGTTCGACAACTCCGGAAGAGTCGGAACCCGCCCATGCGCGCACCGCGACGGTCGCTCCACCCGGCAGTCCGCACAGCGCGAATGCGCCGTCGCCATTCGCGATCGCCTCGACGCCCTGCACCTCGTTGCGCCTGCCCTTCTCGTCGATCACATACTCGGCCCATTCCGCGCGCACGCGTCCCGTCGTGGACGTGCGCGCCTCGCCGGCGCGTCGAAGCCGCCCGACGAATACCGCAGTGCTGGTGTCGTGGGCGGCATTCGCACCGCAGTACGCACCACGCAGCGTGCGCGCGGACGGCAGGGACAGCGACCCCTCCGCGACCGTGCCCGCTCGCACGGTCAGGCGCCGGGTCGGAGGCTGAAGAAGCAGCGCGTCCACACGTGGATGCAACACCCCGATGACATACGATCGCGGGATCACGGAGTCGAAGGAGAAACGCCCGGCCGCGTCGGTACGCGTCGAACGAACCTGCGCCGCGTTGTCTTCGGCCACGAGCTGCACGAGAGCGTCGACCATCGGCTGCGACGCGAGACTGTCGTAGACCGCACCGGTTACGCGCGCGAGCGGTGCGGCCTGCGCGAGCATCGCGCGGCCACCGAATGCAGACATTGCCACGCATAGCAAGAGCAGGCGACAGCGCACCTTGGCCTCCGAGATGTCGCGACCTTCAATCGACTGTGCAAAACATCCCATTCGGCTGAACCGTCGGCAAGCGTGGTCCTCGTCCGGCATGCTCAGCGGGGACAAAGCGAGCGCGCCGGGGCTAAGTCGCTCTGCCTTTACTTCCCGGGCGCGTCGACCACGACCCGCACCAGGTTGCCGCGCAGTCGGCGTGACACTCGCCACGACTGCAGCAGCGCCGCCGCGGCAAGTCCGGCGACCAGCCCCCACCAGAAGCCCCGCTCGCGCAACGGCGTCTGGAATCCGAGGTACGCGCCGAGCGGGATGCCGATGCCCCAGAAGGCGACGACGTGCAGGATGGCCGGGACGCGCGTGTCACCGGTGCCGCGCAGCACGCCACTCGTGACGGCCTGCAATCCATCGAACACCTGGAAGACGCCCGCCAGCGGAATGAGCGCAACTGCCACGGCGACGGTGGCCGCTTCGTCGGTGTAGCGGGTCGCAAGCCACGTCGGTGCGGTGATGAACACGACGGCGCTGATGCACATGAAGCCGACCCCGCACACGATCGCGGCGAACGCGTCACGTCGCGCTGCCTGCTGGTCGCCACGCCCGATCGCACGGCCCACGACGGCCGCCGCCGCACCGGAGATGCCAAGCGGCACCATGAAGGTGAGCGCAGCCATGTTGAGTGCGATCTCGTGCGCCGCAAGCGACACGGTGCCGAGCCATCCCATGAACAGCGCCGTGAGTCCGAACGCGAAGCTCTCGAAGAACCACTGCAAGCCGATCGGCACACCGATGCGCACCATGCGGGCAAACGGCGCGAAGTGCAGCGTCTCCCTTCGCCAAGGCACGGCCGCACCTCGCAGCAGCGGCCATGCGAACCACAGCAGCATGGCCGCCATCGACCACATCGCGATCGCCGTGGCGTAACCGGAGCCCGGCACGCCGAGCGCGGGTGCGCCCAGGTTGCCGTGAATGAACGCCCAGTTGCCGACGACGTTCACGACATTCGCGAGCAGCACCGCGTACACGACAGGGCGCACCGGGCCCATGGCCTGCAGCGTCTGCCGGAATACGTTGAACAGGAAGAACGGCAGTGCACCAAGCGCGCGCCGTCGCACGTAGGCGGCCGTCTCGCCGACCACGGCCTCGGGCTGCTCGAATGCCCGCAGCACGGATTCCACGGGCATCATCGCCAGCGTGGCGAACACCGCGATCGCGCAGGCCATGATGACGCCGCGCTGGAATCCCCACGCCACGCCGTCGCGGTCGCCCGCGCCCACGGCCTGCGCGATGATCGGGTCGAGCGCGAACAGCAGCCCAAGCCCGAACACACAGACATTGAAGAAGTAGAAATTGCCGAGCGCGACGGCGGCGATCGCATCGCCACCGAGGCGGCCCACCATGAGCGTGTCCACCACACCCATGGCCTGCATGCCGACATTCACCAGTACGATCGGCGCGGCGAGCTGCGCCATGTCGCGCAGGTCGCTCCGCCGTTCACTGCTCCACGACGTCAACGCGATGCCGTACTCTTGGCGCGTGCGACGATTTCGCGGGCCTCACGCAGCATGCGCTGCGCATCGTACGGGATGCCGTCCTTGATGGTCCACGCGACCCCGCCACCGGGGCCGGCAGCTGCCCCGCTCCGCGGCGGATAGAAGACCTTGAGATCCTCGAGCGGATTGCCGTTCACGACGACGAGGTCCGCAAGGAATCCCGGACGCACACGACCGAGCCGCGCACCTTCGCCGAGAATGGCGGCGTTGTTCGCGGTGACATGCCGCAGTGTCTGCATCGTGCTGAAGCCCGCCTCCTGGTGCAGCTCGAGTTCACGGATCAGGCCGAAGCCGTACACCTGATAGATGAAGCCCGCATCCTCGCCTGCGCCGACCAGGCCACCCATGCGCTCGAAGTCGCGCACGGCACCGAACCAGATGCGGTAGTTCTCCTTCCAGAACGCCTCGTCGGTGCTGCTCCAGTTGGCGAAGTACGAGCCATGGTTCGACGGGTCCGGCTTGAAGTACTTGTCGAGCGTCGGGTGCAGGTACTCGCTGAACCACGGCTGCGACTCGGCGCGCTGCAGGTCGCGGCTCGCCTCGTAGATCTCGAGCGTGGGGTTCCAGGCCACCTTGCCCTTCACCATCGCCTGCAGCACCTCCTGGAGGCGCGCAGGGTCCGCCTCGCGCCACAACCGGCCTGCCCAGCGGAAGCGCATGCCCTCGTCCGCGTAGTTGAAGTTCGACGGGAACGATTGCGCGCCACTCAGGATCGCGGCATCCGGCACACCGTACCAGTGCTCGACGCTCGTGAGGCCACCGGCAGCAGCGTCCCACGCGTTGGTCTCGTCGACGGCCATGTGATGCGCCGTGCGGAGCCCTGCACGCTTCGCCTCGTCCAGCACGGCACCATACACGTCCTTGTCCATGCCGAACAGCTTGAGCCCGTCCACGCCCTGCGCCTTGAGATCGCGCACCCGCTGGCGTGCCTCCGCCTCGTTGCGCGGCACCGGCATGTACGCGTAGCGCGCGTACACATACAGCCGCGGTGCCGCGACGGTCCCGGCGAGGCTCTGCGCACGCAGCTGCAGCGTCTTCGGTGTCTCGCTCGATACGTCGCGAACGGTCGTGATGCCCATCCCGAGCCAGAGCTTGAGCTGGTACTCGAGTGGCTGCGGCACGCCCCCACGCTCGTCCTGGACATGCCCGTGCAGGTTGATGAGCCCCGGCAGCACGTACTTGCCCGTCGCATCGATCTCGGCGTCGCCGGCCGGAGGCCGCCGCGCGGTTCCGTTGCGCACGGCCACGGGATCGAGCGCGGTGATGCTCGTGATCGTGTTGTTCTCGACCACGATGTCCTTCGGGCCTTCGGCCGGCGTGCCGTTGCCCTCAATGACCATCGCGTTGCGGATCACGAGCCGCCGCGGCCGCACGCCGTGATTGGGCGCGACGGTCTGCGCGCCGAGCTCCGGCATGAACGGCTCGGTGCCCGCAGCGGCGAGAAGTAGCGCGAGTGCACAGACAGCACGACGAACCGAAGACATGGCTACTCCCATTCGATGGTGGCGGGCGGCTTCGAGCTCACGTCGTACACGACCCGGTTCACGCCGTCGACCTCGTTGATGATGCGGCTCGAGATGCGCCCGAGCACATCCGTCGGGAACGCGAACCAGTCCGCGGTCATGCCGTCGGTGCTCGTGACGGCGCGCAGCGCGATCACGTGCTCGTACGTGCGGCCGTCACCCATCACGCCGACGGAGCGCACCGGCAGGAACACCGCGAACGCCTGCCAGATGTCGTTGTACAGGCCGGCCGCGCGGATCTCCTCGAGATAGATCGCGTCCGACTTGCGCAGGATGTCGAGCGCGTGCGGAGAGACATCGCCGAGCACGCGAATCGCGAGCCCCGGGCCCGGGAACGGATGCCGCCCGACCATCTCCTCGGGCAGGCCGAGCTCCCGGCCGACATTGCGCACCTCGTCCTTGAACAGCTCCCGCAGCGGCTCGATCAGCTTGAACTTCATGTCGGGCTTGAGGCCGCCGACATTGTGGTGCGTCTTGATGGTCGCCGAAGGCCCGCCCTTCACGCTCACGGACTCGATCACGTCCGGATACAGGGTCCCCTGCACGAGAAATGCGGCGTCCTTCCCTGCCTCCGCGGCGGCGTCCTCGAACACGTCGATGAACGTATGTCCGATGATCTTGCGCTTCTTCTCGGGGTCGCCCTCGCCCGCCAGCGCCGACAGGAACCGATCCTCTGCGCGCACGGTGATCACGCGCATTCCGAGGTTCGCGCTCATGGTGCGCTCGACCTGCTCGCGCTCGTGCAGGCGCAGCAGTCCGGTATCGACGAAGATGCACGTGAGCTGGTCGCCGATGGCGCGATGCACGAGCGCGGCCGCCACGCTCGAATCGACACCACCCGACAAACCACAGATCACCTGCCTGTCGCCGACCAGCTCGCGGATCTTCGCGATCTCGATGTCGATGAAATGTCCGGGGGTCCAGTCCGGCGTGCAGTGACAGACGCCGAACAGGAAGTTCTGGATGATCTCCGCGCCGCGCGCGGTGTGCGCGACTTCGGCATGGAACTGCACGGCATGCACCGGCTTCGTGCTGTGCCGGAACCCGGCCACGACGTTGTTGCCGCTGGTGGCCGTCGGCACGTAGCCCGGCGGCACGGTCTCGACATGATCGCCGTGACTCATCCACACCGTCGTCGCCTCGCCCGCGTCGAAGCCTGCGAACATCCCGCTCGGCTCCGACACCGTGATCTCGGCGCGTCCGTACTCGCGGCGGCCCGCCCCGATCACAGCACCGCCTTCGAGATGGGCGATCAGCTGCATGCCATAGCACACGCCGAGCACCGGTGCCGCGTCGAGCAGCGCCAGCGGTATCGTCGGCGCGCCGTCATCCGTCACGCTGTTCGGACCGCCCGAGAGGATGATGCCGTCCGGCTTCCACTCGCGGATCCACTCGAGAGAGCGCGTCGGCGGATGGATCTCGGAATAGACGCGCGCCTCGCGGACACGACGTGCGATGAGCTGCGTGAACTGCGATCCGCAATCGAGGATCAGGATCCGGCTGCCGGTCAGACCTTCCATTCAGGACCCGAAAGCTTGAGGAACTCGACCGACTTGGTGTCGAGGTCGAGGATCGCGCCCGTGGGCGCGCCGTAGAGCCACCCGCATCCCTCACCAGGATTCACGAGCAGCGAGTCACCGCGCGACTTCATCTCGGGCACGTGCGAGAAGCCGTGCACGATCACCTCGTGCGCATCGAGGGATCGCTGGTGCACGTCGGCGATGTCGTGGATGAGCAGCACCGACTTGCCGCCCAGATCGAAGCTGTGCGGCGATTCGTACAACTCGGCGGCGCCGAACCCGGTGCGCGCCGCTGCCACGAGTGCGTCGCGATCGCCGTCATTGCGCCCGAACACGCCCAGCAGCGGAATGGAGAGATCCTGAAACGGCTGCAGGGAGAACGGCGAGCAGTAGTCACCGGCGTGCATGACGAGCGAGACGCCTCCGGCGATCATCTGCTCCACGAGTGCTCGTACCGCGGGGGTCCGGTCGTGCGTGTCCGACAGCAGGCCGATCCGCATCAGGGGTGTCTCCAGTGAAGGTGCGCGCGCTCGAGCCGCACCAGGTCTTCGTAACGTTCGCGTTCCGTGACTACGGCGAAGCGGTCGGCGTCGACCAGGACTTCCGCCGGACGGGCGCGTGAGTTGTAATTGGACGCCATCGTGTAACCGTACGCGCCGGCGGTTCGGATCGCGAGCAATGCACCGGCCTGGACATCGGGCAGCGCGCGATCCTTCGCGAAGAAGTCGCCGGATTCGCAGATCGGCCCCACGACGTCGGCCGTGAGTTGCCCGCCGGTATCGACTACGGCTTCGATGGCGTGATACGCCTGGTAGAGCGCGGGTCGCACCAGGTCGCTCATGCCGGCGTCCGTGACCACGAAGTCCTTGCCGGCCGCATGCTTCCGGAACAGCACTTCGGTGAGCAGCAGGCCCGCATCGGCGACGATGTAGCGGCCGGGCTCGAGCAGCAGCGTCAGGCCGGTCGCGGTGGCCGCGGCGCGCACCAACCGGGCGTAATCCTCGACGTCCGCTTCCGCCTCATGCGGTTCGTACGGGACCGCCAGGCCCCCGCCCACGTCCATGTACTCGAGCGTGTGTCCCGCGGCGCGTACGGTCGCGATCGCATCGAGCAGGCGCGGCAATGCATCGCGCATCGGGTCGGCGTTCGCGATCTGCGAACCGAGGTGCATGCCGACACCGATCAGACGTACCGCCGGCAACCTCTTCGCCAGCTCGGCGATGCGCGCCACATCGTCCCGCGGTATGCCGAACTTCTGTCCTTTCTCGCCGGTGCGGATGTACGCGTGCGGCGTCTCGACGGTTACTTCGGGATTCACGCGGATCGCGATCGACGCGACGGCGTCCATCCTCGCCGCGACGGCGTCGATCATGACGAGCTCCGCCTCGGACTCCACGTTGATCAGCCCGATTCCGTGTTCGAGCGCCTGCTCGATCTCGCGCACGGTCTTCCCCACTCCGCTGAACACGACGTCTCGCGCCTCGAATCCCGCCACGCGCGCGCGGTACAGCTCTCCACCCGACACGATGTCCACGCCGGCTCCGAGCTCCTGCAGGATCCGAAGCACGGAGAGGTTGGAGTTCGCCTTCATCGCGAAATGGATGTGATGCGGAATTCCGGCGAAGGCAGCTGACAGCCGTTCGAAGCGCGCGCGGATCGTACCCGCGCTGTACACGTAGCACGGCGTGCCGGCCGCTGCCGCGATGGCGGGCAGCGGCACCGCTTCCGCGTGCAGCACGCCACCATGGCGAGCGAACGCCACGCCAGGCTCCCGCTCCGAGGGTGACGTCAGTACGCCCGTGCCCACACGACCTCGTGCTTCGCGGGCTCACCCGTCACCATGCAGCGCGTCGGCGAATCCGGCGACCGGAACTCCGCGTCGGGGATGACGCGGATCGTTGCCTTGGTCTCCTCCTTCACGCGTGCCTCGACGGCCGGATCACCATTCCATCCGGCGTACACGAACGCGCCGTCGCCGTCCATGATCTCCTTGAAGCGGTCGTACGAGATGTGCTCACGCACGGAGTTGGCTTCGAGCCGCGTCCGTGCGCCGGCCAGCATCTCGTTCTGGATTGCGTCGAGCACCGCCGGCAGCTCCGTGCGCAACGTGTCGAACGACACCGGCCGCTTCTCGCGCGTATCACGTCGTACCAGCATGCCCGAGTTCGACGCGAGATCACGCGGCCCGATCTCCATGCGCAGTGGAATCCCGCGCAGCTCCCAGTGGTAGTACTTGGCGCCGGGCTTGATGCCGATGCGCGCATCGACGTGTACGCGGATGCGCTCGTGGTCCGGGCGCTTGAAGCTGCCCAGATCCTCGGCGATACGCTGGGCCGCCTCGATCGTGGCAGCGCGCTCCTCGTCCGTCTTCCAGATCGGCACGATCACCATCTGGATCGGCGTCAGCTTGGGCGGCAACCGCAATCCCGCGTCGTCGCCGTGCGTCATCACCAGCCCGCCGATCATGCGCGTCGACACGCCCCAGCTGGTGTTCCACGCGAACGACTCGGTGCCCTGCTCGTTCTGGAACTTGAGGTCGAACGCCTTCGCGAAGTTCTGGCCGAGGTTGTGCGACGTGCCTGCCTGCAGCGCGCGGTTGTCCTGCATCAGCGCCTCGCACGAGTACGTGCGCAGCGCACCGGCGAACTTCTCGGAGTCCGTCTTCTGCCCGGTGACCACCGGCATGGCCATGTGGTCTTCCATGAACGTCCGGTACACACCGAGCATGCGGCGCGTCTCCTCCTCCGCCTCGTCGTGCGTCGCGTGCGCCGTGTGCCCCTCCTGCCAGAGGAACTCCATCGTGCGCAGGAACAGGCGCGTGCGCATCTCCCAGCGCACCACGTTGGCCCACTGGTTGTACAGGAGCGGCAGGTCGCGATAGCTCTGCGTCCACTTCGCGAACATGTGGTAGATGATCGTTTCCGACGTCGGGCGCACGACCAGCCGTTCCTCGAGCGGCTTGCCGCCACCCATGGTCACGACGGCGCACTCGGGCGCGAACCCTTCCACATGCTCGGCCTCCTTCGACAGGAAGCTCTCCGGGATGAACAGCGGGAAGTACGCGTTCTGGTGTCCCGTGGCCTTGAACATGTCGTCGAGTGCGCGCTGCATGCGTTCCCACACGCCGTAGCCGTGCGGACGGATCACCATGCACCCACGCACCGGCGAATAGTCCGCGAGCTCCGCGCGCAGCACGAGCTCGTTGTACCACTCGCTGAAGTTCTCGGCGCGTGTCGGCAGCTTCTTGTCGTCAGCCATCAGCTCTGTCCCTGTCGCGTGGTCACGCGCTCGACGAGCGCGTCGATCGAGGTGAAATGCGTCTCGCTGTTCGACGCATCCTTCACCTTGAATCCGGTCGATGCGCCGTCCGCAGCCTCCGGATCGAGCATCACGAAAAAGCCGACGCCAGCCTTGCGCGCCGCCTCGTACTGCTTGTCGGTCTTCTGCGCCCGCAACGCGTACTCGACGGAGAGTCCGCGGGCGCGCAGCTGCGTGGCGAGTTGCAACGTGCGACCGGGGTAGCTGCTCTCCGCCGGCGCCTGCGCGACCCACACATCCGCCGCGTGCTGCAGGTCGCGCGGCATCTTTCCGCGCGCGCGCAGCAACTCGCCCAGTACCACGTCGCCCATGCCGAAGCCCAGCGCCGGCAGGTCCGCACCGCCCAGCGACGCGAGCAGCCGGTCGTACCGCCCGCCGCCACAGATCGCCCGGAACTCACCTTGAGCATCGAACAGCTCGAACACGATGCCCGTGTAGTATGCCAGCCCGCGCACGATCGTGAGATCGAACCGGATCCAGTCGGCGACACCCAGCGCTTCGCAATGCCGCAGGTATTCGCTGAAGCGCGCGACGTGCTCGGCGACCGCCGGTGCCTCGCCGAATCGTGTCCGAACCGTCTCGAAGTCCAGCGTGGCGAATCCGAGGAGCTCATCGACCGTACCCGCCGCCAGGCCCGCGGCCGTGAGCTTCTCCGCCGAGATCTCGCGCGGCTGCCGCTCCAGCTTGTCGAGCACTGCGTACACGTCGGCCCATGACGCTTCGGCGATGCCCAGGTGCTCGAGCAGCCCGTTCAGCAGCCGCCGGTCGGACACGCGCGCGCGCACGTCCCCGACACCCAGACCGAACTCGCGCATGATGTCCACGGCGACGGCCAGCAGCTCGGCGTCCGCCAGCACGTCCGCCTCGCCGACCATGTCGACGTTCAGCTGGTAGTGCTCACGCAGACGCCCCTTCTGCGTGCGCTCGTAGCGAAAGAGCTGCGGCAGCGAGAACCACCGCACCGGCTTGCGCAGCGTTTGCGCGCGCGCGCCGACCATGCGCGCGAACGTCGGCGTCATCTCCGGACGCATCGCCACGGCGCGGTCGCCCTTGTCCACGAAGTTGTAGAGCTGCGTGACGATCTCGTCGCCGCTCTTCTGCGTGTAGAGGTCGAGCGGTTCGAGCGGCGGGCCGTCGTACTCCACAAAAGCGTAGCGCCGCACGACGCGGCGCCAGGTTGTGAAGATGTGCTCTCGCTCGGCTAACTGCTCCGGGTAGAAATCGCGAAAACCCGGCAATGGTTTCGGGGGCATCCGTGCAAGCTACCGGGCGAGCGGATCCACCTGCAAGCGCTCCATCGCATCGCCCACCGTGTGAAAGGAGCCCGTGACGACGATCGTCGCACCCCCGGCTTCCGCCTCGACGAGGGCCGCACTGAAGTCCGGGCGGATCGCGTGCGAAAGGCCCTGCTCCGTGGCCCAGGCTCCGACCTCGTCGAGCGCCCACGCCCGCGAAGCCGGCGCTGTCGGCGCCGTGGTCAGGATCAGGGTGTCGGCGACGGTGCTCAGCGAACGCAGGATGCCTCGCCAGTCCTTGTCGCGCAGGACGGAGACCACCGCGACGATCGGGCGCGGCGCCTCGACCTCCAGCAGGTTGGCGGCGACGGTGGCCGCACCGTCCGCGTTGTGCGCGACGTCGAACAGCCACTTGCCCGTGCGATGAAAGCGTCCGGCCAGCCTCACGTTCGGCAGCAGTTCTGCCGCCCGGCCCTCGAGCGCCTGCCAGCGCCCACCGGCGCCCCGAAGCATCGCGAGCGCCACCGACGCGTTCTCGGCCTGAAACGCGCCCACGAGCGGCGTGGAGAGCCGTCGCGACGTACCATCCACGGTGAGCGTGAAGGAGGTGCCCGACGACCGCACTTCCACCTCGGTCGTGCTCCAGTCGCGCCCCGTCACCAGTACCGGGGATGCCCCCGCGTCCTGCGCCTGGTGCTGCAGCAGGTCCCGGATCTCCGGTCGTGTCTCGCCGACGACGGCCACCGTGTCCCGCTTGAAGATGCCGGCCTTCTCGCCCGCGATCGCCTCGAGCGTGTTGCCGAGATACTCCATGTGGTCGAAACCGATCTGCGTCACGCCGGCCGCCACGGGCCGGACGACATTCGTGGCATCGAGCCGTCCACCCAGGCCGACTTCCACGATGGCGACGTCAACCTCCTCCGCGGCCAGGTGCGAGAACGCCATCGCCGTCGTCGCCTCGAAGAACGTCGTGCCGAGGCGGGTCATGAGTGGCTCGTGGCGAGCCAACCATTCGGTCACGGCATCGCGCGGGATCGGCACGCCGTTCACCACCACGCGCTCGCAGAAGTCCACCAGATGCGGTGACGTGTAACGGCCCACGCGAAGACCTCCCCCGCGCAGCATCGCGTCGAGCGTGGCGACCGTGCTGCCCTTGCCGTTGGTGCCGGCGATGTGAAAGACCGGAAACGAGCGGTGCGGATCGCCCAGGCTCGAGAGGAGCTCCGCCACGCGCTCGAGCCCGAGCTTCCAGGTGCCGCCCGTGCGCTCGAACAGCAGGCGCAGCGCATCGTGGTACGCGGCGTCCCGGGCGGACGATGCCGACGCCGGCAGTGTGTCCGGCGGGGCCAGCGGATTGCTTGTCAGCTTTCCTGCGCGTGTCCCGCCGCAGCGGGACGTCCGGTCATGTGGCGCAGCAGACGCGAGAGCGTGGCGCGCAACTCCTTCCGGTGCACGACCTGATCGACCATGCCGTGATCGAGCAGGAACTCGGCGGTCTGAAATCCTTCCGGCAGGTCCTGTCCGAGCGTCTGCTTGATGACACGCGGGCCCGCGAAGCCGATCACGGCGCCGGGTTCGGCCACGATGGCATCACCGAGCATCGCGAAGCTGGCACTCACGCCACCCGTCGTCGGATTGGTAAGAACCGAGATGTACGGGATGCGACGCTCGGCGAGCTGCGAGAGCACGGCCGCGGCCTTCGCCATCTGCATCAGCGAGAGCACGCCTTCCTGCATGCGCGCGCCGCCGGACGCCGAGATGATGATGAGCGGATGCTTCTTCTCGAGCGAGCGCTGCCCGAGGCGCGCGATCTTCTCGCCGACGACCGACCCCATCGAGCCGCCCATGAACGCGAAGTCCATGATGCCGAATCCGACCGGCAATCCTTCCATCGTGCCCGTGACGGTGAGGATCGCGTCGCTGTCGCCGGCGTTCGTGAGCGCGCGCTTGAGCCGCGCCGGGTAGTCCGGAAAGCCCAGCGGATCGACCGAGCGCAGCTCGTTGCCGACTTCGCTGATGGTGCCCTCGTCGAAGAGCATCGTCGCGTAATCCCACGCGCGCACCCGGCGATGGAAGTCGCACTCGGGACACACGTTGAGATTGCGCAGGAACTTCGCGCGGATGTCGGTATGCCCGCACGCCTCGCACTTCTCCCACGTGTCGGGTGGGATCTCGAGGCGCTCGCGTCGCGGCTCGCGCGGCTTCTTTTCTTTCCGGAACCAGGCCATGCGCGAATAATCGGAGGTAAGTCACAGGCACGCCAGACCTTGCATTACACGCTGAGTCTGCTTTGCCGGCTCAGCGCTCGCGTGGCGCGTTACAATCCGAGCGCGTCCGGCTGTCCCCGGCCTTCGGCAGAGATACGCAGCAGGAGCGCCACGGCGATCCAGCTCACGACCATGAACGACCCACCGTAGCTGAAGAACGGCAGCGGGATGCCGGTCACCGGCATCATGTTGACGGTCATGCCGACGTTGACGATCACGTGCACCAGCCACGTGGTGAGCAGGCCGAATGCGACGAGGCTCGGAAACGCGTCGCTCGCGCGGGTCGCGACCCGGGTGGCACGGAGCAACAGGGCCAGGAACAGTGCGAGTGCCACGGACACGCCGATGAATCCCAGCTCCTCACCCACCACCGAGAAGATGAAGTCGGTCTGGCGTTCGGGAATGAAGCCGCCGCGCTTCTGGCTGCCGAGCGTGAAGCCCTTGCCGAAGACGCCGCCGGAACCGATGGCGACGAGCGACTGCGTCAGATTCCACCCGGAGCCCTTCGTGTCGGTCGACGGGTCGACGAGGAACATCAGCAACCGTTGCTGCTGGTAGGTATCGAGTCGGTCCCATATCGACGGTGCCACCACGCCCGTCACCACGTTGGCGACCACCAGGATCACACCCTCGTACAGGTACGTTCGGTACCAGAGCACGAGTGCGACGAGCACGAGGAACCACGCGCCCCATACGCCCGTGCTGAACGCGAGGATCAGGCTGATGCCCGGGCTCGCGAGCATGAGGAGCAGCTGCCAGGGGACGCCGGACCAGTACAGCATGCCGAAGCAGATCCCGATGAACACGATACCGGTGCCGAGGTCGGGCTGCTTCATGATCAGCAGCCACGGTATGCCCACCACGAGCAGCGGCTTCCACAATTCGAGCAGCGATTTCGGCGCCTCACGCTGCGCCGACAGCACGCGCGCGAGCATGAGCGTCGTAGCCAGCTTGGCCAGCTCGGCCGGCTGGCCGAGCCGTACCCCACCGATGGTGAGCCAGCCCTTCACGCTGCTCGCCGTGCCGGCGCCGGTGCCGGTGAACAGCACGACCACCAGCAGAAAGACGCTCAGCATGTAGAGCGGCCACGCGCTCCACTCCACGAGCCGCACCGAGCCGCGCATGACCGTGAAGGCAACGACGATCGCCACGGCGAACCAGCTGAGCTGCTTCTTCCACGCACTCAACACGAAGTTCGCCGGCATGTCGGTCTGTCCCGCGGAGAACACCATCAGGATCCCGAACGTCGACAGCAACAGCGCGATCACCAGCAGGGGGTAGTCGATGCCCTGCTTCCGCAGTGCCATCGGCATCAGTCGACGGTCACCGTGTTGAGCGTGAGTTTCCGCTTGAGGAAGCGCTCCATCAGCTTCGTGGCCACCTTGGCGGCCGTGCTGCCGTGCAACCCTTCCTCGATCAGCACCGCGATCACGATCTGTGGTTTGTCGACCGGCGCGTAGCCAACGAACCAGGCGTTGTCTTCCTGCCCGTTCACCTGCGCGGTGCCGGTCTTGCCGGCGATCGTAAGGCCTTCGATCTGCGCGCCGGCGGCCGTTCCACGCGTGACGACTTCGGCGAGCGCCACCTGCAGGGTCCTGAGCTGCTCCGGGTCGAGATTGAGGATCTGCTTCCGTTCCGGATCGCGCGAGACGATTTGCGGAGTGGCTGCGGCGCCGTCCGTCGCAAGCGCGGTGTAGAACTTGGCCATCGTGAGCGGCGTCTGTTCGTTGTTCGCCTGCCCGATCGCCAGACTCAACGCAACGGACTGGTTCCAGCCCCGCGCGCCGTACTTCTTGTTGAAGTACGCGAAGCCTGCCGGCCACGTCGGCTTCAGTTCGCCCGGCAGGTCGATGCCACTCTTCTCGCCGAAGCCAAGCGCGACGCCGCCTGCCAGCAGGTTGATCATCTTGATGCGCAACGCGAGCTGGTAGAAGTACACGTCGCACGACTTCTGGATGGCCTGGGCGAGGGTCACGTCACCATGCCCGCTGTGATCCCAGCACTTGAACGTGCGGCCCAGGAAATAGCTGCCTCGGCACGGCTGGGGCATGCGTGTGTTGATGTTGACCAGTCCCATCTTCATGCCCATCACTGCCGTGGCGAGCTTGAACGTGGACGCGGGGGCGTACCGTCCGCGCGTTGCACGGTTTTCGAGCGGCCTGTGCGGGTCGGTGAGCAGGCTGTTGTAGTAGGCACTCGACACGCCACCGATGAACTTGTTCGCATCGTAGGTCGGAGCGCTGTAGAGGGCGAGCACGCCTCCGGTTTTCGGGTCGAGCGCCACCACGCCTCCCCGCAGGGAATCGCCGAAGTACTCGTGCGCGTACCGCTGCAGGTCCATGTCGAGATTGGTGCGCAGCGGCGGCGGAGACTCGGCCGGTTCGTCCGCGCGAACGCCGTTGTCGCGTACGACACGATTCCGGGCGTCCACCTCGACGTAGCGACTCCCTTCCCGCCCTCGAATCTGCGACTCGTACTGCAATTCAAGCCCAAGCTTTCCGACCTGCTGCCCCGGCTTGTAGTCGGCGAATTTCGGCAGTGCGAGCTCGTCTTCCGTGATCAGGCCGACATACCCGATGAGCGACGCCATGGCTTCGCCGTCGGGATAGTACCGCTTGGGCGAACTCTGGATGAGCAATCCCGGGAAGTCGACTCGATGCTCCTCGAGCACCGAGACGACCTGAAATGATGCATCGTTGAAGATCACGGCCGGGCGCGACGGCGCAGCGCGGAAATCCCGCACGGCCTTCTTCTGCTGCAGCGAGTCGATCTCGACGACAGCGTTCAGGGCCCGCAGCGCCGACTTTAAGGAGTCTTCATTCGGCACGAGCAGCGAGACCGAGTAGCCCGGCAAGTTCTCTGCGATGGTCTCGCCGTTGCGATCGACGATGACGGCGCGCGCACCCGGCAGCGGCACCGCACGCAGGCGATTCGTTTCGGAGCGCAGCACGTACTGCGCATTCTGCAGCACCTGCGTGCGGAAGAATGCCGAGCAGAGCGCCACGAACGACAGCACGAGCAGCACGCGCGCCACCCGGGCGCGTCGCACGATTTCGTTCGGATGATGACTCACGATGTCCCCTTCATGAGTTACGCTGCCTGGGAGCGATACAGCGGGCGGAAGATAGTCAGCAGGAGCACTGCCACGACGGCCGTGAGCGCCGCCGCGAGCGGGGTCCAGAGCAGCAGCTGCACGACGAGATCAACCCCGCGCACGCCACCGCCGAGCAGGACGTAAATCGCATCGAAGCACCACTTGCCCAGAAAGATGAACAGGCCGGTGAGTGCGATGTGATTGGCGAAGAATACGGCCTTGAGCCACGACGCCGCGAACGAGATGACCGTGAGTGCGAGCGTCGCCGCACCGAAGGATCCCGGGGCCAGCGCGTCGGCGCTCAGACCGAGCGCGAAGCCGAGCAGCGCCGCCAGCCCCGGGCGCATGCGCACCGCCGCGAAGAGCGCCGCGATCACGAGAAAATCGACCATCACGCGTGATCCGAACAGCGGACGAATCCCGAAATGCGCGGCAACCAGCAGCGCGAACCCGATGAGGGCTCGCACAGCAGATCCAACACCGGACTGCGTCTGAGGTGCCCTCATGCCGATGCCCGCGTCATCGCTCGGCTCATCGCTCGGCTCATCGCTCGTCGCCCGGTGGGGGCGGCCCGACGCGCGGCGCCGCGGCCGGCGGGGGCCCTGTCGGCCGCGGACGTCCGGTATCCGCCGCGGCGGCCCGGGCACGCCGGATGCTGTCCGCGCGCACACTGTCGGCGCGCGTGACCGGGCGACGGAGGACGGTCGTGTCGCGGGCCAGGCTGTCGGCGCCGGTCGAGTCCAGTGCGGCCCGCCGCGCCGCCAGCTCGTCGAGCGCCGCGCTGCGCGCGAGGGAATCACCTGCAGTGGCGACGCCCTTCGCCGCGCTGTCCGCCGATGTCACGGTCGTCCAGACACCATTCACGCCGCGCGCCGAGCGTGGCGGGAGCAACACGATGACCGGCCCGAGCGCCTTGGGCAGCACGGCAGGGCGCAGGAGGTACGTGCGCGCCCACTTCTCGGGCGTCGTGAGCTCGCTGAGCACCGTGCCGATCGGGATACCGCGCGGGTATGTGGCGCCGAGACCCGCGCTCACGATGAGGGTGCCGGAATCGACCTTCGCGCGGAACGGCACACCGCGTAGCTCGAGCAGCCAGCGGTCCGCGCCCGTGCCCAGGTGCGGCTTCACGATGCCGAACGCGCTCTCGTCGACACTCATCGCGCTCACGGCGAACTCGGGGCTCGCCCACGTGATCGCGTAGCTCGTGTTCGCGTCGACGGTGCGCACCATGCCCACGAGACCGTCCGCGCTCACCACCGCCGAATAGGGCGCGACGCCGACACCCGTGCCGACGTTCAGGGCGATCGTGAAGTCGTCGTTCGTGCCGCGTGTCGGCAGCAGTTCCGCCACGACGAACCCGTCGCGCAGGCGGGCACCGAGGCCCACCAGGCGCCGGAGTGCCGTGTTCTCGTCCATCACCGCCTGCACGGACAATGCGCGCACGGCGAGTTCTCCGCGCGTGTTGAGCACGTCCTGCCGCGAGGTGACCGTGGCGCGAATGGCGGCCGAACGGCTCTCCAGTGCGACGAGCGGCGCCAGCACCGTCGTGCGCAGGGTGGCAGAAACGCGATCGCGCACGTCACCCTTGATGACGAGCGCGAGCACCGACAGGACGACACAGGCGATCAGCAGTCCCGAGTCGAGCCGGCTCCCTCCGCGGACGCTTCGAGCCACCGCGTCCTCAGGTCGTGAGAACCGACCAGTACTTCTCCTCGTCGTCGAGGATCTTGCCTGTGCCGCGCACGACGCAGGTGAGTGGATCGTCGTCGACGTGAATCGGCAGCCCGGTTTCCTGGCTGAGCAGGACATCGAGACCGCGGATCAGTGCACCACCACCGGTCATCACGATGCCGCGATCGACGATGTCGGATGCAAGCTCGGGCGGCGTGATCTCGAGCGCGCGACGCACCGCGTCGATGATCTGCTGGATCGGCTCTTGAATCGCCTCGCGAATCTCGCTCGAGTGCACGCGCACCGTCTTCGGGATCCCCGAGACGAGGTCGCGCCCCTTCACTTCCATCTCGCGCTCGTCGCCGACCGGGTACGCGGAGCCGATCTGGATCTTGATCTGCTCCGCGGTGGGCTCGCCGATCAGCAGGTTGTAATTCTTGCGCATGAACTGCACAATGGCGATGTCGAGTTCGTCCCCGCCGGTGCGGATGCTAGTGTCGCTGACGATGCCCGACAGCGCGATAACGGCGATCTCGGTGGTGCCACCGCCGATGTCGATCACCATGTTGCCGGTGGGCGATTCGACGGGCAGACCGACGCCGATGGCCGCGGCCATGGGTTCCGTCACCATGAACACTTCCTTGGCGCCCGCACCGAGTGCGGAGTCACGCACGGCACGCTTCTCGACTTCCGTGATGCCCGACGGCACGCACACGATCACGCGCGGCTTCACCTTGAACACGTGCTTGTCGATCACGAGCGTGAGGAAATAGCGCAGCATCTTTTCCGTCACGTCGAAGTCGGCGATGACGCCGTCCTTCATCGGCCGCACGGCCATGATGCCATCCGGCGTGCGCCCGAGCATCCGCTTCGCCTCGAGGCCGACGCCCTTGATCTTCTTCGTCTCTCGGTCGAGCGCGACGACCGAGGGCTCGTTGAGCACGATCCCCTCGCCCTTCACGTAGATCAACGTGTTGGCCGTGCCAAGATCGACGGCAATGGCGTTCGCCGGGAAGAACGAATTCGCCTTCTTGAAGGGCCAGAACATCCGAGGGGGTAAGGGGCGACAATGCGCCGAATTGAGAAACGAGCGGTGCGTCGAGGTGGTAAGGTATCGGTGGAGACAGATGCGAACAAGCCATTGGTGTATCGTGACCTAGCACACCGGATTGTTCGGCGCGCAGAGACGCTGAAGGCCGCGGCGTATGACGCGCGCGGCCCCGCTGCGTAACGGTGGTGACGCGACTGGCGTCACCACCGGCTCCGATTCAGGCCAGGCAGGTGCCCGGTTCCGTGAGCGTCATGCCGAACGACTCCGCCACGCCGCCATAGGTGACCTTGCCCTCGGACATGTTGAGGCCCTTGAGCAGCGCGCCGTTGTCGCGGAGTGCCGTCTTCCAGCCCTTGTTCGCCAGCTGCAACGTGTACGGCAGCGTCGCATTGGTGAGCGCCAGCGTCGACGTGCGCGGCACCGCGCCCGGCATGTTCGCGACGCCGTAGTGGATGATGCCGTCGACCACGTACGTGGGATTCTCGTGCGTCGTCGGCTTGATGGTCTCGATGCACCCGCCCTGATCGACGGCCACGTCGACGATCACGGCACCCGGGCGCATGCGCGCCAGGTCGGCGCGCCGAACCAGCTTGGGTGCCTTGGCGCCCGGAATGAGCACGCCGCCGATCACGAGGTCGCAGGTGGAGATCTGCTCCAGGATGTTGTGGCGGTTGGAGTGCACCAGCTGGACGTTCGCCGGCATCACGTCGGAGAGGTAGCGGAGGCGCTCCAGCGACAGGTCGAGCACCACCACCTTGGCACCCAGTCCCGCAGCCATCTTGGCCGCGTTGATGCCCACCACGCCGCCGCCCAGGATGACCACCTTGGCGGGCGCCACACCAGGCACGCCGCCCAGCAGCACGCCACGGCCACCATAGAGCTTCTCGAGGTACTTGGCGCCCTCCTGGACGGCCATGCGGCCCGCCACCTCGGACATCGGCGTGAGCAACGGCAGCTCGCGATTCGGCAGCTCCACCGTCTCGTAGGCGATGCACGTCGCGCCGCTGTCCAGGTGCGCCCGCGTGAGCGCCTCGTCGGCCGCGAAATGGAAGTACGTGAAGAGCGTGAGGTCGCGCCGCAGGAACTGCCATTCGCGCTCGATCGGCTCCTTCACCTTGAGCAGCAGCTCCGCGTTGCCCCAGGCGGTCGCGGCGTCCGGCACCATCTTCGCCCCGACGTCGATGTAGGCGGAGTCCTCGAACCCGCTGCCGATACCGGCGCCGGCCTCGACGAACACTTCGTGACCCGCGGCCGTCAGCGCTTCCGCGCCGGCCGGTACGAGAGCCACTCGGTTCTCATTGGTCTTTATCTCTTTGGGTACGCCAATGCGCATGATGGGGAGTGTCCTTGCAGTGGTACGAGCGGTGAGGAAACGGGATGGACGTGCAGGTGGATCGGTCAGGTGACGGCTTTGGGCCCGAGACTCACGAGCGTCTGCCGCGCCGGATCGAAGAACTCACGGGCAATAGCGAGAATGGTGTCACGGTCGATCGCGTCGACGAGCGCCAGCAGCTCGTCGATCGAGCGGTGCGGCTCGTTGTACAGCGCGGTCGTCGCCGCACGATACATCCGCGACGACACACCTTCCATCGACAGCACGAGCTGACCACGGAGCTGGCGCTTGCCGGCCGCGAGGTCGGCGTCCGACAGTCCGTCCTGCACGACGCGATCGAGCGTCTCGCGGACGGCGTCGACCGCCTGTTGCGCCGTCTCCGGCGCGCTCGCCAGGTACACGCCGTGCGCACCCGTGTCCGCGTACGACGAATTGAAGGTGTAGACGCTGTACGCGAGCCCGAGCTCCTCGCGGACACGCTGAAACAGGCGCGAGCTCATGCCGCCGCCGAGCAGCATGCCGAGCAGCGCGAACGCGAAACGGCGTGGATCGCCGTGCGCGATGGCGGACGAGCCAAGCACCACGTGCGTCTGCGCGATGTCCTTCCGCGCGACGTGCTGCACCTGCGGTGCCTCGGCCGCCGCTGGCGGCACGTCGAATGGGGTGATGTCGCCACGCGTCCGCGCGAGCCAGCCGGACCGGTCGAGCGACTCGAGCAAGGCATCGTGCTCGATGTGGCCCGATGCGGCCACCACGATGCGGCCCGGATGATAGGCCCGTTCGTGCAGCGACCGCAGGTCGTCGACGCGCATCGCCTTCACGGTGTCGCGCGTGCCGAGGATCGGGTAGCCGTGCGAGTGGGTGCCCCAGAGCGCGCGGTTGTGCACGTCGAAGATCACGTCGTCCGGCGTGTCGTCGACCATGCTGATCTCCTCGAGAATCACCTTCCGCTCGAGCTTGAGATCAGTGTCGCGGAGCAGTGGATCGAAGATCAGGTCTCCGATCACGGCCGTGGCATCGTGCAGGTGCTCGTCGAGCACGCGCGCCTGGTACGACGTGTGTTCCCGCTCGGTGTACGCGTCGAGCGAACCCCCGAGCGTCTCGAGCGACAGCGCGATCTCCGCCGCGCTGCGGGCCGTGGTGCCCTTGAAGACCATGTGCTCGAGCAGGTGCGAGACGCCCATCTGCTCCGCACGCTCATGCAGCGTCGCCGCGCGAACCCAGGCTCCGAAAGCAACCGACCGTGCTCCCGGAACTGCTTCCGAGAGCACGGTCAGGCCATTCGGCAGATCCGTACGGGTCAGCGCGGGCGCGTCAGCGCCGATCGCGACCACCGCCACCCCGTCCGCCACGATCACGACCACCACCTTCACGGCCGCCGTTGCTGCCCTCCTCGCGCGGCGGGCGCTCGGCACGCGGTGCCTCTTCCGGCATGCCTTCCGGACGCGGCAGCAGCGCCTTCATCGACAGGCGCAGGCGTCCACGCTCGTCGCGATCGATCAGCTTCACCGTCACGCGGTCGCCCTTCTTGACCACGTCTTCCGGCTTCTCGACGCGCTCGTGCTTCATCTCGGACACGTGCAGCAGCGCTTCGGTGCCCGGCATGATCTCGATGAACGCGCCGAACGCGGTGACGGTCTTGACCACGCCCTCGTACGACTCACCGACCACGGCTTCCGCCGTGATGGCCTGCACCATCTGCTTCGCGCGCTCCATCGACTCGCCACCGACCGCGGCGATGGTCACCGTACCATCGTCGTCGACCGTGAGCTCGGCACCCGTCTCTTCCTGGATGCCGCGGATGTTCTTGCCCTTCGGGCCGATGAGCTCACCGATCTTGTCGACCGGGATCTGCACCGTCACGATGCGAGGCGCGTACTTCGAAAGCTCCTCGCGCGGCGCGGCGAGCGCCTTGTCCATCTCGGCGAGGATGTGCAGGCGGCCTTCCTTGGCCTGCGCGAGCGCCTCTTCCATGATCGACAGATCGAGGCCTTCGATCTTGATGTCCATCTGGATGGAGGTGATGCCTTCCTTCGTGCCCGCGACCTTGAAGTCCATGTCGCCGAGATGGTCTTCGGTGCCGAGGATGTCCGTGAGGATCGCGTACTTCTTGCCTTCCTTGATCAGGCCCATCGCGACGCCCGCAACGGCCGCCTTCATCGGCACGCCGGCATCGAACAGCGCGAGCGAACCACCGCACACCGATGCCATCGACGACGAACCGTTCGACTCGAGCACGTCGGAGACGATGCGGATCGTGTACGGGAAGTCGGCGAAGTCGGGCAGTACGCCCTGCAGCGCGCGCTCGGCGAGGTTGCCGTGACCGATCTCGCGACGGCTGGTGCCGCGCATCGGACGGACTTCACCGGTGGAGAACGGCGGGAAGTTGTAGTGCAGCATGAACGACTTGGTCGTCTCGCCGGCCTCGTTGATCGTATCGAGGCGCTGCGCATCCTTCGCGGTGCCGAGCGTCGCGGCGACGAGCGCCTGCGTCTGGCCACGCGTGAAGAGCGAGGAGCCGTGCGAGCGCGGGAGCAATCCCGTGTCGACGCTGATGTCGCGCACTTCGTCCGGCTTGCGGCCGTCGACGCGGCGTCCGGTCGTGAGCACCTGCGACCGCAGCTCGTGGTACTCCACGTCGCCGAGCGCCGTGTGAATGTCCTTGCTGTTGTCGGGGAACTCGGTGAGCAGGCCTTCGGCAAGCTCCTTCTTCGCGCGCTCGACGGACTCGATGCGGGTGTGCTTGTCCTTCTGGTTGAGCGCCTCGCTGATCTTGCCGGACGCGAGCTCCTTCGCGCGCACGACGATGCCTTCGAGCGGCTCGGCCTTCGTCCACGACATCTTCGGCTGCTGCACGCCGGACTGGCCGAGCAGCTCGTTCTGCATCGCGATGAGTTCGCGGATGCCGTCACGCGACACCTTGAGCGACTCGAGCACGTCGGCTTCCGACACCTCGAGCGCGCCGCCTTCGACCATCACGATGCTGTCCTGCGATCCGGCGACGACGAGCTCCATGTCCGAGAACCCGAGCTGCTGGGACGTCGGGTTGAGCACCCAGTTGCCCTGCACGCGGCCGATGCGCACGCCACCGATCGGGCCGGAGAACGGGATGCGCGACGCGTTCAGCGCGAACGACGTGGCGAGCAGCGCCAGGACGTCCGGCGTGTTCTCCTGGTCCGCGGAGATGACGTAGATGAACACCTGGACTTCGTTCTTGAAGCCCTCGGGGAACAGCGGACGGATGGAACGGTCGATGATGCGGCAAGCCAGGATCTCGTGATCATGGGGCCGACCTTCGCGCTTGATGAAGCCACCCGGGATCTTGCCTGCCGCGTAGGTCTTTTCCTTGTACTCGACCGTGAGCGGGAAGAACGGGAGGGGGCTCTGATTGTCACTGACTGTCACGGCGGCGAGCACCATGGTCTCGCCGAACTGGACAATGGCGGATCCGGCTGCCTGCTTCGCCATACGTCCGGTCTCGATGACCAGTGGGCGACCGGCGAACGTCCGCTCGATGCGATGCATCATGTAAAGAATGACCTCTTGTGAAACGCAAATCGCGCGGGAGGCACATGTGCCCCCGCGCGACGACTAGGCGTGGTACCGCTCAGTAGCGGAGACCAAGGTTCTGAACGAGTGTACGATACTCCTGGACGTCAGTACGCTTCAGGTAGTCAAGGAGCCGGCGACGCTTGCCGACCATCTTGAGCAACCCGCGCCGGCCATGGTGGTCCTTGGCGTGGGTACGGAAGTGACCCGTCAGGTAGTTGATCCGATCCGTGAGGATCGCGATCTGTACGCGGGTGGAACCGGTGTCCCCTTCGTGGGCCCGGTACTTATCGATCGTGAGTGCCTTATCGAACGCCATCGTCGTAATATTCTCGGCGCACGCCGCCGGGTGCTCATGCGCAGGAAGTAGCGCGTATTTCTGGGAAGCATGGCAGTTTACTCACCTTATCTCCCCGTGTAAAGGACCCAACCATTGCCCGATCGCTACCTCGGCCGGCAAATCGGCAAATACCGCGTCATCCGCCTCCTCGGAGCCGGAGCGTTCGCGTGGGTATACGAGGCGATCGATCGCGACCTGGAGATTCCCGTCGCTCTCAAGATCCTGCGCCCGGAGTTCGCGGGGCAGGAAGCAGCGGAAGCGCGGTTCCGGCGCGAGGCGGCCACGGCGGCGCGGCTGCGCCACCCGAACATCGTCACGGTGCGGGACGTCGGGCAGTCGGATGGCGCGTCGTTCGTGGCGATGGACCTCCTGCCCCTCTCGCTGGCACGCCGCCTGGAGCTCGTCACGCGCCTTCCGGAGCCCGAAGTCGTGCGGTTAGGGCTGGACGTCGCCGCGGCCCTCGCGATCGCGCACGCGGGCGGCATCATCCACCGCGACATCAAGCCGGACAACATCCTGATCGGATCGGCCGGCGAGGCGGTGGTCGCGGACTTCGGCCTCGCCCGCGCGCTGTCGAGCGACGCGTCGCTGAGCGCCACGAATCAGGTCATGGGCACCCCGCACTACTTCAGCCCCGAACAGGCCCGTGGGCTCGACCTGGACGGCCGCAGCGACCTGTATTCGCTGGGGGTCACGCTGTTCCGGGCCATTACGGGCCACCTGCCGTTCGAAGGGGACGACTGGTACGCGGTCGCCCGCCAGCATGTGGAGACGCCACCGCCGGCACCGAGCAGCATTGTGCCGGACCTGTCGCCCGCGTTCGAGGCGACCCTGCTCCAGCTCCTGGCGAAGGACCCGAACGAGCGCTTCAGCACGGCCATCCAGCTTGCGGACGCACTCGCCACGCTGCCGACGGCCCCGATCGCCCGTGGCAGCATGCTCACGCCGCACTCGTCCTCGCAGACGGTGATCGACGTGACCCCGGTCGTGCCGTTGCCTCCGGTCGAAGCACCCCTCTGGAAGCGTACCGCGCGGGCGGCCGGCATTGCCGCCTTGTTCGTCGCTGGCGTCTGGGGCGTGAATGCCCAGAACGGATTCGTCGATCGCTTCGTCGCCCGCGCGATTGGCCCGGATTCGACTGGGCTCACTGCGGGCGGCGACACGCTGCTCGGCGTTCAGCCGCTGCCGGCCAGTGGAGCGCCGACGGTCGACGACAGCGCGGCGCGCCAACAGGCGGCGGCACTCGGGATGCCGGATTCGCCGGTGACGTCGGTGCGAGAGCCGGTGCGGCCACTGGCTCCGCCTCGTGCCACGCTCATCCTGTCGTCGCCTGACTCCGCCGCGCTCTTCGTCGACAACAAGTTCGTCGACAACGGGAGTTACACGTACGAGTACCCCGCCCCGTCGCAGCTGCGGGTCAAGGCGATCATGCGCGGCGCGCCGCCGACCGGATGCCCAGCTGCGGAGCGGGACACGATCGTGCGCCTCTCGCGCGGCGAGGTCCGAGAGGTCAAACTCGACGTGCGGGCATGCGTTGGTCTCGACATGCAGGTGTCACCTCCGAATGCGAAGGTGATCTTCGAGTCGCTCGATGAAGGCGGCACCCGCATTGAGACGCGCGCGGACGCCGTGCCAGCGCCGCTTCTCCCGACCGGCATGTATCGCGTGGTCATCTCGTCGCTTTTCTGCCAGGAGTACAAGGAAGAGAAGCGGGAAGTCTCGCTGCGTGCCGGCGGCGCACCGCACGTGCTGAGGGCGCGGCTTTCATGCAATTGACCAGTCGTCGATTAGCGCACTAGCGCGCGATCACGGCGCCCGTGGTTCCGGCGACGCCACCGCCCAGCATCCCCAGCCAGAATGTCCGCGTGCGGTACCAGGGCACCTTCGGCTTGACGGCCAGCAAGAAGTGATCAGTCGTGACGCGCGTGACCTGCGCGGTCACGAGCGCAACCAGCCCACCGCTGTCCGCACCGGTGATGCGCAATCGCGCGACGAGCGCATCCCGCTTCGCCGGATCGACCGCGTACACCATCATGCCCTTCCGCACCCACGTCGCCTCGAACGCACGAAAGCGCGCCGTGCTGTCGTCGACACTCTCGATCTCGAACCGCGCTGCATCGCGGGGGATCCGTGCCGTGTTCGTCGTGGCTGGTGCATCGGCGCGACCGCGAAAGGTCGAGCAGCCGGCCAGCACCGTCGCGGCGACGAGCACGACCCGCCTCAACGCGTGAAGACCGAGCGCAGGTCGTTGAACGTCACGAGGATGATCAGTGCCAGCACCGCCAGCACTCCCACACGCGCGAAGGCCTCGCGCGTGCGACCGCTGAACGCCTTGCCCTTCACTGCTTCCGCGAGCACCAGCACGATCTGGCCGCCGTCGAGCACGGGGATCGGAATCAGGTTCAGGATGGCGATGTTGATGCTGAGGAACGCGATCAGCGACCAGAGCGTCTCGGGACCACTCTTGGCCGCCTGCACCGACGTACGGGCGATCGCGATCGGGCCGCCCAGGTTCTTCGTCGAGATCGAGCCTGCAAACAGACCCTTGAGCGTGCGGCCCACTTCGGCGGTCATCGCCCACGTCGCGCCGGCGCCGAGCTTCACCGCCTCGGCCGCGCCCACGTCGACGCGGGGATTGCGAACGGCGATGCCCATGCGCGGGACGGACACCGTGTCGCCCGTCTGGCGATCGACGACCGGCGTCATGCGGGGCGTGATGGTCGTCGCCACACGCTCGGTGCCACGCTGGACTTCGACGCGCAGTGGCGCACCCGATGACTTCTCGACCTTCTCGAACACCTGGCTCCACAACTTCACCGGCATGCCGTCGATGGCGACGATGCTGTCACCCCCGGTAATTCCTGCGGCCGCCGCAGAGGACCCGACCGTCACCGAGTCGACGACGGCGGGCAGCGAGGCGGTCGGCAGGTAGGTGCCGTACGAGAAGAAGATCCAGCTCGACACCACGATCGTGAGCAGGATGTTCATCAGCACACCGGCCGACAGGATGAACACGCGCGCCGGGACCGACTTGTTCTCGACCCAGCGGTCGGGTGGCACGGCCTTGGGGCCGAACGGCGCCATCGCGTTGGGATCCCACAGACCCGGCGCCACGTGCGCCGGACGCTCATGCGGGTCGAGCGAGCCGCGGTCGGCGCCGCCCTCGATGCCCGCCATGGCATCGTCCTCCCGGGTGGCCATGCGCACATAGCCGCCAAGCGGGATGAGGGAGACCCGGTAGTCGGTCTCGCCGCGCCGGATGCCGAACAGGCGGCGCCCCCAGCCCAGCGAAAAGACCGGTGCGTACACGCCGGCCATCTTGGCGGCGAGAAAATGTCCGAGCTCGTGGACGAACACCACGAGCCCGAAGACCAGAAACGGGGCGAGCATCGACGCGATCGACTTCATGGACGACAACACCTCACCTGAACACACATGGTCGCGCCGCAGAGGCTCTGCGGCAGCATATCCTTCGGTTCGCCGTGCTGTAAGTGGCGCACGCTGCTGCTCAGCAAATACCGTCGCGCGTCAAAGGCGGTTCCGGATGAACTGTCGCGCTGCAGCGTCGGCGGCCAGCAGGTCCGGCAGGCTGGTCCCCGGCAGGCCCGCGAGCGCCTGCAGGGCGGCCGACACGCCGTCCGCGATCCCGCCGAACGTCAGTTCGCCCGTCAGGAACCGTGCGACCGACTCCTCGTTCGCCGCGTTGAAAATGGCCGGCGACGCACCGCCGGCGCGGCCCGCTCCGATTCCGAGATCGAGCATCGGAAACTCGCTTCGGCGAACCGCTTCAAATGTCAGGCCACTCATCGCGACCGGATCGAACGCGGGCAACCCGTGGTCCGGAACGCGATCGGGCCACGTCAGCGCGAACAGGATCGGCAGTTCCATCGACGGCACACCCATCTGCGCGAGCACACTGCCATCGACGAATTCGACGAACGAGTGCACGATGCTCTGCGGATGCACCACGACGTCGATGCGGTCGTACGGAACGCCGAACAGGTAGTGGGCCTCGATCACCTCGAGCGCCTTGTTCGCGAGCGTCGCGCTGTCGATGGTGATCTTGCTGCCCATCTGCCACGTCGGATGCTTGAGTGCATCCTGCACGGTGGCGCCCGCGATGCGGTCCGCGCTCCACTGCCGGAACGGGCCACCGGATGCGGTGAGCACCAGGCGACGCACCTCCTCGGGCCGTCGGCCCGCGAGGCACTGCAGGATGGCGGAGTGCTCACTGTCGACGGGGACGAGCTCCCCACCATGCGCACGCGCCGCCGCAGTCACGATGTCGCCGGCGACGACGAGCGTCTCCTTGTTCGCGAGCGCGACGCGCTTGCCATGTGCGAGCGCCGCAAGCGTCGCCGGCAATCCCGCCGCACCCACCACGGCATTGAGGACGATGCCGACGTCATCGCGCGTCGCGGCTTCCACGAGACACTCAGGCCCGCAAGCCCAGGCTCCGCTCTCGCCGGGCCGGTCGCTCACGAGACCGACGAACGCCGGTTTCCACCGCTCGACCTGCAAGGCCAGCGCGGCGCGATTCGCGTTGGCCGTCAGTGCGACGGGCGTGAAGCGCGCGGCCTGCCGCTCGAGCACGCGCAGCGCGCTCACCCCGATGGATCCGGTCGACCCGAGCACGGCGACACCCACGGTGCCATGCCTGCCGCTACTGGTCACGTCGGCACGGCGATCAGCAACCAGCCGTACAGCGCGAAGGCAACCGGCAACACGAAGAACAGCGAATCCAGCCGGTCGAGCACTCCGCCATGCCCCGGGAACAGCGTTCCGCTGTCCTTCACCCCGCCCTCGCGCTTGAACAGCGATTCGACCAGGTCGCCGATCTGCGCGGTCACGCTGATGCCGACACCGAACAACAGCAGGCCGAGCGGCGTGAACGCGAGCTGCGCATAGGGCACGAGCAGGAACTGCACGAACAGCCAGCAGACCAGCACCGTCGCGACGATCGCCCCGACGGCACCGGAGATGGTCTTCGCCGGGCTGACGGAGGGCATCAATTTCGGGCCGCCGATCGCGCGGCCGGCGAAGTACGCGCCGACATCGCTGGCCCACGTGAGGATGACGGGCAGAATCACCACGAGCGCGCCGGCCACGTCGCCGACGGCGTAGCCGAAGTAGCGCAGCGCGTACACGAAACTCAACGTGACGCCGGTGTATGCGACGCCGAGCACCGTCGTCGCCACGGCGCCGATCGGCCGGTCGGCCGTCGCGCGCGTGAACAGTGCAACGGCCAGCAGCGCGAGCACGACGAGCGGCAGTGCCGAGAGCGGGATCTGCAGCACACCGAGATAGTGCGCGTGCGTCAGCAGCGGCACGAGCGCCGACAAGCCCACACCAACCGGCACCATGGGCGTGTGTCCGGCCTCACGCGCGATGCGGAAGAACTCCCACGCGGCGATGGCCGCCAGTCCGCTCGCAAGCGTCGCGAGTGCCGCGTCGCCGAACCAGATGACGAGCAGCGCGATCGGAGCGCCGATCAGCGCGACGATGACGCGGCGAAGCAGCTCGCTCATCGCGCGGCCTCCGTGCGGTTACGCAGAGACTCGGCCGAAGCGCCGGTCGCGGCCCTGGAAGTCCAGGATCGCCTCGTAGAGTGCGGCGCGACCGAAGTCGGGCCACAGCACGTTCGAGATGTAGAGCTCCGCGTATGCGACCTGCCAGAGCAGGAAATTCGACAGCCGGCGTTCACCGGAGGTGCGAATGAGCAGGTCGGGATCGGGGCAGCCGGCCGTGAACAGCTTGTCGCGAAACGCCGCTTCGTCGATGTCCTCGGGCGCCAGCGTTCCGGCCTTCACCTCGGCCGCGAGCAGTTGCGCCGCGCGCACGAGCTCCGCCCGCCCGCCGTACGAGATGAACAGGTTGAGCCCGAGCTTGGTGCCGGAGGCCGTCGCGCGCATGACATGTTCGACCGCGGCCATGGCCGGCGCGTTGAGGCGTTCGATGCTGCCGTGCACGCGCACACGTACACCCTGCGCGCGCAGCTCCTCCGCCTCGCGCGCGATGTACTCCTCGAGCAGCGACATCAGCGCCGAGACTTCCGTCTCCGGACGCTGCCAGTTCTCCTGCGAGAAGGCGAAGAGCGACAGCCATTCCACGCCGGCTTCCAGACACCCTTCGACCACGGCGCGCACGGCCTTCATGCCCGACCGATGGCCGAATGGCCGCGGCATGTGACGCTCGCGCGCCCAGCGGCCATTGCCATCCATGATGATCGCGATGTGCCGCGGCACGGCTCCGTGCACGCGGAGGCGCGCAAGCAGATCCGATTCGGAGTCAGGCATGGGGTCTGTTGAAATCGAGCGCACGAGGGTCCGATCCGCGACGCGGAATCAGACTTCCATCAGTTCGACTTCCTTCACCTTCACCATCGCGTCCAGCTTGCCGATGAAGTCGTCGTGCAGCTTCTGCAGGTCCTTCTCCGCCTTCTTCTTGTCGTCCTCGGAGACGCCATCGAGCTTCTTGATCTTGTCGCGCGCATCCGTGCGCGCGTGGCGGATCACGATTCGGCCGTCTTCGGCGAGTGTGTTGAGCACCTTCACCAGCTCCTTGCGGCGCTGCTCGTTCATCGACGGCAGCGGCACGCGGATCACGCCGCTCTGGTGCGCCGGGTCGAGCCCGAGCTCGGATTCGCGGATGGCCTTCTCGATCGCCTTGGCCTGCCCCTTGTCGAACGGGGTGACGATCAGGATGCGCGGCTCCGGCGCAGAGACGCTGGCGACCTGGTTGAGCGGCACCATCGAGCCGTACGCCTCGACACGAATGGAGTCGAGCATGTTGGGAGACGCCTTGCCCGACCGGATGCCGGAGAACTCGCGCTTCGAGTTCTCGAGGCCCTTCTCCATGCCGGTCTTGCTGTTGCTCAGGATCTGCGCAATGGTGGTCATACGGTTCTCAGGAGACGAGTGTCCCGATGCGGTCGCCCAGCACGGCACGGGCGATGGCACCGGGGCTGTTGATGTTGAGCACGATCAGCGGCAACTGGTTTTCCTTGCACAGCGTGATGGCCGTCTGGTCCATCACCCGCAGCTCCTCGAGCATCACGTCCCGGTAGCTGATGGTCTCGTAGAGCACGGCATTCGGGTCCTTCTTCGGATCCGCGGAATAGACGCCGTCGACGCTGGTGGCCTTGATGATCACATCGGCCTTCATCTGGATGCCGCGCAGCACGGCCGCCGTGTCCGTCGAAAAATACGGGTTGCCGGTGCCCGCGGCAAAGATCACCGTCCGCCCCTTCTCGAAATGGCGGATGGCGCGCCGGCGGATGTACGGCTCCGC
This sequence comes from Gemmatimonadota bacterium, assembly GCA_040387895.1. GTDB lineage: Bacteria > Gemmatimonadota > Gemmatimonadetes > Gemmatimonadales > Gemmatimonadaceae > Gemmatimonas. Next base: position 32,926 of record JAZKCW010000083.1, read on the forward strand.
CAGCTCCTCCATGCGAATGGCCGTCATGACGCGCGTGTCGACGCCCTTCTTCTCCAGGACATCCTGCAGCGCCAGGGCGTTGATGACCGTACCGAGCATGCCCATGTAATCCGCGTTCACGCGGTCCATGCCCATCTGGGACAGCTGCGACCCGCGGACGATGTTGCCACCGCCGATGACGAGGCCCAGCTCGACACCCATCCCAGTCACTCCGAGAATCTGGTCGGCGAAGAATCCGATGCTGTCGAAATCGAATCCCACGCCCTTGCCGCCGGCGAGAGCCTCGCCGGACAGCTTGAGCAGGACGCGCTGATAGCGGAGCGGTTCGCTCACGGGTGCACTCAGTCGGCGCCGAGCTGGATCCGCACGAACTTGTCCACCGTCACGGCGCCACCGGCGCGCTTGCCATGCTCGGCGACGAGCTGCGTGATCGTGAGCGCCGGATCGCGCACCCACGGCTGCGGCATGAGCGTGACGTCCTTGAGGAACGCCTCGACCTTGCCGGTCGCGATCTTGTCGATCATCGCATCGGGCTTCCCGGCCTCGCGGGCCTGGCCTTCCGCCACGCGACGCTCGCTCTCGAGCTTGTCGGCGGACACGCCGGTGCGGTCGACGGCGATCGTCTGCGCGGACGCGGCGACGTGCTCCGCGATGTACTTCACGAGCTCCCGCGTGGCCTCGTGGCGCGCGACGTCGGCCGAGGGGGCCGTGATCTGCACCAGCGTACCGAGCTTGCCGTTGTGGTGGCGGTACATGCCGACGAGGCCATTCTCGCCAGCGTCGTAGCGCGCGACGCGCTTCACGTTGACGGCTTCACCCGTCTTCGCCGACGTCTCCTTGACGTACTCGGAGACCGAGCGGCTGGTGTCGCCGTGGAACGGCTCGGCGAGGTACGTGTCCGCGTCCGTCGCCTTCGAGCCGGCGAGCTGGGAAACCAGGGAAGCGACGAACTTCTGGAAGTCCTCGTTGCGTGCGACGAAGTCGGTCTCGCACGCGACTTCGACGAGTACGCCCGAGGCGCCGTCGTTCAGGATCTCGCCACCGACGATGCCTTCGCTGGTGCTGCGGTCGGCGCGCTTGTCGGCCTTGGCCATGCCCTTCTTGCGGAGATACTCGACGGCGGCGTCCATGTCGCCGCCCGTCTCCTCGAGGGCCTTCTTGCAATCCATCATGCCCGCGCCGGTGCGCTGGCGAAGTTCAGAAACTGTCTTGGCGGAGATCGTTGTGCTCATCGCGGCGCCCTGTATTCGAAAGATGTTCGTATGATGCCATGGTCACTCCTTTTTCGCACGAACGCCGCCGGTTGAAGCCGGCGGCGTCGCGGTCCTGCCACTGCTCCGGGGGGCCGCTGCCCCCCGACTCCATCGTCGCGACTACTCCTGCGTGCCTGCGGTGCGGTCGACCTGCGCCTCGGTGCCGCCAACGCCGGCCTGCACGGCCTCCACGATCGGCGCAACTGCGTCGGTGCTCTTCACGGCATGATCGCCATCGGCGATGGCCTGATCGACCGGCATGCCTTCGATGGCCACGGCGTCGGGCGCGACATCGTCCGAGCCCGGCTTGCGCAGGGAAGCAATGGCTTCCGGCTTGGCGCGGCGGCGGGGACGACGACGCTTCTCGCCCTCGCTGGCCGCACCGCCGGCACCACCGGCACCCTGACCGCCCTGACCGCCACCCTGTCCGCCACCCTGGCCACGGCCCTGTCCACGATCGCCACCACGGTCTCCACGGTCACCACGATCGTTGCGATCGCGACCGGCCGGAGCCGATCCGCTGTCGGAGCTGAACGTGTAGCTCTCCTGATCCTCGTCGGACGGACGGGCGGGCGCGGATGCGCGGGCCTCGATGATCGTGTCGGCGACGGCCTTGGCGATCAGCTCGACCGAGCGGATGGCATCGTCGTTACCGGCGATCGGCACCGTGATGAGGTCCGGATCCGCGTTCGTGTCGACGATGGCGACGATCGGCACGCCGAGCTTGTTGGCTTCGCTGACGGCGATGCGCTCCTTCTTCGAGTCGATGATGAACAGCAGGCCCGGGAGCCGGTTCATCGTCTTGATGCCCGAGAGGTACTTGCCGAGCTTCTCGCGCTGCCGCGACATCAGCAGCTGTTCCTTCTTGGTGTAGTTCGCGAGCGTGCCGTCTTCCGCGCCGGCCTCGAGCTCCTTGAGCTTGCGGACCTGCTTCTTGACGGTCTGGTAGTTGGTGAGCATACCGCCCAGCCAACGCTCGGTCACGAACATGCCGCCGCAGCGCTCGGCCTCGGCCTGCACGATGGCGGCGAGCTGGCGCTTGGTGCAGACGAACAGGACGTGATCGCCACGGGACACGACCTCGCGGACGAGCTTCTGCGCCAGGTCGATCTGGCGGAGCGTCTTCTGCAGGTCGATGATGTGAATGCCATTGCGCTCGGCGAAAATGAACCGGCGCATCTTCGGGTTCCAGCGACGGGTCTGATGCCCGAAGTGGACGCCCGCGGCGAGCAGCTGCTCGAGGGACGGACTAGTCATGTGATGTGGCCTGCTTGAGGTTTGAAATCGTCCGCTGCCGTCAGCGTTCCGTGCGACCTGGTCGGACCGACCATGGCACCCGCGCGGGACTCGGGAAGCGTGAGAGATGAACTGCGATGAACTGCGATGAATTGCTCTGAACTGCGACTGCGAACCAACGGGGTACTGCGGGAACCGCTGACTGCTGCTGCGCGACGGGCTCTCGCGCAGCAGCAGACCGGGACTAGCGCTTGGAGAACTGGAAGCGCTTGCGAGCGCCGGCACGACCCGGCTTCTTGCGCTCGACTTCACGTGCATCGCGAGTCATGAGGCCGAACTCGCGCAGCTTCTTGCGGTTGGACTCGTCGAGCTTGACCAGTGCGCGAGCGATGGCGAGGCGCACGGCGCCCGCCTGACCCGACATGCCACCGCCATCGAGGCGCGCCTTCACATCGAAGCGACCGAGTGTATCGGTCAGCGTGAACGGCTGCTGGATTGCCGAGACGAGCGTCGGGCGCGGGAAATAGTCACCGAGCGTACGGCCGTTCACGTCCCACTTGCCCGAGCCGGGTGTGAGATAGAGGCGGCACACCGCTTCCTTGCGACGACCGACGGAGTTGATCTGTTCGGACATTACTTGGCCTCAGCGTTGGAAAACGTCAGCGCTGACGGCGTCTGCGCGACATGCGGATGATCGGCACCCGCGTACACGCGGAGCTTGCGGCGGAGCACCTGCCGACCGAGTGCGGTCTTGGGCAACATGCCGTAGACGGCCTTCTCGATGATGCGCTCCGGGTGGCTGGCCAGCACGGAGGCGTACGGGGTGTGCTTCTCGTGACCCATGTAGCCGGTGTGGCTGAAATAGGTCTTCTGTTCCGCCTTGCGGCCGGTCACCTGCACCTTGGACGCGTTGATCACGATGACGAAGTCACCGGTGTCCATGTGCGGCGTGTACATCGGCTTGTGCTTGCCACGGATGATCTTGGCGATTTCCGACGCGAGCCGGCCAAGCACCATCCCTTCGGCGTCCACGATGTACCACTGCCGATCGATATCCGTCGGCGTCGCGCTATAGGTCTTCATGCTGAGTAATCGAACCAGAATTCTTCTGCCCGCGACGCCCTGTCTCGTGATCGCGGTCGGATTTCGCGGGACGGTCCCGGTAAATCACGCGGGCGTTCTTCACGGAAATTGAGACAGACTCGTAGGTTAGCCAACCTTCGGGCGTGTGTCAATCTGACCGGCCCTACTCGAGGGCACCCAGCTCCACGAGGATGGCGCCCTTGTTGACGGCCGTCCCCGGGGTGGCGCGGACCGCCAGGACCCGGCCGGGCGCGACCGCCCGCAGCTCGTTTTCCATCTTCATCGCTTCCACCACCACCAGGCCCTGCCCCGCGCTCACCTCGTCGCCCACGGCCACGTTCACGCGCACCACCAGGCCCGGCATCGGCGCGAGCAGGGGCGCGGGTCCCGACGACACCTCCGCGGCCGCGGTGAGGTCACGGATGGCGCGCATCCGCTCGTCGAGGGCCTCGACCTCAAAACGGGTCCCGTCGAGATCGAGCGCCCAGCGGCCGCGATTCTCGCCCCGCCGTGCCAGCACGCGATGCACCGCTTCGCCTACCCGCACCAGCCGGACGGGCGTGCCATCTGCCGGCGACAGGGATGCCTGGTAGGCGACGCCTTCGACCGTGACGGTCGGACCGTCGATGTCGACGGTGATGCGCCTGCCATTCACTTCGACGACGTACTTCACGGCACCTCCGGGGTGAGCACACATACGGTCTCCACGTGAGCCGTCTGCGGAAACATGTCGAAGCACCGCAGCGCAGCGATGCGCCAGGCGGGGAGCCGGGTGAGGTCCCGTGAGAGCGTGGCCGGGTCGCAGCTGACGTACACGATCGCGCGCACGCCGCGGGCAGCTCCTCCGGCCAGCAGTCCCGTGACGCCCGGATCGACGCCGCGCCGGGGCGGATTGAGCACGACGACATCAGCCGGCAGCACGCCCGGCAGTGCGCTCTCCACACGATCGGTGATCACGCGAGCACCCGTGAAGGCCGCAAGTCGCGCCGTCGCACCGGCCGTGGCCGATGGGTCACTCTCGATTGCGGTGACGCGCACACCGGCAGCCGCCAGCCCCTCGCTCAGCAGCCCAGTCCCGGCATAGCCGTCGACCACGTGGGCCGGCTCGTACGTCAGCACCTGCCCGAGCACGAAGCCCCGCAACTGCTCGGCCACGTCACGGTTGACCTGCGCGAACGCGAGGGCCTCGAATGCTTCGCTGCCTTCCGGCGCGAGATCGTCCACGTGCCCGCGCTCGCGGACGGCCACCGCGGCCGAGGGCGCCGCGGATCCCGTGTGCAGCACGGTGCCCTCGCGCTTCCACCACACGCCATGCAATGCGGGAAATGCCCGGCGCAACGATGTCTCCCATTCGCTCGCGTGCGGCCATTCCTTGCCGCCTTCGATCACGATGGAGACACGGGACGTCTCGCCCTCGCCCTCCGGAAGCGCTCCGGCGAGTCGCAGTGCGACACGGAGTCGATCCGAGACTGGCAGCCCGGGCAGCAGCGGCACCATTGCCAGCCACGCCGTGACGAGGGCCGGATGGGAAATCGGACACTCGGTGAGCGAGAAGACGCGGGAAGGGTCGTCGTACGGATGCAATCCGCCGACGAACCCACGACCGCGTCGATGGAGGGTGAGCGTGAGGCGCGTGCGATATTCCCAGCTGCTGCCGGTGACCAGATCGGTGACAGTGGCGTCGCGCTTGCCGATCCGGCGCAGCGCGTCGTTCACGATGCCGAGGCGCGCAGTGCGCTGCGCATCGTCGGCGATGTGTTGCAACTGACAGCCGCCGCAGCGGTCCTGCACGTAGTGATGGCAGCGTGGCTCGACACGACTGCTCGAGCTCTCGAGCAGCTGCAGCACGCGTCCGCGGGCATGCTTGGCGTGCGACACATAGGCCACCTGCGCGCTGTCGCCCGGCGCCGTGCGCGGTGTGAAGCACACCATGCCTTCGATCCGCCCGACGCCGTCACCGCCAGCGGCGATACTGTCGACGCGCAGCACGCCCTGCGACTCTCGCGGAGCCTCCCGCAGCGGGACGCTATCCTTTCGCGACGACGAGCGGCGCGAACGCGGTGGCCGCATCAGCGGGACCGCAGCCCGTCGATGCGGGCAAGCGCCGCCCACCCCGCACCAGCGACTGCTGTGCCCTCTCCAGCGGACGGCGAGCCGTTCGCCGACGAGCTCGCGCCAGTGGCAGCTGGCGCACGCCCCACGGTGCGCTCCTCGTGCGCGATCAGCGCCGCGGTCACGGCCGCGAGTCGTACCGCGTCATCGTCCTCACTCGGCTTCGTGAGCTCCGGCAGCCGGTCCTCGAGCCACTGGATGGAGATGTCGCCGCTCTGGAACTCGGGGTGGTCGAGCACCCGCAGGTGAAAACCGCGCGACGTTTCCACTCCGTCGATGGTGAGCTCGAGCAGCGCACGCCGCATGCGCGCGATCGCGAGTGCGCGTGTCGGCGCATGCACGATCAGCTTGGCGAGCATGGGATCGTAGTACAGGCCGATCTCGCTGCCCGATTCGATGCCTCCATCCCAGCGCACACCGGGGCCGGTCGGCAGGTGCAGGTAGTCGATGCGCCCGGTCGACGGGAGGAATCCGTTGAATGCGTCCTCGCTCGTGATGCGGCATTCGATGGCCCAGCCGCGCGGCGTGAACTCGCGCTGCCCGAACGGCAGCTGTTCGCCGGCAGCGATGCGCAGCTGCCACTGGACGAGATCGAGACCCATCACCAGTTCGGTGACCGGGTGCTCCACCTGGATGCGCGTGTTCATCTCGAGGAAATAAAACTGCTCCTCGCGATCGAGCAGGAACTCGCAGGTGCCCGCGTTCACGTATCCGGCAGCGCGTGCCGCCGCCACGGCGGTGTCGCCCATGCGCTTGCGCAGGACCGCCGTCACCGCGACGCTTGGCGCTTCCTCGATCATCTTCTGGTGGCGGCGCTGCACCGAGCACTCGCGCTCACCGAGATGGATCACGTTGCCGTGGCTGTCCGCCAGCACCTGCACCTCCACGTGCCGCGGGCCCTCGATGTACTTCTCGATGTACACCGCATCATCGCCGAACGCATTCTGCGCCTCGCGCTTGGCCGATGCCAGCGCACTCGCGAGTTCGTCGGCGGATCGCACGATGCGCATGCCCTTGCCACCGCCGCCCGCGGCCGCCTTGAGCAGCACCGGAAAGCCAAAGGTCTCGGCAATCGCGATGGCCTCGTCCGCATCACGGATGGATTCCGTCGTGCCCGGTACCACAGGCACGCCGGCCGCAGTGACGAGCTGGCGTGCGGCTGTCTTGGAGCCCATCGCCTCGATGGCTTCCGCGGGCGGTCCGACCCAGACGAGCCCCGCCTCGCGCACGTTGCGCGCAAACCAGGCGCGCTCCGACAGGAATCCGTAGCCCGGATGAATGGCTTCGGCGCCAGTGCGCTTGGCAACCTCGATGAGCCGGTCGCCGAGCAGGTAGCTCTGCGCCGACGGTGCGGGGCCGACGTTCACCGCCTCATCGGCCTCGCGCACGTGCGGTGCACGCGCATCCGCGTCCGAGTACACCGCCACCGTCGGGATACCCAGCTCCTGGCACGCGCGAATGATGCGCAGTGCGATCTCGCCGCGATTGGCGATGAGGACCTTCCGGAACAGCGGGCTCACAGGGGCAGGTTCCCGTGCTTCTTCGGCGGATTGCGATCGCGCTTGCCCTTGAGCGT